>CAKONV010000053.1 GCA_934098295.1 uncultured Bacilli bacterium | reverse complement strand
AGTTTAATTTTTATAATATCAACACAATATGTTATACCAACCATTGCAACATTAATTCCAAGTAATAGTCCAATATATTCTGCTTTAAAGTTAGTTGCAGTAGGTATTAAAATTTCTCTTAATAAATCAATTGCATAAGTCATTGGTAAATATGGTGATAACACTTGGAAGAATTTGTTTATAGTTTCAATTGGGAAAGTACCACCTGATGCTGCAAGTTGTAATACTAAAATAATCAAAGCCAAGAATTTTCCAATATCTCCAAAGTTTCTAATTAAGAATTGAATAATGCTTATAAATGTTACACCTAATAGAGCAGAAGCTCCGAAATATAGCCACATATTTTGTATTTCAAAACCTAATCCTAATTTTAATAATCCTGCAGTTAATATTCCTTGAATACCTCCAACAATTAAATACAAAACATTTTGTAATAATTTATTTTTATTATCATGATCTAAAATTCCAAATCTATGTCTTTGGTCATAATAAAATACAACATAGCACATTAATGCTCCAACCCATAATCCTATACACAAGAATAATGGTGTAAATGCTATACCATATGAAGATACATCTCCATATCCTTCTGTTTCCATATTTACGGGTTCTTTAGAAAATTCCTCTAAACCATTTAATGTTGTTAATTCTTCATTTGTATCACTTATTCCTGAATTTATTTCATCATTAAATTCTTGAACACCACTCGTAAGTTCATCACTTCCATCATAAGCACTATTTGCTCCATCATCTAAAGTTTGTAATGCTGATTTTACTTGTGTAGAACTTTCATCTAATGTAGATAAACCACTTGTTAATTGTGTACTACCTGTTAAAAGTTCTGTTGTACCATTAGACAATTTATTTACACCTGATTTCAAACTTGTTGTACCAACTTTTACTTGTGCCATTGCATTTTTTAAACTTGTAATTCCTTCTGTTATCCCAGATAAGCTACTTGATTTTGTAGCTAATTCTTGAGTTCCTGCTAATACACCTTCTGCACCATTTTTTACATCTTCTCCTTTTGTTACTAAACCTTCACCAGCTTTACTAATTTTAACTCCACTTTGATTTAATCCTTCTGCAGTTTTGTTAAGCACAATTTCAGTTTTATCTAAATTACTTGATGTTGTTAATAATGTTTGTGCACTTTTAGCAAGTTCTTTTATATTTTCATCATCAGAATCTGTCATCTTAGAAAGCTTTGTTAAAAGTTCTGTTGTTTTTTCATTTGCTCCATCTACTGAGCTAATATAATTTTTAACATTTTTTGTGTATTTTTCTACACTTGATGTATAATTACTAACATTTTCTGCATAACTTGCAGTTCCTTCTAAATATCCAGAAACTCCAGTATTTAATCCATTTGCTCCATTATATAAATCTTGAATACCTGTTGATAATGCTGCTATTCCTTGATTTCCTTGTGTTGATAATTCATTAATTCCAGAATTTATTTGTTCTATTGCTCCATCCAAAGATTCAGTTCCTGTTGCTAAACTATTTACTCCTGCTTGTGCTGTTTTCAAT
>CAKONV010000052.1 GCA_934098295.1 uncultured Bacilli bacterium | reverse complement strand
GACCTATTTTGTATGATATAAAGAAATATGAATATAGGAAAAGATTTTGTGACGAACCAACTTGTGCATATTTATATTTAAGTTCGCCAGTAAAAAAAGTTATTGGCATAATGCAACTAGGAAAACCAATTCATATGGATCAAATAATTGAAAATTATGATGTAAATAGCGTAATTTATTCTAGAATACAATCATGCTTAAATGGTGGTGAAAAATTTGCAATTCCAATTGAAAGTTTCACATTATTTAAAACACCTGTTCATGTTGATAAACTGAAAAAATTAGATGAACATTTTACAATTCCACAATGCTATCTAAATTTAGAAAATTATCCCATTATATTTAATTATTTAAAACTGCAAGAATGTTATGATATTGAGTTTGTTAATTCTCACAATCAAATCTATGAAAACAATTTTGCAATGACTTGTAAAGAAATGGAACAAACAAAAGAATTTGATGAAAAAGATAAATTATATACATCGCAGAAAAAATATAGTATAGTTGAGTGCGGATACATTACAAAAAAATTAAGGAGATGATTAAATTATGAAAAATGTGTATTATCCTCTTGCAGGAATGAATTATGTTATAGACGATTTAGCAGAAATTATCAAAAATAAAATGGATGCAAAAGAAGAAATTAATTTATGGCTTTCAGCGCAAGTAAATTGTTACCCGCATGTTGGAACACTAACAAATTTTATTTCAGCATTTGCTTTGGCTAAACATTTAAAAGAGTATTATAATAAACCAGTAAAAATAATTGTAGAGTTGTTAGAAAGCGTTACTGGTGAAGAAAAAATAATTAATGGACATAAATATTATAAAAACTTGGATTCTGTTGTTACAGTTGAAGGAACTACTATAAAAGATAAATTTTTACCATACTTTATAGATATTTTAGAAAGACTAAAAAAACTAGATAATATAGATTATAAAATTTTGTTTTTCTATGATTATCAGAAAAATCCATTAGTTAAAAAATCTCTTATAAAAGTAATGAATAATTATGATTTATTAAAATATACTTTAGATCCCAAAAATGGAGAAATAAGATTAAGATTCCCTTGTCCAAAATGTGGATTAACTGAAAAACATATTTTAAATACAAAAATTGAAAGTATAAATGAAAATTCGCTAGAAATGTCATCTGTATGTCCTAAACATGGACTATATAAAACAAAAATTGACAGTAAAAGTACTGATAAGTTTGATATGAATGTACCTTTAAGATATTTAGTAAAAATACTTTATTTTCTTGAAACTGACAAACTGAATAATACTTTAAGTGTTATAGTAGATGGTGGTGACTGGTCAGGAATGTGGCCGTTAAGAGTTTATATGGAACCTCTTTTAAAATTAGGTATTACAGATGTTCCTAGTATTATTTATACACCAACTATTCTTGATTGGTCTGGAAGTAAGTTATCGAAAAGAATGTATGTAGGTAATTCTGCATATAGAGAGTATTTAAAAGAAGGCTTAATTAATTATTCTGAATTTTACAATCAATATGGAGAAATTGGATTTCAAAGACTTTATAATGAAATAAACAAATGGGTTTTAGAACCTAAAAAATTTATTAGAGATTACACAATTGAATATATAGATGCTATATTAAATGATGAAAAGATTAA
>CAKONV010000051.1 GCA_934098295.1 uncultured Bacilli bacterium | reverse complement strand
AAGGCCCTTTTTTGCGTACTTTAAACTTTTTAAATAAATTATTTTATTAATTTACTTGACTTTTTTATAGTAGGCTTATTTAAAATCACTAGTATTATAACATCTTATCATTAATTTTGCTATTGATAAAACATATTTTTTTAAAAGAAAGAATAAGAAGTCAATCATTTGCAGTAATTAATAAAAAAAAGTATAATTTATAAGAAAATAAACAAAAGGAAATTTATATGTTAGAAGTTGTATTAAATAAAAATGAAGAAATCGAGAAAAAGGAAGGTTTTCCCTGGGTATACAATAATGAAGTAAATGCCTTCATCGGTGAAATAAAAAATGGCGAAGTTTGTAAAGTTTTGAGTTTTAATAAAGAATTTATTGGCTATGGTTTTTTAAGTACATCTTCAAAAATTATGGTTCGTTTTTTGTCATATAATGAAAATGAGATATTTGATGAAAACTTTTATGAGCGAAGAATTAGATTAGCCTTAAGCCATCGTCAAAACTTAGGTTTTACCAATACGTATCGATTAATTTTTTCAGAAGCTGACTTTTTACCAGGCTTAATCGTTGATAAATATGGTGATTACTTATGTTGTCAGTTTTTATGCCTTGGTATGGATAAAATAAAAGATTTGATAATTAAATTATTAATTAAGGTTATGAACCCTAAAGGAATTTATGAACGTAGTGATTCACCGGTTAGATTAAAAGAAGACTTAGAAGAAGTTAAAGGCCCACTATATGGTGATTTTAATCCGAGAGTGGAAGTTGTTGAAAATGACATAAGGTTTATTGTTGATTTAGAAAATGGCCAAAAAACGGGATATTTTCTAGATCAAAAAATGAATCGTGATAATTTAAAATATTATGCCAAAGATAAAACGGTTCTTGATTGTTTTTCTAATGTAGGAGGCTTTGCTTTGCACGCGGCAAAATATGGAGCCAAAGAGGTATTAGCATGTGATATTTCATCTCTTGCTTGTAAAGAAATATTAAACAATGCTAAATTAAATAACTTCAATCAAATCCATGTTGAATGTGGTGATGTTTTCGATATTTTAAAAAAAGATGAGAATATAAATAAATTTGATTTAATAGTTCTAGATCCCCCTGCTTTTACTAAAAGTAAGGAAACTGTTAAAAAGGCTTATTTTGGATATCGATCAATAAATATTCAAGCTATGAAAATAATCAAATCAGGTGGGTATTTAATGAGTTTTTCTTGTAGCCAACATATGACTCCTGATTTATTCTTAAATATGATAAAAGAAGCTTCAATTCTTTCTAAAAGAACTGTTCAGTTTTTAGATTTTAGAATTCAATCGCCAGATCATCCAGCTTTAATCAATTCTAATGAACAGTTATATTTAAAATGTGTAATTTTAAGAGTTATTTAAAAATAAAGACTAAAGTCATTTTTTGTCGACTTTAGTCTTTATTGTAGTTGTTTATTTGTTATTTTCCTTTAAAATCCATTTTTTAGTAGGTTTTACAAATTTAACAATATAAAAAGCCAAAATTGCGGTAACTAAACCACCAATTGTATCTAAAAAATAATGTTGTTTGGTAAAAAGCGTAGATATAACAATTAGAAATGACATACAATAGGTAAATATTCGATAAAATTTACTTATTTGTTTTTGTTTAAAAACACCAAGAATACAATAAAAACTGATTAAACAATGAAAACTAGGAAATAAGTTATGTCCTTTTTCACATCCATCATTGTTATAAATAAATCTTAAAAGTTTAGAAAATATATCATTTCCTAGGGAGTTATATAGATTTTCATTTATTCGATCAATATAAGTTGGCATAACAATGAATATGATAAAGCCAATAATATGAGCTAAACTTAGACCAATAATATAATCGAAAAAATGTTCTTTGGTAGTAGTTGAAATTTTAATTGAAGTGTAAATCCAGAAAGGATATGCTACAACATACGGAATAATAAATATTGGAATTAATGGTATTTTATCATCAATAATATCAATTTTAGGACATATTTCTTTTATTGAAAGTTTTTCAACAATTAAGATAGCTATTAAATATAATAAATATTGAAATATAAAAACAAAAAAACTCCAAAAAATTCCCGATTTAAAAACTAATTTTAATTTATTCTTAATATTACTCATAGTATTATTATACCTTAAAAATTGACAAAAAATATATTAAATGCAACTAAAAAGTAGTAAATTACTTTACACATTAGCTTTTTTTTGATATAATATACCTGCTAAGTTTGATATGCACCCTTAGCTCAGTTGGTAGAGCAACTGACTCTTAATCAGTGGGTCTAGGGTTCGAGTCCCTAAGGGTGTACC
>CAKONV010000050.1 GCA_934098295.1 uncultured Bacilli bacterium | reverse complement strand
TGTCAATAGTTTTTGAAAATGTCTCAAAAAAATTTAAACATTAGCGGGAAAATTTATTCCAATTTCCTTTTGACTAACAAAAATATTTTTATTGATTTATAGTCGTTTAAATGATTATTATTTTCAAAAATGAAAACAACAATCATTAAACTCCAACAAGGTAAAAAATATTTCTTTGCTAGTCAAAAGTTTTCTCGGCATAAAAACCCGCTTATTTAAGCATACACATGATTCGTGTGTGCTTTTTGTAATTGTTTTTTAAAAGAGGCAAGTTTCCAAGGATGGGTCATTGGTGGAATATATTTTGTTCTTTCTTTAACTTCATCTTTTTCATTAAACTCTTTAGAGAATCTTTCATTCCTATTTAATTCTTTCAATTCCAATATTTGTTCATCTATGGTGATTAATAATTCACCATTAAATGCTTTTATAACAAGGCATTCAGTTTTAGGCATAAAGCATTTCAACTTATTATCTAAGTATGGTTGATAATATTTATTTTGATATTTTATGGAGTTACCATTATCAATTTTTCTTGGTGTTAAAATAGCTAAAGTATAATTAATTTTTTCATCGGAAGGAGATGCTTCAAATACTGTAGGAAATTTTTTATAATCCAACGCAAACTCTTTATTAAAATTAGGAACAAAAACTTCATCTAAATATTTGTTAGCCTCTTCGATAGTAGTAATGTTATTAAACCTTAATTCTTGAACTAATCTGCCTTGAAAAGTTCCATTAGTTCTTTCGATTAAGCCTTTTGCTTGTGAAACGGAAGATGTTTCCAAATCAATGCCTAATTGTTTACAAGCATAACCATATTGGGTTAATACATCTTTATCACTAGTCCTTTTATCGGGATTTAATGATATGTAATTAAATACAGTTCTATTGTCAGTAAAGAATTTATATGGGATACCATATTTAGTTAATATTTGGTATAAAACATGATAATACCCATTCAAGGTTTCTTGATAATCAAACCATGCACCAACTACTGTAGAAGTAGCTTTATCAATTGCTAAATGCAAACATGTTTTCTTTTCACCGAACCATAGATGTATTGAACCGTCTTGTTCAATAATTTCTCCAAAATACTTTGGTTTTTCACCACGGGGATGAGAATCTTCTAAGTTAATTTCATGGCTAATAATTGTATTAATTAGTTCATCATTCATAGCAAGATCAATTTTCTTTTCCTTAAGTAGTTTTTGCTTAGCAAATTCACGTTTAGTTCTTTTTTTAGCTTTAGGTGATAATATACCTTCTTTAGTTAATACATTATAAATAAATTTATAAGAGACAAATATATTTTCTTTCGTTTCTAAAAAACTTTTAAAATGATTAAAATTAAAATCATAGTATTTATTTTTATAAAGTAGTATAATATTTTCGGAGATTGACTTATCTAGTGCCTTGGAGGGAATATGTCCACGATTACCGTGGATAAAACTAGATTTGCCTTTCTCCTTATATTTAATAATAAGACGATCAATTTGTCTTTTAGATATACCGAGTTTTTTACTAGCTCGGTTTTTATTACCGTTGTGATCAACTAGTTCCTTGATGACTTTATATTTTTCTTGTTCATTCATTCTTAATTCAACCTTTCTCATTTTGTCACCTCAAGTGACATATAATACATTAGTTTTGAGACATAATCAAATACTAACACTTAAGACATTATCATAAATTAATCATAATATCTTTAATATATTATTATTAATACTTGTAATTAATTTAAAAATATTTTATAATAGTGCTATTAAAGGCAATGAACAAGAGGAGTAAAATAAATATATTTTATAGAAAGTTAGTGGTTGATGGAAACTAATAAATATATTATTTGAAGGTAGCTTGGGAGCTTTATTTCAGAAATAAAGTAAGAAATGATGTTAGTCGCATTAAGACTTTAAGGTAATAATTTATTATTACAAATTAAGGTGGTACCACGTAAATCACGTCCTTATAATTAGGATGTGATTTTTTTAATTTTAAAGAGGTGAAAGAATGAAAAAATTTGAAGAATTAGAAAAAGGTAAAGTTAGTGAAAATGAATTAAAAGTATTAGAGCAATTTAAAAAAAATGATACATTTAATAAATCGATAGAAAATAGAAAAGAAAGCGAAAACTTTGTATTTTATGATGGTCCAGCAACAGCAAATGGAATGCCTGGAATCCATCATATGTTAGCAAAACTTTTAAAAGATACAGTATGTAAATACAAAACAATGCAAGGATATAGAGTACTTAGAAAAATTGGTTGGGATACTCATGGATTACCAGTAGAAGTACAAGTAGAAAAAGAACTTGGATTTGAAGGAAAAACAGACATTGAAAAATATGGAATTAAAGAATTCAATCAAAAATGTCGTGAATCTGTTTGGAAAAATGAAGCAGCTTTCAAAGATTTTACAGAAAAAATGGGACAATTTATTGACTTGGAACATCCTTATATAACATATGATAATAATT
>CAKONV010000049.1 GCA_934098295.1 uncultured Bacilli bacterium | reverse complement strand
ATTATAGCAAATGAGGTTTATAAAGGAGATTATGTTCATGGTAAAAGAACTAATCATCTAACATATTATAAAGATGTCGTTGAACCAATAGTAAGTAAAGAGTTATGGGAAAGTTGCCAAGTACAAAAGAAGAAAAATCAAAAAAATTATATGAGAACTCAGACTTATATTTTCTTACAAAAATAAAAATGTCCTAAATGTGGTAGGATTCTTGCTGGTGGTGCTAGTCATAAAATTAAGTCTGATAAATGGTACTTCTATTATAGATGTGAAAATTGTAAAAACAATATTCATGAGGATAAAATTGATAAATTAAAAGTATCTAAATTAAATAAAGATAATTATATTTTATCAAAAGAAGATAAGGATTCATTTATCGACTTTATCGAACAAGTAGATAATACTAGTAAAGAATATGATAAAATGCAAACTTTATCTAATACATTAGTTAATGCTCATGAACAATTAAAAGATAAAAATAATAAGATTAAAATACTTACTGAAAATAACGAAGCACTTAATTTAAGAGTTAAAACTTTAAATAATACTATAAAAGAAAAAGACAAGAAAATATCATTTTTAAAATCTAAAATAAAAGATATACAAAATACTCTAGAATATTGGAAAGAAAAATTTGAAAAACTAATATCATTCTTACATGATAAACTACATAGTTGGTATGATAAAGATGATAAATACGTTGATGTTGTTAATGATATGTATGAAGATAATGTTTTAGATGATGACGATATTGAAGATTTAGATATAAGCAAAGATAAAGATGACTTTGAAAGATAAAGTTTAAAAGTCAGTTATAAACTAACTATAATTTTCAATTTTTGCTAATATATGTGGTATAATAGGATTATGGTGATGTGCATGAAATATATTATTGAAAATGATAGCAAAAAATTTTATTATGGAAAACAAGAAGATTATTCAAGATATAGACCGACATATTCAATAGAACTTTTTGAGCTACTATCTAAAGAATTTGATATGAATAATAAAGTTATAGTTGAATTAGGCGCTGGAACTGGAAAATTCTCTAAAATAGCAAGTTCTTATTGTAAAAAAATTTATTATGTTGAACCAAATATTGATATGATTAACAAAGGAAAAGAATATTGCAAAGATTGTAATAATATTATTTATATTAATAAAAGTGCAGAATTAACTGGATTATTTGAAAATTCAGTTGATATTGTGTTTGCAGTTCAAAGTTTTCATTGGTTTGACAAGCAAAAATTAAAACAAGAAGTAAGTAAAATATTAAAAACTAACGGATACTTTGCAATAGTTTGGAATGATTGGGTAGATGACAATAATGAATTTAGCAAAGATTACTTCAATTATATAAGCAATTGGAATACTAAACTTACTGGCAAAACATATCAACATAAAAACGTTGATGATCGTAAAAATTTTTTCAAGAATGGCGAATATAAAACTTATACATTTATTCATTCAAAAAAATATTCAATAGATATGCTTGTCGGATTATCAAAATCATTATCATATGCACCAAAAGAAAATAGTGAATATTATAAAGAATTTATAGATGGTATTGTATCAATTTTTAATAAGTATAAAAAAGATAATGAAGTCCATTTTGATTTTCATACTGAAATGTTTATAGGAAAGGTATAAGGTGAGATAGTGATAGACAATGGTTATCTTTTTGCAAGAGATAATAAAAGAATATTTATAAACACAAGCTTAGGTTGTGCTGGTCAATGTGCATATTGCTATTTGCCAAAAATGGGATATAGTAATAGTTCATATAATTATAAAACTATTTCAGCACAAAGAATAATAGATTTTATAGAACAAAGCAAGTTTAATATAAATCAAGAAACATTAATTACGATTGGATGTTATTCGGAATGCTGGGATGAATATAACAAAAATGAAACGATTAATTTAATTAAATATTTTTTAAAAAAAGGGAATCAAGTTCAGTTATCAACAAAAAAGCAAATTAAGCAAGAAGAAATAATCGAAATATTACCATTAATAAAATATTTTGGACAATTGGTTATTTTTGTTAGTTCAGCGACTATATCTAAACAAGAAGTAATTGAAAAAAACACAACACCGGTTTTAGATAGATTCAAAAATTTTCAACTTTTTAATAGTTTAAATATACCTGCTGTTTTATATATGAAACCAGTACTTAAAGATATAACAATGCAAGATTTAGAACTTTATAAGAAGTATATCGACCAATATGATATAAGAGATGTGGTTGTAGGAAGTATTTTTACGGGTAATATTTCAGAGGAAACAGTACACTTTTCAGATAATAATCAATTGTTTTATACTAAAATTGATGATGAAGATGCTATTATATCTGAACTTTCTAAAGTTACAAATGTTTATAGAAGAAGTTCTGAAGTTATGTATAAGTATAGAACTAATTACTACAAGAAAGATAAATGATGATTGTAAATATTAATTAAAGAGTTGATAAAATAATCAGCACTTTTCTCTTATTTTTCAGAAGAAACACAATTTTACTTAATTATAATATGATTTATTGTTTAAGTATGTTATAATTATAATAGATTTTGTATCATTCAATAGAATGATACTTTTTTAGTTTGGAGGTATACATGAAAATTAAAAACGAATTAGTAAATACAAAAGAATATAAAAGAGGAATAAGACTAAATAAGAAAATGAGGAAAAAGGCAAAAAAATATGAAAATGTAGATG
>CAKONV010000048.1 GCA_934098295.1 uncultured Bacilli bacterium | reverse complement strand
ATTACAGCATCAAATGAAGTAATGCCAAGTGAACCTGCAAAATTATCTAATGTTAAAAAAATAGTAATTTCAAAAGAGTAATTTTGCTAAAAAGTTTTGCTAAAAAGCAAAATTTTTTTAATTAACTTAATTAAATCATATTGACAATTATATTAAAATACATTATGATTAAAATGCGTGGTGGTATACCCGCACTACTTTTACGATTAATATGTGAAGGTAGTAACCAAAACCCCCTGAAGGAGCCGAAAGGCTCCACTTTTTGTTTGTTTTAAAGGATTTGTGGTTAATTAAGTAATTTTAGGTACACAAATTTAGAAAAGTACTAAAAAGATTATGGTTTGAGTGATAATAATATATTTATATATTATTATAATAATAAAAAACAAAAACAGAAAATTTATAGTGTTAAAAAATTTTTAAAACTTTTTCTGGAAGACTAGACATTTTACCATATTTATGGTATATTATTGGCACATAAGTGATTATGTTGTGCATTTTTGCATATAATAATAATGCTACTTAGTAGCAATAAAAAAGCTAGTGATTCCCACTATAAGAGGAACTTAAAAAAGAAGCGATTCCGGCTTTAACAGTGAACTAAAAAAAGAAACTAGAGAGCAAACTCTAGTTTTATTTTGTTTTTTAGTATATAATATTCTTCGAAGGTGATACTATGGAAAGTTTAATATTAGTTAGATTGGATTCAAAATATTGTGATTATTTAAGATAATTTGATAAAAAAGTTCCATATAATTATGATAAGAAAGAATTGAAACCATTTATTGGTGTGTTATTTGAAGTCAATGATTGCAAATATTTTGCTCCATTATCAAGTCCTAAACCAAAACATAAAACTATGAAAACAACTTTGGACTTCTTGAAAATTGCAAATGGTGATTTAGGAGCAATTAACTTTAATAATATGTTGCCAGTAACGGATAAAAATATTATCAAATTAGACTTAGATAAAGAGTGCTTAACTAAAACAGAGGAAAAATATACTAAGATGTTAAAAGAACAAATATTTTTGTTAAATCGTAATGATGATAAGTTATATGGCAGATCTAAAAAACTATATGACAAGTATATAAATCGTACTTTAAATGAAAGTATTGCTAAAAGATGTTGTAATTTTAAATTATTAGAAGAAAAATGTATTGAATATAATAAAAACAGCTGATTTTAAGCTGTTTTTTTCTTAATTTCGTTGATTTAAAAACAAATGTATGATATATTTAGTTGTGTAGGGTATTAAGCAAATAAAAAAGTATTTGCAAGGCAATACAAATACTCTACAGCAAATGTAGGTACGAACTACAAAAGCAACACAAGATATAGAATACACAAGTAGACTATATGACGAACAGGAGATTTAATAAAGACACCCTTGTTCTATGAATATCTTAACAGTAATCAAAAAAAAATGCAATATTTTTGATCAAAGTTTTGATAAATTTACAGAACAAGGAATCTCCGAGTATTAATTAAGGAGGTAACTAATGGCAGTAAATAAACCAAAAGGTGATAATGCAAGAATTGGTGCTGTTAAAGGCCGTTCACAAACGTTTAATAATAAAACTAACTTATATATTAAAAGAGACACAACTACTGGACGTTTTATGGATGTGAAGACTAGCGGAGGAAAATTCAAAGGCGTTAGAAAAGAAAAGTAGTAAAGTTTAATTTTATGCTTTGTAGCTCTTACTTACAATAAAGTAAGGAGGAATTATATGAGATTATATAAAAAATATAACTTATCTGATAATGTTGATTTTATAGATGTGGAATTATCTACTGATAATAAAAAATGGATAGATCCAATGATGATGTATATGGACAAAAGTCAGATGGGAATAAAATGTTGCCAAATAGTTCAGCAGTATTTCTCTGGATTGTTGGAATTAGCAATTGCTAAAGATGATACTGCTGGCTATAAATATACAAAATACTTTGTAGAAATGAATGAAACAAGACTGGGATATTCGGTTAAAAACCCTAATGGTTTATCAGGAGGAGAAAACCTCGGTATAGAAATTTACAATTTGATTAAAGAATCGAAAGCTATATATACTGAGATGATTGGAGATATTTTTGACGCTAGTGTTATGATAGAGGGACTAGGAGTTGATAAAACATCAGACTTTATTACAAGCTTAATTTTTGAAGAGTTAATTGAATTTACCCAAAAAGAATGCTTAAAATATGAAATACCAATGCAAGATGTTTTTATAAAAAACAGATATTGGTCATATGATAAACAGACTTGGGTTCATAATACTACAAAAAAATTACCATATGATGAAGAAAATAAGATGGCTATTGTGTTTGTTCCTAAAAAATTTGTGGAAAGAAAGACAACTTATTCATATGTAAGATTTTATGGTAAAGCAATGATTCCTTTTTTAGGAAAGGTTGCTGTTGAAAATCGATTATATGGTTTAATAAGAATACTTAAAGATGAAACAATAAAACCGTTTTATAAAAAAATAAGGAAAGAACATCCTTGTACAAGAGAGAACGTTAATAATTTTATAACAGAACATTATGATGTATATAGCAACTATAAGAGAAAACAACTTGAATATATAGGATATAGTAATTATAAATAAAAAAAGAAACCTAGTCCCATTAAGGGACTAGGTCATCTTTGTTTTTTAATTTTACTATTTCATATTCTTCATAATCATATGATTCTTCTCCTGGTTCAGGTATTGTTTCTTTATGTTCTAATAAAATAGTTGATTTAGTTTCTATAATATTGTTATTTAATTTACTATTTTGAAGTTCTATAATATTAACAATAGTATCAAGTTTATTTTGATACATATGAGAATATGTATTTAAATTTTCATCTATTTTAGAATGTCCTAGATATTTAGCAACTAAAGTTATATTAGCACCACTATCAATTAATAAAGATGCACAACTATGTCTAAAGTCATGTATTCTTATATCTTTAACTCTAGCCATAAAAGCATTCTTTGTTTTTCTATCTAA
>CAKONV010000047.1 GCA_934098295.1 uncultured Bacilli bacterium | reverse complement strand
CTTTTTATTACATTCCACATATATTGGTAATTAAATTTACCAACAAAATAAATCTTAAATTCGTCTAAATATTAGAAAGGTTAAGGTGAGTAAAATATATGAAGAAAAATATGTTAAAAATAATTATCAACTATTATTTTCTTCATTCGTTGATAAATTCTCTTTAAATTTCTTTTCGTATGCCTTTATTTCTTCTTCAAAATCATTATAATCCATAAACCAAGTTCCAATTTTTATATCATCAAAACCTGCTATTGTGTGGAAATCTATTACTTTATAACCTAAACCCAAATATTCTATTGTACCGCCGTCCATTATTCCTCCAGCTGGACTTTTTATACAAAAAATAGGCTTTTCCTGATTTTTCACTCTATTATAATCTACTGTAAAAAATACAATTCCTAAAACAACTATTATTCCTAAAATACCAGCAACTACTTTTAAAAATTTTTTCATAAACATTTCCTCTTTCTTCATAATTTTAAATTACTGTTTATTAACTAATATATACCATAAAGAATACTATTTATCAATATAATAATTCTTTTCACACATGTTTTATGCAACTTTTTTTAATATAAAGTAAAAAGTTTTACTTACTACATACTTGTAACATCATTAGATTCTTTATTTCACGAATAATTTTAATAATGTAAAAATTTTAAGTTTCGGTTTTTTGCAAAAATAATTTATAAAACATAAAACAATTGGTAAAATATGGATATTAGTATCTTTATTTTATCAATTGTTTTATTTTTAGTCTCGATTAATAAACCTATTGAAAAATAGGTTGTTTACATTATGTAAGTACGCCTTTTACAGCAAAGAAATTCGACCATCATATTCCTTTGTTTTTCTTATATCTTGCCATTCTCTTATTCCACATCCTGTTTAAATTCACCACTATAACTTGTTTTTTGATTCTTTATTAAACCTTTTGGTCCATGTTCTTGATATTTTCTAACCCATTTTCTAACTGTTGTCCATGCTGGAATATCAAATTGTTTTGCTACATCTTCCCAACTATAATTATTATTCATAGAATAATTTACTACCTTTAATTTAAATTCTTTTGAATATTTTGACATATAAAATGAACCCTCCTTATTAAACTTTTTTGTCTAATAATTTGGGTTCACTTCATTTACAGTCTCTTTTCCATTATTCAATATTTTTTCAGATTAACTTTTTTATGTCTTATTTCTTCTTTGCTATAACATTATATATATGCCAATGTTTCATCTTTCCTAGTCCTGTCTTTCCATCCTTCTCAACTTCATTAAATTCTATTATTTCAAATGAGTCTTTAAATAATTCTAATACTTGCTCTTTTGATAAAAATACCATTTGCTCTTTTATGTTTACCCAAGAATCTCTCACTCCAAAGAAATTTCCAATAAAATATCCGTCCTTTTAAAATACTATCTGATATTTTATTCCAAAATTCGTTAAAGTATTTTTTATTACAAAAAGGAATACTAAAATTAGCCACCAATAAGTTGTTTTTTTCTAATTCAATATTTTCGAATTCTTGACACTTAAAATCAAATTTTTTTAATTCTTCACCATCTAATTTACTAGCTATTATTTCTTCTGTATTTTCCTTATCTATTGCTAATACTTTCCATCCGTTTTTTTATTAAATATATTGTATCTCTACCTGCCCCACATCCTAAGTCAATAGCATATTTAGGATTATTATTCATATCTATAAATTTCTTAACCATTGTGTGTGGTAAAGCATTTTCTGTATTTTCATAATATTTCTGTATATCTCCCATTTATATCAATTCCTTTCTATTTAATAATAATTATTATAACATACAATTTTATAAAAAATAACAAGAGAGTGAAAATTTTACTTTATCACTCTCCTGTCGTGCCTTTAAAATGTTTTCCAGCACTGAGGATCTTTGGAATAGAAATTACCCGTCAGACATTTTGCAACAGAAGGACACCCTCTGCAGAAATTCCTTATCTCGCATTTGGAACAATGCTCAAACTTCTCGTACTGACGATATTCGTCCATTTTTTCTCCGTTAAAAATGTCGTAAAACGACTGTTCAGGTACCTTTCCTACAGGTGTTTCACTCCTTCTACAAGCGTAGACAGTTCCATCTGCCAAAGTTGTGATGTGCGTAATTCCACAATGACATCCATCTAAGATAAGGTCATTGGGGTTATCAATCTCATCCGGTTTAAACAGGCCTTTTTCATACAGATACAGCTTCCAAAGGTGGTCTTTTAATGCAAATCGTGTATCACATTCTTGATACTGCATATATTTTTCCCACATTTTGTCAAGAAAAGCTCTGTATTCTTCAGGAGAAACCATCAAATCAAAATCTCCAGGATTAGGACAATATCTGGCAAATCCAAAATTGCTAACCTTGTACTTCACCACGATGTCTACTAATTCAGGAATTTCTGCGATGTTTGTCTTTGAAACTGTTGTCATAATTGCGGTTTTGATTTTGCTACCTTCAAAGTACTTTAAAGCATCTAAAGTCGCATCAAAAGAACCTGGTTTACGAATGTAGTCATGGGTTTCTCTCAAACCATCTAAAGACATCTGGAAATTGATACACCCTAAATCTTCTAATTTCTTTACCACATCATAATTCAGATGAAATGGATTTCCCAAAAGACCAAAATGGATTTTGTTCTTTTTGAGAATTTCAAGAAAATCCCAAATTTCTTCATAGAGCAACGGATCTCCACCCGTGATAACAAGGAACGGTTCTTTTCTCAACCGCTTACAGCTCGAGATAAAATCCTCCAAAATTAAATTTAATGTGTTTAAATCGAGCTCCAGGCTACATTTTTTATCTTTGCCTTCATAAATGTAGCAATGCTTGCACCGCTGGTCACATCGATCAGTAATGTGCCATTGCATACTAAATTTGTCTGCCATCACAATCCTCCTTTTAGAGTGAGAGGCACCTCTAAAAGAGATGCCTCTGCTTGTTGAAACTAATGTGTGTTGTCGACAGTACACATTCACAGCTCCCCTGTATTAGCTACAAGATGTGC
>CAKONV010000046.1 GCA_934098295.1 uncultured Bacilli bacterium | reverse complement strand
AAAATCTTTCCTTTCTAAATAAAAAAGATGATACCCAAAGGGTGCTTAAAAGCACGGTACCACCTTTTATCATTTCATATTGAAATCTCATATATTTAACGCATATCATACGGATTATTTTACTACTATTTCAAATAATCAGTTCCAAAGCTACCTTCAATTAAAATATTAATTGTTTTACACCAACCAACAACTCTCTAAATAATATATTTAATTTACTCCTCTTTTTCTAAACATTTATAAATGAATTATACAATAAAACTGTTAATATTACAAGTCATAGATTAAAAAAATAAATGTAAAAAATAAGTGTTTACAATACTTTGAAAGTATTTTTGAACGACAAGTACCAAGAATTGGTAAATTTTAAAGACTTTTATAGATTTATCATAAAAAACAAAAAATTTGATTATTTAATAATCATATGATATATTATAAAAAAGGAGGACATATTATGGTTGAAATTAAATTCAAAAAAAATATGACTAGCAAAAAATACACAAATTCTATTACAATGGCTAGTAAATGCAACTGTGGCAACTGTAGCTGCAATTGTGGAGCAGGATGTCTTGCACCAATTCTTGCAAAACAAGCAATACTAAGCACAAGAAATGCTTACTAAAAGAAATGTTCAATAATTGAACATTTCTTATTTATTTGTTTCATATAAATCAAGTAAAATTTTTTTTAACATTGTCTTAGAATATTTGCAAAATGGCTTATCAAGTTTTTCGACCTTACCAAACAAATTCTCACTTTGCATTCCACAACCGCCTCCACAAATAAAAATTGCCGGACATTTTAAACACTCAGATTTGTTTATTGTTAAATTTTTATGCCATTTTTTATATAAATCACTAGAAAATATATCACAAAAATTTATATCATTTATATTTCCAATTTCATTTTTACTTATATTCCAGTAACCATGACAAATTGTAATATCCCCATCTGGTCTAATAGTAATTTGATTGCCTCCATTTGCGCCACAATCACTATATTTAAAATCTCTTTCATAAAATGAACGTAATTTTCTGGCAACTCTATCTTCACTAATTCCTAATGGAAATAACGTATTGTTTGAATTAAAAATGAAATCACCAATACTATTATAGTATTCTCTCCAATTATCGTTAGCATTGGAATAATGTAACGGATTATAATTTATGTCTGTAAAATGATTATCTTTTATCCATTTAATTAATTTTGCCTTATCTTTTAAAGCTTCCTCGGAAACTGTTATTGATAATCCAAACTGAACACCACATTTCTTTAACATATTCAATTTTCTTATTACATTATCATATACACTATCATTATTTCCCTTATAAACCCTTTTTTCATCGGTCATCTTTTTAGGTCCATCAATTGAAACACCTAATGCAATATTGTTTTCTTTAATAAACTCTGCCTTACTTTCATCCAAAAGTGTTGCGTTTGTCACTATTGAAATATCAATTGGAAAATTTTGTTGTTTTATTATTTTAACAGAATACTTAATTATTTCAAAATTAATTAGCGGTTCACCACCATAGAATATAATAGCTCCTTTTTTAGCGTTAATGCTCTTTAAATGACTTACAAATTTAGTTATTGCATTATATGCAGTTTTTTCCTTCATATAAACTGGAGTATTATTCAATTTGCCTATAAAACAATATTTGCATTCTAGATTACAATTATTATTTGGAATAATATACATCATAGTTACCTTATTTAAAGTATTATCTTCAATCGCATCTTTTATCACCTTAACTGCCACTTTATCTTGCCTTGCAGAGTCAACTAGAATACATTTTTCATATAATTGCTTAACTTCTTCATCTGTAAATTCATCCAACTTATTGTTAAATACCCTATCGGCTTCATCAGATGTTACAAATAATGGTTCCATTATTAAAGAATTAAAGATAGCATATAAATCTTTTTTTAAATATATTTTTTTTGCATAATTTGATAACATATCATTTCCTCCTTAATATAAGTATTGATAAATCTATAGTTATATCACTTATATTTTCATTGTTTTTCTTTGCTTTTTTTGACTTCATTAATGGCGTCATATTCAACAACTGTTGTTGTTGTTCATCTGTTAATACATAATCTTTGGTGACTTTTATTTCTCTAATCAAATCAAAATTTTTTAATACTTTATGTTTGACCACTTCTTTTTTTTCATATTCATTAAAACCTATTTTTTTTCTTAATTGAATTAAATATTCACTATTCGGTATAACTTTTATAAATATTCCATCTTTTTTCAATACTCTTTGAACCTCAGCAGAAGAATATGGAGATAAAATATTTATAATAAAATCAAACGACTCCGATTTAAATGGCAAATTATTAACATCTGCAACTGAAAAATTAACTTTTTCACTTATGTAATCCGTAGCTAATTCAATTGCATCTTTATTATAATCTATTCCTAAAAAACAAAATTTTTTGTTTAATTTAGACACTATTAAATAGTCATGGGTTCCTTCTCCACAACCCAGATCCAATATATTAACAAATTCGTTTTTATAATTATTAATATAATAAACAATTTCGTTATATATGTCAGTATAAAAATTATTTAAAATAAAATTTCTTCTAAAAACAAACAAATTTTTATCATAGATATAGTTTTTTTTCAAGTTTCCTGTATTTAATAAACATACAACACCTTTTTTTGAAATAGTATAGTTATGGCCGTTTTTACATATAAAGCAATCACTCAAAACATCTAACCTTTCGTGACATATTGGGCAATTAATCATATCTATATTGCTAAAAAACTGTATACTTTTTTCCTTCTTACTTTTCATCATACCACCTTTATTTCATTCCTTCAATTCCACTTAATGCTATAAAAACAAATATTAATAAAACTAAAAGTATCATTAAAAAAGCCATTAAACCCCATCCATTATTATTTAATTTTTTCATGTATCTCACTTCCTAAGAATTATAATCATTAATAAAACTAATTGCACTAACAGCACCTTCTCCTGTTGCTGTTACTATTTGATATACCTGTTTATTTATTGTATCCCCACAGGCATATATAAAAGGTATATCTGTTTTTAAATTTTTGTCTGTTTTAATATAACCTTTTTCATCAAGAATGTCAAGATTACTTAAAAAATCAGTCGCAGGAACATATCCAATAAAGATAAAACATGCTTTTACTTCTAATTTATTAAGTTTATCATTAGTTTTAATAGTTAAAGATTCTAAAAAATCATCTTTTTTATTAAATTCTACAACTTCACTATTATATAAAATATTTATATTATCCTTTTTTAAAACCTTATCAACTAATATTTTATCTCCACGAAGAACATCTCTTCTATTGATAATAGTTACACTTTTACATATATCTGAAAGATATAAAGCTTCTTCTAAAGCACTGTTTCCTCCCCCAATTATTGAAACATCTTGATTCTTAAAAAGAGGTCCATCACATAAAGAACAATAACTTACACCTTT
>CAKONV010000045.1 GCA_934098295.1 uncultured Bacilli bacterium | reverse complement strand
GGTAAATCAAAGGGAACAGCAATAGTTTGGTATCAAAATTTATCTATTGAAATAACCGTTGTATAAAATAAAAATTATAATTGTAGAAACAAAAATTGATAAAAATATAAGGAGAAATCGAATATGAAAAAAATTGTATTATTAATTAAATCACTAATATTATTAACAGTCACACTATTTATTGGCAACAATATAAATAATTTTGTTAAAGCAAATGCTATTAGCAATTTAAATGATAGCACAAATCTTGAATGTGAAGATAAAAACTCTTTATCTTCAGAAACAGATGATATAGATACTAAATCTATTCTTATCATTGATTATGATGAATTAGAAAAACAAATAATTAGAGATAATAATAAATCCGATGATAAGAGTCTTGTAGCTGTATTTTTGAGTGATGGATTTACTGAAAATGAAAAATCATTATTTTATCAAAAAGTTAGCGATGCAGCAAATTATATGTTAACTGTAAGACCATTTAATTATTATGCTGCGTACATTAAAGTTTATGCGGTGTTTTGTCCATCAAAACAATCTAGATTAAGTGGGGAACTTAATGGAGAATTTGCTTGTCGTAAAAAAAATGGGGAACCGGCAACAACAAAATGTACTCCTGAAAATTCAAAATTTAAATGTGAACATGGTAGAGATACTTATTTTGGTGGATATTATCATTGGCTTGATAGTGAAGAGCGTGTTATTTTAGGCATGACTGATAAAAATCGCGATAAAGCTAGAAAAATTGCTAAGAAGTTTTATCCCAATGTTGATATGATTCAGGTGATTGGCAATTCGGAACTTGATGGTGGTGTAGCTTCGTATCCATCTGATGACAAAATTGGTATAGCCTTTAGCTCTATATATTCATCTGACACTAAGAATGGAAGCTGGTTGAATACTACTATTCACGAATTTGGGCATTCTTTTGGGAATTTAGCTGATGAATATTGGACAGAAAATAAAGATACAGGAAAAGTAAATATTTCTGATAGCAATAATATTGATAAAATTAAATGGAAAAAATGGATGGGCTATGATGAAGTAGGCATTTATCCAATTGAAAAAGAGACTCAAACAACAAAAAATTCAATAGGCAATACTATGTATTATAGACCATCTCAAAAATGTAGAATGAGTGATTCTGAAAAAGATTTTTGTCCTGTATGTATGGAGGAAGTTGCAAAAAAAATAGAACAGGTATTAGGACAAACTTTATTTCAAACAACAAATATTGGTGAAAATGCTATATCAATAGATAAAATTAATTTAGAAGTATACGGTATCTTTTTTTTCCCAGAAAGAATTGATGGTAGAATTGTTACAACAATAGGAAATGGAGCATGTAGCGGTGCCTTATTTACAGTAGCAATATTGCCAAATACAATTTTATATGTTGGTAGTGAAGCATTTAAAAATTGTCCAAATTTAGAATCTGCAGCTTTTCCAAATGGTGTGTCAGAAATAAAAAATGCTACATTTGAAAATTGTCCAAAATTAACAAGTTTCACTTTTGGTAATAATATTACAACAATTGGCGAAAATGCATTTAAAGACTGTGTTAGTCTAATAAAACTAGACTTAAATTATGAATTATCTTCAATAGAAAGATTTGCTTTTAAAAATTGCAGCAAATTATCAACTGTAATTTTACCTAAAAATCTTTTATATATTGGAGAAGGTGCATTTTCATTTTGCTCAGAATTACAAAATGTGTATGTAAAAAGGTATAGGAGAGAACTGACAAGTATTGCAGAAAATACATTTGAAAATTCTAACAAAGACTTCAATATTTTTGTCAATGCTAATAGAATTTGCGATTACAAAAATAAAGAAAATTGGATTTTATATAGAGAAAACATTAAACAAGATCCTTCAACTTCATTGGGGTTATCAACAATAGATTGTAAAAGCGAAGATACAATTAAACCACTAATGATTAGTGGAGAAAATAAGACTTATAAGTTAATGGTAAACTGTTCAAAATCGTATAAAATTATAGCTACTTGTAACAGCAATATCAAACTAACATTATATGATTCTAATATGAATAGGATTGAAGAAAACATAAATACAATAGAAAGATATTTGTCTTGGGGATTATATTATTTATCAGTAGAACATAGCGAATATGAAAGTAAAGGATCTATTGTAGTAAAACTTTCTCCAAAATGGGTAAGTAAGGAAGTAGAGATTTTTGAAGGTGAAAACGATCTAAGATCTAATTTACATAACACAAAAGGTAATATTTGTCATGGCGATTTCTATTTTGATTGTAATTTCAAAGACACTTTTTTAAGATTCTATTTTGATAATAACGTTAAAAATTTATGCAAGAAATCAAGTATAAGAATTACTAGTTCAGATGAAAAAAATCATTTAAGAAGGTACCCTATTTCTTCTAATGCTGAACTGTCAGTAACTTCTGAAAACGAAAACAGTTTATTTGTATATTCGACACGTAAGGAACGATATTATATAAAAATAGAACTTTATTCGACTACACTTTCATCTATTCCTTTCTTTATTGAAGAAATTGAAAAAAATACTATTGATTTTTCTAAATCATTGTATTATAATACTTTTGAAGAATTATTTGCATTGAATCATTCTAATAGTTATTTTAAAGAAATAACACTTAATTTGCGATCAAGATTAGATTTAAGTATTGTAACTGATGGCGATTTTAACGATAATATTCCTGTATACGTTTTAGAAAAACGATTAAAAAAAGGTGGAGATGAAAATTATAAAGAATATGATATATTGGAAATATTAATTGAAAATATAACGAGAGAAAATAGAAGTCCTATTTTTGATATAATATTGGATCCAGGTGTTTATTACATAGGATATGGTAAGAATGATGATAACATATCAATCAGTTTTGGCTTAGAAAGAGTTATTAACCAAAAATTAAATATCGATGGAGTGTTAGTTACAGACCCAGCTTTCAATCAAGGATTTGAATTAGGAAGTGAAGTAACATTTAATAAAGGATTATTAAGAGGAAATACAATAACAGAAGGTTTTACTAGAAATATTTATTTGATGGTTGAAAATAGATTAAAAGAACCAATGTCAAGGCTTGAGTATGATTGGTATTCAACTGATGAATCCATAGCTACTGTAACGAATTATGGAACTGTTTTAGCTTTAAGTGTCGATAATGATATGAAAGTTATAATATGTGCAATAAACAAACAAGATCCTTCAATGGTATATAAAAAAGAATTTACTATTAAAAAAGAAACTAGTACTGATCAATTGGTAATAGAATGTAATATGAGTTTCTCCTATAGTAAGGTAACAGGTTTATATACTTTAGAACTAAATTTTACAAACAGCCCTTATCCATATTTAGCATATTATGTATGGGATATTGAGTGTAATGATGGTAGTAATATTTCTATGACATCGCGATATCTAATTTACTCATCAGGACCTGGAAAGGCTGAAATAACTGCTAATTATATTTTAAATAGAAGAATTTTTCTTTTAATTCATTTAACAATTTTAGAGTAGGTATGGAATATATTTAATTCAAGGAAGGAGTAGTTAATATGAAAAAAATTAACTTTATAATACTAATACTATTCATCACTTTTTTTCTAGGAAGTTGTAAAGATAAAGATAC
>CAKONV010000044.1 GCA_934098295.1 uncultured Bacilli bacterium | reverse complement strand
TCTTGATGTTGATACTGCTGGTGAAATAATTGAAATACTTAAAAAGTTAGCAAAAGAAAGAAATAAGTGCGTAATCGTGGTAACACATAGTAAAGAAGTAGCAAATTCTGCTGACATTATTTTAGAATTAAGCGATAGAAAACTTAAGAAAATAAATTAGGAGTCTAACTATTAAAAGTCAATAGTAAATTTAAAATTTTTAGTAGTTTGTTCTAAATTGGAAATTATCCCACGCCAAAAAGAATTTTGCAGTAGCAAAATTTTGAGAAAAAGTTATATAAATAGCTATTTTAATAAAGACGGATTAAAATCAATGTTGTTTTTCTCTAGTGTGTAAATAACTCTTAATAGTTTTTTACAAACGTGAGATAATGCAACCTTGTGACATTTACCTTCAGAACGTTTCTTTAGGTAATAGTCATAAAAAGTTGGTGAGTACCTTAAAATAATCATTGCAGTATTCATAATTGAATACCTTAAATGACCTGAACCATGTTTAACCATTTTACCATTATTTTCAATGGTACCTGATTGAATTATACTAGGTTCTAAGCCAGCAAAAGCAAGCATCTTATTTGGAGATGAAAAATTACTAATATCTCCATATTCAGATACTATGGTTGCTGCAGATATTTCACCAAGTCCAGGAATGGTTAACATTCTAGGATTTAGTTCTTTGATAATTGTTGAAATTTGTTTCTCTATTGGATCAATTTTATCATTAAAAGTCTTGATAACAGAGACATAAGTAGAAATAAGTAAATCAGTATTTTTATCATGATGACCAACTGAATTTTTGGCGAGTTCTTTAAGTTTAGCAAATTTACCATAACTGAATTTACCACGAGAAATATTTCTAATTGAGTCATAATCTCTCATTAAAGCTACATGTTCAATATTAGTATATTTTTCTAGAATAAATAATAAGGTTGCTGAAATTCTATTATCTAAGAATGGTTTCAGTTCAGGAAAAGTAAGGTCTAACTGATTTGTTAACAATACTTGATATTTACTTCTTTCTTTAATTAATTGTTCTCTACTTCTACATAGTGACTTTAATGTAAAAATGTTGTATAATATATTTGAATTTGGTTTGTAAGGAACAGACATTAGATAATTAGCAATAGCTAGACTATCTGCTTTATCTGTCTTAGTTCTACGTAAGCTGCGAGCTTTTAAAAACTGATGAATGACGAGAGGATTTATTTTCATAAATGAATAACCTTGATCAATTAAGAAAAGTTCCAAATTCTTAGAGTAGTGTCCAGTTGCTTCAAAAGCAATATGGACATCAGATTTATTATAGGGTTTCAATAGTTCCAATAAAGTTTGAAATCCTTTTTTGTTGTTTTCAAAAGAAGAATTTTCAACAATTACTTCACCTGTATTTGAGATAATACAGAAATCGTGTTTGTACTTTGATATATCAATACCAATATAATATATCATTTATAAGCACCTCCTTAATTAGTTTTTTGCACTGAATGTTTGCCACAAGGTTTCTAATCATGTAAACTCGTAATCTAATAAAACATCGATTAGTTAAAAACTAACGTGTTAACTAACTAATTAACAATTAAATTAAAAATCTGTGGTCTGTGACTCCTCTGACCAGTCCAACACATAGTGTGGCTGTAAAAAAATAGATACAAATCCACAGTGCGAGATTTATTATACAACTAGTTGTATGATAAATCAAAAATATAAAATATAAATAGAAAGGGATTAATCAATTATAGAAATTAATTAATATTTCTATAATATTGATTATACGAGACAAAGATGAAAATACAAATAATTGGTTCAGGAAGTATGTGGACAAAATATAATAGTGCTTGTTATCTTATTGATGAAGATATAATGGTAGATTTTCCAAATGGGGCATGCAAATATTTATATAGGCAGGGTATAAAACCTAATACAATAAATCATATATTAATTACTCATTTTCACGGAGATCATTATTTTGATTTGCCATTTTATATATTAAATAAATCTAAATCAGAAAATAAAAACGCTATAATTTATTGTTCTAAAGAAGGAATTGATAAAGTAAATTTAATAGGTAATCTTGCTTTTTCAACCTCTTATCAAGAAATATGTAATGAAACGAACATAACATTTAACACTGATGATGAATTCACTATTAAGGACTATCAAGTAGAACAAAAGCTAGTAGATCATGGTAGAATGAAACCAGCATATGGATTTATATTTAAAAAATATGATATAATTGTTGGTTTTACTGGTGATACATCTCTATGTGAAAGCGTAGAACAAATGGCTAAAGAGTGTAGTTATTTATTTTGTAATTGTAAGTTACTAGAAGGAAATACAAAACACCAAGGAATAGATAATCTAAAATACCTTTCATCTAAATATCAAGATTGTACATTTGTAGTTAGTCATTTAGATGATATAACAAGACATCTTGATTTGTCAATATATTTCTTCATTTCATTAGAACTAAGCCATCCAGTAAAAATAATGTTAGGATACTTTTCTTTTAGTTCATTTTCCATTGCACCGGAACCGACTACAACACCTGACACTCCGGTTCTCGTCACTGCTTCACAAAACAAGTCCGGTCCCTTTTCTTTCGATACTCGTCCAATAAAAAGATAATCTTTATTTTTAGATGAATTCACTTTTTCTCTGTCTAAAATTTCTACATTGTTTTCTATAAAAAAGTCGGTGTGTTTATACTTGAGGTTGCGTTCAAGTATCTTCTTACTGAAATCAGTTATATATATAACATTAGGCTGTAATTTGTTTAGTTGTTTTGTCTGAACAAACTGGCGAATATTTCTGTAAAATTTTTGGATATAATTTCGCTTGTCACAATTACAAAATGCGCACTTAATACTGCCGGGTCTCAAAGAGCAAATTTCACCTTTTTTATAATTAAATACTCCACCGTTTGGACAGATGGTAAAATATTCATGTAAAGTAATAAATGTTTTAAAACCTGATTTTTCGCAGGCAGAAAATATAGATGATGATAAAGCCTTTGTCCAACCATGTATGTGTACCACTGTTGATTTTGGATCCAGAGCATTTAATAGTTTTTCAAGCTCTTTTTTAGCATGATTATTCCAAATGCCACGAAACATTGTTGAAAGATTTTTGGTGTTGGCAATATGTTCACCGCCAATGCAAATTACTTCAATATCATTATCAATAAGCTGATGATCAATAGGATCTAATGCTGCAAAAAAAATAACTCTATATCCTCTCTTTTTGAGAGCTATAGCCGATTTTATAGCAACTTTGGCTGCACCACCAGAAATATAAGCCTGATCATATACTAAAACTACAGTATTTACCATTATTCTCCTCGCTATATAAATGTTTTAATTAAATATTTTAATTTCTCTGGTATTAGATTTTTTATTCTAAGTTTCAAATCAAAAGGGGGTTTTAATAAACTAAAAAGTTCATCTGAATTAATATTAATTGTTTTTAACTTTAAATCATCATCAATATAAGGACTTTGTACTAGACTATGATTATGTTTTGCTATTTTGTTAAATGTAGTTTCTTTTGAAATCATAGAGGTCCTAACAGAATCAAACAATTCAATTGCAGATTGAGTACACAAAACAACAGCTGATGCTCCGTTTTGTGAAGGAAAGCTTTTATGTTCTTTTTCAATTCCCCAGTAATCGCTAAGCATAATGTCAGCTATTCTGCTATCACGCTTATATTTACAATTATAGCAGGTATATCGCAGTGTTTTGCAGTCAAGAAAAGAGCCATAATACGGATCTTCTTTTGAAAAGCCATATTTTGTACTTCCATCAGTGAAAGTAACACAATATTTATAGTGTTCTCCCTTTTTATGTTTATCTTTGTTTCTAAACTTAAAATCAGAAACAGT
>CAKONV010000043.1 GCA_934098295.1 uncultured Bacilli bacterium | reverse complement strand
GCATCATATACAGGAACATAGTTTTTAAGAATATTACTTGCGGCTGTTGTAAGAATGCCTTTTGTACAAACATTATCTTTAAGAGCGATTGGAACGCCTCTCATTAAACCTGTTTCAGGTAAGTTATCTAATTGTTCTTGAGGATCAACAAAAGTAATTACATCATTTAATTCTGGTTGTAATTTCTTTGCCTTTTCTAATGCTTCATAGCATCTTTCCTTAATATTACTTGTATCTTGAACCATTTCTTGAATCATTTTTACTTCACCACCTTAGGTAAGACAAAATGTCCTTCTATCTTTTTATTTAATAAACTTTGGTATCGCTCAACATCGGTAATGGTATAATTCAAATTGTCCCATGATTCAAGCGTATTATGAGAGTTGTTTTGATGAGGGTTTATTAAACTAAATTTATAGGCTAAAATTATGTCGTTAATTTCTCTTAAATTATGTTCAAAGCAAAATAATTTTGCGCCTTTTTCCTTTAACATAGAAATCATTTCCAAAGAGGAGTCTTTTTCTTCTTTTAGATGCAGACCCAACGCATTAATAATTATTCGAGTATCTAAATAACAATTTAATTCTTTAAATTTCGCATGCGCAATATTGGTATTTTTATATTGCAAAGAAATTACCGTAGATACAAAAAATCCCTTGACCATGTCTTCAATATAATTGAAAATCACAGACTTTTTATTAAATTCATTTAAAATAAACTGAGCTATACAATAGTTCATCTTATTGTCTTCTTTTTTTAAAATATCCAGTAAGGCAGTATTTCGAATTATGCAGATGCCGTTAATTGCAAAAAAGGATATTAACGATTGCATAATGGCATCATCGCTGTAATTTTTATTTATTATTGATTTCTCATTTAAAAAGAGTCTGAGTGAGTTGATAACTTTTTCACGATGTTCGCGGAATAATAACTGTCTGTCATTAAATTTTTTGATATCATCGTCAAAATTGGATATTAAATAGTATTTGTTTCTTTCTTTTTTTAAAAACTTAGGACTGAGTCTATTAAATATTAAGATAATAACATTTGTCGGAAAGGACTCATAACCAAATTCATTTTTAAAAAAATCAAGAACATGTGAAATGTTAATTTCTGAATTCTTGTCAGTGTTTTTGGATATAGAATACTTAACAAATGGAATAAGAAGATCAAGAGTATCTTTTTTTTCTTTTTCCCAATATGCATTAAGCATGGCAGTGCTAATTAAAACATTGTTATTCATATAATCCCACCTTATTATTGATGTGATTATATCATTTTCTTTAACATATTTCAACACATTTCCCCCTTTTATTATAATAAACTCTAAAAAGTAAAAAATGTAAACATCTATGTTATAAATATTCAGCACACATATTTGTTTATCCTAAAAAGTATAATATTATAAGTATATTTATTATTGACGAATAAGATATTATTTATCATAAGTTATTTCAAATTACCGCCTATCCTAATCACAGGACGGACGGTGTTTTTATTTCGTCAAAGGCATCTTAGTTTAGATATTAACGATCCTTAAGTCATATATTGCCGAGTTTAAAAAAACATAATAACCGTTTTAGACTTGCAAAAGGAGCTACACCTTTAGAATATGCCATCTTCTTAGATTAAATAGTCATATTAAAGTGTCAAGAAATATTTTGAAACAAAGTCCGTTTTAAAACAAAAAAACATTTTATTATAATTGCAATAAGAAATTTATAATTTTATGGTCAATCAGATTGTGTCCTGATAAAGAAAAATCCTTGAGGTTACGAAGAAGTTTTTGCAAGATAAATAGGAATTTAAAAAGGTGTTTTTGTCAAGTAAAAATCAATTTTACTTGACAAAACTGTTTGATTTGAGTATAATGATAACATAGAAATCAGGATAGAGGTGTGGAATAAGTGAAAAGAAATCCTGTGGTAAAGAACGCGCTTGCCGAGTTTAAAGAAAACGAACTGATTGTCGCAAGCAGGCTGTATAAAGAAAAGCTTGCTTCACAAATCAGCGAAGCGGCATACTATAAAACGCTCCAAAGAATGTGTGAATCGGGCGGGCTTGTAAAGATTGCGAAAGGCACATATCATTTGCCGAAAGTAAGTAAGTATGGGATCGTTCCGCCGTCAGAAAAGGAAATCATATCTGCCTTTACTGAAAATGAAACCGGAACGGTTGTCGGTTACTCATTATACAATTCACTGAATTTAACAACTCAAATATCCAAAACGGTCACAGTTATGTCTTCCGCACTTGAGGGATTGACTAAATCAATTCGTAATGTTATTGTGCATCAAGTGCCGTTAGAATTTTCAAAAGAAATAACAAATATGGTTCACGGTTTGGAAGTTCTGCAAAACTTTAATGAAATAGAGGATATAAATTATTCTGCATTTCTTGCATATACAGAACGATTGGCAGAATCCTTCAGCGCGGCGGCGTTTGAAGAAATTGTTTCTGCTAAAGCCTATAAAAAGTCAACAATAGCATTTTTGCGCGAGATATTGAATTATTATAAGGTTCAGAATAACCTAAACGCTCACTTATCAACCCTATCGGAATATAAATATCCCAAAATGGAGGAACTGCAAGAAACTACACGAATTTACAAAACCGTGAGGTTTTAAAATTATTTTTTAATGAATAAAGTCTTGATTTTTTTATGAACAAAATTTATAATAATTACAGTAAATTTTAGGAGGTAGTTATGTCGCCAAATCAAATTCAAAGACGTATGAAAGCTGTTAAAATTGCAGATGCGATTAACAATATTGAAGGTGTGCCGGTATCAGGGAGAGCCAAAGAATTATCAAACTTATGGGCAAACGGCAAGTTATCTTCAGCTGAAATGAAAAAAATTCTTATTGATGCTCATAAGAGGGCTTGAAAATGTCAAAATATGATGTTTACCTTTATGAAGGAAGTCATGTTCTCAGAAATTTACTAAACATACAAGATGAAAAAGAATTGGATTTAGCAGAAGCGGAGTTATCGCGTGCCAATATGATGGTTTTGTATGAAAACGGATTTTCGGATTTTTCAGCACACGGCGTGTCTGAAATTCACAGAATATTGTTTGAAGATGTTTATGAGTGGGCAGGAAAGTTTCGGGTAATAAATATTCAGAAGAGAGAAGATATTCTCGGCGGGAAAAGCGTTTGGTATTCGGATTGCGATTCAATCGAAGGTGACCTTGAAAAGATTTTTGACGAAATAAATCAAGTGGATTGGAAACATATAACTAAAAACGAGTTTGTTTCTGAAACGGTCAAATTTTTTTCAAGAATTTGTCGAGTCCATCCTTTCAGAGAGGGAAATACCCGAACAGTAACTATGCTTATTGCTTTTTTCGTAGAATCCCATGGATATTATTTCGACCATGAGTTAATCTCAAAAAGTGCAGGATATTTCAGAAATGCTCTTGTAATGGCATCTTTAGATCAATTTTCCGAATATGAATACCTTGAAAATATTTTGAGCGATGCTATCAGTACCGAACCGATCGAAACAGAAGTAAACCAATGTATTTCTGAGGAGCGAAGTGAAAAGTACAAAAAGTATAAGTCCGAAAATTACAGACCGACTTCACATGAATATATAGATAAATAGTTTTAAGCTTCTAAAAGAGCAATTATAGAAATCCGAGATTTCACCTCTAAGTGAATCTCGGATTTATGTTGCGTATTACCAAATGTTCTTAATATTTATACTGAGTCATACCATTACTTATGTGCTGTAAGCAAGTACATAAATTAGCTGATATAATAGCAGAAAAGTAATCAACAAGTTTTGCTAAGAAATAATCAAAGTCACTTTTGAGGAATGTGCGTTATATTGCTCATACGTATATACTTGTAAAAAACATCTTTTCCGTCTATTGGTTTCATAGTTAAAAGAATGTCTTTCCTTTTCCTTTTTTTATTTTTAAGAACTGAAGCAATGTTGTTGATTTTAGCATCTTTATAGACAATAGTGAATTTCTCTGCAGTAAAAGATTCCCCATGTAAATTTATTGATAAGACTTTCATTTCTACCACAGTTTCAGAATTAACCCAATCACAATCAGCTATATCATCTGGAATGTTATTGTAGTCACACCTAACTGAGTTATCAAAGGATAGCTTAGTCATTCTCCATTTTTCTTCTAGCGATGCAGCAATTATTATAGAATTCTCAACATCATCAAACGATACTTCACCGATATTTGGATTAAACTTAAGGTTTGTGTGTTGTTCTATAGT
>CAKONV010000042.1 GCA_934098295.1 uncultured Bacilli bacterium | reverse complement strand
TCTATATGAAATAAATTGATATTAGTTCATTATCAATTAAAATAATTATGAACAATTTATATTATACGAGGAGGAAAGAAATAAAAATGGAGTCTAACTATCAAGACACTAAATTATTTAAAAATAAAATTTTAGGAAACAAAATAAAAACATTTTTTTCTAAGCCTCAAAATGTCATATTGTTATTATTTGGTATTTTAGTTACTTTTACAACAATTAGTCCTATTGTTGCGATAGTAAAAGATACTTTTACGGTTCATCCCGGCACTGTTGACTCTTTCTTTACAGGAAAAAAAGAAGGATTTACTTTCTATAATTATGTCGATTTATTTACAGGACAACTGATAAATAAGAATTTATTAACTCCTGTTTTTAATACTTTAAAATTAGCGATTTTTACATGCCTAATATCAATATTATATGGTGGCTTTTTCGCATTTTTAGTTACAAGAACTAATTTAAAATTTCGTAAATACTTAAGTTCAATTTTTATTTTTCCTTATATCATGCCTCAGTGGACTTTAGCGGTTGTTTGGAAAAATGTTTTTAATAGTAATGCTATTTGTGGTACTGCCGATGGACTTTTAGCTGCTACTTTAGGAATTAAAATGCCTCTTTGGTGGTGTAATGGTCTTTTTCCATCTTCAGTGGTTTTGGGATTACACTATGCACCTTTTGCTTATATATTAATAGGCGGAATATTTAAAAATATGGATGCTTCTTTGGAAGAAGCAGCGACCATTTTAAATACACCTAAACACAAAATCATGTTTAGGGTTACCTTACCAATGATAAAACCGGCTATTTTATCGACTATTCTTTTAGTTTTTGGTTCTTCAATTGGTAGTTACCCAGTACCTCATTATTTGTCATATACAACTCTTTCCACAAGATATATTGAAATGAATAGTGGATATACGGGCGAGGCTTCCATATTAGCTATTATTATGATGATATTTGGAGTAGCTGTATTACTTTTAAATGAAATAAGTTTGAAGGGAAGAAAAAACTATACAACTGTTACTGGAAAATCGGCACAGCTTAGTAAAATCAATTTAGGAAAAATAGGAAAATATGCTGTTGGTGCTCTTTTTATTGTTTTAACCTTTTTTACTTCTATTTTTCCCATTGTATCTTTCGCCTTTGAAACTTTCTTACCAAACCCAGGAGACTATAGTTTCTTGTATACTGGTGATTTTAAATATTTAACAACAAAATGGTGGTTGACTAAGAATAGTAATGATACTAGCTTATATGGACAACAAGGAATGTTATTTAATGAAATGATTTGGAAAGCCTTTTTGGGAACAATGATCGTCGCTTTTTCTTGTTCATTAATTGCTGGAACAATTGGAACTCTAATTGGCTATGCTGTCAGCAAAAATAGAAAGAATAAATGGGCAAGTTATGTAAATGCCATGTCTTTTTTACCCTATTTAATGCCTTCTATCGCAGTTGGTGCTGCTTTTTATGTATTGTTCTCTACAGATAAAATTAATTTATTTAATACGCATTTAATTTTGATTATTGTTGGCACTATTAAATATATACCATTTTCTACTCGAAGTTCCCTTAATTCTATGTTACAATTATCAAATGAAATTGAAGAGGCGGCTATTATTCAAAATATTCCATGGTATAAAAGAATGTTAAATATAATCATTCCCATTCAAAAATCATCAATTATAAGTGGTTATTTATTACCATTTATGACTTGTTTAAGAGAATTATCATTGTTTATGTTGCTATGTGTACAAGGTTTTATTTTATCAACAACTTTAGATTATTTTGATGAAATGGGATTAGCCGCTTTTTCTAGCGGTATAAACTTAATCTTAATTGTTACAATTTTAATATGTAATGCTTTAGTAAATAAAATTACGGGAGCATCTTTAGATAAAGGTATAGGGGGATAAAAAATGCCGAAAATAGAACTTACAAATGTTACGAAAAGATGGAATAGCTTTTATGCAGTTGATAACTTAAATTTAACGATAGAAGATAATGCTTTCGTTACCTTACTTGGTCCATCTGGTTGTGGAAAAACAACTACACTAAGAATGATTGCTGGGTTAGAAACGCCAACTAGTGGAAGAATAAAAATAGGTGATAAAGTTGTTTATGACTCAGCTTTAGGGATAAATGTACCTGCTAGTAAAAGAAAAGTTGGCTTTTTATTTCAAAATTATGCTTTATGGCCAAATATGACTGTCTACCAAAATATCGCTTTTGGTTTAAAAAACATTAAAGACGAACTTCCCATAATTGATTATGAATATCTAACCAATAAACAAATAATAAACGTTTTAAACAAATGGCAAACAATTATAGATATTGCTAGTGATTGTACAAATAAAAATCAAAAAATAAACGAAGAAAGATTTTTAATAAAATTGATATCAACTTACGCAATTTCTTATAAAACGGCTCAAAGAATTTTAAAATATAATATTCACAAAATGACCAATCAGTTAGAAGAAGTTAAAAAAATAAGGGAAGAATTAGAATTTACTAATCAGCAAATAACTAAGAAATATCAAATAAAAAATCAACTTTTAAATGAAAATGGCGAAGTAATTGAAAATGATACCATAAAAAAACTTGAAAGAAAACTTACCAGTGAAGAAGTTGACCTAAGGGTAAGAAAAGTTGCCAAAATTGTTAAAGTTGAAATGTTTATGGATAGATATCCATCAGAATTATCGGGTGGACAACAACAACGGGTAGCGATTGCGAGAACCCTTGCTCCAGGACCTCATGTTTTATTTATGGATGAACCCTTATCAAATCTTGATGCTAAATTACGCTTAGAAATGCGTTATGAATTACAAAGATTGCACTTAAAAACGGGTTCAACATTCGTATATGTAACTCATGATCAAATGGAAGCAATGACTTTAGCTACTAAAATATGTCTAATAAATAATGGAATTCTTCAACAATATGAAGAACCATTAAAGATTTATAATAATCCAATAAATACTTTTGTTGCTGACTTTGTTGGAAATCCTTCAATCAATTTTATCGAAGCCAAATTAATTGAGGAAACAAATTGCACCTTAAAATTAAAATTACTTAATAATCATTATGCTGTTTTTTTGCCAAACAAGAATTTAAATTTAAGAAAGTGGTATCAAACTAGAGATGAAACATTAACAAAATTAAAACTTGAAGCAGAAGAAAATAATAATAAAAAGGATTATATTGAAAAAAGTAATAAAGATGAAATCTTTAAATATAAAATTAATAAAATAAATGAAGATGATGAAAATTCTATAGATAAAGACATTCCAACTAATGGTGACTTTGTTTTAGGCATAAGACCGGAATCACTAGAAATAACCGAAGATGCTACTTTAGAAGGTGAAGTTTATGGAGCAATGCCTACAGGCATGGAAACAACTTTAAAGATAAGAGTTAATGATTATTTACTTACAAGTGTAGTCTTTGGTGGAATTATTTATCAAATAGGTTCAATAATAAAATTTAATATTGTAGGAAATAATGTTTGTTTATTTGATCGTAAAAGTGGTAACATAATTGAAAATGGTAGTTTAAAAATTATATAATGATAAAAAAATGAAGAATATAAAATATTCTTCATTTTTAAGTTAAAGTAATAGGAAAAAATTGTTTTGATAAGTTTAAAAATTAAAAGTCAAATATTAGTTTTTAATGCTAAATTATGATATACTTTAGTAAAAAAAGAAGAAGGAAAATAAGTTGATGGAAGAAAAAAAAGTTATTGGTAAAAAAACATCTTGGCTAAAAAAAGGACTAATTTGCAGTATTATATGCGTAGCATTAGATATAATAGGTATCATAATTATAAAAGCCTTTAACTGGGATAAAGATTATGAAATTTTATTTGTTTTCTTATTAGTTCTTTTAATAATTTTGGTGGGACTAAGTATTGATAGAATTATAGTTTTAGCTAAAACACCAATAGATATTATAACAATTGATTACTTGAATAAAGAATTAATTGTTAAAAAAAATAAAAAAAAGACAATGGTAATACCATTAAGCGATATTAATTATATCATCCAAGAAAATTACTCACGTGAAAATGGTACATTTAGAAGTGGAACTGTAACTTTAGAATTAAAAGATGCTTCGAGACATAAAATTAAATACTTAGAGTATGTTTGTGATATTAGAAAAACCATCGAAAATGCTAAAAAGCAATAAAAAGAAAAATTTAGAATAATTTGCCTGTAAAAATAAAAACTATTATTGTCAATAACTTTGCAAAATGTCCTAAAAAAATTTAATCATAAGCGTAATCTTCGGTGCGTTTATTGCTAAGAAGA
>CAKONV010000041.1 GCA_934098295.1 uncultured Bacilli bacterium | reverse complement strand
ACTATATTTTATTTCTTCATTCATTAAGTTCTTTACTTTTACTAATCTTTTATCTTCCCATGTGTATTTCATTCCTGCCATTAAATTGCCATTCATATATATTCCATATTCACTTGGGTATAAACTATTTTCACTTTTATATTTTATTATCTTTTGTCCTACTTTAATTAATCTATTTTTTTCATCATAGATAAAGTTTTCGGTTTTATTGTTATTTGTTATACTACTTATATTTCCGCCTTCATCATATGTATATTTTATTTCTTTTGAGGTTATTAAATCTTTTTCTTTTTATATGGCGTTATTTAAATAATATGTATATTCTTTATTTTCTTCTATCGTGTCTTCTGATTTGGTGTTATCAGCTAATGTTATTTTATAGCTTTTTAATAAATTATTTTTTAATGAGTTATTACTTGTCTTTTCATAATCATAATCTATTATATAACTCTTATTATCTTTTAATAATTCTATCCCTTCAAGATTTATTGTAGGTAAGATTCTAATTCCTGGTTTTCCTTCATCACCTAATTTATAAAATGGTACATATGTTTTTTCTATTAAACTTTCTTTTAAACTTATTGTTTCATTTACCATTATGTTTAATGGTGAATAACTTTTTACAATGTTTAGTTTATTTTCATTATTTATTATTTCATTTATTTCTTGAGTTTCAAATAATCCATTCTTTATTAATATTCCTTCTATTTTATGTGTACAGTCATTTTCTTTACTTGTTGAATTTAATAGAAATAGTTTATTAATATCATAATATCTATTTAGACTAGTACTAAATAATGTTTCTCCATTTATGATTAGACTTATATAATTATAATCAGGATTACTAGTTGGATTCTTTATGAATTTTGATGTAAATATAATATTAGTCCATTTGTTTTGTTCAAGTTTTGCCTTCGTTAAATATTTAGTTGTGTTTATATATATTTCAATCTCATTATTTTCATTCTTTACAAGTCTTATTCGGTTATTGTTTGAATCATTTAATTCAATAATTGTTGATTCTATTTCAAATACTTGATAATTTATATTTAATGAGATACTATATTCTTTTCCTAAAGGTATGTTATAACTCATATTAGGTTCTATTACATATAGGGCTTTTTTCTTTATTTTACCATCAAAACAAAAATGTGATATTTTATTGTAATTATTGTTTATAACTATATCTTCTTTATTTGTTAAAAAGCTATCATTTAAAGGTATTAATACATAATTTTTTGTGGAATCTAAAAAGTATTTATTTGTTATGTTTTTGTTTGTTTGAAATTGATTATAATTTTCAGTTTCTTTATCTTCTTCATATCCTATAAGTTCATATATTGTTCTTAAGTATAATTCATTCATCTTGTTTACTAGACTCGTTGAAGTATTAGTGTTGTTATATGTTATATAAACCGAAGTTATATCTATTTCATACCCTAATTCGCCTTTAAATTTAACTGAGGCTTTATCGTTAAATATTACGTCAAATATTTTTGGTAAGTTTAATCCATTAAATCTTTTTACTCTTCCATTTAATGTTACATCAAAATATTCTTCTTTTTTACTTCCTTCATCTTCTCTATATCCATAAGCTAGTGACACAAAGTTCCATTCATTATTTATTATACCTAAATTAGTTGTTATAATATTTAGTGCACCATTTTTATTTTTTATATCTATATATAATTTTCCATCATTTAAACTAGCTGATAAAATACTATTATTTACTATTTTTGGTTCTATTTCTTCTTGATCTTGACAAATAGAAAAGATATTCATTGTTGGATTTTCTTTGTTTACTCGGAAGTTACAACCGACCACAATCATTCTCTTATTTGTCATATCTACTTTATTAAGTTTATAAATTAATATATTATTTCTTTCTAGTTTTATGTAGTTTAACAATCCACTTGTCTTTATACCTATTAAATTTGTTTGATATGCTAATCCTTTTGTTTGACCATTTACTGCACATGTCGCCATATAACTTCCATCAAAAAAGCTACTATAAATAGGATTTTCTTCATCTGATCTTTTTACACTATTATAAAAAGAAATAGTACTTACTTCTTCACTACTCATTACTTCTATTTCTTCTTGATCATTAAACTTGGTAGTTTTAATAGCTAGTGTATCATCTTCATATCCATTTGTCTCTTTTACTCCCTTACTACTTATTATATCCTTTACTCTATTTCGGTAATCATAAGTTATATCTATTGTTTCTTCTATTAAAGGAAGAACTCCAGGAGATTTTAAAAGATAATTGTTTATTTGTTTTACTTGTTTATTTACATCATACTCATATTCCTGTAATGTGATAAATTTAGTTTGATTTGCCTCTTGGTATTTTATTCTCTTTAGATTATAATTTTCATCATATTCATATTTATAAGTATTATTTTCTAGCGTTTTTACCGTTTCTATTATTGGTAGACAAATTACTACATCATCTCTTGTTTCATGTAAATATGTCATTTCTTCTAATGTTATGATGTCTTTTTCATCTGTTCCTATTTTTTGAGTTGTTATTTTTATTAAATTATTAAAATCATCGTAAGTGTACTCAAATACACTTATTCTATTATAACAATTTTTTAAAAATTCTTTTTCATCTAACAATACATATCCTAAATCTATTAAGTTATTATTACTATCATATAATTTATAACCATTATTAAAACTATTTAGAATATACATATATTCTATTTTTTTATTATCACTAGTTTTTGAAAGAAGTTTTCCATTATTTTTTTCATAATTATATTCAGTTATAATTCCTAACTCATTTTCATTTCTTTTTATGTATCCTTCTTCATATTCATTCTTTTGGATTGTATAAATAGAATCATAACTTTTTGTTCTTTCTATTAAATTATTATTTTCATCATAACTATTCTTTACAATCGCATTTAAAGAATCTATTTCATATACTTCCGTTACATTATTTTTTTCATCAGTTTTATATTCTTTAGTTTTATTGGTAGTTTCTTTTTTACTTAAATTATAATTTCTTTTATTATATGTATAACTATATTTTACTTCTTTATTATAGTTGATCATTCTTTCTACTAAGCCTTCGCTATTATAAGTTAAATAACTTCCTAAAATATAATTATATAATTGTATTGATGCGATATCAATTATATCTTCATAATTTATAGTTGATATCCTTATTCTTATTTTATCAAAAGAAGTATTAGCTGTAAAGATAATTGATTTTAAATACCATTCACTCTTCTTTGTATTTCTTATTTCTTCTTCAATCGTTTGTTTAACGATATTATTTTCAATTAATTCGATTCCTATTGTTCCTTGACTTGTTCCATAGGTTTTTAAATAATATAAAAAAGTATAATTTTCATTTTCTTTTCCCTTATAAGAAGTATCTATTATTACTTTTCCACTATCTCCATCTTCATTTTCTTTAATTCTTATTCCTTTGCCACCTAAGTCACTAAGTATATCTATTAAGCTTACATCTATTTTATTATATATTATTCCTTCTAATCCTTGACTAAAGAAACCATTTGTTAGAATATTTCCTCTTTTTTTAGCTTCACTTTCAATTGATTTTATTACATCAGATGTATAGATAAGTCTATTCTTTTCATCGTATTTATAAGCTTTACTTAAATATACTTCATCTCTTTCCATTTCTAAATTATTATTTTGATCATACTTTATCTTTTTGTATTCATTATATGGACCTTTAAATTCTACAGTATCTTCATCATATGATATCAAAGTTACTAATTTATTACCATATTCTTCTTCGGTTGATTGATAGATTTTTTCAATTTTGTTTTGTTCATTGATGAAATATTTTACTCTTTCTTTTTTTATAGTATTTATTATTTCAATGGTTGATTGATTTATATTAATTTTTAAACTTGCAACTATTATCCCTTTTCTACTATTATCATACTCATAACATGTTACTTCATTTAAATCATTACCATTCATCTTTACTATTGCAGATGATATTAATATATCTGTTTTTTCTTTTGTTTTATAAAAATGAACTTCAAATTCTGTTAATTTTTCTCTTGTCACTTCTATATAGTAATTATCTGGATTTTCTATTCTTAAACATTCATCATTCATTTCCATATGATATTCTACATTTTTTGAAGTAGTTAACATATAAGGATAATTTTCATCTAATTTAAATGATAACATATTTCCCATAGAATCTATTAATTCTAGTTTTTCTTCTGTTTTATTAATATGCATATTAAAATCTTCTGAGTAATATTCATCATCTTTTTCTTCAAATGTTGCTACTCTTCCATCTTGTAACTCTACTTTATAGATATTATTATCAGTTGTTGGTTTCTTTACAATTTTTGTGTAATAATTATGTTTAACACCCATACCTAAAAAAGCATAGTTACTAAATCTATTCATATAGGAATAAACAATACTAAAATCTAAGTTGTTTAAAATATTAGTTGTTATTAATGGTATTTCTATTAACAAATCATTTTGATCATTATTTAAAATTACCGTTGATGTCTATATACCTATTTGAATAGACTCCGATAGAAAATTTTGTTTTGTACTTTTCATTTTTTTACTTCTCCTTTTCTTTATTCTAATTCTCTTTTTTTTTTAAAAAAAATTCCTAAGAAGTATTATTCTTAGGAATGATTTTCATATATTTATTTTTCTAACAAATCACCCTATCTTTT
>CAKONV010000040.1 GCA_934098295.1 uncultured Bacilli bacterium | reverse complement strand
TATAAATACCTAGTATTACCAAATAGTTACTGGGCCATAATAAGTTGCTTAAAAATAAATATCAGTATGTCCCTAATTGGAATAATAACAGATATGACGAGAAAATAATATAAAAAATAAAATCATTTCAATTGATAGTATATGCTAATTTTATTATCATCAATAACTATCTTTTCAACTAAATGCTCTATAATTAATCTTTGTTCATTAAAAGCCATATAATTCCAAACTTCTCTTAAATTTTTAATCATTGATTTAGTTGTTTCAATTTGAGATTGAGCTTCCTTTTCATCTTTTAATTGTTCTTTTAATTCTTTTCTTTCATCTTCTAAAGCATTAATTTTATTTAATGTTTCTTTTATTGCAACTCCAAGAGATATATAGTTAAGTAAGTTTTCTATTTGATTAGATAATTTATTAATTCTGTTTTCTAATTCTTCTACAGTATTAACATTTAAAATTAACATATTTTCTTCAAACATCTTTTCATCTAAAGACATAGCAAATATATTTTCTAAAACTGCATCTTCTATTTCAAAAGAATCATACCTTTTATTCTTACAATTTGGATTTTTAATAAATTTAGGTCTACTTTTTTGTTGTGAATAACAATAGCAAATTAATCTTTTTCCCCATTTTTGATAACGATATTTCGCTCCACATTTCGCGCAATATATCTTACCAGATAATAAGTAATGTCTTGCTGTTCTTGATTTGCTTCGTAGTTTATTCATTTTAATTATTCTATTATATATTTCTTCACTTACTACAGGTTCATGTTGGCCTTCAAATTCTTCGCCTTTATATGGAATAATACCTAAATTAGTTCTACTAAGAATTCTTTTTTCAACCATACTTTCATCCATACCAACAATATTAGAGATTTGAAGAAAACTACTACCACCCAAATATAAAGTTATCATTTTATTCAATAATTCTACCTTTTCTGGATTAGGTATTAAAATTCCTTGCTTTTCATCATAATCATAAGGGAAAGGTATTTTCCCACCACCTCGCCACAGACCCGCTTCAGCTCGTTTTCTTAAACCTAATCTTGTTCTTTCTAAAATAGTTTCTCGTTCTAATTGAGCAAATACTGATAAAATACCAATCATCGCTTTGCCAAATGGACTTGTTGTATCAAAATTTTCTCTCACTGAAATAAAACCTACATTGTACTTATTAAATACTTCTTCAATTAAATATAAAGTATCCCTTTGACTTCTTGAAATACGATCCAATTTAAATACTATAACTGTATCAATTTTGTGATTTTCTACGTCTTTCATTAATTCTTGTATAGCGGGCCTATTTAAATCTTTACCACTATATCCACCATCAATATAAAATTTATAACTACTATATTCTTTACTTTTTGCAAAGTTTACTAATAATTCTTTTTGTGCATCAATCGAATATCCTTCTACTTGCATATCCGTTGATACTCTTGCGTATAATCCTGCTTTTATTTTATTTACCTCCTTTACAACACATAAAAGCCTTTTAAGGATATAAACTTACTTTTACATGCTACCATCATTTTTCTAAAAAGAAAAGAGGATAATCAATTATATCCTCTTCTTCAATATTTCTTCATTTATATATTTTTTCATTATTTCATATATTATTGGTATTTTTAATGTTATCTCTTTAGGATTTATTTCTTTCTCTTTAATATAATTTTTGATTATCATAAATAAATGACCTCAATAAATTATATTAAATTATTAAATAAATATTATCAATTAACCATCAAATAAAAAACACTATATATTTTAGTGCTTTTTTTAAAAATTTATATCCATAATCAAATAGTCATCAAATTAACTATGCCCAATATGGTAAATAACTTTTATATCTTCTAGATTCAGAATTTGGTTGATATTCTTTTATTAATTCTGATAATACAGCATCACTTAATATTCTAGATGCTATTGCAGCGTTTTTCTTTTCAATGTTAAACCTAGTTCTTAGACTTTCATTAGTCATTTTTTCACCAGAAACATATTGTAAACAAGCATGTTGATAACAAGCTCTTAACTTATCATCTCTATCCATTTCACTTAATTGTTTATATGAATATAAAATGACTTTAGTTCCATTATCATATTCTAAAAAATTAGGAGCTGGTAACTGATATAATTCTACCGATTTAATTACTTTATCTATACCACTACCCTTTTCTTCACAAATTTTAAATCTTCTCATTATACTTGCCAGTTTTTCATTTCTTGATATAGGATTATGATCTATAAATCTATCAATGCTAATCAAAGGTGTACCTGGATTTGATATTTCTATTCTATTAGAAAAAAGTTCAATTAATATACTTGTGCCACCAATTGTAAAATCTTGATGAATCATTGCATTAGCAATTAATTCTCTGAGTGCAATTTCAGGGTACATTTTTACTTGTTTTCGTAGTGCCAAACCAATATGTTCATTCTGTGGAGTTAAAAGATCTAAATTTTTTAATATTTCTTCAAAACATATAGCATATCCACTATCATAGTTAACTTCTCTTATAGTTTCTAATTTATTTTTATTCTTATATTGAATTAGTCTAATTGATTTTCTACTAATTGACTTAAATTGATGTACATTTTTTGCAAATAATATTGCACCTAAATTGGTTATTGCCAATTTTCCATATATTTCCTTAATAAAACCTTCTTCCATAAAATCTTCTATTATTTTTTCTTTAGTTTCTGGATATGGTAGTTCGAGCATTTTATAGTATGTACTTATTTCAAGTAAATCTATAACATCTTCTATTTCCAATTTTGATAATGCTATTTCTTCTTCAAATGATGCTTTGTTTAACATGTTCCATAACTTTTTTTCTTTTTCTTTATAATCACATAATTTTCGTTTTTGTTGTCCAACTCTAATATAAGCAACATTATCAAATTCTATAGGATAAAGTCTAGCCTTATCAATTTCAATTATCAAAACTCTTTTACCACTATAATAAATTTCATATGCATTAAAGTCAATTTGTGGTTTCAATTTTCTATATAGCCAATTATACAAGGGTTCGTTTCCTTTTTTAGAATTATCAAAATTAAAATCAGTTCCTATTACTTCTTTACTTTTGTCATCAACACCATATATTAAATATGCATGTTCTTTATTGGATAATGTTGCTGAATTGGACAAAGCAGAAATGTATTCACCAATCATTGAAGGATCATCATTATTAAGTTTAAATTCAATCCATTCATTTTCTTTATCTAATTTTAATAGAGATTTTAATAAGTTAATTAATTCTTCTTCTGAAACTTTATATTCTTCTACTACATACATAAAAAAGCACTTCCTATCAAATAACAATCAAATAAGAATTTCCTTTATTTACAAGGGCTTGGCAATTTCTTGTTTGATTTTTAGTTTTTCTATCAAATAAGATTATACTATAAATAATGTTAAAAATAAATACTATTTTTTAAATTTAAACGCTTTCTCGCTATATAACTATAGTCGGAGTAATTATGGGAGAATTATTAGTAAGTAAAAATGGTATCGGTTATCTAATAATGTATGGTTCACAAGTATTTAATTTAAACCTAGTAATGAGTGGTATTATTATATTAATGATAGTCTCTTATATTATGTTCCTAATAGTTAGTTATATAGAAAAAATACTAATTAAAAACAATTAGTATTTTTGCATATTAAAACACATTTTTCTACAAATTAATTATCTGACAAATCCTAAAAGAATATGTTATTATTAAACTTGAGGTATTCTTATGATAATTGCTTTATCATTTTTTATTTTAACATATATTCTTATGTTAGTAATACCAAAATATAAACATTACATTGCTCTTATATCAGCATTAATATTTGTATTATTAGGAATATTATCAGTTAATAAAATACTAAATGAAATTGACTTCAATGTACTGTTAATGATATTTGGTACAATGGGTAAAGTATCACTATTTATTGAATCAAAAATGCCTGAATTACTATCAGAATATATAATCAAAAAAACTTCAAATACAAAATGGATGACTGTAGCTTTTGCAGTATTCGCAGGTCTCGTATCAGCATTTATTGATAACGTTGCAACGATACTTATTATTGCACCAATTGTATTAATAGTTGCTAAAAAATTTAAAATATCCCCAGTAATACCAGTTATATATATATCAATATTTTCAAACCTCGAAAGAGCAGCAACACTTACCGGAAATACAACATCACTATTACTTGCTAGTCTATTTGTTATTATTGGTGGAGTTAAAGAAGTAGGAATAATTAACCTAGTAAGTAAAAAGTTTTTAAACATCGGAGATAATCCACTAATTATGTATACATTAATAGTATTCGTATCAGTAGGTATTTCAGCATTTATAGATAACATACCTTATGTTGCTACTATGCTACCATTAATCACAACAATAACACTATCTACTACCATTAATCCTGCACTATTATACTATGGATTAATTATTGAAGTAACACTCGGAGGTAATTTTACTCCAATCGGAGCATCAGCAAATATTACAGCAATCGGATTACTTAAAAAAAATGGATATAATCTAAATACTAAAGATTACTTTAAATATAGCATTCCAATATCACTTGCTGCAGTATTAACAAGTTATATCGTTATATTAATAATATTTATGTAAAAGAGACTAAAAACTAGTCCCTTTTTATCTTGTTTTTTTATTCGTGTAAATAATTAACTGGATCAACATATACCTTTTCACTAGTTAATTCATCCCTAAAATTATCCCTAA
>CAKONV010000039.1 GCA_934098295.1 uncultured Bacilli bacterium | reverse complement strand
TATATCATAAATAAAAAAATCGTGTTTTTATCAGAACTGTTCATTTAATATTTCAGTTTAGATTATACACGAATAAATATACCTTTGGTAGTTTCGACCTATCAAAAAAGGTTAAAAATATACCTTTGGTAGTCTCAACCAACGTTGAGTGTGTAGTTTGTCTTGAAAGAAGATAGAATAAATTTGATGTAGTTTATGACTATTTTGAACTAAAAAATAGAAACTTAAGCAAAAATTCATATAAATAAGTTTAAAATACTATAAAAATAGCATATACCTTTGGTAAGTTCAACCTAGGTTTAAGACTACCAAAAGTCCAAGTGTGAGGAAACATAACAGTAAGTTTTATTATTAAAATGAACAAAAGTTTATTTTGCTATTTAGCTATGGATAATTATTTTATTCTTATTTTGAAAAAAATAAAGTGTAAGAACTAATTATTCTATTTGTATTAATAAAACTATGAGTAGGCAAAATGCAAACAAAAGATTTTCTCTTTTGTTGAAAATTAATTTTTTGTGTAAACAAATTTTAGATTATAAAACACTATCATTTTTTTAAAATCATGATATAATATGTACGCGAAAGGAGTATATGATATGAATAAAAAAAATAATGCATTAGTAATGCCTGTTGTAAAATGGGTAGGTGGTAAACGACAATTGTTAGGTGATCTTAAAAAATATACTCCTAGTAAAATAAATACTTATTATGAACCATTTTTTGGTGGTGGAGCTAATTTATTTGCAATTCAACCTAAAAATGCGGTTATTAATGACTTGAATGATGATTTAATAACAACATATAAAGTTATTAAAGAAAATGTTGAAGAATTAATTGAAATATTAAAAATTCATGAAGCAAATAATACTGAAGAATATTTCTACAAAATTAGAGATTTAGATAGAATATCTTCAACGTATAGTGCACTTGATAATCTTGAAAAAGCAGCAAGGCTAATTTACTTAAATAAAACTTGCTATAATGGTTTATTTAGAGTAAATAGTTCTGGACAATTTAACACTCCATATGGAAAATACAAAAATCCTAATATTGTTAATGAAATAGTATTACGTGCAGTAAGTAAATATTTTAATGATAATAATATTCAAATAATATCAGGTGATTTTGCAGGTGCAGTGGCTAATGCTAAAAAAGGCGATTTTGTTTACCTTGATCCTCCTTACGACCCAGTTTCAAATACTGCAAGTTTTACAGGATATAATGAAGGTGGATTTAATAAAAATGAACAAGAAAGACTAAAACTTGTTTGCGATGAATTAAATAAAAAAGGTGTTAAATTTTTGTTATCGAATTCTAATACAGAATTTATAAAAAATTTATATAAAGAATACGACATTATTATTGTGAAAGCAAAGCGTTCTATCAACTCAAATGGAAACAAACGTGGTGAAGTTGAAGAAGTGTTGATCAAGAATTTTTAATTATGGCTGAAAGTTTATTAAATACTGCATGGGAACAATTATTTGAAAAGTATAGTATTCTTGATGTCGTACGAGAACATGGTAATTTTATAATTACTGCTAAACAAATCAAAGAGTTTAGAGAACCACGTCTAATGACAAAGTTTGACCATTCAGAAAATTTACCCGAAATATTTAAGAAAAATAGTTTATCTATAATGCCTATATCAAGAAATGATTTTATAATTTCAAACCATCAAATGTTTTGTGAATTGAAAGAAATTAATAAAGATATTATTAGAATTGAATTTCCTAATTATATTCAAAGTATTGTACCTACTATGATCACAAGTGAAGCTATTGCGTTGAATTGCGCATATTTAACTGGAATGCTTGAAGATTTTTTAGAAGATGAACAAATAGTTCCAACGGTAAGTGGTAGAATGGCATCAAGCAAGTTTTCTTTTGAAATAATTAATACATTAACGAGAAACTATGATGAGTTGTTAGTTGAAAATTCTCAAATTGAAATTGATGGTGCATATGAAGGAATTAATTACTTAAGTTTAGTTGAAGCAAAAAGAAACATAAATACGGACTTTTTGATTAGACAGCTTTACTATCCTTATAGATTATGGTCAAGCAAAATTGATAAAAAAGTTAAAGTAATTTATTTCGTATATAGTAATGATATTTTTAGTTTCTTTGAGTACCAGTTTGATGATTCTAATAAATATAATAGTTTAAAGCTAATCAAACAAAAAAATTATTCATTAGAAGATATATCAATTACGTTTAAAGATATTACTGATATATCAAAAAAAATTGAATGTGTTGATGAACCTAAAATTCCATTTCCACAAGCTGATTCATTTAAAAGAATTATTAATCTGTGTGAATTGATTAATGACAATGAAGTAACAGCAGAAAAGATAACTGAAGAATTTGAATTTGATCCTAGACAAACTCAGTATTATACAAGAGCTGCAATGTATATAGGGTTGATTGATAAATGTTCAAAAGGGAAAAAAATTACGTATAAATTATCCTCTATTGGTGAAGAGATAATGAAAATGAAATATGTACAAAGACAACTTGAATTTGTTAAGTTAATTCTTTCTCACAAAGTATTTAATATTTCATTTAAACAATTCTTATGTGTTGGAAGACCACTTTCTAAAAAAGAAATTGTTATACTTATGAAAGAATGTGATCTATATAATATTGAATCTGAAGAAACGTTTGAAAGAAGAGCAAGTACTATAATTTCATGGATTAACTGGATATTTACTATCGTTCAAGAATAAATAAAAAAAATAAAAAAAGTAAAAACACACTTTCCTGTGTATTATATAAGTAGGGAGGTGTGTTTTATTTTATATAATAATGATTGCATTAAAATAATGAAGAAGATTGAAAATAAGTCAATTGACGTTGTGTTTGCCGATCCACCATACTTTCTTTCTAATGGTGGTAAAAGTATTTCAAGTGGTAAAGTTGTATCTGTTAATAAAGGAGAATGGGATAAAAAAGAAAACTATGATGATATTCAAAAATTTACTAAAGAATGGATAACTGAATGCTATAGAATATTAAAGATTAAATGTAGCATTTGGATAAGTGGTACTTATCATAATATCTTTGATATTAAAAAAACATTAGATGAGGTAGGCTTTAAAATAATCAATATCATCATATGGAAAAAAATTAACCCACCACCACTTATTTATAAAAACAAATGCAGGTTTTCTTATGAATTTATTATATGGGCTGATAAAGGGTATGGCCATATATTTAATTACGAAGCAATGTACAATATAAATAATGCTGAATTAGAGGATGTTTGGTTACTACCGGCCGTATCAATGAGTGAAAAAAAGTATGGTTATCACCCAACTCAAAAACCTGAATGTTTGATTGAAAGAATTATTAAAGCATCTACGCTTGAAGGACAAATAGTATTGGATCCATTTCTGGGGAGTGGAACAACTGGTGTTGTATGCAAAAGATTAAAAAGAAGATTTATTGGCATAGAAAAAGAAAAAAAATATTATGAAATATGTTTAAAAAGAGTAGATAGTTGAAAAAAATAAGGTTTAATGATATAATTAAATAAAAAAGGAGTGATATTATGTCATTTAAACCAGAAGATACAACAATTAAAGATATATTATATGCTAATATAAATTATATTATTCCTAGATATCAAAGAAAGTATGTTTGGACAGAAAAAAATTGGAATGATATGATTGAAGACATATTTAGAATAATTGATAATAATAATATGAAGTCAGAGCATTTTATCGGGAGTTTCATATTAGAAAAGTGTAATGATAATCAAATTGTTATAGATGGTCAGCAAAGGTTAACTACCCTTACAATTTTGTTGGGAATAGTAATTAAATTATTAGTTTTAATGGAATCAAAATTTTCAACAGAAGAAATTAAAAGGTATTGTTTTAAAATTGATAATACAGCTACGCCTTTTGTTAAATTAGTTAATGATGAATATGAGAATATTTTGAAAATTTTTTTGTGTGATTACATTCAAGATAACAATGATGAAATATTAAGTGATTATATAAAAAGAAATTATTTAAAAATAACACAAAAAGAATTATTAATTGAAAATTGTGTAGATTATTTTTATAATATAATTGTTAATAAAGTAAAACAAAGTAGCTCACCTAGTAAGTATTTAGAATTAATTTTGGATACAATATTGAAGATGAAATGTATTTCTATCATTGCTGATAATGAACAAGAAGGATATATAATTTTTGAGATCTTGAATTCAAGAGGTGTGCCATTGCAAATGCATGAACTTATTAAAAATTATATATTTATGTATAGCAGAGAAAATAATGGTTTTGATATTGCTAAAAATAAGTGGGATCAAATAATTTCAAATGTAGATGAAAAAAAGAATTCAAGCATAAAGAAATTTATTTCTCACTATTGTGTACACTATTTTGAAAAAGAAAAGGGACTAAATGAATATGAATTGATTAAAAAATATATATCAAAAAATAAAGTAAACGAGTTTTTAGATGATCTAGTTAAGAAGTCAAAATTATATAAAAATTTAATAGATGGCAATGCTGAATATTGTGATTCAATTAATTATGTTTTTAAATTTTTTCAAGAAAATCAAGTATCACAATTTAGGCCTATATTATTAAGTCTGCTTGAGGCTTACGAAAAAGGATTTCTTCATATTAAAGAATTAGAGAAAGTATTGGTTACATTGAAAAATTTTATTTGCGTATCAGTCATTATATGTGAGAATAAAACGAATAGCTATACAAAATTAATTGCTGATTATGCATATAAATTACATAATGACTTTACTAAAAATATAGTAGAAGCTTTCTTTGATGAATTATATAAAAACATTCCAAATGGAAAAACATTTACTAATAAATTTATGCAATTAGCTTATTCAAAATTTGCCGAAAAATATAACAATATTAAATTAGATAAAGGCAAAAAAATAAGACTTGTATTACTTGAAAATGAAATTCAAAATACTGGGGAATACAACATTCCTAAATTTACAATTGAACATATAAAAAATGATTGTGAAGGTGGGAAAGCGTGTTATATTGGAAATTTAATACCATTGACTAAAAAAAATAATAATAAATTAGGGTCAGCTTCTTATGAAGGAAAAATAATTATGTATGATAAATCCATGTTTACGTTGCCTAAAGAAATAGCCAAAGAATTGCAAGAAAATTATAATTCGAATTCCGAATATTGGAATGATAATATGATTATTACAAGGACAACAAAGTTAGCAAAAAAATTTTATTATGAAATTTGGATTAGAAAATTCTCATAAAAATCAAAAAAGTTGATATAATAATTATTGGTGATGAATATTTATTATATTGAGTGTAACAAAATAAATAATACTAAAAAATATTACATTTATAGTTCTTCTCCCAAAGAAGGATTATGGATTATTTCTAGTGAAAAGTTTTATTTCAATAATTACGAAGATGCTTTATTTGTTTATAATAATATAGTTAGTTCAAATTTGGTTAATATAAAAATAAAGAATAATATTAAAATTGATTAGGTATCATGTTTATAAAAGTTAAAATAAAAGTATCCAATTGTGTTCATATAAGAAAAGATATGAACTTGAGTTTAAATTCAAATGTGGAATAAGTAGAAAAAGGCTAGCAGGATGACACTGTTAGCCGCTTTTTGACGTTCTGTTAGGATTATAAAACAAATTGGAATAAATGTAAGGTTAGAGAACTAAAAGAAAAATTGAAGCTTTTTCAACAAATATCTGTCAATAACTTTGCAAAATGTCCTAAAAAAATTTAATCATAAGCGTAATCTTCGGTGCGTTTATTGCTAAGAAG
>CAKONV010000038.1 GCA_934098295.1 uncultured Bacilli bacterium | reverse complement strand
CCCTTTTTTGCGTACTTTAAACTTTTTAAATAAATTATTTTATTAATTTACTTGACTTTTTTATAGTAGGCTTTTTTTCCTTATATATTTTACCACTTTTTTTGTTAAAAGTAAAATCTATAACATTTAATATAATAACTATTTTTTAAGTTTTAGAATTAAATTAATTTCTTTTTCCTTTTTTATTCCTCAAGCTAAAATATAAAGGTAAAACAAATAAAAAACAGGAAAATGCTTTTTATAAAAAGATTCCCTGTCTCTTACATTTTTTATTAATCTATTTAATTTTCTTTTTCATTAAAGCGAATGTTTGAATAATTTTGAAGCCTGCACCCATATAAATATAACGAGCATGATTATTTAAATTTGTATAGAAGGTCATAAACTTAGCACCGTTTAACTTTGAATTATAAGCTAAAAGGCTAAACAATGCTTTTCCAAGTCCTCTTCCTCTAACACTTGGTAAAATGGCAATTCCATCAAAATGGCCACGACCACTTTCCTCATTCCACATTGCGCCAGTCCATCCTTTGACTTTTCCATTTTCACTTACTACTAAAAAAGGATATGGATGTTCTAACTTTAAATTATCTTTTATTACATATTCAAAGTCATAAATATTTAATTCCTTACAAAATTCATCAATACCATAATGTTTATTAGGATCATATAACTCAATTGTGATATTATCTTTTTTATTTCTATCTAAAATTTCTTTAATAGTTGGTGATATTTCATAATCACTTAGGTTTAAATGAAAAGCATCTTGAAAGCCTGTTGCTTCATAGCCATGATGAATTAAAAAGAAATACAAATCACTATTAACACTTACCCCTGGTGCGCATGGGTGATCATGATGATCGGTATTAGGAATATACCAAGCATAACAAGAAGGTAGGTGGCCATATACAGATATATTATTATATCCAACTTCTTTTAAATATTCTTCTAATGAAGTTAATAATTTAGCACCTATTCCTTGATGACGATATTCGCACTTAACAATAATAGAATTTATAAAAGCTGCTGCATTTTCATTTTTTGTTAAATCACCTTCACAAACAGCTATTCCGAAACCAACCAATATATTATCTTTGTATGCTAATTTTACACCATCTAAATTAAATTTAGGAATATTATATAAATATTTTTCATAATCATCTTGAGAAATTGGTTTGAAAAATTTATCTTTTAAAACAACTTCATTCCAAAGTTCATTCATTTCTTTAATGTTTTCTTTTTTTGCAGTCTTTATTTCTATCATATATCTTTTCTCCTTACTTAAAAAATAAAAGGATTAAATTTTGATATTCAAAAAATAATCCTTCTTTTACTATTTTACAATTTCACCCATAACACCTGGAACCATGCCAGCTGCATTAGATTCATCTGTATCGATATGCATTGCAAGAGCATAAGATGGACTTACTCTTACGACAACATCTCCAAATATTAAACTTCTTTCTGGTGTAGATACTTTTACACTAACAATATCTTTATCTTTTACACCTAATTCTAAAGCATCTTCTTCCGTTGCATGAATATGACGTTTTGCTACGATAACGCCTTCTTTCAATGTAATTTCACCTTTAGGTCCAACTACTACACATCCTGGAGTACCAGCTAAAACACCTGATTCTCTAATAACAATAGGAAGTCCAATACTTCTAGCATCAGTTGCTGATAATTCAACTTGACTTTGTTTTCTGAAAGGTCCTAAAATTGATACACCAGCTAGATCTTTCTTAGTTCCTTTAATTGTTACTCTTTCTTCACAAGCAAATTGTCCTGGTTGTGATAAATCTTTCTTTTTAGTTAATTTTGCATCAGCTCCAAAAAGAACTTTAAAATCTTCTTCTGTTAAATGTATATGACGAGCAGAAGTTTCGACAATGAATTGTTTTGACATTTTTTTAATCCTTCTTTCTTCCTTAATATTATACCAAATTTTTTTATATTGGTCAAATTAAAGCCTAATAAATTTGATTTTCAATTCATTTTAGTGTATAATATATATATGTTATTATTAAAATCGGAGGAATATAATGAAATTAGGATTAATATCATTAGGATGTGCTAAAAATCTAATTGACTCAGAAATGTTTTTAGGAGTTGCTAAAAAATATGGTTTGGAAATAACTCCAAATATTAAAGAAGCTGATATCTTAGTGGTCAATACATGTGGTTTTATTGAGTCTGCTAAAAAGGAAGCAATAGATACAATATTAGAAGTATTAGACTATAAAAGTGAAGGAAAAATAGTCGTTGCTATGGGATGCTTAGTCGAAAGATATTTAGATGATTTAAAGAAAGAATTGCCTGAAGTTGATTTTTATTTTCCTATTAAGGACTACAAAAATATTGATAATCTTTTTAATCAAATTACTAATAAAAAATTGTCTTATAAGATGGATTACAAAGAAAGAGTTGTTACAACATCAAAATATTCTGCTTACTTAAGAATTGCTGAAGGTTGTGATAATAGATGTGCTTATTGTGCTATTCCTTTAATCCGTGGAGGATACGTTAGTAGAGATTTTGATAGCATTGTCGATGAGGCCAAAAAATTAGCTCTAGAAGGTACTAAAGAAATTACCTTAATTGCCCAAGATACTACTAGATATGGTACTGATTTTAAAACTAAAGATTCAAGAAGATTAAATGATCTTCTACATGCTATTAGTCTTATTGATGGCATCGTTTGGATTAGAGTTCTTTACTTATATCCTGATGAAATAACTAAAGAAATTTTAGATGAATTTAAAAACAATCCAAAAGTTGTAAAATATTTTGATATTCCTATTCAACATGCAAGCAATAAAATGCTAAAAGCTATGAACCGACGTGGTTCTAAAGAATTACTTATAAATCATATCGATAATATTAGAAAGAACATACCTAATGCTATTGTTAGAACTACTTTAATAACAGGATTTCCAACAGAAACAGAAGAGGACTTTATTGAATTAAAGGAATTTGTAGAAAAAGAGAAATTCGAACGTTTAGGTTGTTTCACATTCTCTAAGGAAGAAGATACTCCATCTTACTCCATGAAACCACAAGTTAATTCTAGAACCGCAACAAGAAGAAGAAATGAAATAATGAAACTTCAAGAAAAAATATCCCTTAATTTTAATAAGAGTTTAATTGGAAAACAAATGGAATGTTTAATTGAAGGGTATGATTATAATCATCTTTCTTATTATGGTAGAACTTATATGTATGCACCTGATGATGTTGATGGAAAAGTTTATGTGTATAGCACAGAACCATTAAATGTTGGCGATATCGTTAAAATTGAAATTATTGAAGCTTCAACTTATGATTTAGAAGCTAAATTTATTAGTAAATAAAATAAAAAGCTATCAAAGAATTTTGTTTGTTAATGACAAACTAGTTCTAGATAGCTTTTAATTTTTTATTATTTTATTTTTTTGTAATAATATTCACAATCTATTAATACATTATTAATTTTTTAAATAGCCTTTAAAAGCCACAATTTTCTTAAAGCCATATTTTTCATAAAGATGAATGGCTCTTTCGTTATCACTTCTTACTTTCAAAGAAACAATATCTAACTTAGCCACATTTTCTGCAAAATCTAAAGTTACTTCTAAAAGAAGAGATCCAATATGATGACCCCACACCTTTTTATCCACAGTGATTCCTATTTCACCTCTATGAGATAGTCTTCCCTCTTGCTAGTAGACAAGGTAATGCTTCCATAAATTTCATCGTTTTCTATGGCTTACAAATAAACATTTTTATTAGAGTCTAAAATAGACTCTAAATATTTTTTCTCTTCTTCTACAGTTAAAGGTATGCCTTCTTTGCCAAAAGTTAAGTTATCTGTTTGTGATCCAACTTTTTTACAATATTCTAATATTTTGCATGCATCATCTTTTGTTGCTTTTCTTATTGTTATCATAATTTATTTTATCACAAATTTAAAATTAGTCATATCTTCTTCATCAAAAAGAATTCTACCTAATCTAACATTTGTAGCGCCTTCTTCTATCGCAATTTTATAATCATCTGTCATTCCCATTGATAATTTTTCAAGATTATATTTTTCTTTTAACTTTCTTGCTTCTCTAAAAACATTTCTTTTTTCCTCTGTAGTCATATCAAGATCAGTCATTGCCATAAAACCAATGATTTTTATTTTGGGATATTTATTTAATTCCTTGATAAAATCATCTAATTCTTCCTTTTTTATACCATACTTATTGTCATTATTGGTTAACCTCAATTCAATAAATGTTGGTAAAACATCGACTCTTTCCTCATTAATTATTTTAGCTAAGTCAAGAGAATCAAGAGAATGTAGATAATCAATTTTATTAATTATTTTCTTAACCTTATTTTTTTGTAAATGACCAATAAAATGCCAAGTAATATTTAAATCCGTTAAGTTATTAAATTTTTCTAAAAATGAATCAACTCTATTTTCACCAAAATTAGTTATTCCATAACTATATAAGTCTCTAGCTAGTGAATAGTTAATATACTTGGTTGCAGCAACAATTGGTATTGGCTTTACCTCATTAATTAATTTTATGATATTATCTTTGTTCATATTATACCTCTCTTAAATTTTTTTATTATTATGTATAAAACTCTAATATACAGTAAATACTATATATAAGGAGTGTGATATATATGGAAAAGGAAAATAAAAAAGCAAGAAAAAGAGAAAAATGTGGTGATTGTTATTACAATGGTATTTGTAAAATTTCTTTATCTTCCTGTAAATATTTAAAAAAACAAACAGTGATTACTGAATAAAAATTTTATATTTTTAAAAAAAGACTAGCATATATAAATGCTAGTTATTTTTTTAATGGTGGTCGGGGCCGGGATTGAACCAGCGACACACGGATTTTCAGTCCGTTGCTCTACCAACTGAGCTACCTAACCAATGGCGGTTCCAGCGGGACTCGAACCCGTGATCTCCAGTGTGACAGACTGACATGTTAACCAACTACACCATGGAACCAATATCAAAATTTTGGTGGCGGGGGAAGGACTTGAACCAACGACCTCCGGGTTATGAGCCCGACGAGCTACCAACTGCTCTACCCCGCTAAAAAAAGAAATGGCGGAGAAAGAGGGATTCGAACCCCCGCGGCTGTTACACCCTGCTGGTTTTCAAGACCAGTCCCTTCAACCGGACTTGGGTATTTCTCCGTCTAAAATAAATGAATAAAATTTTTTAAAATGGTGGACCTTCAAGGACTCGAACCTTGGACCGACCGGTTATGAGCCGGGAGCTCTGACCAACTGAGCTAAAGGTCCACAACCGAACTTACTAAAAAGATGGTAGCGGCGGAGGGATTTGAACCCCCGACCTTTCGGGTATGAACCGAACGCTATAGCCAACTAAGCTACACCGCCATCTACTCTAAAAAAATGGTGGATCCTAAGAGGCTCGAACTCTCGACCCCCTGCGTGCAAGGCAGGTGCTCTCCCAGCTGAGCTAAGGACCCACATAGATGGTGCCCGGGGCCGGGGTCGAACCGGCATGGTATTGCTACCACAGGATTTTAAGTCCTGCGCGTCTACCTATTCCGCCACTCGGGCACAAATTAGATGGGTTTCGGGATGGTGACTCCGATGCGATTCGAACGCACGACCCACTGATTAAAAGTCAGTTGCTCTACCAGCTGAGCTACGGAGTCAATAAAAGAATGGTGCCGACTATAGGAATTGAACCCACAACCTACTGATTACAAGTCAGTTGCTCTACCAATTGAGCTAAGTCGGCACATGGTGGAGGATGACGGGTTCGAACCGCCGACCCCCTGCTTGTAAGGCAGATGCTCTCCCAGCTGAGCTAATCCTCCATGTATATTAATCAAAACGCCATTCAATTTAAAATATAATAATTTATTTTTTATGAATATAGAAAGGAGATGGCAACGCCCTATTTTTGCTATTGCTAACTATCTTCGGCATTAGGGTGCTTAACTTCTGTGT
>CAKONV010000037.1 GCA_934098295.1 uncultured Bacilli bacterium | reverse complement strand
GATAATAAAATGTTATCAGTCTATGGAACATAGTAAAACAATTAGAAAAGCCGTATAATGGTAGATTATGGAGGAAGATATGCATATGCAACAAAAATATTTTTCAATTATTGTATTGAATCACAATAATACATATATAGATGAATGCATTACAAGCATAAAGAAGTATAAAGCTGAACAAGATGAAATTATTGTTGTAGATGATCATTCTGAATATAACAATTACAAAAAATTATTAAAACATATTGATGCAAAATGTAAAATAATTCAAAACACAACGCATCCTCATAATTTATCCTATAATAGAAATCTTGGTGTTCAACATGCAAATTATGATTATCTTCTTTTTTTAGATGGAGACGCTTATTTCTACGATGATTGTATACAGTTGCTACGAAAAAAGCTTACAAAAGAAAATGTAGTATGTGTCACTCCATATGCAGACTGTATGTCAATAGCACCTTTACAACTTAAGTTGGTGTATAAAGATGATTTTTATAAACATCTTAAAGAAGGGACCCTTGAAATGCTTTGCAAAAAATATTATGTGAAAGATTATCGAAGAAGGATTTCTATAAACACTTTACAAAATAAATATAATTGGTGTTTTTTTTATGGAATATGTATGGGGATAAAAAGGGGGCCTTTTTTACAAGCTGGTCAATTTGATGAGTCCCTTTTTGGATGGGGAATGGAAGATATTGACTTGACTTTTAGACTAAAAAAATATGGCCGCTTAGAATTTGTACCTGAAGCTCAACTTTTCCATATGCCACATGCTAGGAATCGATATAAAAATTATGAGCAAAATGCCTATAATTTCATACACTGTTTAAAGAAATATAATGGTTTCATGGAATGGGAACTTAATTATCGTTTTTGTAATCTAGCAGAATTAATATCAATTATGGAGTATATAAAATATATGCATAAAAATCTGAAACAAGAAATACCGCTTCAGTTAGAAAATAATACAATTTATGTAAATGCATTATCTCCGGAATTTCCGAAAGGAAATGTAGTAGCTGTTCAAAACGGGAAAAAATATATTTGGAAGTATATTGGTGTTGGAATACCTGTTAAAAATAAACAATTCGAAAAATGTTATTTATCCATGTTTGTTTTTAATTATCCTTCTCCAATTTTAGCAGTGTTATTACAGGAAGCTTGTAGAATTGCTGAACATGTATGTATATATAAGCGAAAACTAATTCCATCAATAACTTGGGGAAGCAATATTGAAAAAAAATGTCAATTGCATCCTCGTATTTTTGAAACTTATCCTGTCAAAATAGCTGATTTTATATTTGAAGACTTTGGAACATATTATAGTGTAAAAACTAGTTTACCAGACACACCATATGAAAGTACGAAAGGAGTATATTATGAATTCTTATGAGATTTTAATTCCATTTCATAGCAACAAACTTTTTTTAAATATATGTATTAATAGTCTAATTAGGACAACACCAAAAAGCGTTCCTATTATAATAATTGCAAATAACGAAGATGAAAAAGAAATTGATATATCATTTAAATATGATAGGGTAAAAATCATTAAAATCGAACATAGTTTGTATTATCCATTTTGTGTTAATTATGGTATGCAGTTTATACAAAGTGAAAATGTATTACTTATTGATGCGGACACATATCACTTACCAGGATGGTTTGAAGCTATTACAAATTTGTATGAATCAGATAGCAAAATAGGTATTGTAGGTTCTGCATTACTAGAAATGTCTACTAATAGAATTAAAGATTTTGGTCTTGGCTTTTCAGGATATAATTGGGCTCAAATTTATAAAGGACAAGAACTTATATCAGAAGAAATAAAGACACAAAATTTTCAAGCAGTATGTACAGCTAGTTGTTTAGTTAATAAACAGTTTTTTCTTGAAATAGGCGGGTTTTCAGAATATTGTAACATATCCTATTCAGACATTGATTTATGCATCCGGCTTGCAGAAAAAGGATATAAGGTTATGGGATGTGCCAAGTCCCTAGCCTATCATAGGGGCAACGCTTCAAATCGAATTGTTCCCCTATTAAAAAGTGATTGTTATGCAATGTTCATGGCTAAAATGTTTTCCAAAATGAAAATAGACATTAATTTTTTTCTTAAAAAGAGTTATGAAAGGTTTAGCAAAAAGAATAAAGTATCTACACAGTATATAATGTTAAATCTTTCATCCTTAAATAATTACATATGGTTCAAGAAACAGTTAGAGGAAATAATGGATACAAATATTATAGAAATATATCAGTATTCAAGTGATGTACGTGACGAAACCGAAATAGATCTTATGAAAAGGGTACATACGGATATTTATCGAAATAATTACCCGTTTGTGTATTTTGTGGATTTATTTACCTCATTGGAAAATAATCACTTTTGGAAAGAATTACGCTCTAATAATATTATATACGATGTTGTGGTAGATCGACATGGAACCGTTCGAAAACTTTTAGATGTAATAGAAAATTAACTTGCCATAATAAATATATTGGAGATGAAACGCATATTTTGTTGTGAAACTCCAATATATTTATTATTACTTGCTAAACTTTAATCCGAATTTTATATGCTAAACAGAAGCAAAACGGAACACATCTGTTAAATTCTAAATTCAGTAAAAGTGCATAATATCCTTACCAAAAACATTCAAATATAAATTCGCACAGGCATTATATCTTAAATATTGTTCTTGGCAACAACATTAGTATTTTTTTATGCTAACGATACTATAAGAATATCCTTACAAAAGTTTTATAGTTTAGGAAAAATAATTAGTCCATTTTTGCTTTTAAGTGGTAGTTCGTATTTATCTCCACCGTTTTTAAAAGCATGCTCCATTTTTTTGTTGAATTTCTGAATTTCGAAATCTGAAAAAAAGGAACATTCCAAATTTATACTTTTGCTTTCGCACTTTAAAATTAAATAGTTTAGTTGTTTTAATATTGGGCTATTTCTTTGTAATAAGTATTCGGAGCCCCCGCATATGTCATATAAAAGGTTATATGTGATTTTTAAATTTTCATATGCATCCTCAATTGAAATTTCAAAATAGAGATAATATAATGCTTTTAAATAAAAAACTTTATAATATTCTCTCACTGTTCCCATACTTATACATTCATCTTCGACACGATTTAACAAAAAACAAATTTCTTCACAATCAGCTTCTTGTGTATTTGTAACTTTAAGCATTTGCACAAGAATATCCATAAATAAAATTTTAATTTTATAGTATCCTTGAGTTTGTGTCCAATATAATTCTTTGTACTTCCTTAAAAGTTTATCAGCCCATGAATATTTTTTTAACAAAAGAAATACATAAATCTTATGGTAATAACATTTTGGCATTAAATACTCATATTGATCTAAATGCTGTTTTTTAAAGAAGGAAAACATCTTTGTCCAATAATACAAAGTTTTCCAAAGGGAATTACTTTTATCATAAAATAAATAACCGTAATCTGCGTAAGCTTCAATTATTTTATATTTATCATGTATTTCAAGTCCTAACTTTAAGGACTTTTTATAGCAATATTTTGCTTGTGGATAATTATTAAATGTATTATATATCACTCCGTATCTGTTAAATAAAGCAGACATTATATTTTTCTTGTCTGAATTAGTGCATATGAAGTATTCAATTTTTTTCTCAAATTCTACAAGTAATTCGAGTGCTTGAGATTCTTTGTGTAGCTGTATAAAAGCATTTACACAAGTTAAAGTGATTCTCCATAAAAGAGAGGCAAAATCTTTATATTCATTTGCACTTATCAGTAAATTTTTTACCGTTGTCTCGTAATCTTTTAGCTTGTATTTTATCCCCTTATGATTTTGTACAACAGTATAATAATGCTCTGTAATAGTAAGAAACCATAAGTCCGTTATCTGAAATGAGTTTCTCAAACGATATAATGCATCAAGAAAACGTAACTCATTGTTATAATCTACATCATTCAAATGTTGTAAAGCTTCCATGTAATCATTTTCTGTTATGTTATTAGCCTGCTCTTTCAAAATAAACTTTTCATGAAAGAAATTAGTGGGCAAAAAATTAACAATATTTGAAATTTTCAAAATAACGTACCTATCAATATGTAAGTAAAAATAAAAAGATTCTAATTTCTGATGATAAAATACAATATCACCTATATCATTATATTTAATCAAACCTAATGACATTAATTGCGAAATCGTGTTTTCTGTTTTATAACCGAACATTTTTCTAAATGTATCAGTAGAAAGTCGATGAAAAACCGATAAAATCTTAGTTATTATCAGATAAAATTCATAATTCTTCTCCGATAAATTTTCATTCAAAGCCTTATGTCTCCGAGATAATAAACTTTTAAGTTTTGGCGTAAGTGTTCTTATTATTTGGTGAAATTTTTCTATGTCTTTAATATAGAAAAAAGTTCCATTTTTTTCGAATATATGTTTTTGAGCCAAATACAAGATGGTTTGATGTAATATCAACGGATTGGTTCCCACATTCTCAATAAACATATTAATTGTGTTGCTTAATCGATTTTCGACTAACAGTTTTTTATCAAGGCAATTGTAAATATATTGTTTTGCAATAGTAGAATCAAAGTCACTTAATTTTAAATTTTGATTAGGCTTACTATATGACTTAATTTGATTAAATAATTTTTGTACATTAGTTCCTGGATATATATAATCTTTGTTAAACCCAGTTACAAGCACAATTTTATTATTAGCAGAACTTAAAATTCGCTTTACAAATGTTACTAGTAATGAATCTGCAAATTGCAAATCATCAATAATCAATATTAATTGTTTTTGGTTATCTAATGTTTCATAAATTAATTCTACGATAATATCCAAATTTTTTAAGATATTATAATTAGTATTATACAAGACTTGATATACTAAAGCTTTATTATTTACTTTTACACTATTACCCGGAATGTATGGGATTTTTTTTATTGTTGATATGATTTTACGAATTAAAACTGCTCCATTATCTCTGGTCTCATGAACCGGAAGAAAAATAGTTTTATAATTATTATCTTGATAAGCATTACGTATTTCTTTTATCAACCGACTTTTCCCAACACCACTATGACCATATAAGTTTAAAATCGAAACCTCTAGATTACCTATACAGTCTTGTTTTAGAAGTTCTAAATATTCTCGGCTTTTTCCTAGAAGAGATACTTCTGCTATCCAATCACACTGAATTAACTTTCCATCTAATAACTCTTCTGATTTATCTGTTTTGTAACAAATGTCAAATAATTTAAATGTATTTTGATAATTCAATATTCGAAATTTAAAACTATATTGTATGTAACTTCCAGGTTCCAATACAATAGAAGCATTTTCGAATACTTCGTCAGGCGTTATTAAAAATAATCCAGCCGGAATTTGCTCTTTGTCAAATGTATACTTCAATTTTTGGGTACAAGGCGTATTGTTCTTAAAAAAAACATTATACGTAATAAGATCACCAACATAAAAATGTCTTTCTGGAAGTTCATCTATAAAATCATTTCGTGTAACATATGAAAATGCAGTTATATCTTTCAACGGAGTGTATGTTAATAAAAAATCTTCTTTAAACTCGTTGGATATATCAATTTTGTTAATATATTGATACATTAGTGCATCTAAAGCATAACCATCATAGATTTTCAGTTCATATTGAATTTTATTTGTGAATTGATTGATTTCTTGTAAAGCAATTTCAGTAAAAGGAGAAACGGAAAATATCATTACTTTTTTAATATCCTCTGCTATTGCCATGACAAAAGTTTTAGCAACATCACTTAGTGCAAGATTGGCAGAATAGTTCTTACATTCCGCCCAATAGTGATCTGTATTTTGAGTAATACATACAAAATCTTTTCCGCCATCTCTAGTTTCTTTTGTATGCTGATATTTTTCTAAAGGGAACATTACTTTTAATAATTTTTGTATAATAAATTCAAATGCAATTCCATTTCCTTGTATTTTTTCCCAACATAATAAACGTTTTTTTTTCATATCTTCCTCCATAATCTACCATTATACGGCTTTTCTAATTGTTTTACTACGTTCCATAGACTGATAACATTTTATTATC
>CAKONV010000036.1 GCA_934098295.1 uncultured Bacilli bacterium | reverse complement strand
AAAGAAAATGGGGGTAAAAGTATCACCACCCAACTTGTTTAAAGGTATGCTATTACCCCCAACTTATTTATATAATCCTAAAAAGTAAAATATCTTTAAAAAGATACTTTTTTTCGTGTTTTAATCATCAAACGTTTGTTTATTAGTAATTAATTTAAAAGAGTAAAAAACTATTGTTTTTAGAGCTGTAATTTATTTCTAAAACAAAAATATAATTAGAACTTGGTTAGTTTTACTATATTATAAGCAATTATTTTATTTTAGAAAATTAACAATTTATAACCGTTATATAAGAAGATGAAATTAAATTTGATTGATAATTAACAATTTATTTTATTATATAAGCTTTATAATTTTAGTTTCCTAAAAAAATATTTAGAAAGTTTAAGATTTCTCTTAAACTACAAAAATCTATTCTAAAAGAATGAAGATAAAATTTAAAGAATTATTAATAATTTATCTATTTATTAAGACTATCTAAATAATTAATATGGCAAATAATAACAAATCTTTCTTAAGAAGAAATTAAAGTGTAATTTATGAAAATGTTTCGAGCAATAATGCTTTCTAAAAAAAGATGAAATATAATTTAATTAACAATTAATAATTCACTTTGTATAAAAAGATCTATTCACAAGCAAAATTACTAAGTAAACCCTAAATTAAACCAATTTTAGCAGTATTAATTTTCCACACATATTTTATCACTTATCCACCTATTTATCAGAAATCAACATAATTCGAGGTAAAAAATGGGTATAATTATATGGAAATAAATAGATTTTGCTAGGAAATATTGACTCATTATAAGTGAATATAGAAAAATATGTCGCACTAAAATAACTCATTTTTTATTAAATGAGTTATTTTATTTTGCAATTTTATGTCTTAGAAACAAAAAGAACAAGCCATAATATTGTTTTTAATTAGATAAAAAGCCATATTTACTACTTTTATATTGTGATAAATTACTTCCTATAATATATATTATGTTAACTAGATAAAAAGATAAGTAAATCCTAGATTTTTTTTAATATATTGTTGCATGTGAATAAAATGATTATTCACTAACGTTATACTTTTATTACCTAATTGCTTTCTACTATTCACTTATATTATACAAGAAATGATATCCCATAAATGGGATAGTCAAAGAAATATTAAATATTTTTTAATTCTTACCTGTAAAAATCTGGATGATAATTTATCTTATTATTTTTATTTCATTTGCTTACAGAAGGTTATAAATATTATCGTTTAATTCTATATTTTATATGATTTATATAAATAATATAATTATCTCTTTTAAAGAAATTTCAAAATAAAAAAGGACGCATTTTAAACGTCCTTATAAACAGCTGAATTAATAGATGTTCATTAAATTTAATTTCATCTTTTCCTACGAGCTATAATTTTAATTAGATTAGAATTAAGATATAATCAATTCACTCTAAAAAGTATTAATAACAAATTCCTAATTTACCAATTCGTTAATAATTAGATTCTTTGTTTAAGAGCCTACAAAATAAAACGAATCGTTAATTATATTAAGTTTTAAATTTCGTTCGCTTACAGAAGGGCTTTATTAAAGGAAAAAATTTTTAACAAGAGAAAATACTTGTTGTTTAACCTCTGAAATTTCATTGAACGATTCATGTCTAGCATTTGGAATAATTATACACGAACAATCAACACCATTTTTATTATATAGTTTGCATAATTTTTTTATTGCTTTGCCATAGTCACTAACAGGGTCTTCTGCACCAGAAAACATTAAAACTTTGTTGGCTTTAATCTTTTGAATATTTTCATTCTTTTTAGTTTCTAAAAGAGTTGATCCAATTGAATAATAATAATTTACCGGGAATCTTGCTCCACAATATTCATCGTTTTTATAGTTTTCAATATTTTGAGAATTACGAGAAAGCCAACCTAATTCAGGTCTTTCTTTTTTAAAAGCTTTGTTAAAGCCACCCATTGTTAATTTTTCAATAAAATCTGATTTATGCAATCTACCATTAGCATTCATATCCTTTTTTGCTAAAAATTTTAATAGGCCATATTTAAAGCCACCTATTGCAGTTCCTGATAGGGCAACTTTTTCAAAATCTGTATTCCACTTTTGAATATATTTTTGAGCAGCGATTGACCCCATAGAATGTGCAAATAGATAAATTGGTAAATCTGGGTGTGTTTGTCTAGCATAATCATGTACCCACTTCATATCACCTAAAATGTAATCAATAAAGTCATCATCATCGATAACTCCAATAGAATCTACATCAGATGCAGTTTTACCATGAGCAATATGATCAAATGCATAAACAAATAAATTATTATCTGCAAGATAGTTAGCCATTTCATCATATCTTAAGGCATGTTCAGCCATACCATGAGATATGATTACAATAGCTTTAGGATTTGAATCGTTATGCCAAAAATAACCATGTAGTTTTATATTAGTAGAATAATCAATAAATAGTTCTTCTCTCATTATTTAATTTCTCCTAAAATGCTTATACCAATTTCTGGTTTTTTAGTATCAAAATTTTCGGCAATAGTAGCAGCTACAGTTGCAAAATTTTCTTGATCAGGTAATACTTTTCCTGTAATTCCTTTATGATAGACTATTAATGGAACAAATTCTCTGGTATGATCAGTTCCATGATGAATAGGATCGTTTCCATGGTCAGCAACAACCATTAGTAAATCATCTTTTTTCATTGATTTAATAAATTCATTTAAGTCCACATCAAATTCTTCAATTGCCTTTCTATAGCCCGGCAAATCACGACGATGGCCATATAAAGCATCAAAATCAACTAAATTTGTAAAACATAAACCAGTGAAATCTTTATCAAGCATTGCTGTAGTTTTTAACATGCCATCATGATTGGATGTAGTTCTCATAGCCTCTGTAATACCTTGGCCATCAAAAATGTCATTAATTTTTCCAATTGCAATAACATCAAACCCTTTTTCTTTTAAGTAATCAAGTTCTGTTGGTGCAAAAGGTTTTAAAGCGTAATCATGTCTTCTAGTAGTTCTAACAAAATTTTCTTTGCAATCTCCAACAAATGGACGAGCAATTATTCTACCAACTTGCCAACTAGGATTTTCAATTGTGATTTTTCTTGCGTAGGCACAAATATCGTATAATTCTTCAATTGGAATAACACTTTCATTGGCGGCAATTTGAAGGACAGAATCGGCTGAAGTATAAACAATCAATGCACCAGTTTTTAATTGTTCTTCACCAAGTTCTTTCATTATAACTGTACCACTGGCAGCACAATTGCCGATAACCTTTCTACCGCTATATGTTTCAAGCATTTTAATTAGTTCTGGTGGAAATCCAGTTTCTGTAAATGATGGATAAGGTTTAGTTACTCTTAAGCCCATTATTTCAAAATGTCCTGTTAATGTATCTTTTCCAGTACTAATTTCTTTCATTCGTGTAACGACACCCATTGGATTCTTTTGTGGTAATACTTTATTGTTTTTACAAATGTTACCAATTCCTAATTTAGTTAATAGTGGCACTTCAAATTTTTCGCTTAAGTCAGCAATGTGGCCAAAAGTGTTGGCACCTAAATCATTATATTTATCAGCATCAACAGCCTCCCCAATTCCCATAGAATCAGTTACGATTACAAATATTCTCTTAAACTCCATTTTAATTACCTCCATGTGGATGAGCTTTATTGTAAATATTTTTTATTGTTTTATTACTAATATGTGTATAAATTTGCGTAGTAGATATAGATTCATGTCCCAATAATTCTTGGATAATACGTAAATCAGTGCCCGCTTCAAGCAAATGTGTAGCAAATGAATGTCTTAAAGTGTGCGGAGAAATTGTTTTTGTTATTCCTACCAAGGCACATTGCTTTTTTAGAAATATGAAAAAACTTTGTCTTGAATAATGTTCTCCATGCGCGTTAAGAAAAACATAACCGGGATCCTTACGACCATTTAAAAGTTCTGGTCGACTATTCATTAAATAATTACGCATTAGTTTCAATGCATAGTCATTTACGGGTATCAATCTTTCTTTTTCTCCTTTTCCCTTAGTTGAAATCATTTTGCTTGTCATTCTTAAATCTGATAATTTTAAATTTACTAATTCGGAGACCCGCAAACCTGTTGCGTATGACAATTCAACCATTAATTGATTTCTAGCGTTAATTGGGGTACTACTATCCAAACTATTTAAAAGTTTTAATACTTCTTCTACGCTTAAGACAACTGGCAATTTTTTAGCCTTTTTAGGGCTTACAATGCTTGATGCTGCATTATTTTTTACAATGCCTTCAAGTAATAAAAATTTATGAAAAGATTTAATGCTGCTTAAAGCTCTACTCATCGAAGCAGTTGAATAGCCTAATTTTTTTATATATGCCAAATAATTTTTAATATGACTGGTTTCTATAAATTTTACATCGTCTAACAATTCCTTAGTTTCTAAATAGTATAAATAATTTCTTATATCACTAGTGTAACTGTCAACAGTATTTTTACTACGCATTTTTTCAGAAATCAAGTAATTTTCATACTCGACAATTATATTTTCCATATTTTGTTCCACAAGCCGTTAACTACCTCCTGTTTATAAAAGATTTAATAATCGCATATAATACAACTATAATAGTTGATAAGATTAAATTAAAATCTCTTTTACTTTTTCCGCCTATTGAATACTTAAATAAATAAAATAATAAAGGAAAAATACAAAAAAGTTTAGGCATAAAATCTTTAATAAAGATAATAGCGCCTTGAAATCCGTAATATTTTAATAATATTCCAAAAGTCAATCCATCAAAAAAACTAACAATTAAAATATTAAAGAATATTTGGATACAACCAATTTTGGAATTAGAAAATAGCCATGATAAAAAAACAAACCAATAAGTAGTGCTAAAATAAAAAAGAAAGAGTGAAATAAAGTTACTATTACTGTTTAAATATTCTTTGTTGTCATAATCAACGTTCAACGCTAAGATTAAGCCTAAAAAGAAAGAAAACAAAGTAATAATAATTAAATATTTAATTGATAGTGTAAGCTTAGTTTTGAAAATAAAAATCATCCTTTATGATATTACTTCAACAATAATATAGTTGGCAACATAACGATATTTTTTTTCTATTGCAATATGTTTATCTTTAAAAACTAGTACACCTTTATTTATTAAATTTTGAAGATTAGGAAAAGTCATAAATATGTTTTCATTAAATCTTTTTTCATAATCATCAATACAAATACCATCACATTTTCTAAAATTCATTGCTATGTATTCTTCTTTTAATTCTCGAATAGTTAAAACTTCTTCATCTTGAATTGGTAATATTCCTTTATTTAAACTATTAATATAATCAGTAATTTTTGTTGTCATTTTTCGTCTGGCAATTCCATCAAAAGCCGTTGCACCACTACCTATAGCCAAATATTTATCATCATTCCAATATATGAGATTATGTTTTGATTCATAACCTTTAATAGAGAAATTACTTGTTTCATATTGATAATAGTTTTTCTTAGGTAAATAGTTAATAATATAATCATAAAGTGATGCTTGTTCATCATCAGTGCCTACAAAAGTGTTACCTTGATCTTGAAGATGATGTAATATAGTATGATTTTCTATTAACAATGAATATATAGACAAATGAGTTGGATTAAGATCAATTAATAAATCAATATCTTTTTTTAATTCTTCAATGTTCTGATTTAAAAAACCATACATTAAATCAAAACTATAATTTTTAAAATTATTTTCAGATAGTAATTGAGCAATTTTTTTTAAGTCTTTATATTCAACAAACCTATTTAACATTTTTTGGTATTTAGGATTTAACGTTTGTACACCAATGCTAATTCGATTAATTTTGTATTTTTTAATATTTTTTATAAATTCTTCATTTATATCTTCTGGGTTACATTCAATTGTAAATTCTTGTAAATTTTTTAAATTCAAATAACTATTTAAATTAGATAATAAATATTCTAATTGATCATTATCCAATAACGATGGCGTTCCACCACCTATGTATAAAGTATCGAAAAGATATTTATTTAACTTTTTTATTTTCGTTTCCTCTAACAAGGCTTTTAAATAAGAATCAATAAATTTTTTACTAGCGACCATTTTATGAAAATCACAATATGGGCAAACATGAGAACAAAAAGGAATATGAATGTATAATCCTAACATATATTAAACCTCACCTATTATTGTATCACATAAATAAAAATAAAACAAGCAAAAAAAGAATTCCAAAAAAATTGGAACCCTTTTTAATCAGATTATATAAATAAGTTGGGGGTAATAGCATACCTTTAAACAAGTTGGGTGGTGATACTTTTACCCCCATTTTCTTT
>CAKONV010000035.1 GCA_934098295.1 uncultured Bacilli bacterium | reverse complement strand
GCCCTTTTTTGCGTACTTTAAACTTTTTAAATAAATTATTTTATTAATTTACTTGACTTTTTTATAGTAGGCTTTTTAATTTTTTTATTTATTTAAAATTTTTTCAAGTTCCAAAGGGATATTAATACCTTGTGGACATTTTCTTACACATGAACCACATTTCTTACATAAAGATAATGATTCAGGATAATTTAAATTTTTCCAATAATTATTATTTAAAGCTTCACCTAATGCTTTCATATTGTATACTTTAAAATTAGTAGGGATATCAACTCCAAAAGGACATGGCATACAATATCTACAACCTGTACAACCTACTTTGTTAATTTTCATTAGTGAATCTTTGACTTTCATGATTGCTTCATTCATTTCTTTGGTGTAAATAGTTTCTGTCTCGAAAGTTTTCAAATTATCTTCTACTTGAGCTAAATCTGACATTCCTGATAAAATTATTTTAATGTTAGGAAATTGCATCAAAAAATAAAAGCAATAAGAAGCGCATGAATATTCTTTATTATATTCAACAAATGGTTTTGATAAAGGGTATGGTATGTTAGCTAATAATCCCCCCTTAACTGGTTCCATAATTACTACAGGAATATTTCTCTTTGTTAAAATTTCATAACCTTCAAATCCAGGTTCATGAATCATATCATAATAGTTTAATTGTATTTGTGCAAAGTCAAAATTATATAAATCTAGGGTATCAATTAAAACTTCTTTTCTAGCATGAATGGAAAAACCTAGAAACTTAATTCTTCCTTCTTCCTTTAATTTTTTTAAAATATCTATTATTTTTAATTCTTTTATCTTTTCTAATTTGTTCGCATTTACCGCATGTAATAGGTAAAAATCTATATAATCAGTATTTAATCTTTTACATGATTCATTAAAAATTCTTATTACATCTTCAGGAGTTTTAACTAAATCAATAGGTAGTTTCGATGTAAGATAATAACTACTTCGATCATATTCTTCCAAACATGCTGCTAAAGTTACTTCGGAGTTATTATATACATATGCAGTATCATAATAATTGACTCCTTTTTTATATGCTTCATCTATAATTTTTTTGGTTTCTTGGAAATCTTTAGGAAATCTCATACATCCAAAGCCTAAACGACTAATTTTTTTACCACAAAATTCATTATATATCATATAGAAAATTCTCCTTATTAACTATTATATCATATTTTATACAAAAATGTATAATATTTATTTTATTGTTAATACTATTAATGTAATTTTTACGAGGTAATAATTATATGATCAAAAAGAAGAAAATTAAAATGGCTGTTAGTAATAAACCGATAACTGATAACAACGATTATTACTATCGCGATCAAGAAATGATGAGAGTAGAAATTAGTTCAGATATTGAAAGCGAAAAAAAGGATAATGAGAAATCCGAAATAAAAAGATGATGAGCATATTCATCATCTTTTTTATCTAACGAAAACGGTTTTGTAACCAACTTGGAACTTTTGTTTCCTTGTCTTTATTTTTTCTTTCATCCGTAGTGCCACCTTCAACTCTTGGGGTAGGCTTTACATCGTTTTCAACTACAGTATTCTCTTTTGAAGGAGAAGCTTCTTCATGCTTATCAAATCCTGTCGCAATTACCGTAACAACAACTTCACCATTCAAATCTAGATTAAATCCTGTTCCATGAATGATATCTATTTCCGTTGATGATGCGTTTCTAATTTCTGATATAACATCTTCAATTTCTTTCATTGTTATATCAGCATCACTAGTTATTTGAACAATAGCATCTGTAGCACCATTAATATCTATTTCTAGTAGAGGGCTTTGAATTGCCATTCTAGCAGCTTCTACAGCTCTATTAGGACCTGAGGCAATACCGATACCCATTAAAGCTGTACCCTTATTTTTCAAGACGGTTTTAACGTCAGCAAAGTCAACATTTATTAATCCTGGTAAAGAAATAATATCAGATATGCCTTGGACACCTCTACGCAAAACATTATCAGCTTCGCTAAATGCTTCTAAATATGTAGTGTTAGTACCAATTACATCTAATAATTTATCGTTAGGAACGATGATTAACGTATCCGTGTATGGACGCATTTCTTCGATTCCTTCCAATGCTTGTTGCATTCTTCGCTTTCCTTCAAAACCAAAAGGTTTTGTTACAATACCAACGACAACAGCACCACTTTCTTTTGCACATTGAGCAACAACAGGAGCCGCTCCAGTTCCCGTTCCACCACCCATTCCGGCAGTTATGAATACTAAATCAGCACCTTCTGTAGCTCTTTTTATTTCTTCAATATCTTCTAAAGCAGCTTGCTTACCAATTTCTGGTGAAGCTCCAGCTCCTAATCCTTTTGTTAACTTTTTGCCAATTTGAATACGAGTTTCAGCCTTAGACAAGCGTAAAACTTGGCAATCAGTATTAATAACGATATATTCGACACCTTTTAAATCATTTTCAATCATACGATTAACAGCATTACCACCGCCGCCACCTACGCCAATGACCTTTAAAACTGGTTTCGCCGTAAACATTTCTTCATGTTCATCCATAGCTTAATCCTCCTTTTATTTTTTTATTATCTTTATTGTTTCTAATCCTCTAATTCAACTTTTCCTACACGAATAACATCACGTGCAATCATTAATTCTTCATTAGTAGGTATTACAAGAACCTTAATTTTAGAATCTGGTGTACTAATTATACCACCAACTCCGCGAACGCACTTAGCATTTAGCTCGTTATCAATCTTAACGCCTAAAGCTTCGCTAATTCTATTACATACATTTTCTCTTGTTTCACAAGAGTTTTCACCAATACCAGCTGTGAAAATAATAGCATCGGCACCGCCCATATAAACATAGTAACTACCAATATAATCACATATCTTCTTTTCTTGCATTCTTAAAATTAAGTCAGCACGATAATTACCTTGTTCTTTCATTTCTCTTACAGCACGAGCATCACTATTACCAGTAAAGCCTTTAAATCCAGACTTTTTATTTAAGATATCAGTTACTTCTTCAACAGTTAAATTTTCATGTTTACAAATGAATTGAATTACAGCGGGGTCAATAGTTCCACTACGTGTACCCATTACTAGCCCATCAAGTGGTGTTAATCCCATAGATGTATCTACTACTTTGCCGTATTTTACAGCAGCACAACTTGCACCATTACCAATGTGGCAAGTGATAAGACGAACATCTTCGCTCTTTTTTCCTAACATTTTAGCAGCTTCTAAAGAAACATACTTATGACTTGTACCGTGGAAACCATATTTACGAACTGAATACTTTTCATACCATTCATAAGGAACAGCATACATATAAGCTTCATCAGGCATTGTTAAATGAAATGATGTATCAAAAACGCCAACGTTAACAACACCAGGCAAAGCCTTCATAAATGCTCTTATACCAATAAGGTTTGCAGGGTTATGTAAAGGGCCTAAATCACATACAGATTCTACAACCGCAATGGAAGTATCATCCATAATAACGGAATCATTGTACTTTTCACCACAGTGTAAAACACGATGACCTACACCTTTAATTTCTTTTAAATCTTTTACTATTTTCATTGATACTAAAGCATCTAATAAGATGGCTACCGCATCAGCATGGTCTTTTACTTGAGGAACAACATGTTCTTCTTTTTTACCATTAAATTTGATTTTAAAATTAGGATCAGGTAAACCAATTTTTTCAAATTGTCCTTCTGTTATTACCTCTTCTTTACTTTTAGTCATTTCTAATAGTTGGAACTTTAATGAAGAACTTCCAGCATTTACTGACATTATTTTACTCATGTTTTTTCCTCCATATTTACAATCAATCTTACTTCTTATCTATTATACCACAATTAAAAATTATATTCAATCTATTTGTAATTTTTATTTTTATTTCAAATTTTAAAAAAGTGCCAAATTAGTGGCACTTTGTTTTAATAAAATGATTCATTTATAATTCGATAATTTAAATCAAAAATCGTAATTACTTTATCGCCAATAACTAAAAAACTACCAATAGAACCATCCCTAGGTCTTGAAACCGAACCAGGATTTATCATTATTTTGTTTTCATTTTTTATTATTTTTGCAACGTGTGTATGTCCAGAACAAAAAATATCACAACCAGCATCATTAGTTATATATTTATCGCCATGGAAAAACATTATCTTATGATTATTGATCTCTTCAATATGATATGTTTTAAAGCCCATTGGCATCATTTGTTCATCTTCATCTTTATCACAATTGCCTCTTACAATTTCTAATTTAGGAGCTACCGAAAAAAGCATTTTACTTATTTCTAAATCACTAGTGGTTTGATAATAATTAAATATATCTCCTAATATAATTATTTTGTCTAAGTTTTCATCTTTAAAGAAAGATATTACTTTTGAAAACTTATCACTATTTCCATGAATGTCTGATGCTACAAGAATTTTCATATGTTATTTTTTAACAACAGTGTAAACTAAATCAAATTTAGCCGATTCAGCACCAATTACAATTTTATAACTACCTAAAGAGTTTTCAATTTCAAAATAATCTTCACCAAATGAAAATTCTTTTACAATCTTTTTATCACAAACGACTACGACTTTTAGATTACCACTAGTTACATTAATTTTAGTGCTAATTTTATAACTATTTCCTTTAGCATTTATCTTCTTTAATTCTCTAACGCCTGACATTTTATTTACTTTTATAGTGGTAGTATCACCTTTTTCATAAGTTGCTGAACCAACTGAAACAAAAGATTTCATGCCCTTAGTCAAGTCTTCGTCAGTTAATACAGCTAAAGAATAATCATCTTCACCATTTTTATCTTCAATTTGTTTTAATCCACAAGAAGGTAAGAAAATTAAAATTAATAGTATCACGTTTATTAGGGTAAAATATTTTAAAAAGCGATTCATTCTTTTTTCATTCCTATTCTAGATTTAATTTATTTTTAAGCACTTGTAAATTGATAATATAGGTTGCGATTATACCGATTATTTCTACAAAAATAAATATCCATAATCCTAAATAAACAACACCCATACCATATTCTATGCCTGGTGCTACAATATTAATTATGATAGAAGTTACGAAGAAACTAACAAAAATAGATAAACCCATAGAAATTCCTATATATATCAAGATAGCTTTTGTTACTTTACTTTTATTAAAGGTGGCACCTAAAGATAAGCACATAGCAACTAATGTTACTTCAAATATTCCTAGAAGAACAACAATTATTCCAAAAAGAATCATTACATATATAACTTCTATTAGTTCATTAATTTCAATATTTACAAATAGCTGTGATACGGCCTTCACAATTTCAACATAAATATCAGGAGAATAAATTAAAAGGCTAACCATTATAGCAAGTATTGTTATCAATTCGGAAACTAGCGTAACAAGTAATTTAGATAATAAAATACTACTTTTTTTAACTGGAAGCGTATGTGTTAAATATCCTTCATCGGATAACATGTTTTTATAATATCTAATCATGCATAGAATAACTGTAGCCACATTTCCAAATCCTACTGCAAGGAAAAAGATTTCAGTTGGTAGCTGTATTGCCAATTGCCATTTTGTATTTACAAATAAATAATACAAAATTTTAGCAATAATAGCAGAACTAAATAGAACAATATAATAAAATACCAATTTTTTAAATACTGATAAAAAATCATATTTAAATAATTTTAAAAACATCTGAATACCTCCCTAAATGCTTGGTCAATTGAACCACTATACTTAGCACGAACACTATCGGCGGTGTCTTGTAACATTACTCTACCTTTTTTTAAGAATACAACTTCATCTAATATTTTTTCAATATCTGAAATCAAATGAGTACATATTATAAGGGTTGAACCTTCATTAAAATTATTCATGATAATATCCAAAATATAATCACGGGCAGCAGGGTCAACACCAGCAATTGGTTCATCAAGAATATATACTTTAGCTCTTCTTGACATTACTAAAATTAATTGAACTTTTTCCTTGGTTCCTTTTGATAAAGTACTAAGCTTTTTATTAAGATTAATATCTAACTTGCTTACAAGTTCATAAGCACGATCTAAATCAAAATCTTCATAAAAATCTTTAAAAAAGTTCATACATTCTATAACAGACATATTAGGGTCTAGATAGGTGCGTTCTGGTAAATAAGAGATTATTTTTTTTGATTCAATACCAACAGGGCGATTATCAACTTTAATTTCGCCACTTGTAAGAGGAATCAAACCATTAATAAGTTTAATTAATGTTGTTTTTCCACTTCCATTCGGGCCTAACAAACCAATAATCTTTCCAGGTTCAATTTTTAAATCAACATGATTTAAGGCTATTTCGTTTCCATAAATTTTTGAAACATCGTTAATATCTATTAAAGCCATTATTTTTTTCCTTCCTCTCTCTTCATTATTTCAATAATTTCATCTAAATCAAAGTTAAATTCTTTGACTTCTTCCTCAAAATCTTTTACTAATTTTGTCATAATTTCCATGCGGTAATTTTCAATCTTTTCAGTATCATTTGTAACATACCTACCAGCCGTAGAAGCTGTGTACAAATATCCTTTTTCCGTTAATTCTAAAACAGCTTTTTGACAAGTATTAGGATTTATCTCATACTTCTTTGCTAGTTCTCTAACTGGAGGAATTTGTTGTCCAGGTTTATATCTGCCACTTATTATGTCTTTTAAAATAAAATCCATAATTTGTATATAAATTGGCAAATCATTTCTAAATTTAAACATAGTAATTTTAGCCCTCTCCTTTTTGTATTATAAACACAATACAATTATACCTCTTTTTAAATACCATGTCAATAGATTGACAAGAAAAAAAGGGATTTTTGTGTTTATTTTATGATAATGTCTTAATAATTAATTTTAGAAAATGTCCCAATAATAAAATATCATGATATAAT
>CAKONV010000034.1 GCA_934098295.1 uncultured Bacilli bacterium | reverse complement strand
CAGTCTGGTGATGATTTAGGACTTCATAAGAAAATAACCAAAAAAGGTAATAAGCATTTAAGAACCATATTTTATTTTTATTCTAAAATACTAGTTTTAATGGAACTTAATTTTAATTCCTTATAAATTTTATTAAATTTTGCATTTTGAATAATCAAGAATTTTTGAGGGATGTTTTGTGTATTATTTTTTAACATTATTTTATACTTGATTGGAATTAGAGAATTATTAATTTTTTTTATTTCATTAATAATTAATATTTCATCAAAATTAATAATGTATTCTTTTCTAATTGACTTAATAATAAATTTATCTTCATATATATATAAATTTGAATGATATAAATAATAAATATAACCAAAAGTTATAAACCAAACAATCAATATGAAAATTACAACAAAAATCTCCATTATAATTAAGAGAACCATAGGAATTAATGGTAATAACCACATTAATTGTATTATTAATTCTCTTTCACTATTTAACTCTATTTTTCTCATTTCTTACCTCATCCATTTTGGAACACCTGTTTTTTCCCAATAATAATATTTATCATCTCCGAAATAAACACCTTTATTATTACCAAATGTAATTGAATATGCTTGTACCGCTTCCGAGTGATTTGTTCTTGGATCATAACAATGATCTATACCCCAAAACCAACCACCTCCATAATTTTTAAATGGTCCACCATAATCGCCTGGTTTTTCATAATTTAAAATTACTCCAGGTGAATAAGAAAAACCAAAAGTATTAGCTTTAACGCCGTAAGTTATACCATGATGTCCGTAAAATTCAATATTATCGTTTTTAAAATCGAATACAATAGATATTCCAACTTTATAACCCACTCCAGCACCACTATTAAAAGAAGCGGATAAATCTAATACAACTGGTGTATCAGTTACAGCTCCATAAGTAATGGTTCCTGCTGTTACAAGAACTGCAGTCCCAATCAATATCCAAACTAATGTACTAATTGCAAAGTGACCTGTAGGATCAACATATGAAATCGGATTATTCAAGCAGTAGCAGTATAAATTTAATCCATTTACTGACTCTGGATCTAAACACTCAATATCATCTGGTGAAATCCAACGACATAACTCCGGTGAATAATAGCGTGAGGATACTAGAAATAAGTTGGTTTCTTTATCATAATAGTATCCTTTATATAGGTAACTATTTATTTCAATTAGTTCTTCATCACCATCTATATTTATTACTTTACCCCAGGCATCATATTCATAGCTTACTTTTATAGTTCCATTACTATCTATTATGTTTGTTATGTTTCCTGTGATATCTCTTATGTAGAAATATTCTTTACATTTATTAACATTTTTATTTCTCTATTTCATATTTTAATTATAATATTTTATGCTGTTTCTTCTGAACAAATTTTTATTTTTCTTGATTTTGAATTTAAACCATATATATCAATATTACCAAATGAATTCAAATAACTAGAATAATCTATATTTTCAAATTCATCTTTAAATTGATCATAAGTAATATCTTGATAAACTTTTACAAAAACTTCAATTGGTTGTGAATATACTTTTTTAAAATCAAAAATTATTTCATCCTTCAAGGCACAACTTTCTTGTTGTGTGATAACAGCATCATATCCATGTTTATAATTATCAAACAAAATATACTCTAAACCACATTTTTCACATTTTGCTTTTATTATTCTTCGTTGCTTCTTTTCAAACATGTTTCCACATTCAATCTTTTCTACAATCTTTCCAAAGAAATTGCGTTTTACCAAATACAATTTATCATTTTCACGAATTATTTCGTTGAATCCAGGTTTAACATTTGCATTATCTAATTCACAAAATGCGTAAATAATAAAACGAATATGACTACATTTACATTTTATTTTAGCCACTTCACTATTTTCAAAAGTTTCTATAATTTCAGATATTTCTTCTAAATGTTTAGGAATTAACATAATATCCCTCCAAATTATTAATCAAAAAATAGACGTTTTTAGAATATAAACCAACTTGTAATAAATCGTAAAACATCTAGAGTTAGTCCTTTAGAAATATGAGAATATTGTCCCATTGCAAGCGACATTTTTCCCACTTGAACATTACTAGCAAATTGATGGAATAGAGAGACTATTTTTTGAGCACACCTACAATTTGAACGCTTCTAGTAGCAATATTTATTTCTAAAGTTAGAGCACTTGTTACTGCACCTGATATCGCTCCCTACATAAAACCACTAGCAGCGCCATAGAAAGCCACACCAACATCTCCACTAGCCATATCAATAGAAACATCATCAATTATGAAACCAATATATTATCAACCAAAAATATCACAAAAGTTTAACGTATTTTTATTTCAATATTTTATTAATAATATCAATCAATTCAGAATTTTGTATAATCGCAATATTTGATTTATTCCAAAAAGAACTATATTCCATGTTTTCATAAGGTTTAAAATTATTATAAATTACCAAACAACTTTTATAATTAAATCTAGGATATTCATCAAAAGCAATCTTTATATAACTAGTTTTCAAATACTCTATTTTAAATTCACTAATTTTAAAATTTTTATAATCATAGATAATTATATTATTATTATCATAAAATAGTTTTTTTCCATACTTTTTTTTATTTTTATTCCATGTCATAAAAAAGATTAAAGTAATAATTACAAATATCACTAAAAGGGCTAATGTTATAGTATAAAATATAGACAATACACTTAATATCAATGACACACATAAACAAGTTATGAACGTATATTTATGACCTTTAATATAGTAATTTCTCAACTTTTCATCTATCAAATTATACATTTCATTGCCTCCTCAATTTACTAATATACATAACTCAATCTATTGGCATGTATTATATTTGTTTTATTGTTTTTAGTATTTATACCCCTAATTTCTTGTTGTGCTTGTGGTGATAAGAATAATGTTGTTTGAATTATATCTATACAGGAGTCTATAACTCCGCCTATTGTGGCACTAATAAATTGGTTAGCTATACTACCTACTTTATCTAGATATAGCATTGATAACCCAATGTCCATTATTGTATCAGCTATATATAATCCTAAATTATTTTTGTCAAATGTACCTGTCTGGAATATTTCATTTGTTATATCATAAATCATTGTACTAGCTAATCTGCCTAACAAATTGCCGGCTCCTGGCAAGAAATAATTAATTATCCCCCCCACTGCTCCACTTATTACTCCTGCAGCAACACCTTTCCAAAAGTTTTGATCTGACATAGCTGTAGTAACTCCACCATCTATAGCTCCAAAAATAGCTGATATTGCAACAACTCCTAAAAAAAACAATATTGCAAAGTGTCCTGTAGGGTCATAATACGAAATTGGATTATTGTAACAATAGTTGTATAAATTTAAACCATTTACTGACTTTGAATTTAAATAACTTATATCATCTATTGATATCCATCTTTTTATTTCTGGATCATAATATCTAGAGTTGCAATAGTATAATGATGTTTCGACGGAGCTCTCACGAGTATCCTCATTTACCTTTAGCTTACATATTTGTAAGCTATTTTTATATTTCTAGTTTTCACTCCATTAATAACTTTAACATGACTTAATGTTATATGGTCTATTAAGCTATTAACTAATTCCGGAGTTAATTCATCAAAGTTAAGATATTCTTTTAATGCTTGTTTTAATTTAAGAATATTATTTTCATTTAATGAATTTTTTAAAAACTTATCTTCAATCTCATTTAGTCGATTATTTATTTCTTTTTGTTCTTCTTGATATTTATCTAACATCTTTTGATAGTTACTACTACTCAAACTTTCTCCTATTAAATCTTCATAAAGCTTTATGACAATTTTCTCTATTTTTTGTAGTCTTACAAGAAGTTTATTTTTTTCATCGACTAGTTCTTGTAATTCATCGTCTGTATTAGCTTTCTAAATAATTGTGTTTAAGAATACATCATCACTTAAATTAAGTGATGTTATTAAGGATTTTATTTTATCTTTTACGACATTATATATTTCTAAATATCTTATAGTATTAGCTTCTATATCTATTCCATTTCTTACAGAATTACCAATACATCTATATCCCCATACTAATCTTCCATCTCTTCTTTTGTTATAATAACGGTTTAATGTTCTTCCACAGTTTTCACACTTTATTAGACCTTTAAATAAATTAGGATGATTATGTCTAGATGGGCGTTGTCTATGTCTTATCAATTCTTGAACGTGTTCAAAGTCAGATCTTGATATTATTGCTTCATGTGTATTTCTTACTATGATGTGTTCTTCTTTTGGAACTTTTGTACATTTTTTGGTTTTATAGTTTTTCACTTCATATTTGTGATTTTCCATATCACCAATATAAGCTATATCTCTTAAAATAGCACCAACTGTTACAGTATTCCATGTTTCTATATCATAGTTTTTATACATCTGTCTTCTTGTTTCAGTGAGTTTTGTAAATCTTAAATCTCCATTATTAGCTTTATAAATACTAGGTGGAACAATTTTTCTATTATTTAGTTCTCTAGTAATTTTAACTACACCAATAGTAGTAAGAGCTAAATCAAAGATTAATCTTACAGTTTTTGCTGCTTCTTCATCAACTATAAGATGATTTTTATCATTTGGATCTTTTTTATATCCATATGGAGGTTGAGATGCCATATACATACCTTTTTGCATTAAAAGCCTTTTAGCACTTTTTACTTTTCTTGATATGTCTTTAGCGTACATATCATTTAAGATATTTTTAAATGGAGCAATATCGTTATTATCATAAAGTGTATCCACATTATCATTGATACTGATATATCTTACATCATGACTTGGAAAAAATATTTCATTGTAGTATCCAGTCATAATATAATCTCTTCCTAACCTTGATAAATCCTTTGTAATAACAAGATTTACAAAACCTGCTTCAATATCTTTAATCATTCTTTTAAACGCAGGACGATTGAAATTTAAGCCACTAAATCCATCATCTATATAATAATCATAGATATTAAATCCTTTTTCTTTCACATATTCTTCTAACATTATTTTTTGAGTTTTAATACTTGATGAATCACCCTCATTTCCGTCATCTAGCGATAACCTACAATATATAGCTACATTATAAAGTTTATTTTGCTTCACTTATTTACCTCCTAGCAAAGCTAAAACTTTATCTAGCACTTTCATTATACCATAATTTCTTAACATAGTCCACCATTACAACCAGTTAAAATAATATTAACTAACATTTTCTCTATTAATTTAACTATTGATTCCTCTTCCACTTCTTCAATAACAAAATATGTTATTTCTTTACTTTCTGAATAATATTCAGTTTTAACTTCCTTTTTACCTATAATCTTTTCCTCTCTTTCATTTATTTGGTTAAAAGCGAAAGCTGGGTATCCCAGTTCTCGCAACAGTCAAGTTGTCATGACTGGTAACATCAGTTGTGGCAACGGCTTAACCTGCCTATAAAATAAGCAAATTTGCCACACCTTCTTTATTAATTTTAATCTCCATTTGTTTGTATGTTTGCTTGTGGATGAAATCTTTTTGCTTTGTGTATTTATCATTAACATCAACTCCTTTTCTTTAACTTTCACATATGAAATGCTTGTGGATGAAAAATATCCCCACACTATATATGGAAAGTTTGGAGTAAAAAGTTAAACGTTTTTATATGATTTGTCGAACGAAAGTCAAAATATTACAAAAAAAGATATGACACCATACATGACATATCTTTCGATTTTTAATTATTTAATTGTTGTATCCTGCCTTAATATTAAGGCAGGATAAGAAAAATAAAACACTCGTTTGCATTTTTGAATTACTTGCGCAACTGGGATACCCAGCTTTTTCATCTTATCAAAAAAAAGCAGATATACCGATGAAAGTATACCTACTTTTATTGCTAGATAAAGTTTTTGCAATTTTTATTTTATTTAATTTTTAATACATTTATCATATTATTAATGTTTATTTTTCTATAATGTATAAAACTAATGTCTTTCATAGATAGTATTAATTATTCCGGTAAAGATTAAATCAATAATAGTAATCATAAAATAAGTAGATATAATAGTATTAGTAACTTCATTTGTAAGAAAAATTGTCACAATAGCTAATACTATAGAACAAAACATCATAAAAAGGGGAATAATTTTTAAAACAAATGATATCATATCCTTATATTTATAATAATTCTTTTTATCATTAATATATATATCATCTATTCTCTTAGCTAATATAAATGTAAATATATTAAAAATCCATATTAATAAATAAAGTAAATTTTGGACTTTAAACATTTATCTTCCTCCTCTTGAATTTTTATCTTAATTTTTTGAATATATCATTAATAAAACCAGTACTTCCAACAATCGATGATTTAATAATTGGCTTAGAGAACTCATTTAATGCACCTCTACCTAACATCATAAATGAACCTTTTATGCCATTAAAGGCTAAATCATAAGCTAACGTTGAACCTGCTTTTGTCCAACCATCACCGCCAACACGGCCAGCTAATCCACCAAGTGCAAAGTTAAATAAAAAGTCACCAATATTAAAGTTATTATAATTATTTACAATATAACTACCTCCACTTATTAATGCGTTAACTCCCATTTGTCCCCATACTCCTAGTGGTGAAGCTGCGACTGCACCTGAAATTGCTCCAGTAATTGAACCGGATAAGACTCCATTTGCAAAACCATCAATAAAACTACCACCAGACATTACAGAAGAAATTCCACTACTTATTCCACCACCAATTAGTCCACCAGCTGCTCCTAATGCTGCTCCAGCCAATATTATTGAAGCGGGACCAGCAATAAATATACTTCCAGCTACTAAAGCTGCAGTTAACAAAACTGCTCCACCAATTTTTAATGTGTTCTCTAACCATTTAGGCATATGTCCATCAGGATCGACGTACATGATCGGATTATTAAAGCAGTAGCAGTATAAATTTAATCCATTTACACTTTCTGGATCTAAATACTCAATATCATCTGGTGAAACCCAACGACATAACTCCGGTGAATAATAGCGTGAGGATACTAGAAATAGGTTGGTTTCTTTATCATAATAGTATCCTTTATATAAGTAACTATTTATTTCAATTAGTTCTTCATCACCATCTATATTTATTACTTTACCCCAGGCATC
>CAKONV010000033.1 GCA_934098295.1 uncultured Bacilli bacterium | reverse complement strand
CTTCTTAGCAATAAACGCACCGAAGATTACGCTTATGATTAAATTTTTTTAGGACATTTTGCAAAGTTATTGACAGAGAATAGATAAGATTTGTTTGAATATTATAGATTTTCATTATTTAATCTTTTTCTATAATATGATACAGATATATTTCTATTAAATTTATATGCTACATCATGGAGAGTTCCTTCTAAGATAAACCCATTTTTTATATGAAATTTACTAGAAGCCATATTTTCTGTAACAACAATTGAAATAATTGTTGTTATTTTTTTTGTTAGAGCTTCTTCTTCTATTTTTTTTAAAAGTAAATTACCTAAGTGTTCCTGGGTATGTTCTTTACTGATATATATTGATAAATCCGCTGTGTGTCTATAAGCACTTCTTGAATTAAAATAATTTAGATAGGCATAGCCTAATACTTCTTTATCACTATTTTTAATTACTATGAAGGGATATTTTTCACTAATTTTTAAGTATCTTTTTTTAAATGCTTGATAGGTTAATTCTTGTTCTTCTAAAGTAAAACAGGTATTAGTAATATAATGATTATATATTTCCAAGCATTTTTCTATATCTTTTTCCGTTAATTCTTCTATGAGTATTTTATTTCCCACAGCTTTTAATTCTTTCTAATGCTTCCTTGTTGTTAGAAGTAATCAATTTGATTTTATCACAAGTATCCATTTTTGAACAAGCACCGCAATTTACTACATTTTCTTGTATTGCACATTTTCTAATTGGGCACATTGTATCACAAAAGTAAGTTTTAATGCCTTCTATTTTGCATTCCACACAATTTATCATTTCTTTTGTGATTAGAGTATTGTTTAACTTACTCCATTTTTTGCAACTTCATTTCTTAAATTGTCATCGTTATTAATTGTTGCGATTCTTGCTTCACATGTTGAACAATCAAGCCCACAATAAGCTATAAATTTATTCATTTTTTATTCCTCTTTATTTTTTGTTACTTTGTTTAAGATTAAAATGACTATATATATTATTGCCATTGCTAAAAAGATAGCTAATATGCCTTTCCAACCAATATCTAGGGCTGTTTTGAAATTATCTTTTATTTTGCTAATTATAAAAAACATATTTTTGCCTCCTATAATAATCCTAAAATAACACCGCCAGCAATTACTGAAGCAATTTGACCAGCAATATTGGCACTAGCTGCATGCATCAACAAGTGATTGTAAGGATCTTCTTGTAATCCCAATTTTTGAACAACTCTTGATGCCATTGGAAAGGCTGATATTCCAGCCGCTCCTACCATTGGATTAATTTTTTTCTTAGAAAATATGTTTAGTATTTTTACAAATACGATACCACCAATAGTATCAAATACGAATGCTAATAAGCCTAATCCTATAATCATCAAGGTTTTAACAGTAACAAATTGTTCAGCTTTCATACTAAAAGCAATTGTTAAACCCAATAATAAGGTAACAAGATTAGATAGAATATCACTAGCAGTTTTTGATAAACTATCAAGAACACCACATTCTTTAATTAAGTTTCCAAACATCAAAAAGCCTACTAAAGAAATTGATGATGGGGCAATTAGGCCTGCAATGATGGTAACAATAATAGGGAATAATATTTTAGTAGTTTTAGAGACACTTTTTGGATTATATTCCATTCTTATTTTTCGTTCATTTTTTGAAGCTATCATTTTTATAACAGCAGGTTGAATAATTGGAACTAATGCCATATAACAATATGCTGCAACGGCAATTGAACCAATGTAATTACTTTTTAATACTTGCGATACTAAAATAGAAGTTGGTCCATCAGCTGCACCTATTATACCAATACTTGCCGCATCCTTTATATCAAATCCCATTAATGATGCGATAGCAATTGTCGCAAAAATTCCAAATTGAGCCGCAGCTCCAACAAATATTAATTTGGGATTGGATAATAAGGGACCAAAATCCATCATGGCACCAATGCCAATAAATAGCAATAATGGAAAAATTTCGGATGATTCTATTCCTACTTTAAATAACCATTCAATTGCACCAACAGTGACTGTATTATCTGCAGCAATTTGATTAATGACTCCAGATAATGGTAGATTAACTAAGATTGCACCAAAGCCCATTGGCAATAAAAGGGCTGGTTCTAGTTCTTTTTTTACAGCAAGAAAAATTAATACAAAGCCAACAATAATCATTACACCTTGTTGCCACGTGAAATTTTTTATGCCTTCTAATAAAAAATCCATATGTTACTCCTTTTAATTTTATATAAGCTCTTGCATGCCTAGTTTTTAACTTGACTACTATATCCGGGATATTTTCCGTGCTGACGAATACAATACGATAATGCTACTCCGCTTTTTATTAGATTTTTAGTTTATTTTATAATAAACCATATAAATGATACTATATCTGTTATAAAAAAACAACATGTTTACATATTTTATTGTTTCTTTAAATAAAAATAAGCACTAATAGTTTTGTTTCTATCAATGCTTATTTTGTTAGTTATTCTGCTTTTAAAGCTTCAACCATGTTAATCTTTTTAACCTTTAATGATGCAAGACTTGATACAATAATACTTGTAACAAGTGTTAAAGCGATACTTGCAACATATACATACCAAGAACAAGTTACTACTAATTCATACTCTGAAGCAAGTAATTTATATAGTACATTTAAAGTTAGATATCCTACTGGACAACCGATAATTATTCCAATGATTGATGTAGATATATTTTGAGAGATTAACACCCATCTTATTTTCTTACATTTGAATCCTAATACTTTTAAAGTTGCTAATTCATGATATCTTTCTATATAGCTTAAAGTTCCTAAATTGTATAAAACGACAAATGCTAATAGTAAAGAGAAAATTACTAAGACATATATCATTAAATTCATAATTTCAAAGAAGGTATCAAATGTCTTCATTAAATCTTCTTTAGTTGATATTGATACTATTTGTTCATCAGTAGTAATGTTTTCCTTCTTTATATCTGTATAAATTTTGTTAATTTTATAGTTTAGATTTAATTTTGAAGCTAAGTCATATGTCATGGTAAAACCATTGGTATTAGAAGATACTATTTCAATTACTTTAACTTCATAGGTTTCCTTTTTTCCATAGATGGAGAAAGTAAAAGTATCACCAACTTTTAGTTTTAGAGCAGTTGCCATTCTTTCACATATATATACACCACTATTATCTAATTTATGAATAGCTTCTTTCTTTTTCAAAAGTCTTACTTTGTCAAAATCATTATTAAGTATTGTCAACGCATAAGTTGTTCCTTCTACTTTTGTGGCTAGGCTACTACTATAATCTCCTTTATAGTCTTTGGCTAAAGATATAGCTTCTTCATTTGTGGTTTTTTCACTAATTGCCAGTGTTGATTCATAGTTCATTACAACATCATAATTAGTGTCAATAAAATTATCCATTGTAGACTTCATACCAAAGGTTGCAAATAAAAGTAATGTACATCCAAAAACTCCAAAGATTGACATAGCAAGTCTAGCAATATGTCTAAAAGAATCACGTAAATTATATCTTGCTACAAAGTTTAACTTATTAAATAGTTTTGTTTTTTCAATAATAAGATTTTTCATTTTCTTTGGTTCGTAGGGTCTTAATGCTGATGCTGCACTACCTCTTAATTGTCTTTTAACTGATAAATAACCAATTAAAGTTAAAAATGCAACAATTAGAATAATACCAATATATACAAAATATGGCATGTGTATACTCCAGTCAGGCATTTCAAAATATGTTCCCATAGAACCTGTTGGACTAAAGAAAATCTTTGAAATGGCAAAACCAAGTATTAAACCAATTACACCACCAATAGCTCCTATTGTAAAAGCATAAGATGTATAATGCCATAATATTCTTTTGTTCTTGAAGCCTAAAGCTTTTAGAATTCCTATTTGAACTTTTTCATTACTAGTTATTCTATTCATCGTTGTAACCATTGTTAAAATAGCTATTAGCAAGAATATAACTGGTAATACCGAACCCATTGTTTTACCTTCATCTGATTCACCTTTAGCTTGGCTATAGGATACAACATCATCTAAAGGTATAACTTGTAACGTTGTGTTTAGCACTTTATCTACATTTGTGGAAAATTCTTCCTTGTTAGAAGATGAAATTACATTAATTTGAGGGTAATAAACACTTCCAAAAATATCTGTTGAAAGTTTTTCATAAAAAGCTGGAGTTGTGTAAGCATAGCCTACTTTATCAAAATCTGGCATTAAAGCATCATTGTGAGTATTAATTAAATATTCACCTGATAAACATATACCTCTAATAGTTAATTGCCTTACAATGTTTCCATATTTTAATTCAATAACATCACCAATTTTGTAATTATTTCTACTAACATAGTTTTTACTTAACCATATACCATTTTCATCATTGGGATCATATTCTTTACCATCTTGAAGAGCGAATGAAGATACGGTGAAATTTTCAGATACAGTTAGTTTGATTATATCATTTTCCCTAGTTTCACTTACATCAATACTGATATATCTTGTTGCTTTACTAACTCCATCTATTTTTTTGATTTTATCTAAATCTTCTAAACTAAAGGGCTTTTTATCATTATATATTCTATATGTAGCAAAATTAGTCTCATCAAAGAATGCAGAAGTGTCTTTATCTATTGAATACCATTCAGCATTAAATCCAGCAAAAATAGCTATTCCTAAAATTACCATGATTATCATGGAAATAAACTGAGCTTTATACTTAAAAAAAGTACGTATCAACTTTTTAAATAACATATCTTACCACTCCACTTCATCAACAGGAACAGGGTTGATATTTTCTTCTACGCTCTTTATTTGACTATTTTTTACTCTTATTGTAACATTGCCAATTTTAGCAATATTTTGATTGTGAGTAACAATTATAACTGTTTTATTATATTCTTTTGCCATTTTTAATAATAGTTTTAAAACTAATACACCGGTTAAAGAATCTAAGGCTCCTGTTGGTTCATCAGCTAGTAATATTTTAGGGTTTTTCGCTAAAGCTCTTGCAATTGATACTCTTTGCTGTTCGCCACCAGATAATTCACTGGGAAACTTTTTAGCATGATCTAATAATCCTACTTCTTCTAGCATTTTTTCGACTGGGAAAGGACTAGGAGTAATTTCGTTTACGATTGCCACATTTTCATATACAGTTAATGTAGGTATTAAATTATAGAATTGGAATACAAAGCCAACCTTACTTGCTCTATATGCAGCCAATTCATTATCAGAATAATCCTCAATGTTTTCGCTATCTACTTCAATTGTTCCACTTGTTGGATTATCAAGACCACCAATTAAGTTTAGTAATGTTGATTTTCCAGCACCTGATGGTCCTAAAATTACGACAACCTTTCCTTCATCTATGGATAGATTAACATCTTTCAATGCACTAAATTCATGATCACCAGTAATATATTTTTTGGTTACATCTTTTAACTTTATTATACTCATATCATAACTTCCTCATTTATATTTTTATGTTAGCAATAGTTTACTATTATAATATTATAGTTAGCAGTTGCTAACTTGTCAAGCGTTATGATTTATTTTTAAAAAAAAGTTAATAAGTCAAAATATTTTGACCTATTAACTAGTAATTTATCTATTTTATTAAATCTCTACGAGTTACATCAAATGTATCAGTAGTATTTGAAAAAGAAATATTAATACATCGATAATCCAAATAACAATAAATAATTGAACCATCACTTAACATCGACTTTAAATGAGTTCTATAATTAAGAATAATATAATCGGCAAGTTCACCATTAACATATAATCCCAGTAAGAATAGCCCTTTGTATATATAAATTTTATCTTCTTTTGAAGAAATATCAATGAAACCTGAGCAAATTATATCAGTTATTAAAATCACAAGAGAAACATACAAAGCCATAATGAAACGAAAATAAATGGAAGAATATTTTTCATTATATGTGGTAGTTACTTCTGTTCCTACTACTTTTCCAAGAATCACTTGTTCTGTTATTTTGTCAATTCTACTATTCTTATACTTAAAAATATATATAACTGTTAATACTATAAAAGTAATACATAAAATTCCTTCTATCTATAATATTTCTTATTATTTTTCTTCTCTTCAATTTTTTATACATTATTAATACCCGCTAATGTCATTATTTTTGACTAAATCTAGATGATCAAATCACTAATAGATACATTAAAGTCTTCCGTTGAATTTGTATATGAAACGTGAAATCCATGAAATCCAATTGGGCAACAAGTTATAACTGAGCAATCATTTAGTTTGCCTGCTAAATAATCTGTTAAAAGATAACAAACTGTATCAGCACATTTTCCATTAATATAAAGTTTAGTATATAATAGTCCAACATATATATATACCTCATCTTCATATGAAGAAATATTATAATAACCAATAAAAAATTTATCTTTTATAAGAACACAAACACTAATAGGAAATACAAATATTAAAATCATAAATGGTATTATATATCTCTCATCAAAACTATACTTTTGTTTAGAATCAAACAAACCTAATAAATCTGCCACAAAATCGCCCATTCTAATTCCAATTAAACTCTTTTTTAAACAAACAATTAAAGCGACTAATGAAGAAATCACTAAGATTACTTCTATAATAACTCTTACTTTTTTTCTTTTCTTAAATTTTTCTACTTTTTCAAACATGATTTTCCCTCTTTTCCTATTCCATACCACTACTATTATATTACAACATTGTTAATTAGTCAATAATTTAATCAAAAATGAATAAAAAGAAATAAATTATTTTGTTATTAGCGCTCTTGTATTTCTTTAGCACTCATATGTTCAATAACTATTTCAAATACTTGAACAGCCTTTAGAGCTCTTGTTATTTCTTCGTCAACAAGTTGTTCACTTGGATAATATTTCATTGCAAATTTCTTTAATATAGCAGTGGTATTTTCTCCTGGTTCTAATAAATGGCATCTACCAAATAAAACAATACTTTGAAGAAAAGGTGCCCAAGATTCTTTTTTAATGGTTTCATTTCCATATACAGTAAAACAGATTTTGTCACTTGCCTTTAATGAATCAACTTTATGACCTGCACGTGCTCCATGAAAATATATTTTATTGTTCTTTTGGTCATAAATAAAATTGATAGGTATAGCGTAAGGATAACCATCGTCACCATTTACAGCTAAAATTCCACGTCTACTATTTTGTAACAAATTGTTTGTATCTAAAATATTAATTTCATTTTTCTTTTTACGTACTGTTCTAAACATTTACTTACCTCTGATATTTCAATTGTTTATAAATATTTTATTGCGAATTAACTTTATTTAAGTTAGACTATTATGTTTTTAACTATTGACTTCTTTTAAGTAGCCTAGTTGTTAACTTCATATATATTCGTGTATAATCTAAACTGAAATATTAAATGAACAGTTCAGATAAAAACACGATTTTTTTATTTATGATATACT
>CAKONV010000032.1 GCA_934098295.1 uncultured Bacilli bacterium | reverse complement strand
GTAGTAGCTTATAAGAGTTTAACAGAAGAAGAAACTTTAATAATTTTCCCTAATGATGGTAAAAATCAAGAAGGTAGTCCTAGAGCCTTCGGATTAGGTCTTAGAACTAACGGATCTTTAGGAAAAGTTGCTACTTTAACAGGATTTAAATTTGCTGAAGAAGCAGAATTAACTATTGGATCTAAGAGTTTTACAAAAGATGGTGAAGTAAAAGTTGCTTTAAACAGTAGGGAGGCTACTTATAATTCTCATGACTTTGTTATTTATACAACGGCTTTCAGAGGTACTTTAGGTGTAGTTAATGGTTATGGTATTGCTTTTGTTATTAAAGACAATAAAGTAGTTCGTATTTATGATGGAGCTAATGTTAAATACTATGATAGTGATAATCTAGATGGTGTTAAAGATGAAACAAAATGTAGTGCAACTAATTATTTAAAACAAGCTATTGCATCTTTAGGTGCTAATGAATGGGTGCTTGCTGCTCCTCATGATGGTGGAAGTAATTTAGCTAGAAACTTTTTAGGTAGCAATAAAGCTATTAATGCTAGTGTTAAATGTACATATGTTAATGTTGAACCTTCCACAAATGAAGATATGAAAGCCATTAATTTAGATGGTAATTATTTCTTTGGTGCTAGCGTTGCTGTAAATACAGTTGTTACTAAAGCTGCTGATTATGATTTTGTAGTTTACAGTTATGGTTATTTAGGTAGAATTATTAAAAATGGTTGGTCTGAAGGTTTTGTTATCGATGCAACCACTGGCAAAATTGTAAAAATTTATGATGGTGTAAATGGTAAATACTTTGATAGTGAAAATAACGGCGTAGCTAGTGGAAGTTTCTATAACAATGCTACTTTAGCTAGTGATGCATATGGTAAGTTAGAACCAAACCAAATTTTAGTGTTAGCTTTAAATGGTGGCAAAGATAGTTCACTTGCTAGAAAATTCTTTGTTGGTAACCGTAAATTAGATAAGGTATTGAGCTTTATTAATTTCGAAGTAAAAGTTCTAAGTGAAGAAAAAGTAGCCATGGCAGCAATTAAAGTTGATGGTCATGCTTACTTCATCACTAAAGACCAATTATTAGTTAATGAAGAAACAAAAGTAGCTCCATTCTTAGTATATGAATATGGCTATACAGGAAATATTGTAAAAAATGGTTATGGTGTAGCTATGGTAATTGACAAGACTACTGGTAAAGTTGTTCGTATTTATGATGGTGCTAGTGGTAAATATTTTGATAGTGAAAATAATGGTGTTGGTAACATTGTTAAAGCCGCTGAATATTTAGAACAAGCCGTAAAATCATTAACAGAAAATGAGTATGTTTTATGTGCACCTAATGGTGGTACAACAGGTAATGTTGCTAGAGGTTTGTTATATGATAATCGTAAGATTGGTATTGTTGTAGAATTACCAAAATTTGATAATTAATCTTTTAGAAAAGGAAAATCCCTCGTTATGGTTTCCTAACGAGGGATACATTTTAAGATGAATAAATTAAATAAAACGTTATTTGTTTTAATTTTACTAATGATTACAATAATCTTTAACATTAGTAAAGTTAATGCATTATCTCAAGATGATTTAACAAATCCTACTTTCAGTATTGAAAATAATGGATTTAGTTACAAAGAAACAAAAACAAGTAGTGGAATTAAACAAGCAATGTATTATGCTGAATATAATGCTAACGCTTCCTCTAAATATGAATGGGTTATTCATAGTAAAAGAAGTGGCTCCGTTACAACGAGAACTACGGTATTAGATATTGCTAAGGACTATGAACAATCAACTGGTCAAAAAGTAATATTTGCTGCTAATGGTGATTATTTTGATTTAAACTCTGGTTCTAATATGGAATCTTATGTAAATAATGGAATAGTTATCAGTAAAGGTAGTTTTATCACAAAACATTGTATTGGCTTTGATAATAAAGGAAAAGTTGCTATTGGTAGAATGACAGAAGTAGAAAAAAGATTAATGGTAGTCATCAATGGTGAGACTAAACTATTTAATATTGATAAATTTAATAGTGAACCTTTAAATAATGAAATTGCTATATATAATCAATTAGGTACTTATAACATTAATGATACAGGAAAATATATTATTACTACATCGTCAACTTCCTTACAACAATGCCCAGTTTGGGGTGTATCAAAACGAATGACAATTAAGGAAAAAATCGATAGTGAAAGTTTCACATTAAGGAGTGGTCAATTTGCTATTGTATGTAAAGATAGTGACATAAATAATTATTTTTATGAAAACATTAAATATGGCGTTGAAGTAAATATTGTAGAAATTCCTGCAGGTGATTTTAAAGATTGTACTTGGGTTTTAGGAGGCTACGATATATTAGTTAATAATTATCAAGTAAATACATCATGTCATACAGATAATGATGGTAGTGGAAAAGCTCCAAGAACATTTATTGGTTTTAAAGAAGATGGTACTTGTTTTGTTTGTGTGGTTGATGGAAGACAACCTAGCCATAGTGTTGGTATAACAGTAAATGAAGAGGCGCAATTAAGTTATTCTTTGGGTGCTAAATATGCTTTAGAATTAGATGGTGGTGGAAGTTCAACCGTAATATTACGAGTTGATGATGTATTAACTTTGCGGTCAAAGCCTAGTGACGGTTCTATGAGAACGGTATCTAATGCGATAATGTTAGTTGAGAAAAAAATTAATGAAGATGACAACAATAATGATGATAATAAGAATAATGAACCAATCAAAAAGAGTGGTTGTATGTCTAGCAATGCTAGTGAATTTATTATTTCAACTATTTCGTTAACTTGTTTGGCTTCATGTATGTTAATTGTTTCAAAAATGAAAAGAGGAAGATAAAATGAAAAGAAAATTTATAATAGTATTTATATTATTAGTTTCATTTATGAGCGTTGTTAGTTGTAAGAAAAAAAATACTAACACGAAAATTAATTATGACATTGATTTGAATGATAAGCCCGAATTAAGCGTATTGATGCCTTATTCAGGTTATACCATCAGTGAAGTAAACAACGATAAAAATGCTAAAGTAATTGAAGAGGTAACTGGATATAAAGCTACTTACACACAACTTCCATCGGCTGATGCTTCGAAAACATTAAATAATGAATTAATGGATAAGAGACATTATAATGTAATGAAATTAACAAAGGATCAATTTGCCGATTTAGTTAAAGATGATATGCTTGTTGATATTAGTGATGCTTTAAAAAAATTCGCACCAGATTTACTTAAGAATATTTCTAAAGAATCATGGGATGTTGTAAGTTATAATGGTAAAATTTATGGTATTCCTGAACGTGCTTCTAGTGATAACATTGAGAACCCAATCATTTTTAATCAAGATTTATTGTTAGAATGCGGCTTAGATATGCCTACAACTTTAGATGAATTTGAAAATTGTTTAAAAGTGTTAACTGATAAGATTGGAAAACCAGCTTTAACTTTCGATAAATATACGCCACTTCTTTATGCCGTTTCATCAGCCTTTGGTATTTATTCAGAATGGCAAGAATATGATATCAACGGAACTAAAGAAGTTCGTTATTATGTTAATGCACCAAGATATCAAGATTATATGAATTATATGCACAAATTGTATGAAAAAGGATACATTGATGTAACTGTTGCTACTAATACTTCAAGTGATGCTATTAATCGTTTTACAAGCACTTCAGCCGCCGCTGTGGCTTGTTCACTTTGGAGCGTAACGGCAATTGTTAGTGGTCTTCAAGCTAATCAAAAAATTACAGCAGTTGAAGCTGCCGGAACTCTAGAAAATTATTTAGGATATTTAAGAGCTTTAAAAGAAAATGAAAATTCAGAAGAAAAAGTATATCGTTCAAGTGGTTATACTTATATAACGGCAATTCCTTTTTATGAAGCCGAAAATGCTGGTTATGCACTTGACTGGATGAATTCTAAAATAAAAGATGATGATACTGCTCACAATTTTAGAAAAATTGTATTAGGTGATGAAGGCATACATTGGACTTATAATTCAAATGAAGGTTATTTACCAATTTCATCTGCCTTCTCAGAAAAAGATACGGCAAGTTATTACTTAACAGGTAGTAATGAAACAGTTTATACTGAGTATTGGAAGGCAAGAGTACGCAAACAACCAGAGTTATATCGAGCATGGTCAATTTTAATGGAAAATGCTGATGAAGTTGGAGAATATAATTTAGTTGATTTTGCACCAGTAATTGAAGATTATAATAAAAATAGATCATCTGTTGAAGAATATGCTCAAGACCAATTTTACGTAATGTTAAAAGATGGAACTCAAAAATTAAATGATATTAGGAAAAGTTTGAATGATAATCATGGCTGTACTAAAGCTACTGAAGCATTAAATAATTGGTATAAAAGTTATCGTAAGTAATTATTGAAAGGAGTGTCCATAATATGAATCGGACTCTAAAGAAAAATTTTAAAAAAAATAAAGGCTTAATTCCTTTTGTTATTCCTGCTGTAGTTTTTGCGCTAATTTTTAGTTATTTACCAATGGTTGGTATTTTAATTGCCTTTAAAGATAATCCTAATTTTGGTAGATATGAACCACTAGAAGCTTTTTTTAGAGCTGATTGGACATTTGATAATTTTAAATTAATATTTTTACGATCAGAAATTCTTTCAGCAATCAAAAATACTTTGATAATTTCTTTAATGAAAATTGTAATTTTATTTCCACTTCCTATTATTTTAGCCATAATGATTTCGGAAGTTAAAAATAAGGTATTTTCATATATTATTCAAGGCTTAGTATTTTTACCCCATTTCCTATCTTGGGTTGTGGTAACTGGTATTTTTAAAAACTTATTAGATGTTTATGGGCCAATTAATAATATTGTAGCTTTGTTTGGTGGCAAACCAGAATATTTTATGGGTGATGCACGTTGGTTTAGATGGTTAGTCGTAATAATTTCTGGTTGGAAGGAAATAGGTTATAGTTCAATTGTTTATATTGCTGCAATATCTACAATTAATCCTCAATTATATGAAGCTACTGAAATGGATGGAGCTGGAAAATTAAAACAAATTTGGCATGTAACAATTCCCGGAATCTTACCTACAATCATGGTAATGTTAATTATAAGAATTGGTTATTTAATGGATGCTGGTTTTGAACAAGTATATACAATGTTAAATGCTAATACAAAATCTACAGGAGAAATCATTGGTACTTATGTTTATACTTTAGGTTTAGGAACTGGTTCAAGAGATTATGGATTGTCAACTGCTGTTGGTTTATTTAATGGTATTATTTCCATGGTTTTGATTCTCCTTACTAATAAGTTCTCTAAGAAAAAATTTGATACAGGAATTTGGTAATTAATATGAAAAAAGAACAGAAATTTAAACATAGAAGAAGACATCACGGTTTTCAAATAACTAATTATACAATTTTATCAATTATTGGTATCTTAGCACTGTTACCATTTTTAAATGTCATCGCTTCATCACTTTCAACGGCTAATTTACAAATTAATTTTATTCCTAGAGGATTTACATTATTTAATTACAAAACAGTTTTCACTAATAAAGCCTATTTTTTAGCATTAGGTGTATCTATTTTAGTTACTCTAGTTGGTACAATCTTATCTGTATCAATAATGTTTATGGCCGCTTATGCTTTAAGTAAAAAAGATTTTCCTTGTCGTAAAGGTGTTATGATATTTTTTATAATTACAATGATATTTAGTGGAGGAATGGTACCTAATTATATTGTTATGGGATTATTGGGATTAAATAGAACGGTCTTTTCACTAATATTTCCTTCCGTTTTACAGGTCTATAATCTAATTTTAATGAAAAGTTATTTGGAAGGATTACCAAAAGAATTAGAGGAATCAGCAAAAATTGATGGTGCTACCAATATGCAAGTTTTATTAAAAGTATTACTTCCCTTAGCATTACCATGTGTTGCTAGTGTTTGTTTGTTTACAGCTGTAACTTATTGGAACAACTACATGAATGCTTTAATTTATTTAGGAACTGAAGAAAGATGGTATCCGTTATCACTTTATATTTTAAATTTTATTAATAGTCCCGTTGATCCAATTGTTTATACAAAAGTAGATATTCAAAGAAGTAATATTCAATCAGCAATGATAATTGTTAGTATGATACCTATTTTAATTGTATATCCATTTGTCTTAAAGCACTTTACAAAAGGAGTAACAGTAGGAGGAGTTAAAGGATAATGGTACTTGCTATTGATTTAGGTGCTACAAACATTAAGGCTGCATTAGTAGAAGATTACAAAATTGTTAGTGAAATTAAAAGTTTTCCAACTAATGCATCTTTAGGTAGAGAACAAATTTTAATTGCTCTTAAGAAAACTATTAATTCTTTGATAAATAATAAAGTTAATCACATTGCTGTTTCTTCAGCAGGTGATATTGATCAATTAACATCGACAATTACATACGCTACACTTAATTTGCCAGGAATGATTGGTTTTAATTTTGATAAATTCTGTTATGATGAGTTTAAAATACATGCTACAGCAATTAATGATGGATTAGCAGCCTTATTAGGCGAAGTTAGATTAGGAGCTGCTAAGAATTATCAAAATAAATCCGTTTTAATGTTAACTTTAGGTACAGGAATTGGTAGTGCTGTATATAAGAATTCTATCCTTACTTCTAAGAAATATGGTCATATTCGATTAATTGATAATGGTGCCTTATGTACTTGTGGCAAGCGTGGTTGTGCAGAATGTTATTTATCATGCAAAGCTATAGAATCTAAATTAAAAGAATTACATATTGATAAAAATGATGTTTTCAAAGAAAATTTTCATGATGAAAATGAATTTTTAACCGATTATTTAAACAAATTTTCCACTTTTTTAAAATTAATTAAAAATGATTTTAAATATGATTATGTCATTATTGGCGGTGGAATTACTAACTGGATGGGAAAAGATTTTGAAAGAATTTTTTCTTCTTTAAAAGAACCAATTATTAAAGCATCACTATTAAATACTGCTGGTTTTTTAGGTGCTTATTGTGATTATATGGAGAAATGCAATGATAACAAAACAATATGATATCGTAATATGTGGTGCAAGTTTGGGAGGTACTATTGCCGCCTATTCTGCCGCAAAATCAGGTAAAAGAGTAGCTTTAATTGAAAAAACTTCCTGGATTGGTGGTCAACTTACTTCTCAGGCCGTTCCACCTGATGAGCATAAATGGATTGAAGAAGAGGGATGTACAAATACATATAGAATGTATCGAAATAAGGTAAGAGAATACTATATTAATGATCCTTATTTTAAACAAGAAATTAAGGATAAAAAAATTTTTTGCCCAGCTTCAAGCGAAGTTAGTAGAATTTCACATCCACCTAAACTGGCTTTAAAAATATTAAATGATTTATTAAAACCTTATGTTGATAAAAACTTAACTATTTATTATTCTGCTATGTTACTTGATGCAAGTGTTGAAAATAATACCGTTAAAGAAGTTATTTATAAAATAAATAATCAAATAGTATCATTTCAAGCTAAAATTTTTATTGATGGTACAGATACTGGAGAATTATTACCAATAACAAATACGGATTATGTCTATGGTGCTGAAAGTTATAGCGATACTTTAGAAGAACATGCTTCTAAAATCGCTGATTTCTATGATGCTCAACCATCAATTTATACTCTAGCCTTCGCAAATCATAAGAATGGTAATTTCGTGATTTCTAAACCTAAAGAATATGATTATTTTAGAAACTTAAAGATGCCATATGATAAATATAATATTTTTTCAATGTATGGACCGGATTCATCAACTGGTAAAGCCAAACTTTTTGGAATGTTTTTAGGTGAAAGTGATTCTAATGGTGAAGAGTTGTTTCCTTTGTTTAATTATCGTCGTATCGTTTGTGCTTCCAATTATAATGAAGGTAAACAACCATATGATATTACCCTTTTAAATTGGCCTCAAAATGATTATTTTTTGGGTAATTTAATCGAATGTAAAGATCCAGATTACCAAGAATATATGGCTAAACAATTAACATTATCATTTTTTTATTATTTACAAACCGAATGTGTTAGATATGATGGTGGTGTAGGCTATCCAAATTTTGAACTTCGCTATGATATTTTAGGAACAGAAGATGGCCTATCAATGGCTCCTTATATAAGAGAATCTAGAAGAATAATTTCAAAGTTTAGAATAACGGAAGAAATGTTAAAAAAAGGTAGTAATCCGGATTTCTTTGATTCTGTAGGTGTAGGTAGTTATCCTATTGATTTACATATAACGACGGTTAGTCATACTTTTTTCTATGAACCAAGCGAAAAATTTACGATACCATTAGGGGCAATGATACCGATAAAAACCAAAAATTTAATACCTGCTAGTAAAAATATTGGTACAACTCATTTAACTAATGGATGTTATAGACTTCATCCTGTTGAATGGAATATTGGAGAAGTAGCAGGTTTTCTAGCTAGTTTTATAATTGATAATGAAATTGATTTAGATGAAGTTTTAAAAGATAAATATTTAAAGAAATTTCAAGAAAAGCTAATAAAAGAAGGTATTCAATTGCATTGGAAGAATTCTTGAAGATAGAAAGAGAAATTAGTAAGGAAACTTACTAATTTCTTTTTCATTTATAATCGTAAAAATATTAAGTAAAACCTAAAAAAATTCTCTTTTTCTTTGTTAAAAAAATTTAAATGTGCTATAATAAACATAAGTATTCAAGTAATATGATAATAAAAAAATACTCATTTTAAAATAATGTAAAATGAGCGTAAAA
>CAKONV010000031.1 GCA_934098295.1 uncultured Bacilli bacterium | reverse complement strand
ATTTCATTTAAAGAGTTTAACAGTTATATTAATAATTTAGATGTACTAAAAAATAATAATTTAAATTCAATTAATAGGTGGACATTTGGAATAGATACAGATAAATTAGTGAAACTTGTGTTAGATGGTAAAAAGACAGCAACAACATCTTTGTATGAATTTGATAGTTTACCTACAGTAGGTGATGTATCTATACTTACTGATTCAAATAATAATGATATGTGTATATTAGAAACAAAAGAAGTTATTGTAACTGAATTTAAGAATATTACTTGGAATTTAGCAAAATTAGAAGGAGAAAATAAATCTTTAGAAGAATGGATAAAAGTTCATATAGATTACTTTAGTAAAATAAATACTAATTTTAATGATAATACTAAAGTAATATTTGAAATATTTGAAGTAATAGAAAAATTTAAGTAGAAAGGAGAGAAAAACATGAAGATATTATTTATATCAGATATACATGGTATTAATATTAATTTAAAAAAAATAGAAAAAGTTATTGAAAAAGAAAAAATAGATAAATTAGTAGTTCTTGGTGATTTATATTATGCCGGTCCTACGTATAATCAAAAGTATGAAGTTAATAGTATGAATGTTAAAGATACATTAACTAAATATTCTGATAAAATTATTTGTTTAAAAGGTAATTGTGATTCAGATGTTGATATTAAAGCAAGTGATTTTCCAATTTGCAATAATTTAGCTTTAATATGTGTAGATGGGCTAGATATTTATTTAACTCATGGTAATGAATATAATTTAGAAAAGAATAGAAAATTTAACAGAAAAGGTATATTGGTATATGGCCATGAACACATACCATATATAAAAAAGAAAAAGATATGGTATATATCAATGTTGGTTCAATATTTATACCTAAAGAAAACAATAATCCTACATATATGATGTATGAAAATAGAAAATTTACTATTTATAATATAGAAGAAAATATATTTGATAGTATAGAAATATAAAATGGAGGATGTAAATGAATTTAATTGGTAATAGAACTATAGAAACTGAAAGATTAATATTAAGAAGTTCTAAGATGGAAGAACAAAAAAGATTATGGGAGATATTAATGATACCAGAAGTAAATAAATGGTATTTAACAGGTGCCAAAAAACATGCAAATAATCCTAGACACTGGACTTGGGAGAATCAAGAAAAATTCTATAAATCTAAAGTTGATAAAGCAGATAATAATGATGTATTTGTATGGAGTGTATTTTTAAAACCAGAATATACAAATAGTGGTTATGAAGAAGTAATTGGTCAGGTATCTGCTCAAGAAAATGGAGAAGATATTACTATTCGTGATGTAGGTTGGTATATGGATCCTGCATATCAAGGAAAAGGATACGCAACAGAAGCTGCTAAAGCAATGATGGATTATATGTTTAAAGAAGTAGAAATAAATGGTATTTCTTCAGGTGCTGTAAAAGATAATATAGGATCTTGTAGAATATTTGAAAAATTAGGATTTAATAAAATTGTTGAAGTGGAAGAAGATTCTCCTTATACCTTTTATGATGGAATATTAACTTTTTCTAAATATGAATTAACAAGAGAGAATTATGATAATGGAAATAATAGAATACATAGATAAATATTTAGAAGATGTTAAAGATTTATTAGTTGAACTAGAAGAATATATTGTATCAATTGATAAAGATAATTTAGATCAAGTTCATCCAGAATATAGAGAAAAAATGGCAATTTTAGATTTAGAAGAAGTTAAAAATAATAATGGTAAATGCTATATAGCAGTTGAAAATGATAAAGCAGTAGGATTAATTATGGGAACTATAATTAAATTTGATGAATATGATTATTTAGATTATAAATGTCCTAAAGAAGGGAAAATAACTGAATTAATAGTTTCTAAAAATGTAAGAAGTAAAGGTATAGGTAATATGCTTATCTCTAAAATGGAAGAATATTTTAAATCATTAGGTTGTGAATATTTAAATCATTAGGTTGTGAATATATTTTAGTAGATGTATTTGCTTATAATGATAATGCTATTAAGTTTTATGATAAAAATGGATATCATTCAAGAATGTATACAAATATAAAAAAGATTGGAGATTAATATGACATTTAAAGAATTTTATATATCAGATAAAATTGGTAAAAGTAATTGTGTAATAAGAAGTTTATGTAAGATTTTAAATAAAGAATATAATGATATTTATAATGACTTATGCGAAGTTGCAAAAGAATTAAATTGTTCTTCTTTTAATGATATACCTGTATTTGAAAAATATATGGAAGATAATAATATTTTTAATGTTGATTTTGATAAAGATATTATGATTAAAGATTTGAATTTGAATAATAATTCATATATTGTGTTTTGCTGGGATAAAAACGATTATTATTACATGGTCCCAATTATTGATAATACTATATATGATAAAAACTCTGATTGTATGGATTTATATGTTATATCAGTTTATAAAAAGAAATGAAAAATTATTATAAAAATACTTGACTTTTTGTAAATATTGGTATATATTAGTAACAATTATTTTGAAAGGGGATTCTTATGAATAATATTATTATATTTTTAAAATCTTTTGATAAAATAATTGATATGCTAAAATCATGCTGTTTAGATGTGATTATTTTTTCTGACCTTTCAAATAAAATATTAGTATGTGAAGCGCGTTAATTTCTGATATAGAAATTTGCGCGCTTTTTATTTAGTTGGAGGTGTAATATATGAATGAAATTTCTTTAAATGATTTATTAAATAATGCAAGATTATATGATGAATCAGGAATACCATCAATTGAAAAAGCTTATCACTATGCAGAATCTCTACATGAAGGACAATATAGGCAAAGTGGGGAGCCGTACATTTCACATCCATTAAATGTTGCATACATTTTATCTGAAATGCATGCTGATACTGATACGATATGTGCAGGTCTTTTGCATGATACATTGGAAGATACAGAAATTACTAAAGAAGCCATAGCTGAGGATTTTAATAAAGAGGTTGCTAATTTAGTAGATGGTGTAACAAAAATTAGTAAATTAAACTTTTCTACAAAGAATGATCAAAATATGGCTAATACAAGAAAAATTATTACAGGAATAACAACTGATGCAAGAATAATAATTATAAAACTTGCAGATAGATTACACAATATGAGGACACTACAGTTTAAATCTGAATTTAAACAAAAAGAAAATTCAATGGAAACGATGGATATATTTGTTCCTCTTGCTTATTATATTGGAGCATATAGAATAAAATCCGAATTAGAAGATTTATCACTTCAATATTTATATCCAGACAAGTATAAAAAGATAGAAGATATAAAATTAAAAATAGAAGATGATAGTAAAAATTGTTTACAAGAAATGTTATCTACAATCAACAATATTTTATCTGATAAAAATATTTCAAGTGAAATAAAAGTAAGAACAAAAAATATATATGGAATATATAAGAGATTAAATGAGGGACATAAAATATCTGACATTCATGATTTACTATCTTTAAAGATAATGGTAGATGATATAGCTACATGCTATCAAACACTTGGATTAATACATCAAGAGTATCATCCAATTAATGATAAATTTAAAGATTATATTTGCAATCCTAAAACCAATATGTATAGAAGTCTACATACAACTGTATTTGGTCCAGAAGATAGGCTTGTTCAAACACAAATTAGAACATTTGATATGGATAAAGTTGCATCATTTGGATTATCTGCCTATTGGGACATTGAAAAAGGTAATGCTAGAAATGTAATGCAAGATGATTTAAAAAATAAGTATCAATTTTTTAAATCATTAGTTGAAATTAATAAAGTGTTTGCAGATAATCAAGAATTTGTATGGCAAGTGAAATCAGAATTGTTTGCTGATAAAATATATGTTTATACAACAAAAGGTGAAATAATAGAACTACCAAAAGGTTCAACTGCAATAGATTTTGCATATAGAATTCATTCTGATATTGGTAATACAATGGTATCAGCAGTAGTAAATGATAAAATAGTAGATCCTGATTATGTACTTCATAATAAAGATAGAGTTAGAATTATTACTGATATAATGTCATATGGACCTAGAGAAGAATGGATAGATAAAGCCAAAACAACAAAGGCAAAAAGGAAAATAAGAGAATTTAATAAAGGGTAAGGAGGAATCATCAGAATATGAAGTTATATTTGTCATCTCAAAAATTAGGTTTATTTCCTAATATGCTAAAAAATCTTGTTGGTGATAATTTGAATGTTGTTGTAATAGCTAATGCTCTTGATGATCAGACTGAAGAATATAGAAATGATAGAGTAAAAAAAGAGTTTCAAATGCTTAAACTTGTTGGACTTAATCCAGAGGAATTAGATTTAAGAGATTATTTTGGAAAAGGTGAGCAACTTCGTAAGTATTTAAAAACAAAGTCATTAATATGGATAAGAGGAGGAAACACATTTATTTTATCACGAGCTATAAATGCAAGTGGCTTTGATAAAGAAATTTTACCATTAATAAAAGATGGAACCATTGCATATGGTGGCTATTCTGCATCATTATTATTAGCTAGCAAGGACTTGCTTGGAACTGAAATAGTTGATGATCCATATTCTGTACCAAATGGATATCCTAAAAGTGACTGCAATTTTGAGAGTCTTCATTTGCTTGATTTTTACTTGATACCTCACTTTAATAATACAGATGAGTGGGCAAAAAATGTAAGGAAACATGTTGAGTATTTATTAAACAATAAAAAGAAAGTAGTAACATTGAATGATGGAGAAGTTTATTATTGTAATGGAAAGAAAGGAAAAATATTAAAATGAATGAAAAAGAACGAATTGAAAAACTAGAAAAACTTTCAAAATATATCAGAACAAAAGCTTTAGAAACGATTTTAATTGCAAACAATGGACATATAGGAGGTAATTTATCTTCTGTTGAATTATTAACAACATTATATTTTGGTGGTTTATTTAATTTTGATCCAAATGATTCAAAAAATCCAAATAGAGATAGAGTATTAATAAGGGGGCATGAAGGGCCATTGAGATATACAATTTTTTCGTTGTTAGGATATATTAAACCAGAGGAATTAAATACATATAGATCTTTAGGTTCTAGACTTCAAGGACATGAAGATATGCATGAGTGCCCAGGGGTTGATATAACTCCAAGTGGTTCATTAGGAATGCTATTAAGTTACGGGGTTGGTTCAGCTATCTCTAATTCTGATAAAGGAATTAACGCTAGGACAGTGGTTTATCTAGGAGATGGTGAAGAACAAGAAGGTAATATTAGCGAAGCGGCAAGACATGCATCAAGCTTAAAATTAAATAATTTAATTTGTATTTTAGATAAAAATAAGAAACAATTGTCTAGACCAACTGAATATTCTGATGGTGAGTCAAATATTAAACAAATTTGGGAAGGCTATGGATGGAATGTTATTGAGATAGTTAATGGTAATAGTGTTTCAGAAGTATTAGATACATATAAAAAAGTTCAAAATTTAGATAAACCAACATTAATAATTGCAAATACTACTAAAGGGTTGGGAGTCGATGGCGCTTTAGACCACTTTAGTGGATATCATACATTATCAGCTATAAAAGATAAAACAATAGCCATTAGAAGCCTACAAAGGATGAAAGATGAACTGCAAAGTATCGGAATTGGTTTTGAAGAAACTAGAGAAATAGCCTTATCTTTAGTGGAAAAACCAAAACAAATAACTATAAAAGAAAACATTCCTCCTAATAGTGTTTATAATATTAAAACTATAAAATCGGGAATTAATTTAGAAGAAGCACAAGATGATTATATTTCTCAAATTAAAGAAAATATTATTAAATCTGGTAAACATTCTAATTTTTATTTTGTAACACCTGATTTATTAAAAACCGATGTTGTAGAACAAATTGACTTTGATAGATTTGCTCATTTTATTGATACTGGAATAAGAGAACAACATGCTATAGCTATGTGTCACGGGATATCTGTGGAAAATCCTAATGCAAGAATCTATGTTTGTTATGGGGATGCTTTTGCATTTAGAGCCTTAGATCAAATAAATGCAGCCGCTACTGGCAAAAGTAACATTGTAATTGTTGGTGAAAATTCGGGCGTTTTTCAAGGGCAAAATGGTAAAACTCATCAGTCTGTAGCTCAACCCGGTGCTTTAATTTCAATACCTGAATTAGAATTTTATGAACCAGCTGATTCTGTTGATTTATATAATTCACTAACAGATGCATTTACTAAAAATAATGGTGTTAGTTATATTAGATTTCATCGCGGAACAGTTAATATTCAAAGGGAAGAAAAAGATATTAATAATTCAGTTGCATATTTTATTCATAGGAGTGGGAAAAATCCTGATTTAGTTATAATTAACTCTGGTTTTATGGCTGAAAATGCAGTTAAGGTAGCTGAAAGTCTTGAAAAAGAAAATAATATGCTAATTAATGTTATTAATGTAGTTAGGCCAAAACGTTTTAATGAAAAAGCTGAAGAATTATTAACAAATGATGCTCCTATTATTACATTATATAATGGTAATCCAAAAATATTGTCCCAAACTATAGCAAATTCTATTTTAGAAAATCCTAATTTACCAAGGCCAAAATCAATATATGCACATGGTTATGAAAGTGGAACTTCTGGTACTGTTCCTGATTTAATGAAATATTATAATTTTGATGAATTAGGAATTAAAAAACTGGTTTTAAGTAAGGTAAAAAAATGAAAAAAACAATTATTATATTAGGAGGCAATTCTTTAAAAAATGTAAAATGGATTGAAAATATAAAAAAAGAATTAGAAAATGAATATGATGTAGTTTTATTAAAATATAATAATTGGGTTGATAATAAGGGAGATTTGGACATTGAGGTAGAAATTGAAAAATTAAAGAAAATATGTAGTAACTATAATAACTATATAATCGTTGCAAAATCCATTGGAATTCTTTTGTCACTAATAGGAATAGAGAGAAAAGTTATCAATCCTGAAATTTTAATAGCAATGGGTGTTCCACTAGATTTTTTAAAAAATTACAATTATGATTTAGAAGACTTGTTTTTAAAAACTTCATATACAACAAAAATTTTAGTTATTCAGCAAAAAAAAGATTATCAGGGTAGCTTTATTGATGTATCAAAAATTTTACCTTCTTCTATACCATTAATTCCAATAAACGGAAGTGACCATGCTTATAATAATTTATTTTTGCTAAAAAAATATATTGACTCCTTTATTAAACTTAATTCTACTACATATATATGTGAGGATGTTGATGCAAATTCTTTTGAAGAAGCAATTAAATATATTGATAATAATAGAAAAAAATATAAATTTTATAATAATTGGTTATCTGATGGAGAAAATAAAATTCTATATTTCAAATATAAAACTATTGGTTATATAGCTAAAAGAGTAAATTATAAAAAAGCTAAAATAGAGTTGGAAAATGCAAAAATGTTAAATCAATTATTTACTCAGGAAAAAATAAACTTAAAATATAATTATATTATCGAAACACCATATTATTATAAAATTAATTCAAAATATGGCTATTTAGTTTCAAAATATTATGGATTAGATTTAAATCAATTATTTTATAGTAATTATGATCAAAATAATAAAGATATTTATAGTATTTTTAAAGAAATGTATAATTTTTTTAGAATACATAAAATAAGATACAATGGATTTTTGCCTAGAAATATCATTATTGATAATAAAAAAGTATATTTAATAGATTTTGAGGATATAAATAGAAAATCAAATATTGCTGTTGAGACAAACATAAAAATTGGATGGAGCTATTTTATTGAAGACATTAATTTAAATATTGAATCTCCTTTGGAATATAATGATACTTTTTCATCTAAATTCATTTTATCAAATAATTATAAGAAATATAAAAATCCGTATTATATTGCTTTAAAAGCTGAGGCAAATCAAATGTTCAAAATGGACGATATTATAAATACATTATCAAAGTATATATCGTTAGATACTGAAATATTTTTAGATGTTATATTATATGAGCAAAACAATAATGAAAATAAAAAAGAATTACAAGGAATGTTATATTCAATCTCACAATATATAAGATTGATTGAATGTTTTAAAAGTAACAGCGAAGTAAAAAAAGAAGTACAAAAATTAATTTATAAATTATTATATTAGTATATAAAAACAATAAAAAAAGATGATGGTTGACAATTATGTATTTTTGGAATAAAATAATTACTAATTTTTAAGGAGGAAATAATATGTTTAATGTTGAAGAAACTTTAAAGTATTTATTAAATGGCACTGAAGATATAAATGATGTTGAAGCATTAAGAGAAAAATTAATTGAAGTTAATAATCAAGGAAGATGTTTAAGAATTAAATTTGGTATGGATCCATCTGCACCAGATATTCATCTTGGACATGCAGTTGCATTAAGAAAAATTAAACAATTACAAGATTTAGGACATACAGCTGTAATTATAATTGGAGGCTTTACTGGGGCAATAGGTGATCCTAGTGGAAAATCAAAAACACGTAATCAATTAACAAAAGAGCAAGTAGAAAAAAATGCACAAACGTATTTAGATCAAATATTTAAAGTTATAGATAAAGAAAAAACGGAATTACATAATAATATAGAATGGTTTGAAAAAATGACATTTAGTGATGTTATTGAATTATCAAGTAAGGTTACAGTTGCTAGAATGTTAGAAAGAGATGATTTTGCTAATAGATATGAAAATCATAAGCCAATTGCTATTCATGAATTTTTCTATCCTTTAATGCAAGCTTATGATTCTGTTGCTGTTAAAGCAGATATAGAACTCGGTGGAACAGATCAAACTTTTAATGTTATGATGGGGAGAAACATACAAAAAGATTATGAAGTAGCTCAACAAGTTCCATTATTTATTCCATTATTAGTTGGTATAGATGGAAAAGAAAAAATGTCTAAATCGTTAGGTAATTATATAGGAATTAATGAGGATGCAAAAGATATGTATGTAAAGATAATGAAAATACCAGATGATATGATTATTCCATATTTTGAATTAACTACTGATGTGCATCCTGATAAAATAGCTAATATTTCAAAATTATTGGAAAATGGAGAAGTTAACCCAAGAGATATAAAAATGCTTCTAGCAAGAGATATTATATCTTTATATCATTCACCTGAAGAATTAAAAGAAGCTGAAGATAACTTTGCAGTATTATATCAAAATAAAGATATTGCAGTTGAATTACCAATAATAGAATATAATCCAGAATTACTTGATGAAAATGGAATGTGTTCTATATTGGATTGCATTTTATTGACTGGTAAATATAAATCAAAAAGCGAAGTTAGAAGATTACTCCAACAAGGAGCAGTTAAAATAAATGGTGAAAAAACATTAGAATTATTATTTTCACCTCAAAATGATATGATAATTAGTGTTGGAAAAGGTAATACTTTTAAGTTAGTAGAAACTGTACCTAAAATGGTAAAAACAATAAAAAGATAATAAAAAATATCACTTTTGTTAAATTTTATGATATAATGGTGTTGTTATTGAGTAATGATTAGCAATTCAGTAGTTTATACATATTTTTAGTAGGGAGTTTATGTGTGGTGGAAATAAACAAAAGTGTATAGACGAATTACGTTGTTATGAACTTAATCGGGCAACTCCGTTAAAAGAATACGAGCTTGTATAACAAGAAATAAGGTGGCACCACGGATAATATTTTCGCCTTTGTAGAAAATGTTATCCGTGTTTTTTTGAAAGAGAGGAAAAATATGACAAAAGAAGAAAAAATTGAATTAATAATTAGAAGAGGAGTTCAAATTTTTAATGAAGATTCATTAAGAAAAAAATTAACTAGTGGTAAAAAATTGATAGTAAAATTTGGTGCTGATCCATCAAGACCAGATTTACACTTAGGACATACAGTTTCATTAAGATTGTTAAAAGATCTTCAAGACTTAGGACACGAAATAGTTTTTGTAATTGGAGATTTCACAGCAATGATTGGAGATCCTTCTGGAAGAAGCAAAACAAGACCAGCACTTACATTTGAGGAAACAAGAAAAAGTGGGGAAACTTATTTTAAACAAGTTACTAAAATTTTAGATCCATCAAAAACTAAAATAGTTTATAATAGCGAATGGTTATCTAAAATGAATTTTAATGACGTGTTAGAATTAACTGGCAAGTATACTGTTGCTAGAATTCTTGAAAGAGATGATTTTGCAAATAGATTTAAAAATAATATTCCAATAGGAATTCATGAATTTATGTATCCACTCATGCAAGGATATGATTCAGTCGCTTTAAATGCTGATCTTGAAATTGGCGGAACAGATCAAACCTTTAATTTACTAGTTGGACGTGAACTGCAAAAAGATTATGGACAAGAATCACAAGATGTAATTGTATTACCATTACTTGTTGGTATAGATGGAAAAGAAAAAATGTCTAAATCATTAGATAACTATATTGGCATTGATGAACCTGCAAATATAATGTATGAAAAAGCAATGAAAATACCAGATGATATTTTATTTGATTATTTTAAATTGACTACTGATGTTAGTTTAGAAGAGGCCGAGAGAATAATTAATGAAGATGTAATTTTAGCACATAAAAGATATGCTGAAGAAATAATTAAAATGTATCATGGCGAAGAATATATTAAAGAAGCAGAAGAAAGATATAATACAGTTGCAAAAGGTGGGGTTCCAGACGATATTGAAACATTCGAAGTTGAAGCAGATATGATAAATAATGGAATTAATCTAATTGATTTATTAGTAATGTCAAATATGGTTTCATCAAAGTCAGAAGGAAGACGAATGATTGAACAAAATGGAATTAGTTTAAATTGTACAAAAGCAAATGACGTTACTACTGTTATAACTTTGGAAAATTTTGTGAATAATGAACTTGTAATTCAAAAAGGAAAGAAACAATTTAAAAAGATTATTATAAAGTAACTAATTTATAATTATATGTGGTATTTATCTTATGCAAATGGAAACAGAAATAACAGTATTAGTTAAAACTGATTACGAAAAGTTAAAAAAGAGTTAGAACAGAATGGATTTAGTGTAAAAGAAGAGTATATAGTAAATGATACATATTTGGTTAACAGTACAATCGATATATTAAATATGAATAGTTTAGATATATTAAAAATTGTATTTTAGTTAGAGATGTAGTCGGTATTGAAAAAGAGTTATTATATAAATATAAGAAATATGATAATAATGGTAATATAATAGAACAAGGAAAAGTTAAATGTCCTATTACTGATATAAACAAAGCAATACAATTTATGAAGACTATACAATACAAAGAACTATTTAATATATCTGATAATTGTATAGTATTTGCGAATGATAAAACAGAATTAGTAGTTCAATTAGTTAATAATAAATATGTTTTTATAGAAATGGAATCAAAGTGTGAATATATTGATAGAGAATATAAAACAGTAAATGAATTAAAAAAGATTTATGTAGTTATAATCTTTCAATAGATAACTCTAATTTCTTTATAAAAAAGCTGAAATTATATTGAATGAAGTATTAAACAATAATTTTATCAAATAATGCTTAATATGCACTAGTTAAAGCATTAGATTTTACTTGATTTTAAAAACGTATCAAAAAAGTCCAAATTCGTACCAAAAACGGACCAAAATCTGCTTGACTTAATCTTGTCAAGTAGTATAATATAGTAAAATATGCAAGAACTGTGAAGAAAACTTGCATATTTTTTATGTCATAAATTTGTACATAAAATGACATAAATTGATCATGAAATACGCTTGATTTGTGTTTGTAAAGAGTTATAATATGGTAAAATATGAAAAAATTATGTAGAGAGGAACTATATGTTCGTCTCTTTTTATTTTGAAGGAAGGTGGTATAAAAATTAGGAAGCACATATTTTTAACGAAATGGTTTAGAGTGGTCACTTTTATTTAAAAGAGTAGCCACTTTTTTTGTTGGTATTAAAGGAATATTTATATATGAGTGCCACTTACTACTTAAAAAGTAGTCATTTTTGCAAGTGCAAAAATGGTAATGACACCACTATATTTACTTTATTTTATAAGGTAAATATAAGTTTATGGTGTCGTTCTCCTTATGCCCATTAAAAATATGCAGTATTTTTAACTTAAAAAATAGCTTAAAAATAGTAAAAGTGGCTACTCATAATTTTAAAGAATGGAGGAAATTTTTTATGAGATGTACTGAAAGAACTACATTAAGAATAGATAACAATTTAAAAACTAGAATACAACTTTTAGCAATTAAAAATAATTTTAGTATGAATAAAATGTTTATCTATTTATTAGAACTAGGATATAGATCTTATGTAGAAAGATATGAAAAAGATTATGAATTTAAAATGGTAGGAGGGAAAATATTATGGTAATAAGAACAGAAAAACTTACTAATTATACAAAGATTGACACCACTTATTTAGAAGATAAAAATATTTCTTTAAAAGCAAAAGGTTTATTAACTTTGATGTTATCTTTACCAGATGATTGGAGATTTAATATAAAAGGTTTATGTCTTTTGTGTAAAGAAAGTAGGTTAGCAGTTACTAATGCATTAAAAGAATTAGAAGAAAATAGATATTTAATTATTGAAAAAGGTCATTCTAAAGATGGTAAGTTTTTATATAACTATATTGTTTATGAAAAACAATATACCCAAAAAGTACACACTGAACAACCATATATGGATAATTA
>CAKONV010000030.1 GCA_934098295.1 uncultured Bacilli bacterium | reverse complement strand
TCTTTAAAGAAATCACTATCACTAGTAAATAGTAATTCATCTGCGACTACATTATTTGCGTCATCTACCATTTGTTTTTCCTAAAACTTTTTCTTTGTTAAATATATTAGCAATAGTTTGATGAGATTTACCCTCTAAATATAAATCGAATACTCTAACAATAACATCTTTTGTTAAAGGGTCAGGCACTAACTTTTTATTATCTCTTGTAAAACCTAATGGAGCACGATTTGGAATGTGTCCTGACTTAATAGCACCTACCATACCAAACTTTGTTCTTTCGCTACATTTTTCAATTTCATTTTGAGAAACACTAGTCATTATTCTCATAACCATTCTACCATTTGAAGTAGTTGTATTAGATTCATCAGCCATACAATCAATATCACATTCATAATCATTAACAAACTTCATAAGTTTTTCAATATCATAAACTGAACGAGTTAATCTATCTAACTTAAAAGCAACAATAACATTTATTTTCTTATCTTTAACATCTTGCATCATTTCTTGATATGCTGGTCTTTTATCATTTTTAGCACTTATACCTGCATCTTCATATATTTTATAAACTTCATAACCTTTAAATTTACAAAACTCTTTTAATTTTTCTTCTTGTTCAGGTAAACTAAAACCCTCACGTTTTTGGTCGAGTGTAGAAACTCTTTTATAAATACCTGCGATTTTCTTTTCTTCATTCATACTTTTATCAACCTCACTTTCTATCAAAAAAGAGGGGTCAAAAATACTAGGTGGGACTAATACCTTTGACTCCTCTTAAATAAATAAGTATAAATTTTAAATATGTTATATGTGCTTTTAATCATAGAAGTACCTCTCTTTCCCATTTAAAAAGCGATACTGCTTGCTTTTATTAGTTCTATACTATATACATTTATTCTTGATTTGTCAAGGTTTTAGTGGGTTTTAATATATTCTTCAAAATCTTTAAACTTAATTTTCTCTTTATAACCATTTATAAAAATATCATCACATTCATCAAATATTAAATAATCAATACCTTTAATTTTTACTATATGAGGTTTAACCATAGCAATATTTGTGTTTTTAATACTTTTAATATTTCCATTTGTGATAGTGTAGTCAACATAAGCAAACCTACAAATCATTTCTACCTTTCTTTTTAATTCTTCACTTATTACAAGTTCTTTAGTTTCTATTGTCATAACTCATCACTTTTCCTTTCTTAAATAACAAAAAAACTAACATTTCTGTTAGTAATTTATTACTCTCGAATTTATAAAAGTTCGAGTTTCCTATCAATCTGGTGCGAACGACGAAGTAGTTTACAACTCTTTCGCACAAAGACGATTGATTGATATCAATCACTATATTCATTTTACCAAATAATAGAAAAAGTAGCAATAATTTCATGCTATTTTGTAAGATGATATAGTATTAATCCACCTATAACAGTAACCAATATACCAACAATTATATCTACTACTACTTTTTTAGATTTATCATCTTCATTTATTGTATTATTATTTCCAATATTTGAATTTTTAATTTTGTTTTTATCTCCTATTTCAATTTTCATTTCCAACACCTACATTTGCATTTTCTATATTATTATCGTTACCCATATGTACTGAATTATCTGTATATATTATATTTGTGATTTCTTTAACAATTTCTTTTTCTACTTTTTTATTTGAAAAGTCAATATAATAATTATCTAAATTACCATACTTTTTTTCTAATTCAACAAAAATCTTCAATACTTTTGATTTAATTAATGCAAGTAAGTTTGCATGAGCATATATAGATAACTCTCTACGAGCACTTATAACTTCTCCATTTACTAGAGATATTTGTTGGGTCAGAACAGGATGCAATGGAATTGCTAAACAATGTTCTTTACTTTCTTTTTCAGCAATAGATAGTTGCATAATTTGTGAAACTGGTGAAGTAATAATAACTTTAGAGTATTCTTCAATATATTCTGGTTTTATTGGTATATCTTTACTAGAACATTTAACTCTACCACCAATATAATCACCAACAATATTAGCTTTTAAAACTCTATATTGGGGAACATCTTTACCTTTTTCATATCCATTAATTTCATTTTCTAACCATTTTTTTATTTTTTTATCATTTATATCTTGTAGTAGTAAATTTAAAATATCCATTGCTTGCACAACATTAATTTCATCTTTTATTAACTCAATAATTATTTGACTTCTTTTCATATAAAACCTCCAAAAAAGATTATTTATTAGTTATTTATTCTAACATAAAAAAAGCAGAATGAAAATATCATCCTACTTAATTTTAATTATTTACTAATAAAGTCAGCTAATTCAATCGCTATATCAAAATGTCTTGTATCGTGTTGAGTTCCAGCATACTCTCCTTCTTTATGCCTTTGATCCCATTCAGGAGCATCTAGTAAATCCCCACTAGTTAAGAAATAATATAATTGTAATCCTCTAAAATCGCATACTGCTTGCATTGCAGAACATTCCATTTCTACTGAAATACAACCATCTGCTTTTCTTTTAGCAAAGTTATTTTCAGTTTCACGATAGAATGAATCAGTTGTCCAATTTTTACCTAAAACATAAGGTAATTTTTTATAATCCATAAATTCAGCAACTATATTTGCATTTGTGTTTGTAATGTAATCAGATGCTTCTTTATAATGATAACTTGTTCCTTCATCTCTATAGCTTTCAGTAGGTATCATTATCTTACCATGTGCTATATTTTTATCTAAACAACCAGAACCACCAAATACAACAAACTTATCAGTATCAATTACTTCAGTAACATCTTCAAGTATTCCTACTGATGCAGGAGCCCCTAAAAATGTTTTATAAAATGCAAATACTTTACCATTATAATTTATTTTATAAATTGGAAAAGTTCCTGTTACCATTTTAAATGTTGAACATTGTTCTACATCATAATTCTTTAATACATAGTCTTCAATTATATTTGAAAATGTAACTATACAAGCATCACATTTCAATCTATTTTCTTTTGGTTTTGGATTAACCTTTGATGGAGATTTATCATCAAAACTATTTACTATCATTTTAACACCTTCCTATTTTTTTAATTGTAATAAAACTTTATAATCTAATAATTCAAATTCTTTTTCATAATCAGGATTATCTAATTTTTCAAACGATAAAGTTGATAAAGTTTCTGTTGCTATTTGCTTTTGATAATTATTAAGCATATTCTTAACTTCTTCATCTTCTGCTATAACTGATAATTTTATTCTATCAACAACATCATAGTTTGCTTCTTTTCTAGCCACTTGACATTGTCTTAATAGTTTTCTATACATAAATTCTTCATATAGTTTATCATCTATAGTTATATCAAGTGCAACAAGTTTATCATTTTCTTCTGCTACTTTTATACCATCGTTATACTTATATTCAACTTTTAAAGTATCGTGCACAAGTTCCATATCATCTAGTACCATTGTTTTATTATTGCTATATTTATTATAAAGTTCTTTCATTTCTTCATCATTAAGATTTAATAATAATTCTTTAACATGATTTACTTTTTCTTTATAAGTCATACCTGCAACTTTGAAATCAAGAGTTAGATATGGAGTACACAATGAATCTTTATTATCAAGATATTCTATATCTTTAACATTTAATTCATCTTTTAATATTTGATCATACTCATCTAAAGATATATGTTTAAATCCACATAAATATAGTTTACTTAATGGTTGAGTTAATTTTAAATTATTTTCATTTTTTATTCTTAATGCCATAGTTACTATATTTCTTACTTTATCAGTTTCATCTAATAATTTTTGGTCATAAGAACTTGCTTTCGGAAAGTTTGATAAATGAACTGACTCAACTTCATTTGGTTCAACTTTTGTTATCAAGTTCATCCATATATAATCTGTCATATAAGGTATTACTGGAGCCATTACTTGAAGCATTGATTTAAGTGCATTATATAATGATTGATAAGCAGAATATTTTTCATCATTCATATCACTTTTCCAGAATTTTTTTCTATTTACTTTTATGTACCAATTAGATACTTCATCTACATATTCATCAAATAATTTAACTACATTGTTTGGTTCATGATTATCATAAAACTCTGTTGCTTCTTTAACAAATTTATTTGTTCTATTATCAAGCCACTTATCACTAACACTATAAACATTATATTTTTTAGTTAAATCTGGTTTATCTATGTCATAGTATAAATCAAAGAATGATGCTATATTATAGAAGTTCATTAATCTTCTTTTTGCTTCTTCCATCATCTTAAATCCAAATCTTATATCATTAACACGATTTGTTCCAAGATAATTATATCTTATTGCATCTGCACCATGTATATTAACAACATCATCAAATGTTAAATCATTTTTATTTGATTTACTAAATTTAGAACCATCTTCTTTTACTACCATTCCATAAGTACCTAATTGCTCATAAGGTATTTTATCTTCTAAGACTGTCGACATAAATAGCATTGAATAAAACCATAATCTTATTTGTTCAGTTGCCTCTACTACTAATTCTGCAGGGAAATATTCTTTCCAATATTCTTTATCTTCAAAATATTTTAATGTTGAATAAGGAACTATTCCCGCATCAAGCCAAACATCTCCAACTTGTTCTACTCTTTCTACTTCTTTACCACAATTTGGACATTTTATCTTTACTTCATCTATAAATGGTCTATGTAATTCTTGTAAATTATCGACAACATCTGGATTAACTGCTAACTCTTTTAATTCTTCTTTTGAGCCAACAACAGTTAAGTGTCCACATTCACATTTATAAAATGGTAATGGTAACCCATAAAATCTTCTTCTTGATATATTCCAAGAACCCATATTAGTTAACCAGTCTAACATTCTCTTTTCTTGATATTCTGGTGTATATTTTACTTTCTTTGCATTTTCTATTAATCTTTCTCTTACTGGATCAACATCTATTGCCCACTCTTTAACAAGTCTAAACATTATATCTTGTTTACATCTCCAACAATATGGATATGAATGTTTATAATCATGAGTAAAGAATAATTTACCTCTCTTGTCTAATTCTTCAAAAACTAAGTCTTGAACTTCTTTTGCATTTAATCCTGATAAGAAACCAAATCCGTCATATATGAAACCAGACTCATCTATTGGTATTATTTTATCAAGACCTAATGATTCTCCTAATTCAAAGTCTTCTGCACCACAACCTGGAGCTATATGAACTATACCTGATCCTTCAGAATTATCTACCATATCCCATAAAACAATTTTATGTTTAACATCTTTTTGAGCATCTAATTCTTCAAAACAAGTTTCATACTCTAATCCTTCTAAATCTTTACCTTTTAATGTTTCTAATACTTTTGCTTTTTCTTTAAACTTCTTATCAAATACATCTTTGCATAATAATAGTTTTTCTCCATCAAAATCAGCAACTACATATTCAAAGTCTGGATTAACTGCTAAAGCAACATTTGCACATAAAGTCCATGGTGTTGTAGTCCAAACAACTGCTTTATAATCTTTACCTACAACAGGTAATTTAAAGAATACTGCTTTACAAGTTACATCATGATAACTTCCTGTCATTTCATGTTCTGATAAAGATGTACCACATCTAACACACCAAGGCATTGGTTTATATGTTTCCTTTATCATTCCTCTTTCATGACATTTTTTTAAAAAATACCATATACTAGTGATATTATTATCTGATAAAGTATAATATGAATTATCCCAATCCATCCATTGACCTAATCTTTTAGATTGTTCAGTTATAATACCTGAATATTTTTTTACACGATCAACACAAGCATTAGTGAAGTTTTCAAGTCCAAAATTTTCAACATCTTTTTTGTTTTTGAATCCTAAATCTTTTTCAACTTCTACTTCAACCCAAAGTCCTTGTCCATCAAAACCATTTTTATAATGTGATGTGTAGCCATTCATTGCTTTATATCTTAAGAAACAATCCTTAAGACTTCTACCAAATGCATGATGTACTCCCATTTTATTATTTGCTGTGATAGGACCATCGATGAAACGATATTTCTTCCCATTTTTATTCTTTTCTTGAAGTTTTTTAAAACATTGATGTTCATTCCAATATTTTAAAACTTCTTCTTCATTTTTGACAAAATCATAACTCTTTAAATTTGCCATTTTTCTTCATCTCCCTTTTCTTATCAAGCAATTATCTATAATAAAATAAAAGAGCTTTCCCTATTATAAATAGAAAAAGCCCTGACTTTCTTATACCACTATTTACAACAATCCAACAATTGCGTCTTCTATAACGGGAAGACCCCGTTGATTCTTACTAAAGTTTCAGAATCACAACAATAGAGTGATATTCATGTTATAACTACTAATACAGGGTTTCCACTATCTCCTGCTCACTATAAATCCTCGTATAATAACATTACTGTCTCTATTATAGTCTTTTGCTTGCTGGTTAAAATAATATCATATTTACACTATAATGTCAAATTTCTACTTTCTCTACATCACTATTATAGCATAATTTTTACAATTTTTTATACCTAGAATAGTGGTTCCACAGTGTGGAACCATTTAATTATTATCATTAAATTCGGCCTTTTGTTTTTCTATTTCTAAAGCCAGTTCTTTCTCAGTTGGTAAATAAAGTTGGTATTTAGATGCAAATAAATTTTTATTATCATTCAATACTGAATATTTAACTATTGTATCTTTTTTATCTGAACATAAAATTATACCTATTGTTGGATTATCTTCTTTTTCTTTTATTTCATTATCAAAATATCTTACATAAAAATCCATTTGTCCAATATCTTGATGAGTTAATTTATCTAATTTTAAATCAATCAAAACAAAACATTTCAATACATAATTATAAAAAACAAGATCGATGTAAAAATTATCACCATCAACATCTATTCTTTTTTGTCTAGATACAAATGAGAATCCTCTTCCTAATTCTAATAAGAATTCTTGAATATGCTCCAATAGATTAGCTTCTAAATCTTTTTCTAAAAATCTCTTGTCTTTAATATCCAAAAATTCTAATACATATGGATCTTTTACAAAATTTTCTATTTTGTCTTTCTTTTCTAAAATGTTTATTTCATTTTTTACTTCTTCTTTGTATGGTTCTTTAGTAGAAACTAATCTTTCATAGTAAAAACTATTAATTTGTCTTTCTAATTGTCTAACACTCCAATTAGACTTTATACATTCTTCTAAATAAAAATTTCTTCTTTTTTCATCATCTATATTCATAATTAATCTATTATGACTCCAGCTTAACTAGTTCCACAGTGTGGAACCACCATTAAATACCTGATAAAACTTTTTCATCTTCTTTAAACTTGGAACACTAAAACCTTGCCCAAATTCTTTAGTAAGTTTATTGGAAAAAGATTTAATTATTTCATTTTGTGATTTTTCTAAATTATATTCATCAATAAGCTCATTTATTGCTTGTCCTATATTATAATATAATTCAACCATTTCATGATTTATATTTCTTATAATACTAGTTTTCGAATTTATTATCATTTGATTAATTTTTTCGTAATAATCATCAAAAACTTTATTATTTTTTACTATTTCATTTATCATTATTTATCCTCCCTTCATTTAATTTTCAGTAACTAAATAAATTTCCTTTGCTTCTATTCCATCTGACACGAACAATTTAGGTGTTTCATCTTCAGGAATATCGTATAATTTTAGTGCTACAATAGCTTGCTGAAATGCCTTTTCTAAAGAAAGGCCAAAACCTATAGAAGAATAAAGTTGTGATGCAAAAACAATTGCTGCATCATCTCCAATAGAATTATTCATTCCAATAGATGCCTCTATATTATCAATAACTTTCTCTGATATTATTGAAGAATAACAATTATTTAATACAACTAACCTAAGATTATCTGATGAAGCATTAATCAATTCAACTAAAGTATCCATATTTAATAATTTAGGTTGATCATTATTATCTTGAAAAACTAATTTTCCATCAGAAGTACCATGTCCGCTAAAATGTAATATAGTTGGATTAACTTCATTTATAAACTGAATTAAATCAGTAACTCTTGCAGCCCATCTTGTTTCAAAAGATATAGAATCTCTTTTTAGAGATTTTTGAATTGATTCATGTATTTCTCTTGCTTCTTTTTCCAATTTTAATTTCTGTTGTTGTATAGTATTTCCATCATCATCTATAAATTCGATGTCTGGATTAGATGCAATAAATAATATATTAATTTTCCTTTTTGCTTCTTTAAGTTTTTTAAGCTCTTTAATAAGTTCGTTTTGAGTTGATTTTTGAATAGATAAATCCATCGATAAATTATCAATAGTCAAATTTCTTTGTTTTTCTAACTTTTGATATTCCATTTCTTTAGCTTTATTAAGTTTTTGTTCTTCTTTTAACAATTCATTCTCCTTGTTGGTTATTTTTTTATCATACTCAGTTATTTTCTTTTCAGCATCAGTTTTTTTCTTATTTTCTCTAGCAATCTCATTAATTTTACTCTTATAAGTAGATGAAGATTTTGTAGAACTTGCTTGTTTAGTTGCATTTAAAATTTTTTTACTGCAATCACTAACTGTATTTACATATCTTACTCTTTCTTTTTTTAATCTGGCAATTTCATCTTTTTTTCTTTTTACAGAATTTTCATACATTGTAACTGACATATTATACCTCCTAGTTAAAATTTTATAACCTTTATTTTATCACATAATCACATACTTATTATCATTATCTTTCAAAATCATCCCTATTTTTTCCTTTTTTATTAATAACACTAGTATATTCTTTTTCGTCCATAATTCCATTTATAAATAAATTATCAGCTATTTCTTTATATTTATCATCTTTATAACCAAATATACCATGTATTTTATTGTGAATAAATTTTATTACTCTTTGAAATTTATCTTTCCAATAGTCTAATGAATCTTTTAAATCTTTTATTTTAGATTTTAATGATGATATTTCATTATCTTTATTATTTAAATCATATCTTAAATCATTTATTTCTTCATTTTGTAATTTAACTCTTTTTCTTAAATCTTCAATAGAATTATGATTTTCTTCAAAATCTTCTTTTATTTTATCTACTGATAAAGAGTAGTTAGTTATTTCTTTAAAGTCATTAGTGGATTTATTTACTTCTTCGATATAATCAATTAACTTATCTTTATTTTGATTAGATAGAAGTAGATTTTTATTTGATAAAGGTTGATTCTTTAAATTATTAATAATATCTTTTATTTCTTCTGATTTAGTATTTAAGTCCTTTGTTTGATTATTAAGTTTATTTATTTTTTGTCTTTGTTTATTATAATTCTTTTTTAGTTCATCATAATCAACCATTTGACTAACTCTATAATCAATATTTCTTCCTTTTTGTTTGTCTTTTAAAACAACATTTAGACCATATTCTTTATTAAAGCCTTGAATACATTTATATCTCATTTTATCTTGTATTTTAGGTAAGTTATCTTTTTTAAATACACTACATTTTCCAACTTGCTTACTCATACCTGTTTTACAATTTTCTTTAACTGCTATTCCTACTATATGAAGATGTGGAGAAGGTTCATCAAAATGTATAGTCGCATTTGCCACCTTAAAATCAGGAACTAGTTCCTTTAAATATAAAACTTGCTCATCATAAACTCTTTCCATTTTATACATTTCTTTATCATCTTTATCCCACCAATAATCCATATCTCCAAGTTCAATAATTATTTCTACTGCTAAATCATGTTTTGTATCATTGCTAATCTTACTATAATAATCTTTTATTTTTCTATCATCTCTAGTTTGTTTAGAATTATATTCTAATCTTGCTTCTTCAAATTCTTGTTTATATAGTTCTTTTACATCTTTTACAATATCATTTGAACCATATAAAGTTTTAATCTTTTCCGGATTATTATCATATTGTCTTAAGTTGTGATGATTTACTTTTGATAACTACATAGCATTTTGAATAGCATTGTTATTATAGTTAGTAGGAGTATTCTTTTGTTTTTTTTTTAGTTTTATTCTTATCATTTCCAATATGAAACGAATACGCTAGTTCTATCATAATTTCACCTCCAATTCTATCTTGAAAAAAGGTATTTGACAAGATGTATAACTCCCTATATATCTTGTCATATTAACAAGATATGGGAGCTAAGGTATAACTACCTTAGAATCTGTTTATCTTTTTCAAGTAATAACTAAAACTAAAGTAATAGTTAAAACTTTCATAAGATATCATAAAATGTTATCGCCACTTACAAAATTACTTTGTAATTTCATAACGTGCCACACGTTTTATTATGAAGAAATTTCATCATCTGAATTTTCTTCATCCTCATAGTAAGGAACAAGTTTTGATTCTAACAATATAGGTTCCTTACTATATACAACATTACCATCACATTCAGCTGGTATTAATTTGAATACATCATCTTCATTTTCTAGTAATGTTCCATTATCTTCTTTAACATATAATACTCCTAGATTATATGTATCCATTTTTTCTTCAGGATCAGTATTCCTATAATCTTCAAGTGGGAATACTCTAACAATTGTTTTCTTATCTTCTAAAAAGTTAAAATAGAATACTTTATCTTTAACACTATAAGTTGCTTCATAATAACCAACATCATAGAATTGTCTTAATCTCATTATTTGCTGTGCCATTTCTTCTTCAGGTAAATATTCACTAAATCTAATCTTCCCATAGATATTTCCAAATAATGATGGAACATATCTATCATAATAGCCTTTGAAATATAAATCATTAGAAGTACTTGCTATACTTTCTCTAAACTTAATAAATTCTACATCAGTATAATTTCCATATTTATCAGTTAATTCTATTTCTTCAATATATTTCATTATAAGTTCTGCTTTCTCATCTCGTGTGTACTCATTCCAAAATTTATTTCTTTGTTTAAATTTGTCTGGGCACTTGATAGAATTGATAAAGTCGATATCTCTTTTAACTAAGATATCATTAGGAGTAAATTTTAATTTTTCACATACTTCAGTTTCGTTTAATTTAGTTTCCAAATCATTTATAATATCTTCAACTTTCTTTCGTTCTTGATTATATTCTTTTAAAGTAAATACTTCATTTATATATGCTTCTCTAATCCTATCAAATTTTGATTTTTGACTCTTTAATTCCTTTTCTAACTCTTATTTTGGATTTTCTATCTTTTGTTTAATCATTGGTAAAAAGTATTGATTAACAATAGAATCATATTCTACAATTGAATCCATATATTCATCTATTGTTTTTTCTATTTCAGATTCTTTAAAACTAATCTTACAATCATGACAATAATAGTAATAATATGAATTACCATTTTTCTTTGTAGTTGCTTTACCTCCTAATATTCTTTTACATTTAGGACATTTTAATTTTTGCATAAATAGATAAGTTAAAATTCTTTGAAAACTTCTAGAATTTTTCTTTTGTTGTACCTGACATTCTTCCCAATATTCTTTACTAACTAATGGTTCAACCACATCAAAATAATAAGTAGGTTTCTTCGTTCTTCTACCATGAATAAAATCTCCTTTATAAATCGGATTTTCAAGTATATTTAAAATGGTTGAATCTCTCCAATTAGTTTTATCTAATACTTTTTCTTCATTTAAAATATTACTTATCTTTTTGTATGATAATCCATCATGATACATATTAAATATTCTAATAGCCACATCTTTAGTAGCATAATCAATTACTAATTTTTTATCTTCATGTTTATAATCTAAAGGTGCTTGATGTGGAATATGACCAACCTTAATTGCACCTGCTAGTCCTATTTTAGTTCTTTCACTTGTTCTTTCAATTTCTTGTTGTGAAACTGATGTAAGTATTCTAGAAATCATTTTACCATTAGCATTAGTAGTATTTATTTCATCATTTGCACAATCTAAATAAGCATCGTTTTCTTCTAAAAATGTAAGTATCTTTTCCCAATCTGAAACTGACCTAGTTAATCTATCTAGTTTTAATACTACAATAGTATTAACTTTTTTATCTCTAACATCTTGTAATAATCTTTCAAATTCTGGTCTATAATCACCTGTTTTAGCACTTATTCCTCGTTCTTCATATACATCATATACTTCATAACCTTTATACTCACACATAGCCCTTAATCGCTTTTCTTGCTCTGGTAAACTAAATCCTTCTCGTGCTTGATCTTCAGTAGATACACGAATATAAAGTCCTGCAACTTTCTTTTCTTCATTCATTAAAACTCAACTCCTTTTACTAAAAAAGAGGAGACAATAGTATTTAATAAAGCCTAAATACTACTGACTCCTCTAATAATTCAATATTATATTTTTCCGATAATTTGTGTTTATATTTCATAGATGTACCTCCATTTCTAGAGTATACCTCTTTCTTTAGTTATTTATAATATCACTTTTTTAGAATTAGTCAATACCATGTTAATGTTACTAGTATTTAGTTTTCTTTTATATAATTTTCTAGTTCTGATAATTTTATCTTTTTACCAAGATTATGAACATAGATTTCATTTGAATAATTAAATGCTAGATATAGTTTATTATTAATAATAATTCTATGTGGCTCAATATAAGTCAAGTTAGTATGTTCTATCTTTCTAATACTACCATTCTCTATGATAGGTGTAGTATTACAAAAAACACATATAACATTTAATCTAGAAACTAAAGATTCATCAATCTCAATTTCTTCTTTAATTATTTTTATCATAGACACCGACCTTTCTATGATTTTTTCTGAAAATCAAAAAAAATCAATCATTTCTGATTGATATCTATCTAAAAGTTCGAATAGTTCGAACAGATTCGTCAATGGTGCTAGAAAGAGGAATCGAACCTCCAACCTACTGATTACGATTCAGTTGCTCTACCTAATTGAGCTATTCCAGCATGAAAAGTTTTAGTTTATTTTTCGATTATTTCTCCATCTAAACTAAAGCTTTTAGCATCAGTAATTTTAACATTTATAATTTGTCCAATAGTAGATATCGGTGCTAATACATTAACTAATTTCATATTTTCTGTATATCCACATACTTTGTTACTATCCTTTTCAGATACACCAGTAACTAATACTTTTTGTATAGTGTTAAGCATTCTTTCGTTACTTTCTTTAGAATATTTATTAACTATTTCATTTAAACGATGTAATCTATCTTCTTTTTCTTCTGCTGTTAAATCATTTTTCATTTTTGCAGCAGGAGTATTTTCTCTTGGAGAATAGATAAATGTAAATGCGCCATCATATTTACAAGTATTAACTACATCTAATGTATCATTAAAGTCTTCTTCGGTTTCGCCAGGAAAGGCGACTATAATGTCAGTTGTGATTGAGGCATTTTTAACCTTATTACGAATTTTATTAAATAGTTCTAAGTATTCTTCTTTCGTATATCTTCTGCCCATTAACTTTAAAATTTTATTTGATCCACTTTGTAATGGTAAATGAATATAAGGCATAATATTTTCTCTCGATGCAATAACATCAATCATTTCATCAGTAAAATCCCATGGATGAGATGTTACAAATCTAATTCTTTCAATTCCTGTATCACTAACCTTTTCAAGTAATTTACTAAATTCAATTTCACCTTCTAAGTCTTTACCATAAGCATTAACATTTTGACCTAGTAAAGTTATCTCTTTATATCCTTGTTCTTTTAGTTCTTTAACTTCTTTTAGAATATCTTCTGATTTACGACTTCTTTGTTTTCCTCTAGTATAAGGAACTATACAATAAGTGCAAAATTTATCACAGCCATACATAATGTTTACCCATGCTGTTATTTTAGAATCTCTTTTATAAAGATTACCGAATTCAATTACGTCTCCTTCTTTGCTATAAACATTAATTGATTGCTTACCATAGAAATTCATTAACATATCAGGTAATTCATTCATATTATGAGTACCAAATACTATATCAATATATTTATGTTTTTCTCTTATTTCTTTTACAACATTTTCTTCTTGAGCCATACATCCACAAAGACCAATAATTAAATCTTTATTAGTTTTCTTTAAATGTTTACATCTTCCTAAAAAACCAAATACTTTATCATGAGCATTTTCTCTTATAGCACAAGTATTTAAGATGATTAAATCAGCTTGTTCATAATCTTCTATTTCGATATATCCTAAATTTTCCAATATTTTTTTAATTTCTTCACTATCGTGAACATTCATTTGACAACCATAAGTTTTAATAAAATATTTTTTCCCCTTAAATACCTCATTATAATTACGATCCTCATATAAATATTTTACTTTTTCTTTTCCTCTTTTTCTGGCATCTGCCATATTTGGATAATTCATTTATATCACCAACTTCGTTAATGATTATACCATACTTTAAGCCATTGTGGTAATAATATTAATGTTTTTAGAGTAATTATCAATTTGTTTACTCCGAAAACCAATTGCAACAATAATTATTAATACTATTAGATAAAAAATAATTAATCCTTTATATTCTTTTAATGTGTTAGTCATTACTACCACTCCTTCCAACAATATTAATATAAACCAAACAAATGTAT
>CAKONV010000029.1 GCA_934098295.1 uncultured Bacilli bacterium | reverse complement strand
AATCTATATGAAATAAATTGATATTAGTTCATTATCAATTAAAATAATTATGAACAATTTATATTATACGAGGAGGTTACTATGATTTGTCCATATTGTCATAATGAGAATAAGTTAGATGCATTGACATGTGATTTTTGTATGCACGTTTTACCTATGAATAAAGAAAGAGAAAAAGAAATAAAAACTAAAAAGAGTCAAGAGAAAAAAAGCCATTTTCATAATTCAATTGTCAAATTAATAGGAACACTTCTTGGCGTTTGTGCAATTGCTGGAATAATTATTGTGATGTGGGTTATTAAAAAAAGAGGATAAATGTATGGGATCAATACTATTAGATGAAGATATAAAAAGATTGGAAGATGACAATTATATATATGATGTAATTGTTATTGGCGGTGGACATGCCGGAATTGAAGCATCCCTTGCTCCTTCGCGAGTTGGTCTAAAGACCTTGATGATTTGTGGATCATTTGAAAGAATAGGAAATATGCCTTGTAACCCATCAATTGGCGGTCCCGCAAAAGGAATATTAGTCAGAGAAATTGATGCCTTAGGTGGTCAAATGGCAAAGAGTGCCGATAAGACGGCTTTACAAGTTAAGATGCTTAACCTATCTAAGGGCCCAGCTGTTTGGGCTATGCGTGTGCAATCAGATAAAATAGAATATTCTAAGTATATGCAAGAAGTTTGTAGAAATCAAGAAAACTTAGATATATATATTAACTTAGTTGATAAATTAATTACCGAAAACAAAGTTATAAAAGGTGTTATTTTAGAAAACGGATTAAAAGCATATGCTAAAAAAGTTATAATAACAACGGGAACTTATCTTTCTAGTTGTGTGCTTTGGGGCGATGAATCCCATCCTTCCGGACCAGATGGTGAAAGAACAAATTATGGCTTGTCCAAATCATTAATAGAAAATGGATTTAAATTACTTAGATTAAAAACTGGTACCCCACCAAGAGTTTATACAAATACGATTGACTTTTCTAAGGGTGTTATTGAAAAAGGTACAAATTTACCATTAACTTTTAGTTTTGAAACCGATCCTAAAACAATGCGTCCTTTTGATAAACAAGTGCCATGCTATCTAATTTGGACTACTAAGGAAACCCATGAAATAATTTGGAAACATATGAACGAATCTAGTATGTATTCTGGTTTAATTAAAGGGGTTGGGCCTAGATACTGTCCATCTATTGAAACAAAATTAGTAAGATTTAAAGATAAAGAAAGACATCAAATATTTTTGGAACCAGAAAGTTTATCCATTGATCAAACATATATTCAAGGCTTTTCAACATCTATGCCACACGATATTCAAGATAAAATGGTGGCATCACTACCAGGCTTTGAACATGCGAAAATAGCTAAATATTCATATGCTATTGAATATGATGCTATAGACCCTTTGCAACTTTATCCAACACTAGAATCTAAAATAATTAAAGGGTTGTATTTTGGTGGTCAAGTAAATGGAACAAGTGGTTATGAAGAAGCTGCTGCACAAGGATTAATGGCAGGTATAAATGCTAGCTGTGCCGTAAGAGGAATGGAACCAATAGTTTTAAGAAGAGATGAAGCTTATATTGGTGTATTAATAGATGATATTGTGACTAAAGGTGTAATAGATCCTTATCGTATGCTAACATCTAGAGCTGAATATCGACTATTATTACGTCATGATAATGCCTGCAAAAGATGCATAAAATATGGAAAACAAGTTGGACTTATAAGCGAGGAAAGATATCAAAAATATTTAGATAATCAGAAAAAAATTGAAGATGAAAAAGTAAGACTTTCAACCCTAAGAATTACCCCAAAACAAGATATAAATGACTATTTAACAAGTATTAATTCATCAACATTAAAAGAAGGAATATCAGCATCAGAATTAATGAAAAGACCAGAGGTTCATTATGATGATATTGTTAAGATGATTTCTTTAGAAAATCCTTTGACTTATCCAGATAGTGCTCAAATTGATATTGAAATTAAATACCAAGGATACATTGATAAAGCTTATCATGAAGCTAAAAGAGTTTTAAAACTTGAAACTGTTAATATTCCAAATGATATTGATTATGACAAAATACCTAATATTGCTAGTGAGGCTAGAGAAAAACTAAAAGAAATTAGACCATTAACAATAGCCCAAGCGAATAGAATAAGTGGAGTAAATCCAGCCGATATATCAATCTTATTAGTATATATAGAAAGTAAACGTAACAATGAACAGAAATGATTTAGAAGATATTTTAATTAAAGAATTTAATATAAAAGAGGGACAAATACTAGAAAATCTTTTTACTTATTATAGTAAATTAGAAAGTGCTTCTAAAGTTATGAATTTAACAGCTATTGTTGGAATGGAAGAAAGCTACATAAAACACTTTTATGATTCGTTGTTAATCTCAAAAACATTAGATTTAACAGGCAATTTAAGAGTGTTAGATATCGGCAGTGGTGCTGGATTTCCAGGATTAGTATTAAAAATAGTGTATAAAAATTTAGACATTACTTTAGTAGAACCCACTTTAAAAAGATGTAACTTTCTAAACGATATTATTAACATTTTAAACTTAAAAAATATTAAAGTAATTAACAAAAGAGCCGAAGATTATATTGAAAATGAAAGAGAAAAATTCGATTTAGTTACGGCTCGAGCTGTAGCACCATTAAATATTTTACTAGAATTATGTGTGCCTTTTGTAAAAATTTCGGGAAAGTTTTGTGCTATGAAAGGCAGTAATTACGAAGAAGAATTAGAAAATTCAACAAATGCTTTGTCAAAATTAAAACTTGTAAAACATCAAAATTATCAATTTAACTTACCACTTAACTATGGTTTTAGAGCTATTATGGTATTTACAAAGGAACAAAAAACGCCAATTGAGTATCCTAGATTATATACAAAAATTAAAAAGAATCCACTATAGAAAGGAACAAACATATGGGAAAGATAATATCCATTGTTAATCAAAAAGGGGGAGTTGGGAAAACAACAACCGCTGTTAATTTAGGAGCTGCAATGGCTTTAGAAAATAAAAAAGTATTGTTAATAGATTTTGATGAACAAGCTAACGCGACGAAATCACTAGGAATTAATCGAGAAGACATTACTTTTGATATGGCCGATTTTTTCACACATATGAGTGTTTTAATAAAAGCTATTAGAAAGACAAGCCTACCTAACTTAGAATTAATTCCTGCTTCTAGTAAACTTGCAAAAGTTGAAGAAACTTTATATAATATTGAAAATAACGAACTTATATTAAAACAAAAACTAAGCCAAATTAAACAGGCTTACGATTATATATTAATTGATTGTCCTCCATCTTTAGGTTTAATAGTTGATAATGCGTTATATGCAAGTGATTCTGTGTTAATTCCCGTTGATTGTAGTTTCTTTGCTTATGATGCTCTTTCACAAATGATTAATAAAATTGATAAAATTCAAAATCAACAAGATTTGGAAATAGAGGGAATCTTAATAACAAAATTAGATAATAGAACAACTGTTGGCTATGACATAATTGAAAAAGTTAAATTCTTATTTCCTAATAAAATATTTAAAACAATAATAACTTATTCAAGCCACATTCAAATATCTCCTCAATATGGAAAGAGTGTAATTGAATATTCAATAAATTCAAGAGGATCAAAAGAATATCGTCAATTAGCTCGTGAAATAATAGATGGGGGAAAAAATAATGATTGATGTAACAAAAGTTATAGTAGGATCAGTTATTGAATTTAAAAAGCCTCATCCTTGTGGGGGATATAAATGGAAGGTACTACGCATTGGCATTGATTGGAAACTTGAATGTTTAACTTGTCAAAGACAAATAATGATTAGCAGAATTGATGCTTTAAAAAGAATCAAAAGGATTGTAGAATAATTTAGTTTATTAGTTAAAAAATAAAAGTAGTAATATAAAAAACTAAATAATAGTTTTTTAATTGCTACTTTTTTATATATCTAAAAAAATATACACCATTCGCTATTTTTTTAACTTTATCCTATATATAATTTAATTATATATGGGGGAAAATGAAAAATGATGAAAAAGATTAATTTAGTACTAATGGGATTTTTTGCGGCTTTAACAGTAAAATATGGATTTGGTTACATATTATTTTTACCACTAGTTTTATTTTATTTGAAAAAGGATTATAAATCTTTGTTTTATATATTTCCAGGAAGTATTGTTTCTACAATTCTTTTTCTTAAAAATCAAATAATTTATTTATTAATTATTGAATGCATTGTAGTAACACTTTATATACTTTTTAAAAACTTCAAAAAAATATTTAAAAACGATTTAATAAACTTTTTGATAATATTGTTAATTACTAATATAATATCTTTTTTATTAATGGGAATAGATTATAAAATTTATAAGTTAATTTTTTTTATTTTTTTGTCAATTTTAATTTTTATTTTTATATTTTTAGAAGATTATGTTTATGTAAAAAATATTGTAAAAGTACCATGCCTATTTGCGGAACACTTGCTAGTAATAATATCTTTCTTAGGTGCTTGTAAAACAAATATAAATGATATTCAATTAGGAATAGGTTTAGCAAGTTATTTTGCGATATACTATTCTCGCAGTTATAAAAATATATATGCACTAATATTAGGAGTTATTTTCTTCTTAATAGAATATTTAGGATTTGGTCTTAATGAAGGATTGATTGTTTTACTCATTACTTGTTTTTATTTTTTCAACTATAACTATTTGTTTTTTTTGTTGAATATTGTTTTAATTATCCTTGCGTATACTTCTACCATATATAATCCTATTTATTTGTATATAATAATGATAATTAGCATAATCTACGAATTATTAAATACTTTCATAGAATCTAAAGAGCCTCCTCTTACTTCCAAAATTAAAAATATTGAAAAATATAGACAATCTAGTATAGAAAATGAATATACATTATTCTCTTCCTTTTTAGAATATTTTACAACAACATTTAAAAACACCAAAGAGTACAGTAATCAACTAACAAAGGCAATAAATTGCATAACTGAAAAGCATTGTGCCTCTTGTACTTTAAAAGAAAAATGTTTTAGAGAAAATAAACTAACATTGATGCTAGATTTAAAGACAATTATTGAAGAAAAAAGTGTGCCTAAAAGTTTTAAAAAATATTGCCCATCATTACAAAGCATATTAGAGACCACAAATATGTTAAACAATCAAATGATGAAACAAAATGAAGGAGCTAATCATGCTTTATTAGCTGTTTTAACGGAAACCAAACAAATTATTGATAAGTATCAAAACGATATTTCTAAAAAAGAATTAATAAGCACAAAAGAACTTGAAGAACTTTATGTGAAACTTGTTAATTCGAATTATACCATAAAGGACATTAAGTATAAAAAAGTATTTCGTGATGATTTTTTAATTGAAGTAGTGGTAGATAAATACGATATAATAAATAAAAATGATATTATTGATTTAATTACGTCGACATTTAGATTGGCAACTAAAATTAATATAATAGAAAATAAAAAGAACATAATTTTTAACATAACTCCTAAAAATTTGTTTCATATTAAATATGGTTATGGCTCACTAGCTTCAAAATCAAAAGAATTGTGTGGTGACAGTCATTTAATTAAAAGTTATGATAATGGTCATTTTCTTGCGGCTATTTCTGATGGTATGGGGAAAGGCTTTAAAGCCTTTGAAGATAGTAGAAATGTACTAGATGCACTTGATTCATTATGTTATTGTAGTTCAAGTGTGGAAACAAATATAGAAATATTAAATCTATTATATATATTACAGGGCTATACAGAACGTTATTCTACAATTGATGCAATTGATATTAATAGAACAAATTATTATGCTTCCTTTTATAAATTAGGTGCTAGTACCTCATATGTGTTTCATAAGGATGGAAGTTATGAAAAAATAGAAAATAAATGTCTTCCTCTAGGAATAGAAGAAGACATCACAAAAGGTGAAATATTATTAAGAGATGATGATTTAATTATGCTTACAAGTGATGGAATATTTGAAAATGTCAAAGAAGAAAAAAATCTTTTTAGTTTAATAAATTCCTTAAAAGAAGAAAGTCCACAAAAAATAGCTTATGAAGTGTTAGAATATACACTAAAAACGGATGTAAAAACAAGAGATGATATGACTGTAATTATCTTAAAAATAGAACAAATTATTCAAAAGGACCCTTCCAATGTTTAATGCCACCAAATACTCTTATGGTATTAAAGCCTTCGTTATTTAAAAAATCACATATTTCTTTAGCAGCTTCATTATTATAATCAATTATATAATAGGTTTCTTTTTTATTTAATGTATTGTAAGGACTTTTTAAAAGTTTATAACATGGATAATTGATTGTTCCTTTAATATGATATTCATCATATTTATATTCATCGCGAATATCAATAATATTTAGATTATTATTGCTTTGATATAATTTAAAAAAATCATAGATTGAAATTTCTGTTTTCATTTTTATCCTCTCCTTTATGTTGAAACAATAAGATTATATAGTTAATTAATTAAAAAAAATGTCGTGATGTGGTAAAATAATATTAGGTGATAAAATATTATGGAAAAATTAAAAAAGATTTATAAAGAAAAACTAATCGAAAAAGTTACAACTCTTGATTATAATAAATATTATTATTTTTATAAACCAACTAAAAACAATGAATTATTCGCTATTGAAAAAGATATATCTAAAAACGAATATGAACTGATAAAATCATCATATATAGAAAAGAAAATATACGATAATAGAATTGAAAATCAGGCTATCTATGAATATTTATTTGAAAATGGTAATTATCCTTTTAGTATAAAAAAAGTTAAAATAATAATTGCTGATTATATAAGTAATCAACTAGAAAAAATTTTTAACAACTTTTATGCACATGTATGGTCAATACGAATAGATGAACTGCAAGTATTCTTTTGTGAGGACAATTATGAAATAAAATTAGAACAGCTTTTAACAACTTTGAGTGATGATCTTGGTGAAAATGTAAAGATACATGAAGGAATATATGTAAAAAAAGAAATTCCTGGCAGTGTAGTGTTAAACTATATAGCCTACATAAAAAAATATATGAGTGAAAATAATGAATTGTATTCAGATTTTACTTCACCTATTAAATCAATTACTTTTTGGAATGACACAAATTATATTAGTTTGATTAACGACTACATTATAGCTCCCCTTTTAAAAGATTCAAATACTAAAGATATTATTTTAACCTATTTTAAAAAAGACTTAAATGTTTTACAAACGGCTAAAGAACTCTACATAAATAGAAATAGTTTATTAAAAAAATTTGAAACAATCTATAAAGATACTGGCTTAGACATTCAAAAATTTAGTCATGCTTGTGCTTTATATATATTTACATGGATTAAAAATGAAGACAATAATAAAAACTAAGAAAGGTATTTATATCTTAAAAGAAGATACAATAAGTAAACAAACAGTAACAATTAAAGCTGATGCTTTTGTTTCTAATGAAGAGACTTTAACAATGAAAGAGGCCCTAACTTTAAAGAATAAAACAATTGTATTAAACAAAAGATGTTTGGAAAAAATAGAACTTGAAAATAAAAAAATCATTGGAACTAAAAATGCAATAATTGATGGTGATGTAATTGTTAAAGGAAATTCTTGGTTAGAAAATATTTGTATAAATGGAAATTTAGTTATTAATTTTTCCACAGTAATCATAAATTGTAAGATAAATGGTAAAATAACTATTAATAATCCATCAGGCTTTATTCTCCTTAAAAACAATATATTAACTTCAACTTTAGAGATAAAAGATGTTAACAATGATTTAAGCTTACATATTGAGGATAATAAATTAAATGATGTGATTTTCAAATCAATTAATGCTAACAGCAATGCACATAATATAACTATTTTTATCAAGAATAACATTTTTAATGGTCCTTTAGTTCTTACCAAGTCTCCATTAAACGAAAGCGATGCGATGATAACAATCATATCTAATATGTTTAACAAAAATATCGTTAATGAAAGTGATTATGTTCTTTTCGTTGATAACAATATAAAAGAAATTTCACATTGTTTAAAATATACAGGTTATGATAGTCTTCTTTTTACAAACAATAAAATACCAATTTCTAATTTTATTTTAAATAAAAATTACACGTTATTGCCTGTAGAAAACATACCACAATATGTTAGTTTCGAAAATGATCCAGCGCTAAAAACAGGATGTGAAGCAACATCTTGTGCTATTCTCTTAAGCTTTTTGTTGAATGAAAAAATTACAAAAGGTACATTAGCAAGTTTTATGAACCAAAAAGAAGAAGGCACTGAATCTTTTTGGAAGGCTTTTATTGGTGATATCTACAATGATGGTTATGGTTGTATGTCTCCTGTAAGTGTGAAAACTCTTGAAGAATATTTAAAATATTATCAAAAACATAAAGAAAGTAATATTAAATATAAAATATATAATTTAACTTCTACTCCTTTGTATCAATTGTTAAAATTAGTAGAAGAAAACAATCCAGTGATAATTTGGGCAACAATGGGAAATGACGAAGGAATGTATCATAGAAAATATGGTTCTACTAAATGGGAAATTAATAATAAAAAATTATATTGGCCTGGTCGCGATCATTCCCTTGTTATTGTTGGCTATAACATTTTAAAACAAGAAATCTATTTAGCTGACCCCGAAGTAAATTCATTTAAAATAAGAACTAGAAACATTTATGAATTAGAGAATAGATTTTCAGAATTGTATTCACAAAGTATTGTTGTGAAAATAGAAAAATAAACTTTTTGTCTCAACAACTAAAAAAAATAATACAAATTGTTTATTGATAGTTAAAATTAATTATGATATAATATTAGTACCAAAAGAGTATAAAATACTTCAAAATTGAAAGGAAAATAGAAAAATGGCAACAGTTGAATTAAAAAACATTAACAAAATTTATGACAATAATGTTCAAGCAGTATTTGACTTTAACCTAAAAGTTAAAGACCGTGAATTTATTGTCTTCGTAGGTCCATCAGGATGTGGAAAAACTACAACACTAAGAATGATTGCAGGTCTAGAAGAAATTACATCTGGACAATTATTAATTGACGGAGAAGTAATGAATGACGTAGCACCAAAAGATCGTAATATCGCAATGGTATTCCAATCTTACGCTCTATATCCTCATATGACTGTATATGATAACATGGCATTTGGTTTAAAATTGCGTAAATTTAGTCGTGACGAAATTGATCGTCGTGTTCAAAATGCCGCTGAAAAATTAGGATTAAAACCTTATCTTGATCGTAAACCAGCAGCTTTGTCTGGTGGTCAAAGACAACGTGTAGCGTTAGGCCGTGCTATCGTTCGTGATGCAAAAGTATTCTTAATGGATGAACCATTATCAAACCTAGATGCTAAACTACGTGTACAAATGCGTTCTGAATTAATTAAGATTCATGAATCTTTAGGAACAACTACTATTTACGTAACCCATGACCAAATTGAAGCCATGACAATGGCATCAAGAATTGTTGTTATGAAAGATGGTTGGATTCAACAAATAGGAGCACCAAAAGAAATATACGATAATCCTGCTAACATCTTCGTTGGTGGATTTATTGGAACTCCTCCAATGAACTTCATTAATGGTACTGTTGGTGAAGATGGTGTATTTGAATGTGGTAACCAAAAGTTTGGTGTCGTAAGACTTAGAGTTCCAGAAAAACAATTAGAAATCTTAAGACAAAATGGTTTCATTGAAAAAGATGTAGTAATGGGTATTCGTCCAGAAGCTGTCTTTGATAAAGAAGAAGATATTGAAAAATATCCAGAATGGACAGTTGAAAGAAAAGTTGATGTATCAGAATTATTAGGTGCTGAATCACAAATTACAGTTAAACTTCCTGGTACTGATAAGAATGGTCAAAGCTTAACAGCAAAAGTTGCTGCACGTGTTGATATTCATATGGATGATACTATTAAGTTAGCTTTAAATATGAACAAATGTCATTTCTTTGATCCTGAAAGCACAAAGAGATTAGTTAAGTTAGATTATACAAAACCTGCTACTGCTCCTGTTGAAGAAAAAGTAGAAGAAGTAGAACCTGCTAAATAAAAGTTATCTTTATAAATGCTTGCGGATATTCTGTATTTAGAAAAAAATAATCGTTCTACAAATATTAAATATCCAAACTTTGAAGAAGTAATAAACGAACCAATATTAAAAATCATTGATAATGTTTGTTTATTGTATCTTACTACTTTAAAAGGTAGAAGTGATGCGATAAAACAAACATACAAAATTTATAAGAATATTCCCATTTATATTTCCAATGAAGTAATTTTACAACCATTATTTGATTCTAGAAATTGGAAACAAATATATATAAATGTTAGTAATGTTAAGGAATATTATAAATCGGAAAATGGGACGATGATAAAATTTTATGGAGGAAAAACAATTGAAGTTGAAATCTCTATAAAAAAACTTAATCAATATTTAGAGAAATGCTTAAAAATTAAGACTGATCAATTTGACAAATATGAAAGAGGTAATATATTATGGCAAAGAAAAATATCAGAGATATTGAACTAAATGGTAAAAAAGTATTAATGCGTGTTGACTTTAATGTACCTATGAAAAATGGCGTAATTACTGATACTAACCGTATTGTTCAAGCTTTACCTACAATTAATTATGCTTTAGACCATGGTGCTAAATTAATTTTATTCTCTCACTTAGGAAGAGTAAAAGAAGAAGCCGATCTTGCTAAAAATGATTTAGCTCCTGTTGCTAAAAAATTAGAAGAATTATTAAAGAAACCTGTAAAATTCATTAACGCTACTCGTGGAAAAGAATTAGAAGATGCTATTAACAACATGAAAAATGGTGAAGTAGTAATGTTCCAAAATACACGTTATGAAGATTTAAATGGTAAAAAAGAATCTAAGAATGATCCAGAATTAGGTGCTTATTGGGCTAGCCTTGGTGATGTATTTGTAAACGATGCATTTGGTACTGCTCACCGTGATGCTGCATCTAACACAGGTATTGCTGCTCATATCAAAGGTGCAAGTGTTTCTGGTTTCTTACTAGAAAAAGAAATCAAATTCATTGGCGGTGCTGTTGATAATCCAGTTCATCCTTTCGTTGCGATACTTGGTGGTGCCAAAGTTTCTGATAAGATTTCTGTTATTGAAAACTTATTAAATAAGGCTGATAAAGTAATGATTTGTGGTGCTATGGCATATACATTCTTTAAAGCATTAGGATATGAAGTAGGTGGTTCAAAATGTGAACTTGACTTCGTTGATTATGCTAAAGGATTATTAGAAAAAGCTAATGGCAAAATCATTTTACCAGTAGATGTTGTTATTGCAAAACCAGATAAAGATGAGGTTGCAAAAGACTTCTTTGGTGCAATTGCTAAAGCTCCTACTAAGGTAGTTAAAGCTAATGAAATTCCTGCTGATTGGGAAGGATTAGATTGCGGTCCTTATACTATTAAGAAATTTGCTAGCGAATTAGTTGGCGCAAAAACAGTAGTATGGAATGGCCCTGCTGGCGTATTTGAAGTTGAAAAATTTGCAGCAGGAACAAAAGCAATTTGCGAAACTTTAGCTTCATTAAAAGGTGCTACAACAATCATCGGTGGTGGAGATTCGGCTGCAGCTGCTATATCAATGGGTTATGAATCTAAATTCAGTCATATCTCAACAGGCGGTGGCGCAAGCTTAGAATATCTTGAAGGAAAAGCTCTACCTGGTGTAGTATGCTTAGATGATAAATAGGAAGATGAAAATTATGAGAAAACCTATAATTGCTGGAAACTGGAAAATGTTTAAAACACGTGATGAAGCATTGGAATTCATCTACGCTGTAAATAATAGTTTACCTTCATCTGATAAAGTAGATAGCGTAATTTGCGCTCCCTTCACTGTTTTAAGAGATTTAGTAAAACGTCAAGGTGATAACTTAAAAATTGGTGCTCAAAATATGCACTATGAAGAAAATGGAGCATTTACGGGCGAAATATCACCAGTTATGTTAACTTCTTTAGGTGTAGCTTATGTAATCATTGGTCACTCTGAAAGACGTGCTATGTTTAATGAAACTGATGAATCTTGCAACAAAAAGTTACATGCTGCTTTTGCTCATGAACTTACACCTATTCTTTGTGTTGGTGAATATTTACCACAAAGAGAAGATGGTAGTTGGAAACAACTAATCGAAGGACAAGTAACAAAAGATTTAGAAGGGTTAACAAAAGAACAAGTAAAAGAACTTGTTATTGCTTATGAACCAATTTGGGCTATTGGTACTGGTAAAACAGCCACTCCTGAAATAGCTGATGAAACTTGTGGATTCATTCGTAGTGTAGTAGAAAAACTATATGATAAAGAAACAGCAGAAGCTATTCGTATTCAATATGGTGGTAGCGTAAAAACTAGCAATATTGAAGCATTAATGGCTCAACCAAACATTGATGGAGCTCTAATTGGTGGTGCCTCATTAAAAGCAGAAGATTTTAAAGTATTAGTTAATGCTGCATTAAAATAAATGAAAAAGGTGATATGTTTATCACCTTTTTTTAAAAAAACGGACAAAATAAAAAACAATAAACGTATAAATTATGAGTAAGAAACACAAGGAGTATAACAATGAAAAGAAAATATAAAATTTTAAAATTATTGTTAATAATACCACTTTTCCTAATTACTAGCTGTTCTGCTGCTGGTAATTTTGATAACAACCCTAAAAATGATTATGATGAAAAGACTAGTTATGTTATTAAAAATGAAGTAAGCATTACTGATTTCTTTACTCAAATTAAAAGTAAGAAATTTGTAAATTCTATTAATAGTTTATATATTTATAATGAAGACTTCATCGAAAATCTAAATTGCGGATCTTTTTACTATTACGTTGAACTAACGAAAAATAAAACAATATCAGTTGAAAATGGTGAATACGTTTTTCAAACTAATGCTTTAAATAAAAATAGTCTAGGCGTTGTAAAAGCTAATTTTAAACAAATAATTAAAAATTATGAATATAACCTTGATTTAGAATTATATGATTTAAATTATATAATTAATAGCAGAGGCGAAAATAGCACGATTAAAATAGAAGAAATTAATGAAGATACTCTAAATTATATATCATATTCTGATACTAGAAATAAATATACTTATGAATTATTTATCGAAAAAGACGGCACTCGATATATATTTTCAAAACTAATGTTATCAGTTACTAATGATATTGACAAAATAGGTGCATCAAATTATGAAGAGTATTTGGCAATTTATAAAGAACAATTAATTCCTTATACAGAAGCCTATGCTAGCACCTTTATTTCAAATTATAAACAAATAAATTTAAAGATAGAATAAAAATCATTTAAATCTTTAGGAGAGGAGGTAAAATGATTTCTTCATCAACAATTAAAAAATTTAAATGTGGAGATGAAGTAGCTTTTGAAGAAATATTCAATGAATACTCAAAAAAAAGTTACTACTTGGCATTAAAATACACAAAGAATCGTGATGATTCAGATGATTGTGTACAAGAAATTTTTATTAAACTTTATCGTAATATTGAAAAGTTTGATGAAAAGAAATCATCCTTCTCAACTTGGTTTTACCAATTATCTAAAAATTGTATTTTAGATTATTTGCGTAGTAAAAATTGTTACAATGAAAAATATGTAGTAAACAATGAATATATAGAACTATCTAAGGATGAAAAAATACAAGAAGAAGATCTTTCAACACAAACGGAAATTGAAAAAATAATTGGTAAAGACAATTATCAAGTGGTTTTTTTGAAGTTAGGGTATATGTTAACATTTAATGAAATTGCTGAAGAATTAAACATATCTGCCAGCAAAGCTAAAAGAATATATTATAATTCCATAGAATTAATAGAAAGGAGTATGAAAAAATGACAAAAAGAAAAATTAAAAAATTATTTGAAGATGACTTATCAAAAACATTTACTCCTACTATTACCGCAAAAGATATAATAGAAAAAACTGATTACTTTAAATATAAAAAAGAAGAAAAAGTGCCAACGGTATTTAAAAATCCATGGCGTTTAGCTACAATATCATTATCCATTGCTTGTTGTATTTTATTAGTTATATCAACAACATTAATATTTAGGGAAAATAGTTACAAAAAATACGATAGTTCTATTCAAAGAGAAGAACTAGTATATATGCTAAAAAACTGTGATGAATTAGAACACCAAGCTAAATATAAAATTGTATTAAATGATGATGCTAATATAAATATATATAGGGGAACAAAAGATAACGAAAGTATTTATTTTTACATCATTGAAGGTAATCCTGGCTATTTATATTTAACTGTTAACACTAACAACATAATTATAACTGATAACAAATACGGAATCTTGACTACATTTGATATAAATTCACAAGAAGACATAAGACTCAATGTCCGTTTAATAGATGAGGAATCACAATACTATTTAATTTCAGAAAGTGATTAAAAATCTTATCTATTCTCTTGACAAATTATCTCTAAACTTGATAAAATGCTAATGTAAAAGATAGGGTGATTTGTTAGAAAAATAAATATATGAAAATCATTCCTAAGAATAATACTTCTTAGGAATTTT
>CAKONV010000028.1 GCA_934098295.1 uncultured Bacilli bacterium | reverse complement strand
AATAAAGGCGAAAGCAGGAGTAAATCTGTACTCCTGCCGATACATATCTATTTTTATCCCTATCTGGTTTAACTCATGTATTAAAGTAAAACTAAAATAAATCAAGATAACAAGTAGAAGTAGATTTAATTGATATGTATTATCATCTCTGGGAGCAATCTTAGAATGTACAGTGCTAAAGGAGCTTAATTAAAAAAACACTTGTTGCGAATCTAATGTGTTATTGTCACCACAATATTGATAGCATCATGAATTATTGTTTATTTTGAAATATAAAGGACATAATTAGTTGCAAGTTTACTACTATAAAATATACCAACATTAAATATAAAGAAAGGAACAAAAATATAAGCAATAATTTTTTGTTTATATTATGCGATTATAAATGTTGCAATTACTAAAAAATCCAATAGAACCAATTTTTATGAATTTATTGAATGAAACGAATGACAAAGTAATATTATGTTCGCCATTCATCAAAAAAGATATAATTAAAAAAATTCTTCATAACAAGAAAGACAATACAAATATAACCGTAATTACTTCATCAAACATTGCGAGTTTTGTTAGAAGGGCATCTGATGTAGAGGCAATTGAGTTGCTATTAGCAAACAATATAAAAGTTTACAATCATCAACATTTACATGCTAAAATATATTCTTTTGATTCTACAAAGGCAGTCATAACTTCTGCCAACTTGACTTTTAATGGATTAGTCAAAAACTATGAATATGGTGTTTTAGTTGATGATATGGACACTATGTTTTATATTGAAGATGATTTACAGTGTTTAATTGATGATGAATTGTCTGGTGAAATGGATAAAGATTCTGTTGATTTTATTAAAAATCAAATTGAATTTTATAAGGATAAAGAATATAGAATTTTAGTTGATGAAGATGGAGATGATCGAATTGAATCACAAGTTAAAAACACATCAATTTCTTTACAATCGTGGCAAAAAGATATTTATGAAATAATTGATAATAAGCTTCAGGAAAAATTTAATCTTCAAGATATCTATAAATATGAAGAAAAATTACAGCAACTTCATCCTCAAAATAATAATATAAAGGCAAAAATTAGGCAAATTCTTCAACAATTAAGAGATAAAGGATTGATAAAATTTGAAGAACCAGGTTGCTACAAAAAAATTTTCAAGTAACTTTATTAAATAAATATTAAACAAATTAATTTTATATCTAAAAGGTGATAATTATGAAAATAGAAATGATAGGATATAATGATACAAAAGCAATCGCAATATATAATGCAATACGATTGATGAACATAGTAATTATTTCGTTTATAATTTCTTTACTTTTTATTGTACCAGCATTCGTATATCGTATTTACGAGCTGTTGTATATATTTATCTTTCCAATCTTTATGATAATACTTACAATATTACAATACTTTCTAAATTCAAATTATAAAACTTATTTAAAAGGTATTAAAACAAAACATAATTTTTGTTTAGATAGCGGAATTCTTTACAAAGATGGAAAAGAAATAAGAAATAAAGATGATATTCGTATTTACAAATTTAAGCATTTTCTATTCTTGGAATTAAAGGAATCATATTATCGAATAATGGATAGCGATTATTTAACTGGATCAAGAGAGGAACTACTTTCACATATTCGTTTTAAACAAGGTCACTACATATCTTTTGTTTTGCCACCTAAACCAGATCAAGAAATCATTGACTTACTTTTTAATAGAGTTAATTTGGATGGAAAAGAGAGGTTATTTTACTCAAAAGACAAAACAAAAATTATTTATATCTATAAAAATATTGCAGGTAGTTATTCAATTGGAGAAGAACGGCTTTGTATAGCTGATGAAGAAGAACGCCGATATCTACACGAATATGGATGGTGGGAACCATCATGGGGAAGTGGATTTGCATCATTTTATGGAACTGTAGAAGAGGCATTTAGAGATATAGAAACAGATATTCGCGATTATATAGAATTAAAATAATATTAAGTATATTAATTGAATGTTTATGTTAAAGAAGAAGTAAAGCGGTAATAGAGTAATATCTATTATCGCTTTTTACTATATTTTATTTAAATATTAACGTTATTAAAATTTTTTATTTATACTAGTTGAAGTATAAATTTCTAAATTATGGTATAATAAAGTAAAAGTTAACTAAAAAAATCTTGTTAATTAGCTAATATACCTATGCTTGCTATACTTTTAAAAAATATTGAGTATAATTTAAGTACAATATTTTTTGAAGGAGCGTGATGCAATGAATGAAAAAATACTATAAAGTGTGCGGAAAATGTGGGCATGTAGGAAGAAATTACTTTATACTAAAATGGTTTTATGTAAAAGCTGAATCGGGAAGCGAAGCGGCAAAAAAAGTCAGGTATACTTCTAGAGTAAAGCATGATAAAAAAGATGCCATAAAAGAAGTTGTAGAGATAAGTTTTGAAGAATATAAGATCGGGAAGAAAATTCAGAGTGAAGATATGTATTTCAGGGTACATAATCGCCAAGATCAGAAATTGTATTGCAATATTACGCAAGACGAAATATATCTTGAAGAACTACCCGAAAAATATAAAAAATACGATAACTCCAAAAATATAAAAATTTATAAAATGTTAGAAAATGAATCAAAAAAAATAATTCAAAGAGGTGAGTATTATGGATAAAAAAAGAATAGGTGAATATCTTAAAAAATTACGACAACAAAAAAAGAAAGGTGGTGAAAAAAGTTTCACGCAAAGCGATTTAGCTGAAGAGTTTCTAATAAACTATGATCGTGATATATCAATTAATGCTATTGCGGAATGGGAAAGTGGAAAATCATTACCAAGTCCAGATAACTTAGAAATATTAGCAAAAATATATGATAGAACGATTGATGAAATACTTGATGCGGAAGATAACAAAGAAATAGATTATAATAAGGTATATTTTATATATGACCGTAATTGGTATATGAATGTTAATTATAAAGAAGTTAATACACATCAACTATTCAATGAACAAAAGTTGTTAATTACGACAAGATTTAAAGAATTATTATTAATTAGAATTGATAGAGGTTTTACCACAAATGAGGAAAATGAATTTAGATTCTTGTTTGATAATTTCTATAATCTTTCTGAATATGCTAGAGAAATTTCAGATTTAGAAATAAAAGATGAATATCTTATTTTTAAAGATGATCTTTGTGAATTACTTACAAAAATAAAAAAATTAAATAAAGATGAACAATATTGGGAAATTCAAAAATTATATTCTGAAAAAGATGTTTTATGGTTTAAATTTAGACTAAATGTGGAAGAGTTGCAAAGTATTGATATTACAAAAAAAAGATATGAAAAATTAGAAAATTGGCAAAAAGATATGCTTTTAGCAATGTTTCAAAATATTGAACTAGTTCAATTTGATCCAAGCAAACGGGGTGCGAAAAATTTAAAAAGATTTGAAGAAGAAAACAGAGGGGCTAGTCCTGAAAGTATCAATAAATTGGGGATAAAAAATCTTATTAAAGGTGGGGCATGTATCAATAAATATTTTTTAAATATAAAAAAAGGATATGATGAAAAACTAAGAATTATTGATCGAATTGAAGAAATATATAATAATTGTTTAAAGCCTATTGAAATTCAGGCTCCTGATAAGGAAAACAGTGGCAAACTTAAGACGATTAAGATAGAAAATAATGCTAAAAATAGATTTTTGAATAACTATTATTATTCCTTAAAAAATGATCTAAATGGTTATAGAAATAATGATAACAATCGCAAAGATATAGAAAATATTTATAATTGGTTTGTAAACAATGATGAAATATCTGAAGATGTGTATTTGAAAATTGCAAAAAATTTAAATATTGATACAAATAGAGAAAAGAAATATTGGATGGCTGATTTGAAATTATATAATATGATTGATAAAAACTTTAATGATTTTAAAGAAAAGGAAAGATGTATCGAAAAAGATATTGAAGAGTTCAATGATTTAGTAAATAAACTAAAATCAGGCGATACAACATACACAATCCATAAATACAACACTATTGGTGGTAAAGATGAAGTATCTATTAGAGATTATATTGAATATTGGAAAACTGACTTAGATTATTCTGAATACTTAAATTGTCGCGAAGAGAAATTAACTAAAAAATTGTTAGATGAAATTGACAACTTAAGTATGGAAGAAATTAAAGAAAAATATTTTAAAGTAGAGGTTATAGAAAATGAATAACTTTGAAACTGCAACATTATTAAAAAAACTAAGAAAAGATTGTAACTATACAATTCAAAAAATTGCTAATTTGTTGGACGTTAGCAAAGCTGCTGTAAGTAAATGGGAAAGCGGTTACGATATAAAAACTGAACATTTATACGAATTATCCAAATTATACAATGTATCATTTTCAGAATTGTATTACGGGAAGTTAAAAAAAGAAAAAAATGCTGATTATTGGCGCCGCAATTACGATTTATCTAACTTTGAATTGAAAGAAGATATCAACGCAAAAAATGTAGATAATCTTAAAACTTTATTTGACCATTGTAATATGGTTAAAAAAAGATTTTATAAGTTATTACCTAGGTGGGGAGAAAATAAATTGACTTCATTTGAATTAGAAGAATTTGAATTTTTAAAACAGTATTTTAAATTTGACATTAATTATTATGCGAATAATAAAATAGATTCCTATGTATCTCCTTATGTAGAAAATGAAGTTGAAAAGGCATTTGTTTTATCTACATTGAGTAAAATAAGAAACTATGATATAAAATCTTATAATTGGGAACTGACAAAATTATATAATTTTACTTATAACTATAATGTGGAAACTATTTGCAATAGTGGAAATATAAAAGCTTTAGAATATTTATTATCTACTTTTTCTCAAATAGAAAAGGATTCAATACTATATGATAACATTCATATTGTAAAAAATAAATGTATATACGATAGAACGATATATGAAATAGAACAAATACCATATTTTAAAACTATCATTAATTCTGGTGCAAATAAACTTTATGAACGTAGGTCATCAAACAACGTATGGGAAGATGTTATATTTGAAAGCATTGAAGGAAAAATAGCTGAATTAGATGAAAGTATTTATTACAAATATCAGTTTTATGATTATTCTGGCAGAAAGTACATACCAGTTATAAGTAATTGGAAATTATTTTCATATGAAGAATATTTAAATTTTATTGACAAAAAGGGAACAGAACAATTAAAAGATATAGTTAATTTGAAAAATTCTAATCCTTTAAAATATTTTGAGCGTATGATTGAAAGAGAGAGTATTGATGCTTAAAAACAAATTTAAACTATTAAAGACATTTGACTGGAAATTATTCATATCACTAGTTTTATTGTCACTTGTCCCCGCAATTATTCAAACCATTGAAACATTTGTTATTTCAACTAATTTATCTACAAGTGATATTGACATAATAGGTCAAATTGAATGGTTTGATCTAATTGATGAAACAATTAGAGCATTTCTAATTATTCCACTGTATTCAATTTTAAATAAAATATTAAAAAATTGTAAAGATAAATTCGGTGAGGGAGTTTTTAAAACCCTAATTATAGTATTTGTTTTATATGCAATATTCTCAATTATTGTACTCATTTATTCTGCGAATTTAATATCTTACATGAATAAAAATGAGATTGATTTGAGTTTAGTTAATTCATATTTATCAATATCAACTATAGCTTTCATGATAGGTATAATTGTTAGCTTTGTGAATGTTGTTTTTGTTGTTATTGATAAAGCAAAAAATGTTTATCTTTTTCTAGGAATAAAAACCATTATTACTATCATAAGTGATTTTATTGTAATTCCACACTTTGGTGTAATTGGGGTAGCTATAAGTAATGTCTTAATTAATAGTATTCTTGCAATTAGTGGAGTAATAATTCTAATTAATGAAAAAGCAATACAACCAAGAAAATTCAAAATAAGCGATTGGTTAGTACTTAAAGAATGGGGTAAAATTGGGGTATTTTCTGGATTGCAATAGTTTATTGCTAATATTGTGTATGCGGTGATGATTGTTAAAATGGTAAATATGGTATCTGAATCAGGTAATTATTGGGTTTCCAATAATTTTATCTGGAGATGGTTATTAATACCAGTTTTTGCATTAACAGAAATAATAAGAAAAGATTGCAAAGAAGGATACTTTAAATTACAACAGTCAAATTATTATTTTATCACAATATTCATTATTATTTTTTGGTGTATTACAATACCATTATGGACTCCTTTTTTTAAAAACATTGAAAAACTTGAAAACTATGAACGTATTTTTCAAATTGTAATTATGCTTTTTCCTTTCTATATTCCCTATGCCTTTCAACAAATTCCTGATAATATATTTATAGGGTTAGGTAAAACAAAATATAATTTAATCAATAATTGTATTATTAATTTTATATACTATGGCATATGGTATATTATTTATAAAACAAATACAATAACCTTTAATATGATAACCATCATAATGATGTTTGGTTTTGGAATGATTGCAAGCTATATTGTTAGTATATTAGAAGAAAAAGTATTACTAAAAAAAGAAATGAAAAATTTAGATATAGAAGAAGCTGGTTTACAAACTGGCTTTTTTCAAATAATTTTATTAACTGTACATAAATTATTATTTTTATTAAATGCAATTATGCATATTGGATACTTAAAGTAAACAATGCAAAAATTTCATTAAATCCTTGCAATAATTGTCATATTATGCTAAAATATGAATATAAGTGAATATTTATTAAGCTTGTAGTGGGGGGACACTCTTAGGAAATGTAATTATACAAATATAGACTCCCTATTATATAGGGAGCCTTTTTTAACTAAAAATATATTTGTCAGTTATACTTTGAAAAAATTCAATAAAGAAACAATTGTAAAATTAACTATATATTAGTATATAGTTGGTTAATCAAATATAAATTATTTTATTTATTAATTTAACAATGTTTATAAAGGTAATGTTGTTAAAGCAATACCTATAAGTAAATTGTTAGGGTGATGGCATCCTATAAAGCCTGTTTTTAATATAAAAATTGCTAAAAACAAAAATTTTACTAATAAGGAAGGTAACTACAGTGAAAAGAGTAACGAAAAAACAAAGCAGTAAAGTTCGTAAGTTTGCAGCCGAAATATTCAAAATTCTCCATAAAAACTTAAAAGACAAATATACTTTTACAGTTAGATTAGTTGGATCTGTTGCATGGAATACTGTGCTGAGGGATAGTGATGGTTTTTGGGATGTAGATTATCAAATATTACTAACTAAAAATTCTAAAGAATATAAAGACAATCGTTTGAATAATCCAACAGACATCAAAAGTTCTTTCTTAAGAGAATTTAACAAGATATTTGAAGATGATAAAAATTATAAAATAGAGAATTCAACTACTGCGATTACATTAATTGATAAGAAAAATAAATATTCTATTGATTTTGTAATTATAAAATTATATCCAAGCAACAATGAAATAATAAGAAGAAATAATAAAAAAAATTCCAGTATTAACGAATTTACTTGGAATCAATTGCCTAAATTCAATGAGGCTTATAGAAAATTTAATGAACTTTGTCCTATGCAAAAGATGGATTTAATCGAAAATTATGTATTGCCTAGGAAAAAGGAAGAAAAGAAAAAACATGATAATGATAAAACTAAAAGGTCATCATCTGAAATATTAATAGAGGAAATAAATAATTATGAAATTAGAGAATGAAATTATTGATTACTATGAAAACAAGGAAGACATCCTTCATTGGACAAAACTTAAAGGCGAATATAGATATTTTTCTATAATAGAATTCTTAAAAGGAAAAAATATAAAGTGTACATGGAATAATGTAACTAATTATATTAAATATGATAAAAGAATACTTATTAATTCATTTAAATATATAGTATTTCTGGAAGAACTATATAAATCATTTATTATACAATATTCTGATATAGAACAAGATAAATTATTAAAACTAGATTTTAGTGTGACATTAGACAAGTACCTATCATTAAAAGATAAGGCAAATTACGATGGCATTGATTTGGAATTGTTAAAAAAAGAAAAGAGAACAATAAATGCATATAGAAATCAAGTAGTTCATAATAAAATAATATTATGTGATAAATATGAGGGAAAAGAATTAGAAGAAACATTGAAAATATTTATCAGAATATTACCAATTTCCTATAGAAATGGTTTTATTGAAGATATAAACAAATGTTCTAAAAACCTGGTAGAAACTTTATGGCATATAGAACTATCAAACGATTAAAATTGTATAGAAAATATAATATTAACTGCTATAGTTATAGATATAATTAAAAAAACATTAAGGGGGCAACATATGAAAAAAATCATAAAACTTTTTAACTATCTAGCAAAACGAACATTTTTAATTATCGATATATTAATAAGTATAGAGATTATTTTAATCTCATTTGTTAATATAAACAATTTAAAAATAAAAAATGCATTATTTTTAATATCTGTTTTATATATTTTTATTAGAAATTTTGTAAACAATTCGATGAAAGAAATGATTATTAATAACAATTTAATAAAATATGGTAATGAAAATTTTTTATGTTTATTTTTAAATTGCATATCATTAATTTCTATCAATTTTTATGTATATATCAATTTTTCTGATAACTATTTTTGGATGTATTTATTGATTTCTACATTAAGTTTAATTCTTATAATATTAAATGTTAAAAATTATAAACATATTTATAAAACTAAAAAGATTGATTATGATGTAAAAGTCAATTTAAATAGTTTAGCTCCTAAACCCAATTATGAATACTATAAAAATAGTGTAGGGGCATTAATTCAAGGTTGTGAAAATAGCAGAAATAACAATATTGCTTTGGATGGAAAATATGGCTCTGGAAAAAGTTCGATAATCGAAACTTTTATAAATGAAATTAGAGATGAATATGCATATTTAAAAGTATCTTTTGCAAAATTTAATAATGCAAAAATTGAACAAGATAAGCTTATGGATCAAATATATCAAGAAATATTAATACATGATATTAAAATGCCTAATTATTTTTTGAGTGGATTAATTACAAGTTTATTATTTTCAATATTTATATTGTTAAATATATTCAAAACATTTATTGTATTTGACAGTTTCACTAATTTATTGTGCTCAATTTGTTTTACTTCAATTTTTTATATAGTTACAATATTTATTGTTAATCTCAAAAAAGGAAAAATTGGAATTGGCGATTCTTCATTAGAACTAGAAAAAAATGAAAATGAAATTGATGCGAATAAATTAAAATTGCTGAAATTACTTAATAAATTTAATAAAACTACAATAATTTTTATTGAAGATTTAGATAGATTTAATGACATAACTATTTTTCAAAATTTCCGTGAATTAAATTTTTTGCTAAATGAAAAATTATTGAATAGAGTTATTTTTATATACGCATTAGATACCTCAATTTTTGATAGTACTGAAGAAAGGACAAAATTTTTTGATTTAATAATACCGGTAATTCCAATTGGTGTTAAAAGTGATGCTATGAGTTATTTTTGTACTGAAATTGTTGAAGAAATAGAACAAAAATTACTATTAGTATGTTCAAGCTTTTCTAACAACTTAAGAATTTTGAATAATGTTCAAAATGAGTATATATTAATCAAAAAACAATTTCTAGAGTTTAATAATGAATATTATTGTAAGGAAAAAAATAAGATATTCGCTATGGTAATGTTTAAAAATTTTTACCCAAGGCAATATGTTGAATTATTTGAATATAATAATTTTTTTGATGAAATTCTTAAAGATTTAGTTAATATAAGATATGATGATGAATTAAAAAATACTTCATTATTCACTGAACAAGCAAAAATGTATTTGAGCACAGTTAATCTTATAAGCAAAACAACTTTAAATAGTAAAAGATTATCATATAAAGATTTTGTTACAACAATTGATAAATTTGTGTATTGGCAAAAGGAAGAAGCAAATGGAATTTATCCACGTAAATATACAATGGTAAAAGATGAAAATGAAAAAAGAAAATTAAAAGATTTTATTTTGGAACTAATTACAATTGGTGTATTAGATTTTGATTATTTTGAATATTTAATTCCAATTGCATTTAATAGTAAGGTATATAAAGGAAGAGAAAAAGAGTATTTCAATGATTTAGAACAAAGAAATTACATAATTAAAAATAGCAATAAAACTAATTTGGATTATAATTTTTGTGATTTATACGATGTTGTTCGCTCATTACCAGAAACTTGTTTTACTTATAATTCCATTCACAATTATAATATTATTCATTTAATATTTGAAGAATCTTTTTTTACAACGAAAAAAGAGTGTTATATAAAATCGTTCTTATATAAAGTTGATAAAGATAATATAAATTTAAAAAAATTGCTATTTAAAACAATTGATAAATATATGGAAAAAAATAATGATCCTGATTTAACCATACTTAATTATTATAAAGAAAAAAAAGAAATATTTGAATTGTTTACGATGGAAGATGATGATGTTATTTATCTTTCAAAATTTATAAAAATAATGCTTAATAACAATGAATATATTAATTTAAAAGATACATATTCTAAGTCAATAAATGATAATATTAATGTTAAAACAAAGGTAGTTAACAATTATGAAGATTTTTATGAGTATTTAAATTATGATTTTGATAAATATTTTTTAGAACGACTAGGAAAAAGTTTAAATTTTTCGAGAAAAAATTTAAATTTAAATAAAGCCTTAGTTCAAACAGAATTATTTAATGATGATATGAGTTCATATGAAAATTTATGTTATTTTTTAGATGACAACGCAAGTGAAAATTTAAATTGTATTGAAGGCAAACTTGAAAAAATTCTTGATTTTTTAGAAGAGAATAAAGTTGGAATAAAAAAATATAATTATAAAATAAATAGATTATTTAGAAATATAACTAGTTGTAATTATGATTTTTATGAAAATCAATCTATATTAAAGAAATTATCAAATTATTCAAATTACTCAAATTTTTATGTTAGTTATGAAAGTAAGCCATTAATAAATAAATTGAAATTCAACGATATTAATGATATCACAATTCCCATTGAGTCTATTAATATTTTAATTGACTGTTCAAAATTACCATATAGTAAATTATGGTTAGACTATATAAAAGAAAAAAACCACTCTAATGAGTTAATTAATTCAAGGTATTATAAATATATTTCAGATAATTTCGATTCAATATTTGAAGAGGGCCTTTATAAAACGTATTTTACAAATGAACAGATGAATCAATATATACGTGAAAACGTAGTTGATGTTAAAAAAATTGCAACAATATATGAAGAATTTCAAATTGATTTAAAAAATAATACAGACAATCTTAAAATTAATTCTTTAAATTATGCATATGATTGTGACAAAAAATTTGATAAAGTACCTATTCGTTATTTGTTTGAATGCACTGATGAAGTACTATTAAACAAATTTAATAGTTGTAGCGAAAGGGATTATTACATTGAAAAATTTAAAAGTACGGACGGAGCTACTTCAGAAAGTACTAGCACAAAGTATAATCACTTCGTAAAAATAATGTTGCAAAATAAAGATGTTGCGTAAATTGAATAATAGACGATATGTGTTAAATTTCTCTAAGATAAGAATTGATTTTGCAAATTCTGGTGCTTGGTCAGATATAAATAATATCTTTCTATTATTCAATCAAATTATAAGTTTTACATGCCGCTGTATAAGTAGTTTGTTTGAAAATTTATACAAAAAAAACAAGAAATATAAGTATAAAAAGACTTCAAATTTGTTAAAACGTTCTGTTAATCATATTATGAATAATACAAATAACTTATATGAATTAGTATCACAACTAAATACTGCTTTCAAAAAGGTAACATAATTTTAAATAATTAGTAAATACAATAAAATAGATGAGGTGATGTAAGTGACCAAAGAAGAAATGATTAAAGATTTAAAGAATGTTAAGTTGGTAATCGGAAATGGATATGATTTACATTGCGGACTAAAGTCATCATATGCTGACTTTTTTATGCGTGATGTTGGCAAAAATAATTACTTTAATAAATGGTTAGATGACTTTAAGGAAAAAATTGATCAAAATGTTTCTACTACTGAGCAAAGTAAAGAAGATGTTTTGGTAGAATTTAAAAACATTGATGAACTAAATATATGGGATTTATTTTTTTATATTGAAACCAAAACAACTAATCAAAATAATAAAGAAGCGTGGTTATGGTGTGATATAGAAACCGTTATGTATAATTCGCTAAAAAGCTGTAATGTTAAAGAAAACGATTATATCTCATTTAGATGGGAACAAGTTTATAAAGTTATAAATAAAGAAATGCAAGCAAACTTCGATTGCTTTGAAGTTTATGTTATGGCTAAAGTAATACTAGAAAAAAGGAATATGGAAGGATTTAAAAATATTGATGAATTTTACTATTATATTTTGGATGAACTAAATCAATTTGAAAAAGAATTTGGCGAGTTTATTAATAAAAAAAGATATCCATTTGGTGTTTTTTTGTCTGGAATGCCTAATTCAAGCTTTGAAAAGCGCAGTAAAGTGACATTACAAGAACTATGTAATGTAGATAACTTGATTTCAATAGATAGCTTTAATTATGATGATATTGGTGATGATAATTTGAATAAACTATTGCATAATATAAATGGGAATTTAGAAAATCCTATTTTTGGTATTGATTCAAACTTATGTAGTGCATCTGATCCGCGTTTTATTTTTACTAAAACAAATAGAAGAATGGAATTAGAAATGATTGATTTTGAATGTCAAAAAGATATTGCTTTTGACAATGTAATTGTTTATGGTCACTCTTTAAGTTCAAATGATTATAGTTATTTTTTTCCATTATTAGATAAATTAGAAATGACAAATTTTTTATCAAATAAAAAAATAATTTTTGGATTTAGTGTATATGATAGAGAAAAAGAAACTGAAATAAAAAGGAAAAACAGATTAAATATTCAAAAACTATTTGAGGCATATGCAAATTATAAGGGACTAAAAGATGTAAATAGGTTACTTGATTCACTAACTACACAAAACAGAGTTCTTACGTATGAAATACGAACCTTTGAAAATTACTTTTATAGTTTATAGCAGAATTATCTTTTGCTATTTTCTGTTTAATTAGATATTACTACTTTAGCAATATTTATTGCATAATATTAATCTACTTGTGGTTGATTTTTCTATTATTTAGAATAAATAGTTGAATAAACACGAATATAATGATATAATACTAGTAAATGAAATAAGGAGAAAAGGTATGAAAAAAGTAATTGTTTCTTTAAGTATATTTATGGCTATCTTTACGCTTTTTATGTCAACAAGTGTGGTAGTACATGCGGACACTGGGCCTAAACCTGATATGCAAATAGAGATTTGTAATTTGCCTAAATCTGATTATATCGTCGCATATGCAACTAAATATAAAGAATATATGGGACCACATCATTCATTTATTCCAGGTGATACGAGTGACGGACATTATGGTGAGACAAGTTTTGGAGATGTTGAAGATTTAACTATTGTATATAATAATGTCACTTTACCAGAAGGATGGTATTTGTTTGATATTTCATCATTTTATTCAAACAGTACTGATTTATTAATCAAAAGTGGCTACATGTGGCCAACTGAATTCATTTTAATTATCTATGATAAAGTAAGTAATGAATATTATCTTACCGAAGAAACTAAGACTTATGCCTTTCATTCTTATTTTAAATATGATATGAATGATTATAAAAATACTTCAATTACATTAGAGAAGAAGATTGTATTAGAAAAGTCATATAAGTATGGAAAAGAAATATTAACATTTATGTTGCGATTACTTATTACTTTAGGAATTGAGTTATTACTAGCATTATTGTTTAAGTTTGACAAAAAATCATTTGTTATAATTGCAACAACTAATGCCGTTACACAAATTGGTTTAAACATTGCTTTAAATCTTACTGCTTATTTCAATGGTAAATCAGTATTTTATATCTATAACTATATTCTTATTGAATTATTAATTGTGGTTGTTGAAGCAGTTGTTTATCGATTATTATGTAAAAGAGGAAAAGACGGAACTAAGAAATGGATTATTTCATATGCAATATTAGCTAATGTTTTATCATTTGTGATAGGAGTATTACTTTGGTTCTTAGTCTAATTTCAAAAGTCAGTTATACTGGCTTTTTTATTTTTTAATTTAAAGTATGTTTAAGTTTTAGATGTTATAATTTGTTTAGAAAAGGTGATAAGTATGGAAAAAAGTTTTAAAAGACATGAAATAAAATATCTAATTACCATAAATCAGTATATTAACCTAATGGATTATTTAAGCGATAAGGTTGAAAAGGATGTGGTTTATAAGAGTACAATTTGCAATGTTTATTATGATACTGATAATTTTGAACTAATTAGAAAATCAATTGAAAAGCCTATTTATAAAGAAAAGTTAAGAATTCGTTCATATAATAAACCTACTTTAGATAGTAGTGTGTATGTTGAACTAAAGAAAAAATATTATCATATTGTCTATAAAAGAAGGGAAAAAATTGCTTATAAATATGTTTTAAATAATAGTTTTTTAGAGGGTGCTGAAACTCAAATTGATAAAGAAATTAAATACTTTAATGACTTTTATGGCGGATTAACCCCTAAGATGTTTTTATCATATGAAAGAGTAGCATATTACTTTAAAGATGATAAACAAATTAGAATAACTTTTGATACTAATATAAAGTATCAAACTGAAATGTTAGTTTGTTACCATCAATTAGTGGTATTAAATTATTATCAAATAATTTAGTATTGATGGAACTTAAAGTACCTTTTTCAATTCCTTATGATCTTACAAAATATTTATCAAGTGAGAAAATCTTTAAAACATCTTTTTCTAAATATGGCACAGCCTATAAACAAATACACAAATTATCATAAAATTCAAAGTATTAAAACTACTAATTTAGGAAGTTTAATTAAAATAAAGTATGATGTTGTTTAAAAGAAGATATACTTGAAAAAGACTTTATTGATGAACTTAGAGTAAAAAATGGCAATTTAGAAATTGCTTTTTGCAATACTGAAATTAATAATGAACTATAGAAAAAATTATATTGACGGGTTGTCAATCATCGTGCACAAAAATCATGCCCTAGATTAATGGGTTTTGTTATAATTATCTAGGAATTCA
>CAKONV010000027.1 GCA_934098295.1 uncultured Bacilli bacterium | reverse complement strand
GATATTATATCATGATATTTTATTATTGGGACATTTTCTAAAATTAATTATTAAGACATTATCATAAAATAAACACACAAATTAATTAACCTTTTTTTATTTCTTTGACTTTTTGATTCTAATTTGATAAAATATATAGACAAGAGTTTTGAATAAACAAATAGCAAATTTAAGGAGATTAAATATGTGTAAAATTAAAATTAATAATAAAGTTTATACTTTCACACCTGGAAATAGAGTTGTTGATTTATTACCAGATGAAGAAAAAAAGAAATGGATGATTTGTGAAATTGATCAGGCCATTAAAGAATTAACATATCCGTTAACCGCTAAACATGATGGTTCAAATGTCTTTTTATATGATCTTAATCATATTGAAGGTGGTAAGGCCTATGAAACAACACTTAGATATATTATTGCTATGGCTTTTAAGAGATGTTATAGAGATATCAACATCAAATTTAGCTATAGTGTTAGCAGATCTGTTTTTTGTGAAATTATGAATTCTAAAGTTAAAATGAGTCACTTAACAGAATCCATAATTGCTGAAGTAAAAAGGATAATTGCACTTGACTTACCAATTATTAGAAAAACGGTTAGTGTCGAGGATGCTATTTCCATTTATGAAAAACAAGGTAATACTGATAAAATTAAAATTTTAAAATACAGACCTGATAAAATTGTTCATATGTATCAATGTGATGATTATTATGACTATATGTATTCTTATATGCTCCCTTCTACTGGCTATATTAAAGAATATATTATTAGACCTTATAGCCCTGGGCTTATTATTCAATATCCTAGATATGAATTAGGTTCTAACATTCCAGAATTCATTGAAGAACCAACCTATGGTAAAACATTAAGAGAGACAGAATATTGGGGAAAAATTACGAAAACAGATTCAATTGTTGGTATCAACCATAAAATAGAAAATGATAATATTCGTGATTTCATTCAAACATGTGAAACAAAACACACTAATATGCTAGCAGAACTTGGTGAACAAATCAAAAAAGAACAAGATACCGTTAGATTGATTTGTATTGCTGGACCTTCTTCTTCTGGTAAAACAACTTTCTGTAATCGTCTTAGAATTGAATTAATGTCTAGGGGAATTACTCCAGTTATGATATCCATGGATGATTATTATTTGTCCAAAAAAGAAATTGCTCAAAAACAAAAAGTAGCCATCGAAGATGTTGATTTGGAACATATCAATTGTCTTGATATTGAACTATTTAATAAAAATTTATTCGATTTAATTAATGGTGAAGAGACAACTTTACCACACTATAATTTCCAAAAAGGAATCAGAGAAACAGGACGTACCATAAAGATTGATGACAATTCTCCTATTATGATTGAAGGAATTCATGCTTTAAATGAAATCCTAACTTCATCTATTCCTAAGCATCAAAAATATAAAGTGTATATCGCTCCTCAAATGCAAATCAATATTGATGATCATTCTCCTCTTTCGACTACCGATTTGAGATTAATTAGGCGTATTGTAAGAGATATGAAGTTTAGAAATTGTCCAGCAATTAACACAATCGATATGTGGCCTAGTGTGCGAAATGGAGAGTTTAGATGGATATATCCTAACCAAGAAGGAGCAAATTTCATCTTTAACAGCAGTTTAACTTATGAATTATCTGTATTTAAAAAATATGCCATACCAGAATTAAAAAAGATTCAACCAGGTGATAAAGAATACGTTATTGCTAATAGATTAATAAAGTACCTAAAATACTTCCAATCAATTGATGATGAATCTAGCATTCCATGTAATTCCTTAATTAGAGAATTTATTGGCGGATCATGTTTTGAAGTATAAACAAAATAATATGATAAACTACTCGTTTCCATAGTAGTTTATTTTTTATAATACCACTTATTTTAACTATCTATAAAATATTAATATATTAAACTTTTATCTATTCATATATAACAAATATTACATATTACTTGTGATTTTACTTTGTATGCGATAAACTATTAGTGTCCATATTTGGATTATCTCCTATATAATAAGTTCAAAATCTTAGCGGATTTCAAATTTATCATATAGGAGACTTTTTATTTTGTTAAATTCCTAATAAAAAATTTAGTCATTTTAGATTTCTCTAATCAAACTTTTGTGTCTAAATATGATAATAGGTGGCTTTCTACAAACGAAATAAATTCGCATTGAATTAAACTCTCTATATTATAAAACAAATAAGAAAATTCATTACGTTTTGTTTTATAACTATAATTAACAAAAATATATCTTTCTCTTAACATTTTTTTATCAAGGAATGCACAAAAGGCGCTGATAGATAATTTTCCATCAACGTCTTTTATTTTTCGCTATTTTGAACACAACGAATTCTATCTAGCCATTCTTTTAAAGTGTCAAAAAAATGTAGTTAATTTCATTTTTGTCAAGAGAATAGATAAGATTTTATTTGAATATTATCTGTTTAATTCATACATTATTATACCTGAAGCAATACTGACATTAAGACTTTCAACATCGTTTTTCATTGGTAAGCAGATATTTATGTCCGTAAGATTTAAAATTTTTTCACTAATTCCGTGAGCTTCATTTCCAAATATTACCGCAAGTTTATTATATTTATTTAGTTTAGACAAAGGACTAGAGTTTTTTAAACTAGTGCCAACTATATAAACTTTATTTTCTTTTAGAACTTTTATAGCTTCATCTAATGGTGATTTTAAAAGTTTAATTTTAAAAATGCTACCTTGACTAGCTCTAATGGTTTTATCGTTATAATAATCAACACTATTTGGGGAACTTATAACATAATCATATCCTAAAGCAGCCGCACTTCTTATTAATGTTCCCAAATTGCCAGGATCATTGATATCATCTAACATTACTACTTTAAGATTTGTTTTTTTTAAATCATTTTCTATTGATAATTGTTGATAATTCATGTCGACAATACCTAAAATGTTTTGAGGATTTATCGTACTAGATAATTTTTTTATTATATCAGTTGTTACTAATATTTTATCTTGAGTATTAAATAAATCTAAGTCATCTTTACTAGTAGCAATTACTGTTAATAGATGTGATGTTTTACTTGCTTCTTCAACTAAATGATAGCCTTCAACGATGAACTTTTTTTCTTCTAAACGATATTTTTTATCTTTTAGTTTAGCAAGTTTAACAATTAAGGAATTATTTAGGGAAGTTATTTTTTTGATGTTATCCTGCATAATAGTTATTATAGATGTAATTCATATATACATCTTCAAAGTTTTGATAAACTGAATTCCAATTTTTTACAGCGAAAGTTCCTAAAATTATTCCAATTACAACTACTGCTAAAATACTATGAATGATAAGTATTCCCATAGTAATTTTTTTATTTACAGTTCCTTTTTTTCTAAATATTAAAAAAACAACTAGCGATAGAATTACAATGATTAGCGGTAATAAAGAATATGAGAAAATACATTTAAGCCAAAAACTAAATTCATTCATTACTTGATCAGTTGCCATATAAATAGTTTGTGTTTTATCGTAAACCTTATCAAAATAATGGTATAGGAATGCTTTCATTAAATTTGTGCCAATTCCTTTTGAAAGAATGCCACTAGCAAAAATAGTAGATATTAAAGCATAAGGATAAATAAACCAATGGATTTTATCAAAAATGGTTTCTTTCTTTTTAACTGTACCATCATCTTCTATTTCAATTTCATCTTCGGAAAGTTTTTCTATTTTTTCTGCCTCCGTTAATTGAAGGTGATCATTTAAAATTTGATATTCCTCTTGAAGACTTTCAATTTCATCTTCACTACAGGGTAGTTCTTGTTCTAATAACATAGCCTCATTATAAGCATTTATTTTTTCTAGAACTTCGCCTTTTCTTTTTACAGCTTCTTCATAAGTATCTGGCATTTTATATTTATCAACACTCATATCAATTACTCCTTTTTTTAGATTATATCATATTTTTTTGGAAAATGCGAATGAATTACTATTAACCTAAATCGATAATGTTGTTGATTATTCATTAATATGATATAATAATAAAGTATTTGTGAAGAAAGTGTGAATATAGTGATTTATTTTGATTATACGGCTACAACTAAACCATCTTTAGAATTGTTAGAATTGCATCAAAAAATTAATAAAGAATATTGGTTTAATACAGAAACCCTTTATAATGAAGGAATTAAAGGAAATGCATTATTAGAAAAGTCGGAAAAAGTTGTTATTGACTGCCTAAAATTAACTAATAAAAGAGTATTATTTACATCGGGAGCTACCGAGGCTAATAATACGGCTATATATGGAGTTTGTTCAAATTATTATAATGCTCCTAAACATATAATAACATCTTGTATCGAACATGCTTCGGTTCTTAAATGCTTTCGTGATTTAGAAAATAGAGGATTTAAGGTAACCTATTTAAAGGTTAATAAACTAGGTTTTATTGATTTAAATGAATTAGAAAATGCCATTACTAACGATACTATTTTAGTTTCAATTATGTGGGTAAATAATATTATTGGGTCTATCCAACCAATTAAGGATATCATTAATATTGTTAAAAAGCATAAACGCATTAAATTACATGTTGATGCTGTTCAAGGCATCAGTAAACTTGAGCCTGATTTTGATTTTAACAATCTTGATCTTTTTACGATTAGTGGTCATAAATTACATGGTTTAAAGGGAACTGGATTGTTAGTTTATAATGATAAAGTTAATTTATCTTTCTTACATGGTGGTCACCAACAACGTGGTATTAGGCCAGGAACCGTTGATTTAGCTGGTGCCGTTGTTATGGCAAAAACTTTAAAATTAGCTTTAATAGACACAGTTAAAAAATACTCTTATGTTAAAGATTTAAACGATTATTTAATTTATAAGCTTAAAGATAAGCCTTATATCATTTTAAATCACCATACTGATAACTATTCTCCTTATATTTTAAGTATTACTTTTAAAAAGATTAAAGGAGAAACTGTTCTTCATTTTCTTGAACAAAAAAATATCTTAGTAGGTACCGGTTCAGCTTGTAACTCCCATTCTAAAGATCAAGAAGAAACCCTTCTTTCAGTATTAGATGAACCAACATTGGCCATAAATACCATAAGAGTTAGTTTAGATTTTGAAACTACTAAGAATGAATTAGATTTATTAATAAAATATATTGAAGAGTTAGGAAATAAATAATATGCAAGATCACATTTTAATACGTTATGGCGAATTAGCCTTAAAGAAAACCAATCGTAATCAATTTGTAAGTCGCATTGTAAGAAATATTAAATTAGCCTTAAAAGATTTTTCTTCTTTAAAATATGAAAATAGAGGCATGCGTTTTTATATTATCTTAAATGGGATTGATGGGGAGGTTTTAGTTCCTATTTTAACAAAAATTCCTGGTATTTATTCTTTTAGTATTGTTTCTAAATGTCAAAGCAATTTTGAAGATATCTTTAAAACCAGCAAAGAACAATTAGAAAAAGAATTAAACGGAGAAAATAAAACTTTTAAAGTAGAAACCAATCGTGGAGATAAATCTTTCCCTTATACCTCCTTAGAAATTACTAAAGAAGTTAGTAAATATTTGTTTAGAAATATACCAAATTTAAAAGCCGATGTTCATAACCCTGATCTTACTTTAAATCTTGATGTTAGAAATGAAGGTACTTTTATCTATACAAAAGTATATAAAGGACTTGGTGGCTTACCAGCAGGATGTTTAGGTAGAACAATGTTAATGGTTTCCGGTGGTATTGATAGTGTTGTAGCTGGATATTTATCTTTAAAAAGAGGAATGACTATTGATTGTATTCATTTTTCCTCACCACCTTACACAACAGATCAAGCTGTTCAAAAGGTTATTGATCTTTTAGAAAAAATTGTACCTTATTCGGAACATCAAAATATTTGTTTATTAATTGTACCTTTTACTAAGATACAACAAGCAATTTATGATAATTGTAGAGATGATTATGGCATTACCATTATGCGAAGAATGATGTATCGTATCACCACAAAGATTGCGGAAAAAAGAAAAGCACTAGCTATCATTAATGGGGAAAATATTGGTCAAGTTGCATCACAAACTTTAGAAAGCATGCAAACCATTGGCGAAGTTACTACTTTACCAATTATAAGACCATTAGCCACATTTGATAAGTCGGAGATTATGGATATTGCCAAAAAAATTAATACCTATGATATATCTACACGACCATATGAAGATTGTTGTACGGTGTTTGTTCCTAAACATCCCCAAATTAAACCGCTAGCCACTAAAGCTAGGGAAGAAGAAAATAAATTTAATTTTGAAGAATTAATTGATGAAGCTGTAAATAATACTGAATTTAAGATTATTCGTACTAATCAACATATTGATTTGTTCAAAACTGATGATGATATTTTTTAAAAAGAATTCTTTTTCAAAGGAATTCTTTTTGTTTTTTTACCAATAATATTATTGACGTAAATGATTATTTATAGATACCATATATTGGCAATATAATAAATGGTTTAAATAATTTTTTTTCGTAAATAATATTTGTACGGGAGGTGAAACAAATGAATAACTCATATGGTAAAAACAAATTAGTTGTACCTGGTGCAGAAAATACTTTATCACAAATGAAGTATGAAATCGCTAATGAATTAGGTGTTAACCTTGGCGCTGATGCTACAGCACGTCAAAATGGTTCAGTTGGTGGCGAAATTACTCGTCGTTTAATTTCAATGGCTCAAAACCAAATTAGTACAAAATAGTTAATCTATTTTAAATTTAACAAAACCCTTTTGAAACTAAAAAGGGTTTTTGTTTTTTGCAAAAAACAAGTAATTTATCATTTTTTAGAGTATAATATACCTATAGATATGGAGGTAACGTAAAATGAGACATGTTGAATATGTTCCAAGTGGTGTTTGTAGTAGATTAATAAGTTTCGATATTGATGAAAATAACACAATTCATAATGTTGCTTTTCTAGGTGGTTGTAATGGAAATCTAAAAGCTATTTCTAAATTAGTAGAAGGAAAAAAAGCCTCTGAGATTGCTAATATTTTAACTGGTAATACTTGTGGTTCAAGACCAACAAGTTGTGCTGACCAATTTGCTAAATCACTTATTAAAGCTATTAATGAAGAAAAATAGTTATCTATACTATTTCGTATAGATAACTATTTTTTTCTTTACCTATTCTTGTTACCACATTTAAATAATTTAAAACATTTAAAGCGGTGCTTGCTTTGCTGTAACTTAAATGTGTATGCTTAGAAAAGTCTTTAGATGAAAAGACTTTTGGTAAATTATAATTTTTTAATATTTCTTTAAAATCTTTTGTTTCCTTAATATCATATATATTTATAATATGATTGGGGATTTGATCAGTTCTTTCATAACCTTTACTACGATAATATGTTTTTTTTACTTGTTTACGATATTCATCAATATCAAGAAGTATTATTTTAAAATGTAGATTAGGGCTTAACAAATAATTTTTTATTCTATAAAGTTCTTTCATTATCTCAAGTTCATTCGCGTGCTTGGGACTTTTTTTCTTGCTAATTAATTCTCCATTATCATCCGTTAAATAAATGGTTTTATTACTAGCTACAGGATAAACAATTGTTACTTCGTAGTTTTTCAAAAATAATTTTAGTTTATCTCTCATTAAATTAAATGATTTTGTTTGCACTTCATAGATAGTAGAATCAATTAATACATCAGCATACATTTTGCCAACACTTACTTCTTGTTTGTTTACATCATTACATATATAAAATTTTAAGATTCTATGTAAAGTATGTTCTTGTAGTAAGCCAATCGTTGTTTTTGAATTATTTTTTAAGGCTTCTATTTTAGCTGCATCTAATTTACTATTTTCCAAAAAATAGTCCATTATTTAGTTTCTCTTTCCATGTATAATTTTTCTTTACAATAGGGACAAAAAAGTATTCTTCCTGTTGCTCCTCTTTTAGAAAATAGTGCTTCTTTAAAGGCTAATTTATGAGGTTTCTTACATTTAGGACATATATATAAATATGTATTCATATTTAAAATCACAATTACAAAATAACCAATAATCAAAATGGCTATGAATAACAAAATTATTATTTTTGTTAATACTTCATTTTTTACAATAATAATTGGTAATATTGATAAAAGTAAAAAAGCTAGTAGACATATATAAATTAATTTAAATACAATTAATCGTTTTTCCTTTTTATTCATTTTTTTGTTTCCTTTGTTGTTCTAAATTAGCTTCATTAATTTGATTTTCATGTTCTCTAGCTAGTGTATCAGCAATAGCCATTCGATCAATTATCATTTTTATTTTTGTTTCTAGTTCCGAATTTTTAGAATAATTAGCTGGGCAAACAAAATCTACTCTTTTTTCTCGAAGTAATTTTAATACTCTTTCTTTTTCATTTAAATGATATAAAGCTATTGAATTTCCGCCCCTATCTCTTACAAGTTTCATACAAGGTACATCAGTTAAACCATCGCCAATATAAATCATATTATTATAAGGGACACTTCTTGAAGCAGCTGGCATATATGAATTTACTACAGAATCATCATATAAATCCAAGGCCCCTTTTGATATTCTAAATATAAACTGCGTTTTTGTTGTATAATTTACGACTTGAGTTGGCCAATCGGCATTTCCATTTGTATTGTAATGGAATTCACAGGCATAAATTCTTTTAAAGTTTTTAGCAATTGAAGTTCCTTCAATAATTTCTTTTAAACCAGAAGATAATATGTAATGTTCAATATGAACACCCTTTGTTTTTCCATAATCATTTATTCTTTTAAACCAAGTTTTTACTCCTGGTAAAAGAATAACATCGGCACCAAGCTTTTGGAAGGCTTCTCTTGTTATGGGAACATTTTTTTTGCGAGCTTGTTTGATCATTAGATACATATATGCTAAGATTCTATCCATATTATTTTCTTTGGATAATGTATCAGCTTCACTCCAAAATTCTTTTGATGTCATCCCTAAGCTAGGAATGAAAGTATATTCTTGTTGATCTTTATAAGACAAAGTCTTATCAAAATCATACATTAACGCAATTGTTGTTTTCAAAATGAATCAACTCCTTTAATTTTTTCCTCGTTTAAATATTACTTGATATAAACAATATATATAATAAGGGATTAGTAACAACGCACCCGTAAAAATAATTACAGGAATTAAGCCAAAGACAATAATTAAATACCAAACTCGAAAGCTATTACCAAAACGCCTAATTAATTCGATAATCATAAAAACCATACCACAAATTGTTGCCAATAAGTAAGACCCAACAATTCGGTAATACTTGATAGTCCAAGGAACATCAATCCCTTCTTCTTCTAAAGCCGCTATATATTCTTTTATATTATTAGCAATAATACCATTTTTGGTAAGAAGAAAAAACAACAAAAACACACCAGGTATTAATATTAATGCTAAAATATAGAATAACATTTTTTTTCTATCACCATAATACCAATTATAAGTGTTTCTAGAATCAGCTTGTTTCATTCTTTTGTTAGCTTCCATTCGTTCCGTTAAAATATCACGTTCTAAAATATCTTCTTCACTAATTCTTAGCACTTTGCAAATTTCAAATAATTCCTTGGTATAAGGACTACTTTTTCCTTCTTCTATTTCTCTAGCTCTATCTTTAGAAACACCAATTTTATTTGCAAATTCATCAATACTTAATCGTGATTCTTCTCTTAAAACTTTTATATTAGAGGCTAAAAATTTACTATCATTCATTCTTTGCTTCTTCTCCTTTTTTTATTTACTTTTTTATTATACCATATCTTTTCCTTTATTTCAAGAAATTCTTTTATTATACAACGCTTTTAAATATTCCATCCACAATTGAGTATAAATAAGCTTCAACTTTTTTATTTGTATACTTGCTTATGTAATTTACATATATTTTTACTTGCCTATCATATTCAAGTTTTTCAATTGTTTTTGTCTTATAATCAATTACAATCATTTTTGATGAAGTTTCTACTACCAAATCGATTATACCATTAACATTATCATCAATAAAAGGTAGTTCATGATATTCATTTATTATATCTAAATTTTTAATTAAATCACTCTGATAAAATTTATTTAAATAGTATTTTTCTTCTTTACTTGCATAGATATCTATATAATTACGATAAGATTTTATAGGAATTAATTCTAATAACTCATGAAGCTTATTACCAATTTCAAGTTTTGTTTCTAATTTTTCATCTATTAAGCCATCTATATTCATGGATGCTTTGGAAAGTGTATTATCCGTATATGTGACAGCTAAATCTTTAAACATAACGGGTGTAGGATCTATTGGGAATTCTTTTGTATCCTCTTTTGTTTGGGTAATGAAATATTCTTTTAAATTAACTTCTTTTTTGTATGGTTCTATGATACCACCAATTGATTGATATATATCATTAAAACTCCGATAACCATTTTTCTTATTTAAAGAAGGTATCAAAGAGTCATTTTTAATCTTTGGAAGTACAATAATTAGTTTTTCTCTAGCTCTTGTTAAAGCAACATATAAAAGTCTAATTGATTCCGAAATTGTATCTTTTACATAATCTTGTTTAATTAATTCTTTAACAATGCTAGATCTTAATCCTTCTTCCATATAGGGGATATTTATTCCCCACTTACTATCAAATAAATAGTCACCATAAGTGTCTCTTATATTGAACGGTTTTGTTAATGATGGAAAATAACAAAATGGATATTCTAACCCTTTCGATTTATGAATAGTTATAATACTTACAGCATTGTTATTTTGATTATTAGATGAAAATTCTAGATCCTTCTTTTTATCCATTAAATAATCTACATAATTTATAAAATCATTAATTGTTATATTTTGTTTACTAAAGGAAGTTGCTAGTTGTTTAAAGTAATTAAGCTTGTTACTTCTAGTCACAACATTTCCTAATTTTGTTAAAGCTTGGTAAACCATAAATTCGTCATATATAGTTTGTATTACATCCTCGATAGTTCCATTAATCATAATTTTAGCTACTTTTTGGATTGATTCATAATGTAAAGGAAAGTCTGTTTTAAAAGAATGACCATCTAGTAAAAGTCTTGATATTTTTTCATCACTTTCATCTATAACAAATGATCTTAAAAAGCCAATTAAACTTTTTCTTTCATGACTTGAGGCATAATCAGGATTATTAAAACCATTAGCCAAATGTAAGACATGACTTAAAAAGTATATTTCTTCTGTTGATAAATAAACTTCTTTAGCGCCAACGTATAAAGGTAGACCATATTCTTCAAAGACTTCTCGATATGTATCATAATCCGTACGACTTGCTGTTAAAATTACAAAATCACTTAAAGTGGCTTTTCTTAGATTTTTAGTTTTTTTATCATAAGTCATAAGACCACTTTCTATTTTATTCTTTATGTCTTGAGCGATTATTCTAGCCTCAATTAATGCTTTTTCATAACCAGATTCTTTTAATTCATCATCATCGTATGTCAAAGCCTCCATATTATAATCAATTATTTTTTTCTTTTCATAATCGACTAGTCCAAATTTTAAGGCTTGATTATTTTTATAGTTAATGCCACCAAAATCATCAGTCATCACTGGTGCAAAAACTTCATTAATATTATTTAAAACTTCACTTCTTGAACGGAAATTTTTTACTAAATCAATAGCAAAGCCACCTTCACCTAAACAATAATTTTCATATTTTTTCTTAAATATTGTAGGTTCAGCATATCGAAAGCGATAAATTGATTGTTTTAAATCACCAACCATATATAAATTATTATTAGATATTAAATTTAATAATGTTTCTTGAATAGTGCTTGTATCTTGATACTCATCAACTAATATTTCCGTTGTATTTTTTCTAAAGTGTTCCAAGACAGTAGGGTTATCTATGAATAACTTTACAACAAGTTTAGCAACATTAATAAAATCATAAATATTATTTTCTTTTAAGTATTCATTGTATCGATTGTTTAATTGAAGTAATATTTTGATGATTACTTTCGTATCATCTTTAGTTTTTTGATAATTATTAATAATACTATTTATGTTTGGTTCTTTAGTAAGATTCGTTATTTTATTTAAATTATCTTTTATATCACTCGCTAAAAGAGTAACTAATTCTGATTCTTCTTTTTCTTCAGCATTTAAATTTCTTAAGGATGGTTTCTTAGGAAAGTTAATGTTTTTTACGTTTAAATAATCTTGATAAGTTTTACCAGGATATATATGATTTATTTCTTGTTCTATTAATTTAGCATATTCTTTATATTCATCAATACTACATTTTTTAAATTCTTCAAGGATGGTTTTAATGTTTAAATAACAAGTTTGGAGAATGTCTAACAACCCATCTTCTATTTTTTTATAAAAGTCATGATAAAAATGATTATCGATGTAATCTTCTAAGTATTTTTTAGTATCTGCAAATTCATTGGCTTTTTGAAAAAATTCTAGGAGAGATTCCTTTAAATTATCATCACCTTTTAAAGTGTGTGTTTTAAGCAGTGATTCAAATTCACAACAACCATAATTTTCTTGTAGTATTTCTTCAAGTAATTGTTCTCTTATCATTTTTAAAAACGATTCTTCACCAATTTGAATATTTTTATCGACATCTAATAAATAATGATATTCTTTAACAATTGACAACGCAAAAGCATCAAAAGTTTGAATATGCGATACATCAATACTAGCTAATTCTAACTTTAGATTAGGATTATCGATCATCTTTTTTTCGATACTTTCTCTAATTCTTTTTCGCATTTCTGTAGCAGCATCCGATGTAAATGTTAATACAATAAGATTTTTTAAATGCTCTCCATTTAATAATTTTTGAACGATTCTTTCGGTTAAAACGGCGGTCTTGCCACTTCCCGCACCCGCTGAAACAATAATATTTTCGCCGCATGCATATAAGGCTAAACGTTGTTCTTCACTCCAAATTTCATTTTCTTTTTTTGGAGGAAGCATACTCTGATAATATTCTTTTTTATTCATTAGTATTTCCTCCATTTAAAATATCTTTAAGATTACCTTTTTTAAAAACTCTATATTCATCTTTAGCTTTATGGTAACAAATACCATCATTCTTACAATATGCACAACAAGATTCTTTATTAAAATTTAATGGGCGAATATAAAAAGCACCACTTGTTATTTCTTCTAAAGCTTTATTGACTAATGATGATACAAAATTTATTAATGATTTAAACTCTTTTTCATTTAAAGTCTTAGATTGATCTAGTTTTGATTTCGAATAAGCTTTTATATATTTATTGCTAGCATAGCTAGCGTTCATTTGACTAAGAAGTGTTTCATCAGAAGTCATAAGGCCATTTAAAACATATTCATTATTTATTTTTTCTATAAGAGTTGATTTTCCATCATAAGTATAAGGCTTATTTGGTAATAAGTGTTCTAAAAAGGCACCAGCAAATAGATAGTTAGGATTTTCTTTACTTAACAAATAAAGGTAAAATGGTAATTGTAAGTTTAATCCATATTCACACTTAGAAAAATCTAAATGAATTTCACCAGTTTTATAATCAATAACCATCAAATAATTTTTATATCTTAAAACTTTATCTAATTTGCCCATTACCTTAATATCATATTTGCCAATGTGCAGTTTAAACTCTATCTTCTTTTCCAAACTATATACTAAAAAGCATGACTTTTCCATAAAGCTTTTATTAAATAAATATATATGTTTTATCCATTCTTCATAAATACCAATATAAAAATATTCTTTCTTTCCAAAAGTCATTTTGTCTTTGGTTTTTTCTATAAATTCGTCAGTATATTTTTTAATATTTTGAGTGACTTCATCATCAGTTAAATCACCTTTACTCGTTAATTTTTCTAAAACGAAGTGAAAAAGATCACCAATAAATAGTTTAAAATTATAGTCTGATTTAACTTGCCAATATTTTTCTATATAGTAAGAAAAAGGACAACTATAATAAGTATTTAATGATGTATATGATAAAAGCATTTTTTGATTATATTTATCTAAAACCAAAGGATCAATTTTAGTAAATTGATTATCATAACTTCGGTAATCAATTCCTTTAAAGTATTTAGAAAAACGTGTTAATACCCTGTTTTGAGCATGATATAAGTAATAATCATCTAATGATGCCGCATATGAAAAATATGCTAATTGCTTTGAGTATACAACATCTAAAGAAGGAGAATATTTTGTTACTTGATTAGTAGCAATTAAATTACTAGGAATCATTGTGTATCCATTTTTTTTAATCGAATAACTTAATATGCATGTACGCATATTATTTATTAATCTTCTTGTTGAAAGTTCAGACTCTTCATTTTGGCTAGCTGTAGTAACATTGGTAATACTAGATAATTCTTCGTCCGTAAAAAATGATTGATTTTTAATTAGTGTAGGAAAAGTTGTGCTGTAACAACCTAAGACAAATAAGTATTGTTCGTCTTTTATTCTTTCTAAATTATCAATAATTCGGAAACCTTTTTTATCTTTCAAAGGATAAAAATTTTTATTTTTTAGTTCATCAATTAATAGTTCTTTATTGAATTCATCGTAATCTTTAGACAAATAACTATTAAAGACATTAATTAAGGCTTTTTTAGCACTATCATCTAAACATATTCCCTCATTAATTATATCGGTAAATAGCAAATTAAAACTAGTGTAATCCGCAAATATATCACTGATTTTATTTATTAGTTTTTTTATGTAGTCGTATTGATATAACTTTCTTTTAGTATCCAAATAAAAAGAATAACCACCTAGTTTAAATGTCATATCTAGTAAGGGAAAGTAACTTTCATCTAGGCAACAAATAACTATTTCTTCTGGATTAACACCTTTATCAATGGTGATTGATAGTTGGTCAAAAAGAGCATTTACTTCATCATTTATTTCATTCGTTTCGATTACTAAAGGATTAATTGTTTCTTTATTAATTGGAAAGTTAATATAATTAGATGTTAAAGTTTTTAACTTTTTCACCGCAATCTCATACAATGGATTTTTTATTTCTACTAAATCAATGATTGTTAAATCATTAAAATATATATCTAATTTTTTATCAGCTGGAGAAACCTTATTTTCTTCTAATAATGATAACGCCGTGGACAATAAATTTTTTTTAAAGTCATCAATGATGATACCTTCAGCATTAACATATATGTTTAAAGCACTTAAAATAGCTTTACTAAAAGTTAGGGAATAACCCTTTTTTAAAAGCACATTTAAAGAAGTATCATCAAAATGAATAAGGAGTAATTCTATAAATTCCTTAGGATTAATTATTTTGTATGAATACAATTTTTGTTGTTTTGAAAAAAACTTTTTAATCATGTATTCATTATAATTATCACTAATTATTAGTAGTTTATTATCTACGGTTAAAAGATTTTTTAAAATATCATCATTTAACATAAGCGAGCCTCCTTTCATAATAATACAAGTAACAATAATCCATTTGTTTAATTGTACCCCTTCTTAAAACATATTTTCTTTCTGGCATTGAAAGAATAATAATATATATACGCGCTAAAAATAATAAACGTCTTTCCATTAGTTTCAAGTATTTAAAAGATATTTTAGCACAAAACAATTTGTATTTCATTTGTAGTATGTTAAAATGAGATTTACCAAAAGTTGGCATCGCCTTAGATGGTGCATATTTGCTGAAAGAAAAAGTAGGCAAATAATGACTAATTAAAGTTCTAAATGTTTCATTAATGTGTAATTGCATTAAATATTGAACGTAAGTAATATCATATACTGTTAAGTAAATGATAAAGATTAAAGTTACACTAATAAAAGCTATTAAAATTTTTTTAAAAGAATAGTGTAATAAAAATATATAACAATAAAGGAGGTATATTAAAAATATGACGGTAGTAATTGAAAAATATTTATTTATCAAAAACTCTAACATCAATTTTATGCTGCTGTCTTTCATTTTTACCTCCTCGTATAATATAAATTGTTCATAATTATTTTAATTGATAATGAACTAATATCAATTTATTTCATATAG
>CAKONV010000026.1 GCA_934098295.1 uncultured Bacilli bacterium | reverse complement strand
GTAACAATAAAAGAATATAGTGAAGAACAAATAGGAGAAATAAATCCAATAAGATACAAAGGATACTACTATGATAGAGAAACCTTAATGTATTATCTAATGACAAGATACTATGATCCAGAATTATGTAGATTCATAAGCCCAGATGATGTAAGTTATCTTGATCCAAGTACTATTAATGGACTTAACTTATATTGTTATTGCTACAACAATCCTGTTAATTATTCCGATGGATCCGGACATATGCCAGAGTGGCTTCAAGGTTTAGCTATTGGATTAGCAATAGTAGGATCAGTTCTTGTAGTAGGAGCAATTACAGCATTAACTATGGGAGTTGGAACAACTATTATGGCTACGACAATGGCGGGAGCTGTTATACATGGCGCTGCAGTAGGTACCTTAATTGGCGCTGGTGTAGGAGTTGTTGCTGGTGGAATAATTGGTGGAGCTGTATCTGATTGGTCCGCAGATGGCATATTAACTGGAATGGGAATTGGCTTCGGAGGAGGAGCTATTATTGGAGCAGTTGTTGGAGGAAGCGTTGGAGCTTTACAATATACTAGTGCTGCCAATTCATGGTTAGGTGGAAAAGAAAAAATGATTAGTCATTTTAATAAACATGGCGTTGATATGGGATATAAAAATGTTATTCAGTATACAAAAGGGGCAAAAAATGTTATTAAAAATGGCACATACCTTGCTCAAAAAAATGCATATTATTCATTGTATCAATCTGGTAAATATTTATTTACTGGTGTTGGTCAAGGAAGTAACTTGATAACTACATTTGGAATAAGAAGCTTTACTAAAACTGCTGCTATTGCATTAGGATTATTATAATTATTGGAAGGTGATTAAATGGAAATAAAACAGATTTTAGAATATGATTATAATTATGCAGAGTATATAGTAACTGATGGTAAACATGATATAGTATGTATGTGTTTGTCTGTTCCATTAGAAAACAATAAAGAGCCTAAAATAGGTATGAAAGTGGAGAATTTATATGCTTTCTCTTATAATGCCACTATCATCTTGAAAGTTCTGAATAGTAATAAATGTTACATACAAAAAGATTCAAAAAAATATTTTAAATATAATCTTTGTGGAATTGTAGTTGATTCTAAAAAATCTATAATTAAGGTATTTGATTTTTTTATTGATTTATCAAATGATTATCCGAATGGTTTTGATACTATAATAAAAGATGGTGATTATGTTGAATTTGAAGTTGATAGAATAGACTGTACATTGATGAAAAACATTAACGAATAATCAAAAAAATTAAATTTATTAAACTCATTAGCATAATAATATAAAACATCAAACACATGGAATGTGGCTGTTTTAACGGATAATTGCACTCTTTTTTATAATAAAAAAATACAAGCAATTCCTGTATTTAACATCCATGTTTATTTCTAATTTTAGTTAATGAGTCTTTTATGTATTGGAAAGATATTTTATATTGGTCAAATACAATATCAAATTCATTTTATCAATACAAACAAAATTTCAATAGTCTCTACCAATTAATAATTCGTTCTTATAGGAATAACAAATGAAAAATTGTGTTAATGAAGAAATAATTTTAAATTGTTGCCATAATGTCCTGTAGCTTCAAGAGCAATTCTTATTTCTTGAGAATAATCTAATGATAATAATACAGTCAATAGTTGATTGAATCCTTCTTTATTATTATCAAAAGAAAAAGAACTTATTACAACTTTACCAGTTTCAGTAGCGATGAAACAGTCATGTTTAAATTTGTAAATGTTAATGTCTATAAAGCATCAAAGTGTTAACTAACCATTGACAATAAAATAAAAACTGTGGTGAGAGTCTCCTTAAACAGTTAAAGCTGTAGAAAAAAAACAAATCCACAGTACAGTTGAATTATAACATAATCTATTATGTTTATACAAAAAATGAAGGAAGGATTTAATATAAACGTATAAACTATATTATATGTTTATATTATACAAGAATAAGATGAAAGATTTTAAAGAAAATTTAGATTTTAAAAATTTATTAAAAAATATGAAAATTAATAAAATTGATTTTGTTCGAGGGTTAGGTATAGTTGAAGATAGATTTGAGTTATCTTTTATAGGAAATAACGAGGAAATCATTATCGAAATCGAAACTAATTTTAGAATAAGAAATAAAGAAGAAGTTTTGCTAAGCTTTAACGATTTGTATTTAGATAATAATCGAAAAGAAATGAGTGTAAAAAAATATAGAAGTCAAGCAAATATAGAAAAATCATATTTGCACAAGCAATTAGAATTTATTAATTCAATATTAGTAAACGCTAAGCCTAAAAGTGTTGCTTTTAAATCATATGGAGATTTATATGTTTCTTTTTATAGAAAAGGAATTGTGTTAGAAATACTAAATGATACACATTTAGAAGATGCTTGTTTATATAGAATTATTTGCAAAAGCGACAAGATTAATTATGCTTATGAATATTGTGTCCAAAAAAATAAACTAGTATTTAAAAATCTGAATTTTTAATAAAGATGAATTTAATTTTGATTGGTTAGCTAATGGGTTAGGTTATAGTTCAAAAATTCATGGGGTATATACATCAACAGTAAGATTAGCAATTCATACAATTTACTTTGCAAAAAATTTATCTTCATTTACTGATGATATGACTATGTTTGGGGCTTCAATAAAAGATGGGGTTCTTGCCTTTAATCAATTTAGTTGGGGAGTAGAAAAACTTGATGTATTTGGCATCGCATTAGGTGTTGGCTTGGATATCTATGATAGTATTCAAAGAGGAGTAAGTCTAGGTGGAGTTGTGCTAGGAGCAACATTGACAACAGCTAAAGAAATTGGATTAATTTATTTGGATAAAAGTATTTTGTATGGAGCTACGACGTTAGGTACTGCAATTTATCCAGGAATTGGAACAGTGGTTGGATTTATAGGTGGTGTTATTGTGTCTATAGTTGTTGACGATACTGTAAGCGATTGGCTAGATGACTTAATTGATAGTATTGCAGGTTAGGAGAATGAAAATGGAACGAAAAATAATCTCTTTTTATGATGCATTATTGTATACGATTATTTGTGGACCAATGATAGTTACTTCTATTATATTATTTTTTATAATGGGTATTAACCGAAGAAAAATAGGAACTAACATAAGAAGTGGGTGGGTATACAAAAATTGGTACACAGTTCTTATTTTTGCTGTCTCATTTGCAGTGCCAATTGCATCAATATTATTTATTAGATTTGTTAGTATTGAAAGTCAAACTATGTATTTTTGCTATTCTATTTTCAATAAAAATTGGGAAAAAATTAGAAATAACATTGATATGTCATGGAATCAAAATGTGATTATTTCAGAAATAAAAGATATTGAGATAGTTAAACTTACAAAGGAAGAAAAACAAACAAAAGTTTATTTTAAACATTGGTTTAATAAATATTTAAAAATTAATTTAAAATATGGTAAGTCTAAATATGTATATGTAGGTAATTATTCAAATCATCAAATTAGAAAAATTATTGAATATGCAAAAATAAATAAAAATTGATTAAACTTAACCAAAAATGAAATGTTTTGAATAACATAAAGTGGAGTTGTACATAATAACTCCACTTTATTTTTAGGAAGTATTTTAATAAATAAAGAACTTTATTTAAGATATGTTGTGCAATTTTTATAAGTTAATAGGCATTAATGATGAAATAATAGAAGATTTTAAAATTTAATGAGCAAATTTAAAATAAAAGAAAAATAAAAATGATAAAATACGCAAAAACTTAATAGATATATAGGAGGAATTTATGGCTAAAACCTTATTAAAAAATGGTGTTATTGTTAATGTATTTACTGATGAATTAGAAAGAAAAGATGTATTGATTGAAAATGACAAAATTATTGGTGTTGACTTTTATCCTGAAACTAGTGCTGATAAGGTTATAGATGTTAAAGATAAATATATATGTCCAGGTTTTATTGATGGTCATATCCATATTGAAAGTTCGATGTTAATTCCATCATCCTTTTATCCAGTAACTATTATTCATGGAACTACTACAATTATTTGTGATCCACATGAAATAGCAAATGTTTGTGGTGTTGAAGGAATTTCATTTATGTTAGATGATAGTAAAAATTTACCACAAAATATATATTTTGTAGTTCCTTCTTGTGTTCCAGCTACAAAGATTGATGAGGCTGGAGCAAAATTAGATGCGGATACAATTAAAGGTTTATATAAGAATAAGCGAATAATTGGACTTGGTGAAGTAATGGATTATATGGGAGTAATAAACGGAGATAGTGATTATTTAAAAAAGATAAATGATGCCAAAAAAAGAAATTTAGTAGTAAATGGACATGCCCCTCTTTTAAAAGGTAAGATCTTAGATAGTTATATATCAAAAGGTATTAACGATGACCATGAATGTACCAGCATGGAAGAAGCTGTTGAAAGAATTAAAAAAGGTCAAATGATAATGATTAGGGAAGGAAGCACAGCCCATAATCTTCATAATTTATTAGGATTATTTGATGACAAATACAATCATAGATGTTTATTAGTAACTGATGATAAAAATGCTTATGATTTAATTCATAAAGGTCATATTGATTATATTATTAAAAAAGCTGTACAAGAAGGAAAAAGTATTATAACAGCTATTAGAATGGCAACTATTCAAGCTGCTCAAGCATTAAAATTAAATAATGTAGGTGCAATTGCTCCTGCTTATGATGCTGATATATTAATTTTAAATTCCTTAGAAGATTTAGATATTAAAGATGTATATGTAAAGGGGAAAAAAGTTGTAGAAGATAAAAAAGTAAAAACATATAAAAAAATAAAAATTGATGAGAATAAAGAACAAAAAATAAAAGATACTATTCATTTACCTTCTTTGTCTAGTAAAGATTTTCTTTTTAATGAACAAGGAATTAAAGATGGAGTCGTAATTGATATAATTCCTAATCAACTTATAACAAATAAGATAATAGAAAAAATTAACTTTGATATATGTAATGGAGTAGACGTTTCTAAAGACCTTTTGAAAATAGCAGTTATTGAACGTCATAAAGCTACAGGCCATTTAGGATTAGGTTTTGTTAAAGGTTTTGGTCTAGAAAAAGGGGCCATTGCTTCTACTGTTTCTCATGATTCTCATAATTTAATAATAGTTGGAACAAACGCAGAAGATATGTTATATGCATTAGAACAAATTAAAAAGATGCATGGTGGACTAGTTGTGGTAAACGATAAGAAAACTTTAGCTAGTGTAGAATTACCTTATGCGGGATTAATGAGTTCTATGGATGCTTATTCAACTGCTGAAAAAGTATCGAAATTACATGAAGAAGCATATAATTTAGGAATAAACAAAAATATATCTCCATTTATGCTTATGGCATTTTTAAGTCTACCAGTAATTCCTCATATTAAAATAACTTCAAGAGGATTAGTAGATGTTGACAAACAAGAATTAATTTCTTTATTTTATAATAAGTAAGAACCCTTTTAAAAAGGATTCTTTTTTCTTTTATTAAAATTTATTTATTATTCATAAAAACTTCACAATTTAACCAAAAAAATTTTAGAATTAGGGTATATAATAACAACTGTAAAAAGAAAAAGGAAAAATGTATGAGTGATATATTTAAAAGATATGAAATTAAATACAAAGTAAATAATGATATAAAAGAAAAATTGATCAAAGATTTAGAAGATATAATTAGCTTAGATAAATTTTGTTTAAAGAATAATGGTTATTTTATTTACAGTCTTTATTTTGATTTACCTAATGAACAAATATTGAGAACTTCTATCAGTAAACCTATATATAAGGAAAAACTAAGAATTAGAAGTTATAAAATTAATCCTACTAATGAAGATTTTTATTTTCTAGAATTAAAGAAAAAATATAATAAAGTTGGTAGCAAAAGAAGAATAAAAGTAAACAACGAATTACTTAATAAAGTTATAAAGTAATGTAGATATATATAATGACTTTCTAAGTAATCAAATCACTAAAGAAATTAGATATTTTATTAGTTGATGCGTTATTATATATTATGGTATCTTTAGTAGCAGGAATATTATTCGCAATTAACTATTATTTATTTTTTAAAAAGGAAGGCTATGATAAAGGTTTTATAAGTTTACTTATAATAATGCCTATGATAGTATGCGTAACAATGCTTTTGGTGAGCAACGATATAGCTAAAGCATTTAGTCTAGGTGGAGTATTCGCACTAATGAGATTTAAAACAAGTATTAAATCGATGAAGGATGTAGGATATTTATTTTCTACAATTGTTATTGGTTTTTCTTGTGGATTAACATATTATTTGTTATCAATAGTAGTAATGATAGTTTTACTTCTTGTAATAACTGTTTTAAATATATTAGCAATTAAAAAATTTAAAACTAATTATTATAGATTAAAAATTGTTTTGCCAGAATCGCTAGAATATGAAGATATATTTAAAGATTTATTTGATGAATATTTAAAGTCAGCAACTTTAAAAAAAATAAAAACAACTAATTTTTGATCTTTAAATGAATTAACATATCTTATAGTTACTAAGAATCATTTTAACAAAAAAGAGTTTATTGATAAACTAAGAACAAAAAAATGGCAATTTGAGTATTATACTTTCAACATCATTTGAAGAAACAGTAATTAATTAAGATTATAAGTTTTTCTCCTTTTCATCTTTAAAATACTTTAGTGATAGTAGTCATTAAAGTATCTTATTTTTTTTAAAATGAATAAAATTAAATAGTATTAGATAAACATAAAAAAATAAATTATGCTAGAATATATGAAAATATGGAGGAAAGATACTGTGACATTAAAAGATTTAGAACTCGGAAAATCATGCATAGTGACTAAAGTATTAGGAGAAGGACAACTACGTCAACATTTATTGGATATGGGAGTAATACCCGGTGTAAAGTTAACATTAATAAAATACGCACCTTTGGGCGATCCAATGGAACTTTTGATTCATAACTATGTATTAACATTAAGACTAGATGATGCTTTAAAAATAGAAGTGGTAGAATGTAAAGATAATAATGATTTCACTACAAATAATAGCGTTGAAAAAAACGCTTCTCACCCTGGCTTTGGTGAAGAAGGAATATATCATGATAAAAAGAAAGAAACACCATTAGATAAAGGAGTTACACTTTCGTTCGCATTAGCAGGAAATCAAAATAGTGGTAAGACAACATTATTTAATCAATTAACTGGTTCTAATCAACATGTAGGTAACTTTCCTGGTGTTACTGTTGATAGAAAAAGTGGCGTTATTAAAGGGTATCCATCAACATTAGTAACGGACCTACCAGGGATATATAGTTTGTCTCCATATACGGCTGAAGAAATTGTATCAAGACAATTCATTTTAGATGAAAAGCCTAAAGGTATTATTAATATTGTTGATGCTACTAACATTGAAAGAAATCTATATTTAACTCTTCAACTTTTAGAATTAGATATACCATTAGTTGTTGCATTAAACATGATGGATGAAGTTAGGGGAAATGGTGGAAGCATTTATATTAATAAAATGGAGGAAATATTAGGAGTTCCTGTTGTTCCAATTGCTGCTGCTAAAAATGAAGGTGTAAAGGAATTAGTAGAACATGCAGTACATGTCGCTAAATATCAAGAAAAACCCCTGCGAACTGATTTTTGTAGCGAATCAGATAATGGCGGAGCAGTTCATAGATGCATTCATGCAATTATGCATTTAATTGAAGACCATGCGATGAATGCTAATATCCCTTTAAGATTTGCTGCCACAAAAGTAATTGAAGGAGACAAACTAGTAGTAGATAGTTTAAAACTAACCCAAAATGAAAAAGAAATGATTGAACACATTATTATCCAAATGGAAGAAGAAAGAGGATTAGATAGAGCTGCTTCCATTGCTGATATGCGCTTTTCTTTTATTATGTCTCTTTGTGAAAAAACGGTAGTTAAACCAAAAGAAAGTATAGAACATATACGGAGTAAAAAAATAGATAAAATATTAACAGGAAAATATACAGCAATTCCATCGTTTATTCTTATTATGGGATTAATATTTTTCTTTACATTTGGTTTTTTTGGAAAAGGACTTCAAGAATTACTTGAAAATGGTATTAACCTATTAACTAATGTTGTGGATAACGCCTTAACTAAAGCTTCTACTAACGAAGTATTACATTCATTAATCATTGATGGTATTTTTAAAGGAATTGGAAGTATCTTAAGTTTTCTTCCAGTTATAATAATACTATTTTTTAATCTATCAATTTTAGAAGATTCTGGGTATATGGCTCGTGTAGCATTTGTCATGGATAAAATTTTAAGAAAAATTGGCTTATCAGGAAGAAGTATCGTTCCTATGCTAATAGGTTTTGGTTGTACCGTGCCAGGAGTAATGGCTACAAGAACATTACCATCTAAACGAGATAGGAAAATGACAGTTTTGTTGACACCATTTATGAGTTGTACGGCTAAAATACCTATTTATTCTTTCTTTTGTTTAGCTTTTTTCCCAGCTAAATATAGTTGGTTAATTATAATTGCTTTATATTTAATTGGTATTATTGTAGGGGTTATTGTAGCGTTAATTGGTAAAAACACCATTTTTAAAGGTGAAGCCGTTCCTTTTGTTATGGAATTACCTAATTATAGAATTCCAGGAATAAAAAATGTCATGCAATTATTATGGGATAAGGCCAAGGATTTTTTAAAAAGAGCTTTTACTATTATTTTTATTGCATCGATTATTATTTGGTTTTTACAATCATTTAATTTTTCATTAGTATATTTAAGTAAAGATCAAACAAATCAAAGCATATTAGCTCATTTGTCAAGTTTCATTTCTCCAATATTTGCTCTTCAAGGCTTTGGAGATTGGCGAATCGTAACAAGCTTAATTGCCGGCTTCATGGCAAAAGAAAGTGTAGTGTCAACATTAACACTTCTTTTAGGAACAACATCAATAACGAGTGTAATTACCCCACTATCTGCTTTTTCATTATTAGTATTTTGTTTATTATATACACCTTGTATAGCATCAATTGCCTCTATAAAAAGAGAACTTGGAAGAGGTTGGTCAGTACTTGTTGTTGTTTTTCAATGTGCTATTGCTTGGATATGTTCTTTAATAGTAACTTTAATGGGTTTATTAGTAGGTTTAATATGATTCTTGCGATTAACAAAATAGATATTATTCTAATAGTAATAATTGTAATAATTACAATTATAGTAATTAAGTCTTTAATAAAAAATCCTAATAAATGTGGTTGTTGTTCTTGTTGTAACAAGGATAAGTGTAAAAAGAAAGAAGACAGTAAAAATGGAATTGATTGATAAATATGAAATAGTTACAAATTTAATTAATAAAGTAGATTATAATAAATTATTTTTAGGATTTAAGAAAAAAAACATAGCACTTTATGATGATAACAAAGTAGCTTATAATGGTAAATATGTAGAAAAAACAAATGATTTTTTTGCCAATACAAGTATCAAATATAAAGGAGAATATATAGGAATTTGGAAAATTGATTCTGAAAGTGATTTAGAAATAATAGCATCAAAATTAATTCACGAAACTTTTCATGCGTATCAAATAGAAAATAATGAATCTAGATTTGCTGATGAAATTAATACTATAGTAAATTATAAATATAATGAATTAAATATAGCATTAAAACAAGAAGAAAATAATTTAATTGTAAAACTTCTTAACAATTTTAATCATGAAGATTTCAATAAATTTATAAATATTAGAAAAATAAGAAGAAAAAGATTCAAACTCGAAACAGAGTATGAATTAAAGATTGAACAAATAGAAGGCACAGCCACTTTTGTTGAATTACAAAGCCTTAAAGAAATTAATTATCAAAAATATTTAGATAAATTATTAATTATGAAAAATAGTATTTTAGATATGAAAAACAATTTTCCTATTAGAATAAATTGTTATAATACTGGCGCATTAATTATGAAAGTAATGAAAGACAATAATTTAAAAATTAACGAAAAATTTAATGATAAATATTATTTATCTTATTACTTAGATGTTGATAATGATATGGATTTTATCTATCAAAATATAGAGATGATAAATAATGCTAGAATATTAATAAATAAATATAACGAAACTAGTAAAGAAATCATAAATGCCAACGCTATTTCTTCAAATTTAGTTTTAAATGGCAAATACAAAATAGATGGAATAAATGTATATGATGCAAGGTACTATAATAATTATCTTATTACTAAATATTTTTTAGCTTTCTCTAATCAAAAAATTAAAAAAGTATTAAACGGTTCTTATATTATAAATATTGATGCCAATCTAAGGATTTTAAATATATATAAAATAACTAATAAAGGGGAATTATTATAAAAATGAAAACTAGCTATATTTCAAAATTACTTGAAATATAGCTAGTTTTTTAATTAAAATGTTCTTTCTTAAAATTATTGCTCCATTTAATTGCATATCTATGTAAGGCTGCTGGAGTAGTTAAGGTAGCTCCTCTACAAAATCTAATGTATTCACTTAATAGACCTTGAACAAAAACATTGATTTCTACTTCAATATCAGTTTTATCCTTTAACGATTTAGTATTATAAATAATTTCCAAAATTTTTCCAGTCATTAAAGGTAATAACCTATTTATTGTAAATAATAAATCATTTGATTTACATAGTAATATATATACATCTTGATTTTTTTTAATGTAATCAAAGAAAACTTCAATAAAGGAATTAATATCTTGGGATGCAAGAAGAGTGATATTATCGAAAAATTCATCGACTAATTCATTTTCGAAATCTTCGGCCACACTATAAATATCATCATAATGAGTATAGAAAGTGCTTCTATTAATATTGGCTTTTTCTACTAACTCGGTTACAGTTATTTTATTAATTTCTTTTTTCTCACTTAATAATTCTGCGAAAGTGTTTCTAATAATAGTTTTTGTTTTTTTACTGGAATTGTTAAGATTTTTTGATTTCATATTTAAACAGTTTTAATCACTTTGTCTAAATTTAAACAATAGATTGATTTTTGTCCTTTGCTTTTTTTATCAATTGTATTATACTATAGATACGAAAAAAAGTCAATCATTTTATAGAAAGGATAAGAAAACCAATGGAAAATGAACAAAACATTATAGATATTTGTAATTTAACAAAAGACTATGGAAGTGGTAGGGGCGTTTTTGATGTTAGTATCCATGTAAGAAAAGGTGAAGTTTTTGGCTTCTTAGGGCCTAATGGTGCTGGGAAATCAACTACTATTAGACATTTAATGGGATTCTCAAAACCAGATAGTGGTAGCACAAAGATATTTGGAAAAGAAACTTTCAATAACTATTATCAAATTTTATCTAATGTCGGTTATATTCCTGGTGAAATTGCTTTGCCAGCGGGTTTAACTGGTGAAGAATTTATTAGAATGATGCAATCATTACAAGGCGTTAAAAATGATGCAATGTTAAAAGAAATGTTAGATTTATTCCAACTAGATGAAGTGTCTTTAAAAACAGATACTAAAAGAATGAGTCTTGGCGTTAAGAGAAAATTAGCAGTCGTAACAGCTTTTATGAATGACCCTGATGTATTAATTCTTGACGAACCCACAAGTGGATTAGACCCTTTGATGCAAGAGGTGTTCGTAAATCTTATTCATAAGAAAAAAGCTGAAGGGAAAACTATTCTATTATCAAGTCATATATTTTCAGAAATAGATTCAACATGCGATAGAATAGCCATCATAAAGGATGGAAAAATTGTATCATCTTTTATAGCTGATGAATTAAAACATGCATCACTAAAAAAATATACAATAGAATTAGAAGAAACAGATAAAATAGATACTTTCTTAAAGGAATCATCAAAAATTAATAGTTTAAAAATAGATAATACTGATTATAAACAAGGAATCATTAATTTATCACTTGAAGATGAAGATTTGAATGCTTTCTTACAAATTTTAAAAAAATACAATGTAACAAAATTTAGTAATAAAAGAGAATCACTAGAAGAGTATTTCATGAAATTTTATAAAGAAGATAAAGATTTTAAGGAGGCTATTAAATGAGTATAATTGAAATCAAAGATTTAACAAAAGATTATGGAAATAATCAAGGTATATTTGACATAAATTTAACAATCGAAAAAGGTGAAATGGTTGGATTTGTTGGAACTAATGGTAGTGGAAAAACAACAACAATTAGAAACATTTTAGGCTTTTTAAAACCAACAAAAGGTTGTGTATATGTAAATGGTATGTCAAGTTGGGAACATGCAAGCGAAATTGCCTCTCTAATTGGTTATGTTCCTGGTGAAATTGCTTTTCCTGATTTAAAGACAGGAACAGAGTTTTTAAAATCACAAGCTGATTTTTTAGGCTTAAAAGATATGTCATATGCTAATGAACTTATTGAACGACTACAATTAGACCCAAGGGCATCGTTAAAGCGAATGAGCAAAGGTATGAAACAAAAAACGGCACTAGTTGCAGCTTTAATGAAAGATGCACCAATTATTATCTTAGATGAACCAACAACTGGATTGGACCCTTTAATGCGTGTAACTTTCCTAGATATCATAAAAAAAGAACATGAAAAGGGAAAAACAATTTTTATGAGTAGTCACATGTTTGAAGAATTAGAAACAACCTGTGATCGAGTAGCCTTAATCAATAATGGTCATATTGTAGATATTGCTAATATGAATGAAATCCATAATTGGCCAATTAAAGATTTTAAAATAGAATTTAATAGCCATGCTGATTATGAAAAGTTCTTAAAAACTAATTACAAAATCACAAGAAAGCAAGATATTTACAATCAAGTAACTATTCAAATAGATGTTAATAAAACAGAAGAATTACTAAAAGAAATAAGTAATTACGATGTAAAATTTTTATCCGAAATACCTTATACATTAGAAAAACATTTTAAAAGAGAATTTGTAACCAAGGAGGAAAATAATGATGTTCAGTAAGGCTTTGTTTAAACAATCATGTAAGGCTAATGGTATGATGTGGGCTATAATAGCTTTTGCAGAATGCTTCATGCTAGCATGTGTTATGATTATAAGTGGTAGTGGAGGAATAGGAGATACTAAAAACGCTATTCAAGATACAATAATAGTAAAGGAAATAGACTCATCAATTGAGAAAAAAGCCGTAAATTATTATAAAATAGATGTTGATGGTTTAGAAAATTTTGATACATTCTTTGCAAAAAACACATCAGATGGTATGCAATATTATATGCTATTCAAAATTTGGGATGCAATGATGCCTAAAGAATCAAATTATTCAAATAATGAAGAATTTATGAAAAGTTTTAATAGTTGGTATGCAACTAAACCTGCAGCTAATAATAGCACTGCTAAACTTTTCTTAGAAAGTTACAATAATTGGATTTTAGAAATGCCTAAATATAATGATTTTGGTGATGAAGAAGCATATAAAGAAGCAATGACAGAATGGCATAAAAATAACCCATGTACTGAAGAAACATTAGGAGTTGCATCTTATACAGCAAGTTGCAATGATTTACAAGAATACGTTAAAGCTAAAGCACTAGCTCTTTCTAGTAATTATGATGAAAACAGCAATGAGTTTAAAGAAATGTTTGGTATGGTAATGTTCTCTATAAATCCTAATGGTATGTTTAATGATATGTACACTAATGTTGGTGAAAAAATTCCAAGTGATTATGATGTAACAAGTATAGTTAGTCATATTATGTTAGGTGATGTAGACAAATATTTAAGTGGCAAAGAAAGAGAAACTTATCGCCTTGATCGAGCAACAGATGCTTCAAGTATATTTATTGCTAGCAATTTAACTAATGAAGAAAATGTAAAATTAGTACTAGATCAACTATCATCATTTGGTGTTACTAAAGAAAAATATGATAGTTTCGGTTATACATATAAATCTACTTTAGATATGGCAAAAACTTGTGTTATTACTTATCGTAATCTATATGAATATGAAGTTGAACAAATTGAAAAAGATTATGCTGATGGCAACATAACAAAAGAAGAATATGAAAAACAAATAGCTTTAAAGAGTGATGAATTAACAAAAGATATTACAAGCAGCCTATTATCATCTCTTCCACAAGAAGTATCAGAAGCATTAGAAGAAGTTGGCCAATTAGATTTATATAGTTTGATTGTTGGTGATATTTTCTATAAACTTGCTGGATTACTTTTACCAATTATATATGTTATTATGACTTCAATTAACTTAATTGCTGGTCAAGTAGATAGCGGTTCTATGGCTTATATATTATCTACTTCAACAAAGAGAAAAACAATTGTATTTACACAAAGCTTATATTTAATTTTATCAGTATTAGCAATGTTCACCTTAACAACAATTACTGGTGGTATTTGTCTATGCTTTGTAAGTAAAGATATTACTTTAACGTTTGGTAAATTTGTATTATTGAATGTTGGTGCTTTCTTAGTATTATTTGCTTTATCAGGTTTATGTTTCTTTACTTCATGTTGGTTTGATAGAAGTAAGAGAGCAATGTCAATTGGTGGTGGTTTAAGTATTTTCGCTTTAGTTGCTGCTATGTTAGGACTATTCGGAAGTGAGATTATCCCATCAGTTATTAGACTTGATGCTTTGAATGCATTTAACTATGTTACAGTTATCACATTATTTGATGTAATTTCTATAGTAGATGGTACGGGATATTTCATCTATAAATTAGTAATATTATTTGCTTTAGGGTTAGCAGGATATATTGTTGGATCAACTAAATTTATAAAGAAAGATTTACCACTATAAGGAGGAAAATCAAATGATAAATTTATTAGAAATGAATAAAATTTGTAAGAAATACGAAAAATTGAGCCTTGTAGAATATACAACATTAATAACGACTTGTTCTGCTAAAGTATTACTTAAGTTAAAAGAATTAGATTTACCAGGAATTGACCCTATTACTACTTATGTATCGTTTGTTATTGGCGCAGTTGTTGCTGATGGAACTATAAATGAAAAAGAATATTTATTAATATATCCATCATTAATTAGAGCTTTTGGCGATGATTTTGATTATATGAGCATAAAGGAATCATTTAAGAAAGATAAAGAAGGTAAACAAAAATTAAAAGAAGTAAATAAAGATATGCTAACAATTTGCGGAATGTTAGATGAAGATTTAAAAAACGATATTCTAGTTTTAAGTTTATGTGTTCTTTCAGTTGATGGAAAGATTAGTTTAAAAGAAAAAAGATACTTAAGACATTTATTATAGGAATAACTATGGACAACAATCTTTGGAACGAAAATAAAACATCAGTTTTTAATGAAATCATAAATTATATAAAAAATAGATATATTAGCAATAAAGCTTTTCGCTTTATCGCTAATATATTCTTAGGAATATCGATAATTTCTGCAGTTTACTTCTTAATAAAAAAATCATTTCGTAATATGCTATTAGCTCTATTTTGCGGTTTAATCATGGGACCCCTTGTTTTAGTAGTCGAATATTTATTAAAAATTGTGTTACCGACACCATTAATCAGTATGATTTTATTTATCATGCTTGGTGGTTTTATTTTGGGACCTGCCTATAACTTTTATACTATTTTTCCTAATTGGGATACACTTCTTCATGGGTTATCAGGATTTATGTTTGCTTGCCTTGGTTATATTCTCGCGGAGAAATTTATAGGTCTAACAGATGAAAAATCATTTTATATATATCTTACATGTGGAATAATGTTTAGCATAACAATTGCCGCCTTGTGGGAAATGATTGAATATCTAGGAACGACATTATTTAATTGTGATATGCAAGAAGATATGATTATAAATAGTTTTAAAACATATTATTTTACTGGCAACCATGATACAGTATTTAATGTATATGATATAACAAAGACTGTAATTTATTATGGTTCTGGAAAAGAACTAGTAATTAATGGTTATTTAGATATCGGTTTGTATGATACTTTAGATGATATTTTAATTTGTGTTATAGGAAATGTTGTTTTCTTATTTAGTATGCTTATATCAAATAGAAAAAAACAAGTATTTAAAGACAAGTTTATTCCTAGAATTTAAACACATATAAAAAGTTAATTATTTAACTTGAGAAATATATATTTTTTTGATAGAATATTACCAAAGATAATGAAAGGTAATAAAAATACACTTAAAAATATATATGAAAAAAACATTTAGAAACGTTATAGAAATTTTATTTTTAATACTCTTGGGTTTTATCGGTGCTACTAACTATCAATTGTTTGTTTTTCCTAACCCTTTTGCTCCAGCAGGTATAAATGGTATAGCTACAATTATTCAATATAAATTAAATTTTTCAGTTGGATATATGTCGCTTATTATAAATATTCCTTTATTTGTTATTACATTTATTTTATGTGATAAAGAATTTGCATGGAAAAATATGATTTATGTTTTATCTTTTTCTTTATTTATAATATTATATAAAAATGTAATTGATATATCTAAATATTGTTATGGACCAAAACTAGAAGAAATTACAACTAGTAGCGGGGAAGTTATAAAAGTATTAAATAAGTCATCTATAATTCTTGCTCCAATTGTAGCTGGTGTTATTAATGGATGGATATATGGCGTATCATTAAAAATCAATTCTTCAACTGGTGGTAGTGATTATATTGCTAGAATAATAAAAAAATATCATCCGGAATATAATTTCATGTGGATAATATTTATTGTAAATGCTTGTGTAGCTGTTGTTTCTTATTTTGTTTATGGATACAATTTTGAACCCGTAATTTGTTGTATTGTTTACTGCTTTACAACCTCAGTTGTTTCTGATATGATTTTAAAAGGCTCTAAAGCAGCTATCAAGTTTGAAGTAGTTACCAATAATCCTGAAGAATTATCAAAAGCAATTATCACAGAATTGAAACATGATGCCACAGTGTTAAACGCTGAAGGAATGTATACTCATAAAAATCATTCTTTGTTAATTTGCATAATTAACAAAAGACAAGTAGTTGAATTCCAACATTTATTATCTAGATATCCGGGATCCTTTGCCTATATGACATCAATTAATGAAATGGTAGGCAATTTTAAAAGACATGTTAAAAAAGTAAAGATAGAAGAAACGAAAAGTATTGCTAAAAAGTAATACTTTTTTCTTTTTATGATAAAATAAAGTGTATAAGTGAATAATAAATATAAAAAATAAAGGAGAAAAAATATGAGATGGCTTATTGCATCAGATATTCATGGATCTAAATATTATTGTGAAAAATTAATTGAAAGAATAAATAAGGAACAACCTGATCGTATCTTTTTATTAGGAGATATTTTATATCATGGTCCCCGTAATGATTTACCAAAAGATTATAATCCCAAAGAAGTTTTAAGAATGTTAAATGAATATAATAATATTATTAGCGTTCGTGGAAACTGTGATAGTGAAGTAGATCAAATGGTTCTTAAATTTCCTATTTTAGCTGATTATGCTATATTAGATTTAAAAAAATGTTTAGTATTTTTAACACATGGTCATATATATAATTTGGATAATCTACCACCCATTTCTCCTAATGATATTCTTCTTTGTGGACATACACATATTCAAAAAAATCTTAAAACTGAAAAATGTCATTATATGAATTGTGGCTCAATATCAATACCCAAAGAAGATGGCTATCATGGCTATATGATTATTGAAGAAGATACATTCTTATGGAAAAACTTAGAAGGAACAATAATTGATACATATAAAATTTAAGAGGAAACAAAAATGAAAAAAATTATAATTAGTTTATTTTTATTCATTGCTACAACTCTAGCTTTTGTATTACCAGTATCAGCAGATACAGGACCCAAACCATATCTTGACATAAGTATAACTAACTTAGAAAAAAGTGACTATATTTTAGGCCTTATTTTCTTTAAAGAAAATCATGGTCCCCATATTGCCTATGACATAGAAAATGAACATAGACAAACTGAAAACCTAGATACCTTATTATCTAAAGTACAATTAGCGGATGGTGAGCATTTATTTGATATAGCCACAATAAGTAAAAATACAACAGAAATTAATATTCATATAGGATATTACCCCCCTGAAGATTTCAAAGTAATTTTATATGACGAAATATCTGATCAAATAACAATTAGCGATAAGTATAGTTTATATGCTTTTGCTAGTTATTATAAAACTGACGCTACACTAAGTTTAAAGAAAAATTATAATTACACTAAAGAAGTAATAGGATTGATTGTAAGAATATTACTAACAGTTCTAATAGAATTATCATTAGCTATTCTTTTCAAATTTACAAAAAAATCCTTAATCATTATTGGTGTAATTAATGTTGTTACCCAAATAATATTAAACATATGTTTAAATGTATATGTTTATTATAATGGTAAATTCTTATTTTATGTTTTCCCTATCATCATTTTAATAGAAATATTAGTTTTCGTAATTGAGGCTCTTCTTTATAAATTATTATGTGAAAGATGTGAAAAGGGTAAAAAAGGTATAATTCTATATACCTTTGTAGCAAACATGTTATCATTTTTGATTGGTCTTTTAATATTTTCATTAATTTAAGGAAACAATAAAATGTATATTATTGAAATAGGTGTTTTTGTATATATTGTAATATCAATGATTCATTTACTATTTTCATTTAAAGAAAATAGTAAATTACAATCATTAACGAAGCCTCTAATAATGTTATCTTTATTAACAATGGTAATAGTGTATTCAACAATCATGAATAGTAAAAATATTATTTTAATAATGGCTGTTCTTTGTGGCTTACTAGGTGATGTTTTGTTAATGTTTAAAAGAAGATTGAGCCTTTTTGCAGCTGGTGGTGTTAGTTTTTTTGTTGGTCATTTGTTGTATATAACGCAAATGATAAAATTATTTTCTTTCAAAGTTGGATGGTATATATATCTTGTAATATTCATTTTAATGTTAATTTGGACATATATAGTAGAACCAAAACTAAAAAAGAATATGAATAAACTTGCGGTATGTGCTTCTTTGTATGCTTTTATTCTATTATTAGGTTTTTCTGTTAGTATTGTTCTATTTGTTGCCACAAAAAATAAATCTGCCATTCTCTTAATTTTAGGTTTTTTGTTATTTATCATTAGTGACACAATTCTAGTATATTCAGCTTTTTTTAAACCTCTTAAGAAAGCTCATTTCTATTTAATGATTCCCTATGTCATTGCTCAAGCTTGTTTAGCTTGCGGAATATTACTTTTTTAAATATAAAATACTGTCAATAACTTTGCAAAATGTCCTAAAAAAATTTAATCATAAGCGTAATCTTCGGTGCGTTTATTGCTAAGAA
>CAKONV010000025.1 GCA_934098295.1 uncultured Bacilli bacterium | reverse complement strand
GCCCTTTTTTGCGTACTTTAAACTTTTTAAATAAATTATTTTATTAATTTACTTGACTTTTTTATAGTAGGCTTTTAGTTATTATTAATTAAATTTATATATAATTGCTATAAATACATTATATCATTATTTTTAAAAATTATGTGTTATTTAACTTCTTTTAATTCACTACTATTCTATTTAAAAAAGAAAGTAAAAAACAAGTAGTTGTCCTACTTGTCTAAACTATTTGAATCATCAAATTCAATTTCAATTGTTTGCTTATTGCGAATAGCTGCAGCATGAGCTATGGTTCTAATTGCACCTGCAACACGACCTTTTTTACCAATAACGCGGCCTAAATCGTTTTGATTAACAGATACAACGACTTTTACCGAATCATTATTAATTGATGCAATAGTTACATTTACATCTTCAGGGTGCGTAACAACAGGCTTGATTAACTCAGCTACTAAAGAAGCATAATTAATTTCGCCCATACTATTCACCTACTTAGATGCTTTCTTTGAAGCAGCCTTAGCAAGAATACCTTCTGACTTTAAGAAAGACTTTACAGTATCAGTTGGTTTAGCGCCAACTTCTAACCATTTTAATACTTTTTCTTCATCAAAAGTTACTTTAGCTGGATTAGCAAGTGGATCATATGTACCTACGATTTCGATATAACGACCATCACGTGGGTTACGAGAATCAGTAGCAACAATACGATAGAATGGATTTTTCTTAGAACCAAATCTTTGAGATCTTAATCTAACCATAATGTAATAACCTCCAAATTCATTTTCTTGCTAATAGTATATCATAATATTTTCAAAGAGTCAAGTAAAAAGACTTGACGGTATCAGTTTTATGTTAATGTTGCATTTTGTATGTGAACGTTAATTATTTAGGTATTTTATTATGCCATTAATAAAATCAACTTGTTTTCTTAAATTTTCTATCTTATCTGCTGAAGTTAATTTTAAAGTTGTTTTTAATTCTTTTTCAAAACTACTATATGCTTCAGGATGTCCATCTAAAATAATGTACCATTGAGGATGATATCTTAAATATGTTAAATACAAATCATTCGCATAGATTTTTCCTAATACATCACTTCTCATTAATCCCACCAACTATTGTAATTAGCATTATATAATCCTGCGGCCGGTTTGCCACCAAAACTTTGGGTGATTTGTAGTACCTTTTGAACAGTATTAAGTGTTTTACTTATAGAATCAGGATTAATTTTTTTTACCTGTTCAATTACATTTTTTAAATTTGTATTTTTTAAAAAGTCATCTAATTTAGGAGCCTCTTTTATAGTTCCCTTTACTCTATAAGCATCCCATCTTGTATCATTTTCGCCTAGGATTACCCAATCCTCATATATCTTTTGCCAAGTGTTTTTATTGTTAATGACTTCATCTCTTACGCCGGGAAATCTTTTTACAAAATCACGAAATTCATTCATCCGACTCTCCATTTTAACTCACCTCTACTCTTATGATATGATTATTTTAAATTTTGGTTACATTATTAAATAAATAACATTATGTAACATTTTTTTTGTTTTCACATATCATACAAGTGAAGGAGGAATTTACAATGTTCAGCAAATTTAATAAACGAACCTATCAACAACAAATGCCTTATCCCAATTTTCAAAATCCTAATGTAAATACAAATTATCCAACTTTTGATGTACCTGGATATAATAATTATGACATTTCAAGAATTGATGAAGAAATTAATGAATTAAAAAGAGAACACAATAATTTCATGAAGAGATTAAGCAAAATTGAAAATTATTTAGGCATTAAATCAGAAAGTGAAGCAAGTAATTATCATAAATAATCTTTAAAGTTTAATGTTGTTCTAAATCTCTCATTGTTTGATATATTTTAATTCCGGTTTTTTCTTCAAACATCTTATTATATCTTTTTTCAAAAGCAATGCTATTTAAAACATTGCGGTAAGTATGATAAGAGGAAATTAAGTCTTGTTTTTTTACTTTACCACTTTTTACATATATAGAAATTAAATTAAAAAAATCAAATATTTTAATAATTTCTTCCGTAGTAAAAGATGCATAATCAATATCTATAGCGATTTGTTCTTCGGTTTTAGCTTTCATCTTATAATCTCCTTGATTTTTTAAAGTTAGTATATCAAAAATAATATTTTTTTTCAAGCAATGGGCTATTGTGCTTAACAAAAGAAAATCTAAATGAATAAACTAAAGTAACAAAGGAGGTGCAAAATATGTATCAACCAAATTATGGATATGGATGCTGCCAAACTCCTACAACATGTTGTGGAAACAATGGTAGTTTTGGTGGATATGGATATGCATTAATTCTTGTATTATTCATTTTACTAGTTATCATTGGTACTGCTAGATGGTAATAACAAAAAAGGGCAATGAGCCCTTTTTGTTATTTTTTTAATAAATCAATAATTTCTACTAATAATTGATTTGTAGATTCATTTTCTGCTTTTTCCTTTAAAGCAAGTTCTTTTAGAGCTGCAGCTTTTTTAGCTTCTTCTAAAGCTTTTTCTTCCTCTTCTTTTTTAGCCTTTTCAGCTTCTTTAATGCGATCTTCGTTTATTTTTTTCTTAGTTTCTTCAATACGATTACGAATAGCGTTAATACTCTTTATAATCATAAATATAACAAAGGCAATAATGATAAAATCAATTATAGCAGTAATTAGATTACCCCAGTTAATATAAATACATGCACTATTTACAGTAGTACCATCCTCTAAAAAGTATGGTTCATTATTTAAAATAGTAATAAGTAATCCTTTCTTACCACCAGTTATAACGAATACAATCCAATTAACGAAAGGCATTAAAATATCATTTGTCAATGATGTAACAATTTTTGAGAAGGCTCCTGCAACGATAACACCGGTAGCCATATCAATGACACTACCACGGGTGATAAATTCTTTAAATTCTGTTAGTAAGCCTTTTTTGTTCTTTTTAGCCATATATTTTCTCCTTTTTTTGTATTATACCACTATTTCTCATTTTTGACAAATAGAATGTTTAATATGTATTATTTTATTTATTTATAAACAAGTTGTTTTTTTGGTATTTAATCTAAAAATATAGTATAATAGTATTTGAGGTATATATATGATTACAATGAAAGATATTATTAGAGAAGGCAATCCCCTTCTTCATGAAAATGCAAAAGATGTGGTTTTACCACTATCAAAAGATGATGAAGAATTGATGATTAGCATGATGGAATATATATATAATTCCATTGATCCTGAATTGAACACTAAATATGATTTAAGACCAGCGGTAGGACTTGCAGCTCCTCAATTAGGTATTTTAAAGAAAATGATTGCTATTGTGGCTCCTGACGAATCAGGTGTTGAACATGAGTTTGCTTTAATCAATCCTAGACTACTATCTTATTCTGATGAATTAACTTATCTTGAAGGAGGGGAAGGTTGTTTATCAGTCGATAGAAAATGTGATGGTTTAGTTCATCGTCCTAAAAGAATTACTTTTGAAAGTTATTTTTATGATTTGGACACAAAAGAATTAGTAAAAAAGACAATGAAATTAAAAGGATATTTAGCTGTTGTTTTTCAACATGAATATGATCACTTAAACGGCATTTTATTTGTTGATAAGATTAACAAAACTGACCCTTATTTTGTTCCTGATAACTCTACTCCTGTTGTTTTTAAAAATGACAAATAATTTACTTAATATATTAAGCAGTTAAAAAGACTATTTTCTTGTAAAAGAAGATAGTCTTTTTATTTTATAAATAGTCTATTCTAATTCAAAAGCACCAGTATATAGTTGATAATATTTTCCATGTTCAGCTATTAATTTTTGGTGATTGCCTCTTTCAATTATTCTACCGTTTTCCAAAACCATAATTACATCAGAATTTTGTACAGTAGATAATCTATGGGCAATGACAAATACAGTTCTACCTTTCATTAATTGATCAGTACCCTGTTGAACTAATTTTTCGGTTCTCGTATCAATTGATGAAGTAGCTTCATCTAAAATCATTACGGGAGCATTAGCAACGGCGGCCCGAGCAATGGATAACAATTGTCTTTGTCCTTGAGATAAGTTGGCACCATCAGCAGTTAAAAGCGTATTATAACCTTGAGGCAATCTTGTTATGAAGTCATGAGCATTAGCCAATTTTGCAGCTTCAATTACTTCTTCATCAGTTGCGTTTAAATTTCCATAACGAATATTTTCCATAACTGTTCCCGTAAATAGATTGGTTTCTTGTAAAACAACACCAAGAGATTTTCTTAAATCGGCTTTTTTAATTTTATTAATATTAATACCATCATATCTAATTTTACCATCAGCTATATCGTAGAAACGGTTTATAAGGTTAGTGATTGTAGTTTTTCCAGCACCAGTTGCGCCAACAAAAGCAACTTTTTGTCCAGGTTCAGCATAAATTGTAATATTATGAAGAACTATTTTATCTGGTGTATAACCAAAATCAACATCAAATAATCTAATATCACCTTTTAATTCTGTATAAGTTGTAGTACCATCAGAATGTGGATGTTTCCAAGCCCATTTTCCGGTTCTTTTACTGCTTTCAGTTATTTCACCATTTTCGTTAATTACAGCATTTACAAGGGTTACATAACCATCATCTACCTCTTTTGGTTCATCCATTAAAGTAAACACTCTATCGGCACCAGCTAAAGCCATAACAATTGAATTTATTTGTTGTGATAAATTGCTGACATTGTTAGTAAACATCTTGCTCATTGGTAAGAATGATAAGATAACACCAATTTCAATGCTTCCAAAGCCTTTTAATGACAAATTAGCAGCTCCACTAACATATAGGATTCCACCAGCAAAAGCTAGTAAAACATATAAGATATTTCCAATATTTCCCAAAATAGGCATTAATGTATTTGCATATTTATTAGCTTTGGTCATGTTTTCACATAATTCTGCATTTAATTTATCAAAATCTTCTTGACTTTCTTTTTCATGACAAAATACTTGTACAACTTTTTGACCATTCATTAATTCTTCAATGTATCCTTCGGTTTTACCAAGTGATTTTTGTTGAGCTATGAAATACTTAGCACTATTTTTACCTACATAATTAACAATAACTAACATGACAATAATTGTTGCGATAACGATTAAAGTTAGCCAAATACTGAATGTTAACATAGCAACTAAAACAACGGAAAGAATGACAAAAGAAGAAAATACTTGTGGTAAACTTTGAGAAACTAATTGTCTAATTGAATCAATATCGTTAGTATATATACTCATTATGTCACCATGCGTATGCGTATCAAAAAATCTTATTGGTAATTCTTGCATACCATCAAATAATTTATTTCTTATATCTCTTAAGAAACGTTGTGTTACTTTAGCCATAAGTTGTGATTGAACAAAACTTCCAATTAAACCTAATAAATAGATTGTAATCATTAAGAAGATGATTTTATACATCCTTGATGAAAACTCAGCTTTGGTCATTTCATTTTTAATTGTTGGTGTAATTAGATTATCAACAATATTTTTCAAGAAAATACTTGATGAAGATGATGCTAAAGATGTAACAATCATACAAATAGCCACAACTATTAATTGCCATTTATACCCTTTAAATAATGTTTTAAGAAGACGAGAAAATACACCCTTTTTAGGTTTAGCACCTCTTGCGACAACTCCTCTAGGCATCTTCTTCACCTCCTTTTGTTTGTGATGAATAGATTTCTTGGTAAATGCTGTTGTTCTTTAATAATTCTTCATGTTTACCAATAGCATTAATGGTTCCATTCTTTAAAATAACTATTATATCGGAATCTTGAATAGAAGATATTCTTTGAGCTATTATTATTTTTGTTGTATTAGGAATCTCTTCCTTAAATGCTTTTCTTATTAAAGCATCTGTTTTGGTATCAACGGCACTAGTTGAATCATCCAAAATTAAAATTTTTGGATTTTTTAATAATGCTCTGGCAATACATAAACGTTGTTTTTGACCACCCGAAACATTGCTACCACCTTGTTCGATATATGTATCATATTGTTTTGGAAATGACTCTACAAATTCACTAGCTTGAGCAAGTTTGCAAACTCTTTTTATGTCATCTAAAGTAGCATCAAGATTTCCCCAACGAATATTATCAGCAATAGTTCCACTAAATAAAATGTTCTTTTGTAAAACAACAGATACTGAATCTCTTAGGGTTTTGATATCATATTCTTTTACATTTCTTTTTCCGACAAGAACTTCACCACTACTTACATCATATAATCTACTAATTAAATTAACAAGTGATGTTTTTCCACTTCCTGTTTCACCAAGTATTCCTACAGTTGCACCGCTTGGTATACTTAAATTAATATCTTCTAATGCATTCTTTAAAGCATTCTTTACATATTTAAAAGAAACATTTTTGAATTCAATACTTCCATCTTCTACTTCTTTAATAGGATTAGCCGGGTTTTTAATTTCTGGTTCTTCATCTAATACTTCAACAATTCTATTAGCTGATTCAATTGATATTGAAATCATAACAAAAATCATTGACAAAAGAATTATGCTCATAAGCATTTGGACTGAATAAGTAATTAAACTTGATAATTGACCAGTTGACAATTCGCCCCAAACAAATTTTTCAACTACTTCACCATCAACAATACTTGATGTATATTTAACAAAAGTATTTACAATTAAAAATGAACCAAAAGCAATTAAACACATCATTGATGCATACATAGCACCTTGCATAATTGGTGAATTTAAAGCTACAATTTTTTCAGCATGAATGAAATCATCACATAATGCATTTGATGCCTTATCAAATTTATCCTTTTCATAATCTTCTCTTACATATGTTTTAACTACACGCATAGCTTTTACGTTTTCTTGTACTGATTCATTTAAAGCATCATATTTCTTAAAAATACGATTAAAAGTAGGAACTGCCTTTTTTACCACTAGGAATAATCCTAATCCTAAAATTGGTAAAATTACCACAAATATACAAGCCATTTTAAAACTTCCCGTAATAGTCGCCATGATAAAGGAAAAAATTAGCATAAATGGTGATCTAACTACACTTCTTATTATCATCATGAAAGATTGTTGAACATTGGTTACATCGGTTGTAAGACGAGTTACAAGACTAGCTGTAGAAAATTTATCAATATTTCCAAAAGAAAAGCTATTGACTTTTTCATATAAATCATGACGGAGATTTTTAGCAAATCCCGCTGAAGCAACCGCACAGAATTTTCCTGCTAAAAAACCACACGTTAAACTAACAAGAGCCATTACAATTAGGATTGCACCATACATGTATACTTTTTTCATTTCACCATCACGAATACTATCTAATAAAAAAGACATCACAAAAGGGATAAAGCATTCCATTAATACTTCTCCAGAAACAATAACAGGAGATAATATGGCTGCTGTTTTGTATTCTCGCAATGATTTAAACAATTTTTTAATCATTATTTTTTTCTCCTTCCATATTTAGTTTATTAATAATTTTTTCTAAAATATTTACTAACATTTCTTTTTCGCTAGAACTCAGTAGATTATCAATTTCATTTTCTACCTGCATTATTTCGTTTTTTACCAATGCATTCATTTTTATACCTTTTTCAAGAATTTTTATTTCTTTAAGTCTAGCATCATCATTAGATGGAATTCTTTCAATTAATTTGTTATTTTCCATTGTCGTTAAAATTTCTGACATTGAACTTCTTCTAACATTGAATACTTTTTCTAAATCTTTTTGATATATCTTTTGATTTTTATGATCAATTAAATATCCTAAAATATATCCTCTTTTACATGTAAGATCTGAAGCACTTCTAAAGGAAGGCATACTATCCAATTTTCTTATGATAGTTCTATTGGCACAATTAATTTTGTTAATAACTTCTTTCATAATTTCCTCACGATAAAATGTTAGTATCCGAACTATTATACACATTTTTTGGAAATTTTATACTCAATTTGCCTTTGAAAACGTAATCAAAAAAGTCACCTAGGTGACTTTTTTAAAACATATTTTTTTACTGCCTTCGCTAACCCAGCATCTTCTAATAATAGTGTTTGATAAGTTGCTGCTTTAATAGCCATAGGCGTCGATTTTCCCATCGCAATACTCGTATTTACTGCTTTAAACATGGGAACATCATTATCACTATCACCAAAAGCAAAAGTGTTTTCTTGATTATATCCCATTATTTCAATTATCTTTTTAATTCCTAAGGCTTTACTTTGATTTAAAACAACAACATCGCAACCGCTATTACCCCAATAATAAATGGTTAGAAAAGGAAAAATTTGAACAATTTTATCTATTATAGAATTTTCAGCTAAAATCCATATTTCTATTATATTATTTAATTTTATATTTTTAAAACTATCTATTTTTATATAATTGGTCTTTACAGCTTGATTAAAGGCTTCTTCAATAAGAGGAGAGTAAAATTTAGAAAAGACATCATCGCTAGTAACTAAACTATATGATAGAAACTGTTCTTCTAAATAAGACAAAAGTTTTATCACTTCATCTTCTTTGAAAAATACGGTGTACATAATTTTATTATCAATAATTATTTGACTACCATTGCATAAATTAAAGCCTTTAAAATATGGTAATATCGGATTCATTTCTTTAATTGTAGTTCTACTTCTACCCGTAGATATATACATATCAATATCTTTTCTTTTAGATAATTCCTCTAATATTTCCATAGTTGATTGTTCAATTTTATGTGTCGATGGATTTAACAAGGTCCCATCAATATCAAAAAATAAGACTTTATTATTTATCATATTGCTACTTGTTTGATAGATACCACAATTAAAGGTTTGCGATCCATTTTGTGATATATATATTGTACCATTTGATTAATAATTTGTTTTTCCGTTGATGATATTACATAATGTTCTTTATTACTAGTTAAGGTCTTAAATATATCAATACTTTTGTTTGTAAAACTATTAAGTAATAAAGTTGCTGATTCCGGAGTCATAAATCCTCTTGAGGCAATAATAGGAGTTGATATTAATTGTTTTTTCTTATTAATAAAGTAAGTTATGCTAATAAGCCCTTCATCAGCCATTTTCTTTCTTTCTTTTAACACACCACTATCAACATCGGATAGAGCCGAATCTAGATATATATCTGAGGCTGGAATAGCACCTTTCAATACTTTTGCTGACTTATTATTAATTGATAAAACATCACCAGTTCCTAAAACAAAACAATTTTGTTTTGGTATACCTTGCATTTCAGCTATTTCAACATGTTTTTTTAACATAGCATATTCACCATGAACGGGGATAAAATATTTAGGTTTCATAAAAGCTAGCATCATTCTTAGTTCATTTTGAGAAGCATGTCCAGTTGTATGCGTATCAGTTAAAGGATTATTTCTAATAACATGAGCCCCAGCATGAACTAATTTGTTAACATTACGATTGATAAATTGTTCATTTCCAGGAATAGGTTTTGATGAATAAATTACGGTATCATTAGGCTGAAGTTTTATTTGTTTATGTGTTCCTGAGGCAATTCTTGATAGGGCGGCAAGAGGTTCGCCTTGAGAACCTGTACAAAGAATTGTGATATGATTACTATCTATTTTTTTCATATCACGGGCTTTTTGAATCCATCCTTTAGGAGCATTAATATATTTTAATCTTGTCGCAACTTCAATTGTTAATTCCATACTATGTCCAAAAACAACAACCTTTCTACCGGTTGCAATCGAAGCTTCAATAATTTGTTGAACCCTATAAACATTAGAGGCAAAAGTAGCTACAATAATACGTCCACTTATTTGATGGAATAGACTTGATAACGTTTCTCCAATTTTTCTTTCACTTGAAGAAAATTGAGAAATATTCGCATTAGTACTTTCGGCAAGTAAGCAGCAAACACCTTTTTCGCCAAGACTTGTCATTTTATAGTAATCAGAAGCTGGACCTAAAGGACTAAAATCAAATTTAAAATCTCCAGTGTTAACAACATAGCCTAAATTAGTTTTTATGGCTATACCAAAAGAATCAGGGATAGAGTGATTTGTTCTAAAAAAAGAAACTTCAAAATTTTTAAATTTAAATAATGAATCTCTTGTATATTCTGTAATATTATAGTTAACATCAGGGAACTCTGCCATTTTGTTTTTTATTAAACCTACAGCTAAACCTGAGGCATATATTGTTGGTATTTTAACTTTTTGAAGTAAAAATGGGATGGCTCCAATATGGTCTTCATGACCATGAGTAATAAACAGCCCTATTATACGATTTTGATTAGCTTGAAGATATGTAAAATCAGGGATTATATAATTAACCCCGTGAACATCATCATCTGCAAATAAAATTCCCGCATCCATAACTAATATTTCGTCGTTTTGTTCAACCACATACATATTCATACCAACAACGCCTAATCCACCAAGAGAATATACTTTAACATCGCTAGATTGTTTTAGGGACATTCCTTTACTATTCTTTTTTACACTAGGTTTAGGAGTGTTTTTAATTTCTTTATCTATCTTTTTTTCTATAGTCTTGGATTTAGACTTAAGCATAGTTTGAGTTTTTTTAGTTGATACCGCTTTTTGTTGAGTTTTTTTCGAATTAGTTTTTTGTTTGGAAATTTTTTTATCACCAGAAACAGGAGTTGTTGTCTTTTTTTCTTCGTTTTTTGGTGAATTTTTTATCTGTTTTTTAAACAGATTAGTTTTTTCCATATTTTTCCTCCTTTCTTTTTATATCTATTGATTAATTTCTTTTTCAAATAAATGAAATAATTCTAGCGTAGCCATGGAATCATGTAAAGCATCATGGTCTTGAATGGCCATTGGTGGTTCTTTTCCAAGTAATTCAAATGCAGCATATAAGCCGATATCATCTTTTAGGCTATAATAGTTTTTCATTATTTGCATCAAATTTACAAAGTTTTTTCTAGTTGTTAGTGGTTTTACATTGTTTAATACATACGATTTTTCAATCATTAAATAATCATTTTTACCCCATATATAAATTACTGGTTGATATAACATCATATATTCACCTATGGTTTTATAGAACTTTGAATAATATGGTGCTTTAAGGAGTTTTTCTTTATTTACATGTAAAAAATCACAAGTTCTATTGCTAATGCTTAAAGGGCATGTTGGTCTAATCATGCCACAAGCACTATCAATTAAATTGCCATTTTCATCTTCTAAATAAAAACCATATTGAATTATTTCTGAATAAAATTTTATTTCACCATCGGATGAATAATTGTATGGTGGCATTGTAAATTCTAAATCAAGGAACATTCTATAGGTGTCTTTTTTTAATAATTTTCTTACACCTTCTTTAATAGTTTGAATATCGTAATAGGTAATTGTTTTTCTACCGACTTGTCTTATTAATTTAACAAAAGTTATAATATCATAAGCTACATATTTACCATATTTTTTAGGAGTATCAAATGCCTTAAAAAAGACAAAAAGTCCATTTTCTAAATATGCTTGAAATTTTTTCATTTGACTTCTTGTTATATGAAAAAAATAAATACGATGACGATATTCTATTTCAAATATGCGTTCTTCTTCATATACATGTTTTATTCTTCCACAAAATGTTTGCATAAAAAACTCCTTTCTTGATTTTTTATAAACTAAGTTCCTCCATTTTTATAAGTTCTAAAATGGCTTGACTTCTTCCTTTTACGCCAAGTTTTTGAATCACATTAGAAATATGATTTCTAACTGTCTTAGTCGTGATATTTAAAGTTTTAGCTATTTTTTCAGTGTCATATTGTTTTACTAGTAATGTAAAGATTTCTTTTTCTCTCGGAGTTAAAAAGCGACTATTCAATTTTCATCACCCTATCTTTCAATTTATTTTATGAAACGTTTAAGTGATTGGTTACTTGTTTTCCTCTAAACTTGTTTTAAGTTCTATAGCTACTTTTTCTGGAAAACCTAAGGCTTTTAATTTATCAATTGATGCCTTTTTGATTTCATCAAGTGATGAAAAGTTGGCTAATAGAGCCATTTTTCTTCTTTTTCCAATACCTTTTATCTCATCTAAGGTACTTTTGAAGGTATCTTTAGTATGGGTTTGTTTAAAGAAGGTTATAGCGAAACGATGTACTTCATCTTGCATAGCTTCTAAAAGTAAAAATAGATTACTATGTTTATCAATCTCTATTTCCTTTAAGTCACAAGTGACGATAGCTCTTGTACGATGTCGATCATCTTTTTCAAGTCCCATTAAATCAATGTCATTAATAGATAATTTTTTAAAAATCTCTAAAGCGGCTTTTACTTGAGGAATACCACCATCGACAATTACTAAGTTAGGTTTTCTTAATCCATCTTTAATTACTCTTGTATATCTTCTGGTTAAAACTTCTTGCATTGTATGATAATCATCAGCACCAACAACAGTTTTTATCTTATATTTACGATAATCTTTATAAGATGGTTTCCCATCTATATAAGTTACCATAGCAGAAATTGGACTAGCACCTTGAATATTTGAATTATCAAACAATTCAATTACTTTTGGATAGTTAATTTTTAACATGTCTGATAATAAATAAAGCGGTTCTTTAGTTTTGCTGAGTTTTATAATACGCATTTTTTCTAAATTATTTAAATTATTTTTAGCATTTTCACACACTAAGTTAACTAATTTCTTTTTAATACCTTTAACAGGAATGTTTACTTTTATTCCTAATAATTCAGAAATTATTTTTACATCTTCTAAATAGGGAACCAATATTTCTTGAGGCAAAAGATTGGACTTATGATCATAGAAAGCATATATATATGACACTAATACTTCATCAACAGAATCGATTAAATCAAAAACTTCACCACTTCTTTCAATTATGTGACCATTTCTCATGTGAAGAACTTGAACGCAAATGGATTCGCCTTTTACATAATAACCAAAAATGTCTCTAGTTATGCCATCATTTAAAGTCATTGTTTGTTTTTCCATAATGGCAGAAGCATTATTAATTATGTCTCGATATTCAATGGCTTTTTCAAATTCTAACGAATTACTAGCTTCTTCCATTTTTTGATTTAATAAGTCTAAAAGAACATCATTATTACCATTCAAAAATTTGGTTACACTACTTATATATGCATTATATTCACTTTTCTTTATTTCTCTTTCACAAGGTCCTAAGCATTGTCCCATATCATAGTATAAACAATGTTTTTTAGGAATATTGTTACATTTTCGAAAAGGATATACTTTATTTAAAACTTCCACAGTATCCCTACATGCTTTGACATTAGGATAGGGACCAAATAACTTATTGTTATTTTTTCTATTTAACTTTGAAGCATCTCTAGTAACGATTAAACGCGGATTAGTTTCATTAGTCAAACAAATATATGGATATGTTTTATCATCCATTAACATGATGTTGTAATGTGGTCTATATTCTTTAATAAAGTTTATTTCTAACAAAAAAGCTTCTGTTTCACTTCTAGTTATAATGTATTCAAAATTTACAACTTCGGATACCATTTGAGTTGTTTTAGCATCATGACTACCGGTAAAATAACTACTTAATCTATTTTTTAAGATTTTTGCTTTTCCAACATATATTATTATTCCATCTTTGTTATACATTTGATAACAACCAGGTTTTAATGGAACTAGTGATAGTTTTGTTTTTATATGCTCTCTTATGCTTAAATCGGTGTTCAAAACAATAAGCCTCCTTAATAAAAGTTTATTATTTAATTAGTTCTTCGATATATTTTTTGTAGATATGAAATATAATTAGCTAAATCATCATTCATATCGCCTTTTTCCATACGCCAACACCAATTAGTACCTAATGTTGATGGAGTATTAATGCGAGCTTCTAGACCTTTTTGTAGATAGTCTGGGAAGGAAATTATGGCCATCTTGGCAGGGCTTGCAAGACAAGCTCTAATCATTCTATTGCCAACATCATAATCTTCATTAAAATATAAATAATCTTTAACAAATTTCTTACTTTCAATATCTAGAGAATCATACCATGCCCTAATAGGCATATTATCATGAGTACCCGGATATACAACCATATTATAAGATAAATTGTGAGGCATCGCATCACTATCTCCTTTAGGGTCAAAACCAAACTCTAAAACTTTCATTCCTGGATAGCCTAATTTATCTAACATTATTTGAACTTTATCGGTTAAAAATCCTAAATTTTCAGCAATAATATTTACCTTACCTAATTGCCTTTCAATTTGTTTAAACAAATCAACATTTGGTCCTTTTAACCATTTACCAGAAGTAGCGTCTTTTTCACTTTTTGGAATAGCGAAGTATGCTTCAAAACCACGAAAATGATCAATTCTAATTATATCAAATAATTTGCTGGCAACTTCTACCCTTCTGACCCACCATCGATAATTATTTTTTTTCATTTCTTTATAATTGTATAGAGGATTTCCCCATAGCTGTCCTAGTGGTGAAAAATCATCAGGAGGACATCCGGCTACAAGTTTTGGTTGCAAATCTTTATCAAGTTGAAACTCCTTACTATTGCTCCAAACATCACTAGAATCAAGTGAAGTATATATAGGCATATCACCAATGAGCATAATACCATTTTCATTAGCATATTTTTTTAAGAGGTCCCATTGTTTGAAAAATATATATTGAACGAATTCCCAAAATGATATATCTTCTTTTTTATCCACTTTAATTTTTTCAAGAGCTTCTTTTTTTCTTAATTTGTAAGAATCATCCCACTCATAAAAACTTTTACCATTATAATAATTTTTTAACGTCATAAAGATAGCATAATCTTCTAACCAGTCACTATTTTCTACTATGAAATGGTTCATATCTTCCTTATCTAAGAAACGTTCATAAGCTTTTCTTAATATTAAGAATCTTGTGTTATAAAGTTTTTCATAATTAATTTTGGTTGATTCATCAATTAAACAAGCAATTTCCTCTTTTGTTAGTAAATTATCATCTACTAACATTTCTAAATCAATAAAATAAGGATTACCTGCAAAAACCGAGAATGATTGATATGGAGAATCCCCATAGGATGTTGGACCTAAGGGTAGTACTTGCCAATATGCTTGATGGGATTTTTTTAAAAAATCGACAAACTGATAAGCTTCCTTGCCTAGTGTACCTATACCATAAGAATTAGGTAAGCTAAAAATTGGTAATAAAATTCCAGCTTTACGCATTTTTCACCTCGAAATGTTGATTATTTTTTTATGTTTTTTAATATTTCTTCGATATGTTCACCATAAGCAAAAGAACTATCGTATTTAAATCTTAACTCAGGCATTTTTCTTAAGTCTAAACGATGAGCTAATTCTGTTCTTAAAAATCCTTTTGCTTCTTCTAAGGCTTTCATTGATGCTTCCTTTTGACTATCACTTCCAAAAACAGTATACCAAACAATAGCAACGCTCATATCTTTATTTAAAGATACCTTTGTGATAGAAACATATTTTATTAGTTCATTATGAACTTCTGTAAAAATTATATCAGCAAGGGAACGCTCAATGATTTTTTCTACTCTTTCTACGCGATATGCCATTTTCTAGTCACGCTCCGTTTCTTCCATTACGAAACATTCTAGACGATCACCGACTTTTACATCATTGTAGTTTTCAATAGTAATACCGCAATCATAGCCCTCTTTTACTTCTTTCACATCATCTTTGAAACGACGTAATCCAGCAATGCGTCCTGTATAAACAACAATACTATCACGAATAACTCTTACACTACCATTACGTTTAATTTCACCTTTTATAACCATAGAACCAGCAATAGTACCAACACGGCTAATTTTGAATAATTCTCTTACTTCAGCCTCACCAGTAATATGTTCTTCGAAGACTGGATCTAACATACCTTTAGCTGCTTTTTCAATGTCTTCTTGAAGTTTATAAATTATGTTATATAAACGAATTTCTACTTTCTTTTCTTTAGCAAGATCAGTAATTTGACTTGTTGGACGGATGTTAAAACCAATAATAATAGCATGTGATGCTATAGCTAAACTAATATCATTATCGGTTATGCCACCTACACGTGCACTAATAATATTAATCTTTGTACCCTCAATATCAATTTTATTGACAAGGCTTCTAATGGCTTCTATTGATCCTTGCACGTCACACTTAATAATTAAATTTAAGACTTTGATTTCACCATTTTCTGTTAATATATCGTTTAAACTAGCAGTACGGTTAGCACCCATTTCTTCATTAAATTTATTTTGAGCACGAACTTCAGCAATCGCTCTAGCTTTTTTCTCATCATCTAAAGCCATGAATTTTTCACCAGCAAAAGGAACTTCTGCAAGACCAGTTACTTCAACTGGTTTAGCAGGGCCAGCGTTTTTAACAATTCTTCCTAATTCATCTTGCATTGCTCTTACTTTACCATAAGTTGTGCCTACGACAATCATATCACCAACTTTTAAAGTACCATTTTGAACAAGTAAGGTAGCAACTGGGCCTCTTCCCTTATCCAAGCGAGCTTCAATTACCGTTCCAACTGCATCACGGTTAGGATTAGCTTTGTAATCCTTCATTTCACTTAGCAAAATAACCATTTCTAGTAAATCATCTACACCTTTACCTGTTAATGCTGAGATTGGTACAAAGATTGTATCTCCACCCCATTCTTCAGGAATTAAATTGTAATTTACTAAATCTTGTTTTATACGATCAGGATTAGCACCAGGTTTATCCATTTTGTTTATAGCAACAATAATTGGAACGTTAGCAGCTTGAGCGTGTTCAATAGCTTCTTTCGTTTGGGGCATAACACCATCATCAGCAGCAACAACTAAAATAACGATATCTGTTACTTGAGCACCACGAGCACGCATTTCAGTGAAGGCAGCATGTCCAGGAGTATCAATAAAGGTAATCAATTTACCATTTTTTTGTACTTGATAAGCACCAATATGTTGAGTAATTCCTCCGGCCTCACCCTTAACAACATGGCTACTTCTTATTGTATCAAGTAAAGTTGTTTTACCATGGTCAACGTGTCCCATTATGGTTACGATAGCTGGACGACTTACTAAGTCCTTTTCATCATCTTCAATGTTGATTTCATCAAAACGAATCATATCCGTAATTTGTTTATCTTTTACTTCAAAATTATACTCCATGGCGATAAGTTCAATTGTATCACGGTCTAACGTTTGTGTAGCAGAAGCAAAAATACCCATAGATGTAAATAGCTTTTTAACTAAGTCAGTTACACTTACATCTAAAGCTGCGGCAACATCGATTACAGTCATGTTAGGTTCATAGTAAATAACATTATCTTCTTTTTTGTTACCTTTAAAAGTTCCTGCTAATTTTTCAGCTCTACTCTTATTATTTTTAGATGATTTCTTTTTCTTAAAATCATCGTTTGTTTTTACACTACGTTTTTTAGTATTTTGATTAGCATCGTATTGATTATCTTCTAAGAATTCATCATATTTATCTAAGAAAGCCTCATCTAAACTAGCCTCAACAATAGCATCTTTATAAGAAGGTATATCCTTTGGACGAACACTTTCTTTTTTGGGTTGAACTTTTACTTGATTAGTTGTTTTCTTTTGATTATTATTGTTATTTTGATTTTTATTTTGATAATTTGAACGATTAGTTTGCGAAGCACCATTATTTGGTTGTTGTTTATTGCCTGACTTAGCAGTAGTACTTTTACCTTGTTGTACTGGTTGTTGATGGTTAGGTCTAACTGGTCGTTCATTGTTTTGATTCTTATTATTTTGAGGTTTGAAATTATTTTGTTTATTAGAATTATTAGTTTTTTCTACCACCTTTTTTTGTTCTTCATTTTTTAAAGAAGGTTTATTGTTTGCTGTTGGTAGTTTTACCGATGTAGAATTATTTTTAACCGGAGAAGGTTTTGTCTTTGTTTTAAATGGATATGGTACTCCATATTTTTTAGCAAGCTTTTTTTCTAAATCTTTATCTAATTCTGTTTCTGCAGTATAAGCTTTCCCCATTGATACATTTTTCAATAACTTAAATAATTCATCCGTTGAAATTTTAAGAATATCAGCTATTTCTTTTACTTTCATTAATTATTTCTCTCTTTCTACTTCTTCAAGTAATAAATTTTTAATACTTTTATAAAAGCCATGATCAACAAGACCAAAAACTTTAATATTGTATGTTCCCATACTATTATTTAATTCATCACTTGTAAAAGATTTATTGACTGGTACATTATAAAAGTACCCTTTTCTTTCAATTTTATCAATCGTTTTTTCTGATGCATCACTAGCAACAAATATTATATCTAATTTCTTGTTGGAAAGTTCATCAATTATGGCATCAGTACCAAAAACTATTTTTTTAGCTCTTCTGGCAAGACCTAAAGTAGATAATACTTTATTCATTGTTTTTTAGCCTTTCTAAAAGAGCATCATATATGCTGTCATCAACCTTTGATTCCAAATAACGGTCAAGTGTATGTTTAGCTTTTGCTTTTGTAATTACTTCTTTATTCTTAGATAGATATACACCATGTCCTCTTACTTTTCCCGTTTCATCAATAGTTATTTTACCATCAGGTTCTCTCACAACCCTAAATAATTCTTTCTTGGGAAATTGCTCATTAGTGATAACACATTTTCTTAAAGGTATCTTTTTAGTTGTTAATCCCATTTGTTACCTCTTAATTTTTATGCTCCGTAAACATTAGGTTTAAAGCGAATTTCTTCACGATAAGCAGTAGTTTCATCTTTAATATCAATCTTCCAACCAATAGCTTGAGAAGCAAGACGAACATTTTGACCACCCTTACCGATAGCTAAACTAAATTGATCATCTGGTACAATTGCTATAGACTTATGAGTTTCTTCATCAGCCAAAACAGATATTACTTTAGCAGGTGTAAGTGATTCAGCAATTAAAATAACTGGATTATCATTCCATTCAAAAATATCTATTCTTTCACCATTTAGCGCTGTATTAATTTGTTTAATACGAGAACCACCCATACCAACACAAGCGCCTTTAGCATCAACATGTGGATTAGTAGATTTAATACCTACTTTAGTTCTACTACCTGGTTCTCTTGAAATTGCCATTACTTCAACTACGCCTTGTGCAACTTCAGGAATATATAGTTCAAATAATCTCTTAATAATATCTTTGTTAGAACGAGAAACGAAAACTTTTGGACCCTTTCCTGTTTCTTCTACTTTAGTAATTGATACTTTTACTTGTTTACCAGGAGTATAAGTTTCCCCAGCTAATCCCTCTTCAACAGGCATATAAGATTGAGTGTCCATTCCTAAATTTAATATTACAACCTTATCAGTTACTTTTTCTACATAAGCTGTTATTACTTCGCCTTCATGTTCTTTAAAATATTCATATGCTCTCTTAGCACCTAGTTCTTTCAGACCTTGGATGAAAATTTGTTTAAATCTACTAGCGCCTTTTCTTGTGATATCAGACATTGGTATTTCTTTTTTAAATACAGATCCAACTCTAACACGGGCTTTTAAATCCTTTGCTTGTTCTAAAGTAATTTGTCCTTCTAAATCAGATTCTGGATCAATTTCTTCTACAACATTAAAAGTTTCAAAAATACGAACCTTTTTTTGTTCATCATTGAATTCAACTTCAATTATTCCATTGTGCCCTTCTAATTGAACGGCTTTAATTAGAGCTGTTTCTACAGCTTTTAAAACATCTGCCTTTTCTAAATGGCGGTTTTCTGCAACCACTTCTAAATATTCATAAAATCCTTTGCTAATCATTTTTTTAAATTTTCTTCCTTTCTTTAAAACTCTACAGCTAATCGTATTTTAGCAATTTTATCGCGATTAATTTTAATAATTTTTGTTTTAGTTTTTTCTTTAGCGTTAATTGTTATAGTATTGGCATCATATGATTCTAAATAGCCATATACATCTTTTGTCTTAAGGTTTTCAATTTTTTCATAACTAGAAACATATATATACTTATTAAGTGCAAGTTCTAATTCTTTTTCGGTTTTAAGTTCCCTTTCAACGCCAACACTAGAAACTTCTAAATATAAATCATCTGGCAGTAAATCATTAACCACATCTAATATTTCTTGATTAATTGCGGCAACGTCATCTATATCAATGTCTAAAGTATTAGGATCATCAATTAAAATACGTATTACATTCATTCCATAATCCTTTACTTTTTCAACATTATAAAGAACCTTATTATGTTTCGAAACAATTGGAATACTTTTTTCTTTTATTTCATTCAAAATATCAATCATAATAATCTACCACCTTTCATATAAAATGGTGAGCTTTTTTATTAGCTCACCTATATTAAATATTGATTGCTATATATATATTACCACAAAACTTCTAAATAGTCAAACAATTTTATCTATATGTAGTTATTCATATATTATTATATGCTGAAAAGATCAAATTAATTAACCTTTTTTTATTTCTTGTCAATAACTTTGCAAAATGTCCTAAAAAAATTTAATCATAAGCGTAATCTTCGGTGCGTTTATTGCTAAGAAGA
>CAKONV010000024.1 GCA_934098295.1 uncultured Bacilli bacterium | reverse complement strand
CAGTCTGGTGATGATTTAGGACTTCATAAGAAAATAACCAAAAAAGGTAATAAGCATTTAAGAACCATATTTTATTTAATCGCACAACAAATGACTAAAGCTAAAAATATCGAATCAAGTATTAAGGATTTCTATAAAAAGAAAACGCAACAAGGTCTTCCAAAACTTGCTGCGCTAATTGCCTGTAGTAATAAACTAATACGCATTATTTATTACATGAATAAAACAGGCTGTGCTTTCGTATAGCACTTAAATTTTAACACAAAAATAACTAAATTTCAATAGATTAGTCATCTAAATTGCAAATATTGGGTGACAAGCCTTTTTACGCTCATTTTACATTATTTTAAAATGAGTATTTTTTTTATTATCATATTACGTGATACTTATGTTTATTGGTGTTTATTTTATGATAATATCTTAATAATAAAATATCATACTCTTATATTACATCAATTTTAATAGTTACAAAATATATTTTATATTTTCAATAATTATAAAAACAATCTTGATACACTTAAATCAAAAGCGTGGTATTATAATTAATTAAGATCAAAATCAATCATTTTTTACATCTAAAATATTTAAGTTTAAATTAGACCAACAAGATATGATATAAAGTAAATTAAAAAGCTTGACTCCGATAGAATATCGAAACCAAGCTTTATTGGCATAAATTTTTATTATTTGTATACTTGACAGACATCAGTTCAATTTGTATCAATCCTATTTTCTTATTTTTGTGGGCAAATATCAATTTTGATACAATTTCGTGCAGTTAAACATAGAACTTCCAACAAATATGAGGTTTGTAACTATTAACATTATTGAATGTGTTACCATCTTTTTAATAATAAAATACAGATTTTAATCAATTAACCAGGAAAGTAAATTATATTCGGTTGAAAGATACACATTTGGCACATCAAAATGTGTATAACCTTCAATTATTGTTATTTTGGCTTCAGAATTAATTTTTGTTAGTGAATTAATAAAGTCGATTGAACTTTGGGGATCGACTATTGTGTCTTCCGTACCTACAAATGCCCATATAGGTTTATTTTTTAACTTGTTTAGGTTAACATCGTTTAATGTTACATTTCCAGAAAGAGGTGCAACTTTATAAAATGTATTGGGATATGAAAGAGCTATATCCCATGTTCCTTTACCGCCCATTGAATGACCCGTAATAGAAATCTTTTCTTTATCACATTTTAATTCACTTGAAACTTTATTCAAAAACGAAAACAAATCAGTTTTAACATCACTCCATCCCCTTTTTCCATAAGGAAGTTGAGGAAAAACAATATACGAATTTGGTGATATCTTGTTTTCTTTAACAAATTTTGGTAATCCATCTCCATCAGTTAACAAACTTAAATTACCTTCTTCATTTTCTGGCTTTCCACTTTCACCATGTAAATATAGAATTAAAGGCATATTTTCAGTTGCATTTTTGGGGATATAAAGATAATAATTAAACTTTTGACCTGATTCAAGTGTTAATGATAGAGCCTCAAATGATGATGCATTTGAATCATTACTATCAGATAAACTATTATTGTTCTCTTTACAAGAACATAATAACATCAAAGAAATTAAAAATACTATAATTAATTTTTTCATTTTTCTAAAAATACCTCGATATTCTTTTCTTCTCATAAATTAATAGAAAATTTAATATTAAAAATTTAGCTTAATATTTATATTTCAAATTTATTTCTAACTTTTTTGTTGTATGCCAACATCTTTAGTTTTGAAGATTGTACAATTATTTTATCACTTTTTTTGCGGTCTTGTCTATTATTTCTACTTGTTTTTAATGAATAGTGTTTGCGGAATAATGTTTTAAAATTAGCGGAACAATACAATTGAATATAAATATATTTTAATAGTGATATTTACAATCCATCAAAAACAATGTGTTTACTATGCTTGTTATCTTTTTTTAAAAATCAAAAAGGGCTTGATACAAATGTTATCAAACCTATTATTTCTATAATATATCTATCATGTACATTAGTAGTATATTTTATATTCTTTTTCAATATTACTAACTCTTTCCTCAAATGACTCTACTTTATTAATTAATCTTACATAGTTTTCATTAGTAACAAGAGATCTTTCTTCATTAATTGCATATCCTTTTATTAAATATTCTTGTATTATATTGCTTACCAATTATCTAAATGTTACTCCCATTTTATCAGCAATTTCTTGCTGAGTGTATCCTAGTTTTTTTCTTAAATATACAAACTGCATTACTATTTTTGCTATTAACCACTTTTCTTGTTGTTCTATTGATATTTCTTTTAATTATTTATTACTATATATTTCTACTATTAAAAAAAGCCAGCTAACCTAATTTTAATTTGGGTTAACTGACTTGATGACTAATTATATTGTTTTTTATATTTTGCTAATTCTTCTAATAATTTAATATATTCTTCATTGCCTTTTAATTTAACAAAATCTCCACGTTGTAAATCATTCCAAAGAGTAAAAGATTCATTACCGTATGTTTTTGTATTACCCGAATATGAAATTTGTTCTCTATCATCTTCAATGTGATTAAATAACAAAGATGTATGTTTAAAATTTTTTGGTCTGCTATCACTTTCTACAGCACATTCACAACATATTTTGATATGATGTAATGCCTTTTCTATATTATCTAATTTTAAATAATAAATTGCAATAAATCTATTTACTGTTTTTATATACCATAATACTTGTATTGGGTAATCCTTGTTTTCAAACATTATTTGACAAACTTGGTTAAATTTATTTAATGCAATTACCATTTCTTTTAGTGGATAAGTTTCATTTTTTCTCATATCCATAAGTTGATGCCAGAAATCACCTATAATACCACATATTTCTAGTTGACAATATTTTGTCAATTCATCCCCATCTAACATATATGATGAATAATAGTCTTTCTTAAGTTTTGGTTTAATATAATTATTAAATATATCTTTTAATTTTACTTTATCTTTTTTATGTAAATATAACCAAAATAATTTATCATATGCTTTATCTTTTATCTCCTCATCATACGAAAGTCTAACAAGTCTTTCAAGTACTTCAATTCCTTCATCAATTATTGATTTATCTTCATTATGTGCTGCACTACAAGAATTTGCATACATAAGTTGAACCTTTTCAATATGTGGATATTTTTCATACATTTTTTTCATATATTCATAACACCCAACATTATCACCCTTTTTATTATATTTTCGATAAGTTTCATTTATTTCTTCTGCTATTTTATCATTTTTAAATTTATCAGTACCTAACAAATAGTCAACTGTTACATTGAACACATTTGCTATAAGTGGTAGCAAAATAATATCAGGATAACTTACCGATGTTTCCCATCTTGATACAGCTTGTGTTGATACACCTAAATATTCTGCAAGTTCCTCCTGAGACATCTTTTTCTTTTGTCTTAGTTCTTTTATTATTGAACCTATATTCATAATATTTTCTCCTTTATTAACGTATTGCAATGGCCAATTACACTAATATTATATATTGTCTAATTGCGAATAACCATAACTCATTTGATGATAAAAAATCAATCAAAGCGTGATATTACTATTATTATAATATATTTTCATAATTTTTACTAATATTATATTACATATTAGTTCAAATTTCTTCAATCGCCTATTCTTCCCCACAGTTTAAAACACACTATATCAACTCTCATTAATTAAATAGAACCACTAATATCTCTAGAAAATAAAAAATTGTTCCAAATATGGAACAAAAATCTTTAGGAATAGGTTGTAAAACCTCTATATTTCTACTATAAATATGATGACTTATAGACTTACTTCAAATGCCTAATTGCTACGATATATATCTTTTTATAAGGTTGTGGGGTTCAATAAGTCTTTCTTATAATCCCATATCTCTTTTATACGTATCAATTAATGTAACAATACATTTCTTATCCATAACCGAATCACTCATTTTAATTTCGTATTTATGTCTTTGAATAGGCAAACATTTATTTATATCATTTAAAATATTTGATATCAAAGGAATAAAGAGAGGATACTCTTCGTCAGATCCATATATTCCTATAGTATGTAATTTGTTAATGAATGCTGGATAATTCGCTTCATTAATATTAAAATAGTCTTGCATTCTTTCCCTAAGCGTAAAATAAAGAGAAGATGGATTTCCACAATACATAGGAACAACAAAAACAATTTTATTATAGCTAATGCTCACATCTAGTAAATGGTAGATATCGTCATAACGGTATTTACACTTATTGATATTCATACATTCATAATTACATTTATTACAGGAATTAATAAACAAATCTTTAAAACTAATAAATGTATCGTTATCATTCATCATATATTTTATTATTTTTTCAGAATTTCCATTTGATCTTGCACTAAAGGAAATGTATAAGTTAGAGGTATTAGTTTTAGGTAATATAATTTGATTAGAGTTATTTTCAAATATTTGATCTAATGTTAAATTATATTTATCAATTAACAACATTAATTTATCATAACTTATTTCATTAATTCCCTTTTCTATTTTATTAATAGTGGATTTAGAAGTATAACCCAGTTCTTTAGCAAACGCTTCTTGGCTTAATCCTTCATTTATTCTTATTTCTTTTATTTTATTTCCTAGTTTATTCATTGTTTGTAATTTTTAACACTTTCTCATTATTTCTGTTGAACAATTCTTTTTCTTTGTTTGCTTCATTATTTAGTATAATTAATCTTGTTTGTGGAGGTATATTTTCTTCTATAAGTTTTGAATTGTAAAATTCCAAATTAGAAAGTATTGCTAGTTCTATTGCAGAAACGTAATCTCTTATATTACCTTCTTTATTTGAATTAGTAATACGCCACTGTTTTGCAGTCATGCCAAATAAAGCCACATTTAATATATCTGCTTCACTTGCATAAATTTTGTTTTTTTGTTCGGTTGTTAAGTTTATTGTTATTAAATATTTACTTACCGCCTCAGTGTTTATTAAGTAGTTTAACTTAACGATTAATCGTTGCCCTTGCCATTCTAATTTATCATTTTCCAATGACTTTAATCTTTGAAATTCCTTTATTATATATAACTTAATTTCAGGAGAAATCCATGAAGCAAATTCTAAAGCTATATCCCTATGAGCATATGTTCCCCCTCCATATTTTCCTGCTTTTGATTTAATCCCTATTGCATTTGTAGATTTTATCCATTTTGATGGTGTCATAACAAAAGAATTACGTCCATATTCTTTTTTAAAGGTGTCGAATTCGACGCGGTTAAAATTTGGATTGTTTAACGTTTCCCATAAACCAATATAATCAATAGTATCCTTTAATCTCATCCAATTTTGAATGGGATATCTTGGATCATCATTATTTAAAAATTTTGCTATATCTGTTAGACTAACATAATCATCATCACTAAATCCTGTAATAGTAATTTCTTTATCTTTAACGATTATTTTACTCATATTTTATACCTCCTGCCCCTATATTATGCCATAAAGTTGATTATTAATCAACCAAATCAAATTAAAAAATAAGCCATTTTGTGTTTATTTTATGATAATGTCTTAATAATTAATTTTAGAAAATGTCCCAATAATAAAATATCATACTCTTATATTACATCAATTTTAATAGTTACAAAATATATTTATATTTTCAATAATTAAAAAATTTTATTGGTGATAAGGATAATTATACATACGTCAAAAAAAGGTTTGATAACATTTGTATCAAACCATTGTTTCTAATTGCATACCCTATTAACGATTAAAAAGGCTTAAAAATGTTGAATGTTCTTTTGTTTATTTATTTTAATTAATTATTAGATTCTAATAATTCAAAATAAGCTTTTTCAGTAACCAATGTTGAATTTGGATCAATTTTATGTTTTTCAAGAAATGTTTTAAACGGAGGAGTTGCTTGATATTTCGGAATTCTAATATTAAATCTTGTTCCAATGCTCCTTAAAGAAACAGAATTAATTATATAAAGTTCGCAAATATTCATATTAAGTATTGCATTAATATATTCTGCTTCATCAAATGTGATACCTTCATTCTTACCTCGCACTTTCTCTGAAATATAAGAAACGTGACCATCAAAAATTGGTGTTACTAATGTATTCCAATTTGTCTTTATTTTTCCAACATGGCAACTAACAAATTTTGAATTATCTCTAATAACAACAAAATCTTCAAAGAAAGAATACTCGCCCATACGTAAGAGCGCATAATACTCTCTGTTATTTTGAATTCTTTGGTTATAACTACTTCTATTAGATAACTCTAATTCGTTTTGAGATAAATATGTTGCAGTCTTTGGTGCTTCTCTTCTTAAAACATCCATTGAAACAGGTATTTTTGTTTCCTTATAAACGCAAATAACATAATCCCCATTCCAATTTATTTGATTTCTTTCAATCATCGGTGCAGAAATGAAAGGCTTAATAAATTTTGTTTCTAAAATAACAGTATTATTAGTTCGTCTTAGTCTGAAACCATCCTTTTTCCAAGTATAAAATTCTGCTTCAGTCTCATTAATGTTCCTTTTAAATGTCAATCTCATTGGAGCCTGTGCATCAACTCCTTTTCTAAAATTATATTCATTCTCACCAACGATTTTGCAAATTCTTTCTTTTAGTTCAACATTTTCAAGAGATGTAAAATTATTGTTGTTAACTGTAGAAAATACACAAAGAACTCTATTTTCAATATCAAAATTATTTCGAACCTCAAACCATGAAGAATTGTTTCTCAATTTTTCGCGATTATTTTTAACATAATATTTTTCCACTATGCCTTTTAAATAATCTTGTTTTTTAAAAGAAATATGATAAGTACAAAACGATTCTTGAACATCACCGAATGGATTTCCTGCTTTAGTCCAATTTGTGATGGATTCAAAATAGCAAGTTCTTTTAATGCTATCAAATTCAATTTCAAATCTTCTAAATCCTTCAAATGATTTATTTACTAATAAACTTTGTGGCATCAAAAAAGATAAACGCCCGTCATTACTAAGCCATTTTTCACAGCATTTATTTGCTATTAAAGCACATATGTTTAAGTCAACCCCCCCACTATTTGTGTCATCACTAAATAGTCCATCTAGTTTACATTTGCTTTTTACGGTTAAACGGTAGTTTTCAGGTAGAACATTCCATCTTACCCAAGGAGGATTTCCAATAATGCAATCAATTTTTGGCAAAACGCCTGTTTTCAAATAATTGGCAAATATTCTCAGCCATATTCCATTAAGCTCTCTCTTTTCTAGATCAATTAACTTTTCTACTTCTGATTTGATTATACTTTCTAATTTTAAAGATAAATTTACTAATTTTTTAATTTCCGAAATTAGATAATTTTTAGCTTTTTCCTCATTCTTAATTAATATATATTCCTCTAATTTATCAATAACAGAAATAAAAGAACGTGAATTTACAAAATCATAAGGCAAAGTAATATCAAATGTTTGATCTCCCATAATTGTCGTATTTAAACTATAAGAAAGCATTCTAACTTCATCAATCAATTCTATAGTTGGAGAATACGTTGAATCACCATTATAAATTGGAATTTCTATTGATAAGTAATCATTAATATATGGAGCAACATTAATAAAAATATTAATTCTCGCCATTAATACTGCAAGAGGATTCAAATCTATCCCATAAATTCCTTTTGTTAAAATGTCAAAATCAATTTTTCTTTCATATTTATCGTTTTTATTTATTGCTTCAATTCTTCTATTAATTGCAGAAATTAAAAAGGTACCAGAGCCACAACACGGATCCATTACCGAGCAAAAAACATCTTTTCCATCAGTTGATTCAAGCATAACATTCTCGGCCAACCAATAAGGTGTATAATATTCACCAAAACAGTGTCTAATTATATGTGGAATAAAAGCTTCATATAATTCTCTAAACAAATCTTGCATAAAACTATAATTTTTTATTCTGATTTCTTCATATTCGGCTATTGTACTTATTATAGCGTTCATTTTTATCAAAAACTCTTCATTCCAAAGCGATTCTTCTTTTGTATACCAAGAGAAAAAGTCACCTTCAAGCATATTAACTAATCCTGCTTTCTTAAGAAGTGTACCGTTTTCAAGAGAAACAAAAAAATTTTTAACTTTATTAACCCCTTTTAGACAAATGAATTCAATTTTTTCACCATTAAAAATATCCTTAAATTCATTAACTGATTTGCAAAGTAACAGTTTTAATATTATGGAAAACAAGGTATGGAGTGAGAAAATGGCCATGTATTCCTTTTCTGATGAATCAACAGGAACTCCTGCTAGTTCCGCTAACACTCTTCTTCTCTCTAAGATATCAGGATGAGTTGCCACTCCTCTTGAAGAATCATTTTCTGATAACCTAAACATTTTTTCCCATTCATTTAGCATCAGGGTTGTTCTAGTATTTGTTCTACTTTGAATTGTTTTGTAAATTAATCTAAACGTTTCCCTTATTGTAGGGGAATTTATTTGAAAGTCCTCTCTAAGACAGAATGAATCAATTTCCTTTTTATTTCTTAAAAAAGCAGTTTTAAAATAATAATCGAGGCTTTTGGTAGATATCATTCCGTTTAAAGAGTTATTTGGAATTGAAAAAACACCATGCTCATCTTTATGATATATTTCCATCGTGTAACCATCAAATAAAATTCCATAAACTGACTTACCTTCAAATTGAAAATCATTAAGGTAATCTTTGAGTTGCCTAATTGCATCTTTATGATCACTTATGTTATTTAATCTCTTATATTTTTTATATTCTATAATGATGTTTTTGTATTTGCTATCAATTCTCCTTCCGTTCTCAGTCGCAACCTCACTAGAAAAAGAAATATATTCATTTTTGGGTAGTGCGCCTATTAATTGTAAAATTCTATTAGTTTCTGCTTCAAATTTTTTTCTAATATCTTCCTCAGATTTACATGTTGAAAATATATCTCCATTAACCATTTCTAAAAGGCAATTTTTATAGACCTCATTTTCAAAGGCCTTTGATCCTATATACTCCATTGTCAAAAACTAAAACCTTTCTTATATTTTGCTAGGTAACAAATACTATGGTTTATTAGAGTTTTAATATTTGAAAAAAAATAAGAAATTTTAGAGAGTTTTTGTAATATTTTTGCAATATTAATAAAAAGTTGATATAATGTAGTAAAAAGTTAATGGTATCAAAACGTATACATTTATATATCGTTTTGATGCCTTTTTTATTTATTCAAATAACTTGATAATTTTAATCTTTTTTTGTTATATACTTGTTGGAGGTGATTATCATGATTTACGCATATATTCGCGTATCAACAAAATATCAAAATATTGATAGACAATATGAAGAAATTAAGGCTTTAGATATAGATGATAGGCATATCTATATTGATAAAGAATCAGGAAAGGATTTTGATAGAACTAAATATCAAAAGTTAATTAAGAAACTAAAAAAAGACGATTTATTGATAGTTAAATCAATAGATCGTCTTGGTAGAAATTATCATATGATACTTGAAGAATGGGCTAGGATTACTAAAACTATAGGTGCTGATATCAGGGTACTTGATATGCCTTTACTTGATACGAGAATTGAAGGCAAAAACCTAGTTGGTAAATTTATATCTGATATAGTATTGCAAGTACTTAGTTTTGTAGCTGAAAATGAAAGGATTAATATTAAACAAAGGCAAGCTGAGGGAATAAGAATTGCAAAAGAAAAAGGAGTTAAGTTTGGTAGACCAAAAGTTATATTGCCACCTAACACTAATGATATATTAGATAAATATATTAATAGAGAATTAACTAATACCGTAGCAGCTCAACTAATAGGAGTATCTAGGGGAACATTTTTCAGATTAGTTAAAGACAAAAAATTGTTAAAAAATAACGTGCAGATTTAAACCATTACAAAAAGAAAAAATCTCGATACATAAAATTGTATCGAGATTAGTTTACTATTTTGGTGGACTAGCCGAGAGTCGAACTCGGGTCCAAATTACCATCCTAATTGTTTTCTACATACTTAGTTCATTCATTTAGTTTATGATAGATATGGGGATGAACAAAACATATATATCACTAGTTCTAAAATCTCGAATTATGTAGCGAACACTTACATTCATCAAAGCCTACTATCTGTTCCCTTCTTTTTTTCATAGGCTAAAAAAAGAGGGATAATCCTCTATTCTTAAGAGGGCTTGCTTAAATTTTAATGCTTAGCAAGCGAAAGCGTAATTTGTGTTTGCGTTTATTTCTAAACCTCAGGTTTTAACGTGCCTACCCACGGTATGCTTACAAATTTATCAAGTAATCTGTCAAAACCAAAATACTAGCCCATTTACACTTATATTATACCAAATGTTAAAAAAATATGTTATAGATTTGAATTTTTTTAATCTATAACATATTTATTTTTTTATTCATCAAAAGGATTGAAAGATGTATTAGGATTAAAGTTTAAAACAAACTTTTCCATTAAATCTATTATTTGTTTAATATCTTGTAAATCACATACTTCTACTGATGAATGCATATATCTTAAAGGTATGCTTACAAGGTAAGTAGGAGTGGATAATCCTTGATAATAAGAATAATCTGAATCTGTATATGTTCTTCCTGGTGCTACTTCCCTTTGTGTGTTAATTTCTAAATCTTTAGCAGCATTAATAAATAGTTGATCAAGTTTTTTATTCATTAATGAGCCTTCTGTTAATACTGGTCCTTTTCCAAGTGCTATTTCTCCATGAAGATTTTCTCTGTAATTTAAGTCCGCAGCATAAGTTACATCAGCACAAACTACCGCATTAGGTTTAACTGTTTTTACAGCTACTTCCACGCCTCTACAAGTAGTTTCTTCACCAACTGATGTAGAAACATATATGCCGAGGTCAGTTTTTCCTTTTAATCTTTTCATTAATGATAAAAATATATATACAGCGATTTTATCATCTAAGGCTTTAGCTGCAAGACGATTATTGCTTAAGTAACTATAACACATTTGATGAGTAATAGGATCACCTATGTTTACTATTTTTAAAGCTTCTTCTCTTGAACTTACGCCTAAGTCAAGTCTTAAATCAGCTACAGTTATTCCTTTATCCATATGTGGTAAATACCCAAATACACCTGGTACTTTACCATTTTTTGTTAATACATAAACATGTTGACCGGCATACATGTAGGCTCTAGCCCCACCAATGGGTTCAACTTCACAAATACCATTATCGTTAATTTTGTTGATTACCACACCAATTTCATCAATATGGGCAGAAAAAAGAATTTTTGTCTTGGCATTGGGGTTTAAAACATGAACAACGTTATAGTTTTCACTTGTTATTACTTCTTCATCTACATCTTTCATATACTCAATTAATTTTTTTTGCATGTTTAATTCATATCCAGATGGTGATGGCGTAGAAAGTAACATTTCTAATAATTCTTTGTTTTCCATTTTTATTTTTCTCCTTATCTATTTTTATATAAATATTGGTCAATTTTTTTAGTAATTTCTTCGCTTATTTCTTTTTTTACTGGGAAAGAATAAGCGTTTATTAATCTATTAGATATATGTTCTAATATTTTATAAGTATTATTAAGTGATTTTTCTGATATAAATGACATGTTATCATATCTCGTATGAATATGAGCAGTTCCTCTTACACCAAAACGACATAAATTAATTGCTGGTATTTTTTTATCGGCAAAAGGAATGGAGTCGCTAGAATATATATCTTGAACTACTTTAACAATTAATCCTTCTTCTTTACTGATATATTCTAAATAATTTGCTAATTTATCTTCAGCAGTTACGATACATTCATCTATTCCTAATATACTACCAGCTACATCAACATTTATATTTAGAATTATTTTATCTAATTCTTCTTCTGTTAAACTATTTACATAGGCTTTTGACCCCAACAATCCTCTTTCTTCAGATCCACACCAAATAAAACGAACAGTTCTTTTAGGAGGATTAGCCAAGAAATAATTATATAACTTTAGTATTAATACACTACCGCTAGCATTATCATATACACCTTTACTATACATTACTGAATCATAATGAGCTGTTATTACGATAACTTCATTACTAAAGGTGTTTCCTTTGATTTCTGCAATAATATTATTTGATATTACTTCCTTTGTTGTTTGTTTAAAGGATAATTTTAGAGTTTGAGGATTATCCCTAACTAATTCCATGGCTGTTTTAGCTCTCATATGAACTCCAGGGATAACGCCTAGTCTTCGTAAAGGTTCTCTTAATTCTTTTATTTCTAAATCTGTTAATGATGGATCATCAATTATATCTCCCGAAAAGGAAATAAATGCTGAAGCTGAATTCTTAATTAATTTTTCATATATATCTTTAGTTATTAAACCATTGATTAGGACAATTTTTTTATTTAATTCTTTTTTGTCAATATCAAGAGTAGTTTCCATATAGTAAAAAGGGGCTTTAATATCCACATTGCTACCACTGGCATTAATGGCTGATACTTCGTATTCTTTATCATCTGATTTTAAAATAACGTCCCTACTATCAAATATACTTACCTTAAATTCTTGAAGACTACTTTCTCCAGAAATTTTTTCTCTTATTTTATTAGCTGTTTGTAATTCTTCTTTGCTGCCAGAAGTTCTTGTATATTCAAATTCTTTTAAAGTCTTATATAAATCTATATTCATAATTAGTTTATCCTTTTGTTACAACGGCAATTATTTCTAAATCTTCTTCAGTATTATTAATTATACTATGTTTATGATTTTTATAACAAATATGCATATCACCCTTAGTCAATTTTTCTTTTTTATCATCATCTATAAGAATGGCACTTCCGTTTAATACATAAATTGATTCGGCATCATCAGTGTGATAATGAAGACCGATTGAAGAAAAGGGGTGAATTGTAATTAAAGCATACATTTTAATGTTACTTGGTAATTCCTTGATTTTTCTTAATGTTACCTTACCTTCTCCATTGCGCATATTTGTAACTTCTTCACATTCTACATTGTTAAAATTTATTCTCATACTAATCCGTTATTCCTTTCTTATCTTAATTATACACTTTTTGTGTAATATTGCAAGTGAATAAGCATTATGTTTTTTTGTTATAGGCTTAAAAAGTACGTTTTTTTGAATTTTATTGCTTATTTTTAGTATTTAATCGTTTTTTCAACAAAGAATTAATTTTAAGGCATTTTTAGACTTTTAATCTTTTTACCTGTTTTTTAACTTTTTCTTTTTGATTTTTTCCTATTGGTTGTGTGCGCTTAATATTTATTTTTCTATTTAATATTATTTTTTAAAAAAATATAGTATAATATTAGTAAACAAAAAGAACAAAAAAAGAAAGGAGAATTAAATGAATTTTAAAAATAAAAGTAAAGGAATATTAAAAAATATTCTATTTGTTTTTTTGTTATTAGTTACTTTTACAACTATCGCTTGTAAGGGAAAAGACCATAAACCATCTATTGATCCAGATGATAATATTACTGCTCAAAAGGTGGAAATTTCTTGTCCTGTTAAGTCATTATACATTTCTGAAGAAGTAACAATTACCGCGAAAATCTTACCTGATAAAGCTAAAGGAAATATTTTATGGTCAACAAGAAGTGATAAGACCGACTACGAAGTTGCTAGTTTTGATAATGGTAAATTAAAAGCTTTGGGTGAAGGAAGTATATACATTACAGCCTATTTAGAAAGTGATCCTTCTATTTATGATACTGTACAAGTAAAGGTATATCATAAGTTATTGGAAGAAGAAGATTACAATGCTACACAAATTATCGGTGCTTTAGGTGAAGATGCTTCAACTCAATTTAATATTCATTATAGTATAAAGAATATTAAATCATATGCTCTTATTACTAAAGCTAGCGATCCTAATTTTACTTCTGCTAAAGCTTACTATGGTGAGGGTTATTATTTTGCTGATTTAGATCCTCTTCTAATGGGACCTTTTGAACCTCGAAATGTTTGGAATATTGTCGCAACAGGATTAGAAGAAAATACTGAATATATCTACAAAATTAATAATGGTGATGACACTTATTCCGATGTTTATCATTTTAAAACTGCTGGTAAAGGATCAAAGACAAGTTTCTTATTCCTTACTGACAATCATTATTCTTTACTAGATGATGAAAAATATCCAGCATATATTTCGGAAACAACCATTAAAAAGGCTCTTGAAGCCAACCCTAATATTAGTTTCGTTGTAGGTGGTGGCGATTTAATCGATACTGGTGGTGATGAAAATATTTGGAATAAATATTTTTCACAAGCCGAAAGTTTAAAACAATTACCTTTTATTGGTGTTCCTGGAAATCACGAATACTATGTAAATGGCACTGGTCAAAGAACTAATTCATATTTTGCTGCTCATTCAGCAGGTCCACTTAATGGTGTAAGTGACAAACTAGGTTCTAGTTGTTGGTTTATGCATAACGAAACTTTATTTATAATGGTTGATAACATTAAAAATAATAGTTACTACGAACAATATGAATGGATTGAAAATTTACTTGCTACTAAAGAATACACCTATTCAATTATCGTACAACATATTCCTATTAATTATCAAAACACTGATTATGATGAAAATATGTTGAAACTATATGAAAAATATGGTGTTGATTTAGTTCTTTCTGGTCATTACCATTCTCAAGGTGTTAGCCTTTATCGTTATAATAATCAAGGCACTGGCACTCCTTATCTTGGAACTTCTTATTTTACTGGTAGTTGTGCAGGAGCTAAAAGCTGGTACAGTGGAAACATTGAGGATTTCGCAAGAGGATACATGGTCGATATTGATGATAATAACATAACTATTAGATGTATTTTTGCAAGTGGAAACATTAGTCAAACATGGACAATTGAGAAAAAACGTGGCCAAGAATATCAAGAAAAAAGTAAAGAAGAATTATTAAATAGCATTAAATGGAATCTTGATGAAGAAAATAACAAACTAAACATTTCATGGCCTGATTCTTTTTATGGCAATGTTAAAAAGATTGAAATTTTAGAAACTTTACGTGAAGAACTAAAAGATTATGAAGTATGTCCTACTAATAAATACTTAGGTATGAGTATTGAAAATGTAGTCCCTGGCTACGATTATCGTTTCCTTATTACTGTTACTTTTAAAGATGGTTCTAAAGAATCAATAAACTGTGACTATTTGCTCCACGCACCTATGAACTTAAAAGTTTCTGATGTAACTGGAAATAGCGCTAACGTTTCTTTTACACCTTTTGATGGTAGTTTCAAATTTATTGTTAAAAAAATTAAAATTTATGTTAATGGAACTTTAGTAACTGATTCTAATTATCTAAACAAACTTACACCTATTACTTCATACAGTATATCTGATTTAAAATCTTCTACTGAATATGAAATTAAAGTTGTAGCAACTGATTTACAAGGATTAGAATTTTTCTCAGAAACCATTACTTTCAAAACAAGTAAATAATAAATAAAAAGACTTAAGAATTTCTTTAATGGGATTACCAAAAAAGAATATTTCTTAAGTCTTTTTTATTCATTAATAATTCTAAAAAAGTCATCTAGTTTATTTATAATGTACTTCACACCTAAAGTGTCTTTCTTATCAAATTGATTAAACCAGCATGTATCAATAGAAGCATTAATACCACCCCTCATGTCGCTAGTTAGGCTATCACCCAAAATAATACATTCCTCATTTGTTAAATTGTTTTCTTTTAACACAATGTCAAAAAATTCTTTTTGAGGTTTTCTATAAGGCATATTTTCTGATATATATATTTTAGAAAAATATTTAGTAATATCCGTTTTAGCAAGTCGCCTTTTTTGAACATCGCAAAGGCCATTAGTAATAACTATGATTTTAAGTTTTTTGTTCAGTTCTTTTAAAAAATCTTGAGCGCCATCAATATAATAAACCTCATCACTTAAATATTGTAAATAATGTTTGTTTACAATAGAACCATTAACGTTAACTCCATATAGTGAAAAATATTCATGAAATCTATTTATAAGTAAATTTTCTAATTCAACTTCTCCTCTTTCAAACTTTTCCCACCAAAGCATATCTATTTCATGATATCGTTTAATCATATCTATAGTTGGTATAAGTCCATTTTCTTCTATTACTTTTGATATGGCGTATTTTTCAATTTTATTAAAATCTAAAATAGTTTGATCTAAATCCAGTAAAACTGTGGTATATTTCATAGATGCCCTTTCTTTAAATTAAAAACAAACCAATAGGGTTTGTTTTTATACTGCTTATTATGTTTTTTATTTCTATCTGTTGTAGAATTCAACAATTAGATTTTCTTTAATTTCAGGTAAAATTTCTGAACGTTCTGGTAAACGAACATATGTACCAGTTTGTGTAGCTTCATCAAAAGTTAAGAATGGAACTCTTGCAACACAATTTTCTAAGGCATCACGAACGATTACTAATCCTTTTGATGTTTCTTTTAAAGAAATTGTTTGTCCTGGTTTGCAAATATATGAAGGAATATCAACCTTTTTACCATCAACTAAAATATGACCATGGTTAACTAATTGACGAGCTTGACGACGAGTTGTTGCAAAACCTAAACGATAAACAAGGTTATCAACTCTTGATTCAAGCATAAATAAGAAGTTCTCACCAGTTTTTCCTTCTAACTTAGAAGCTTTGATAAATGTATTATGGAATTGTTTTTCATTCATACCATATAATACACGAACTTTTTGTTTTTCTTGTAATTGTAAACCATATTCAGATAGTTTAACTCTCTTTTGACCATGTTGGCCAGGAGCATATGCTCTTTTTTGTAATTCTTTTCCAGTTTCTAATGTAGAGAATTTTAATCTTCTAGAAACCTTCCAACTTGGGCCTGTATAACGTGCCATGTTTTTTTCTCCTTTATTAATTAATTTCGTGAGATAAAAAATTCAAAATAAATCACTAAGTTAGGTAATCTTATTGTTTTCGCCTAAGCAGCAAGACTACTTGCATCCACACTATTTAATTAAAAGGTTGTGTGATTATCTAAAAATAATAACCTAATGAATGCTGCTTTTATCTGCACCTTATATATTATACACTTTTTTCACTAAAAAGTCAAACAAAGTGTAAATTGATAATAACTATTTTCGCAATCCATGTTTTTTATCCCATTGGACTTGTTTAAAATAAATAACAATATAATAAATAAGTCCACCAATAACAAATGTAAAAAGTAATAATAAGAAAAAAACCTTAAAATTCAAAGTAGGTCTTGTCTTAAATACACTAAGATCTAAAACAGAATCTTTCGTATTTGTTTTTTCATTATCATAATAAAAAGGATTAATTATCTTTTCACCACAATAAGGACAGTTTTGTTCTTTTTGATATTCATTTTTAAAAACTATAGATGCTCCACAACTATTGCACTTAATTTCATTTTCTCTATTCATATATTCACTCCATTTTATATAATTATAACATGTTTAGAAAACTTAAGCAATCATTTAGTGATATTTGTTCCACATTTTTACTGTTTATCAAGTGAAAAGTTGTAATTAAAAAATTTAACTAAAAAGAATCAAACTAATCATGATGAATAAATTTTATCAAAAATTTAATTGACGCTCTTTTTAGTAATGTATAGCTCTTTTGAATAATGTTTTATTATATAATCTTTTGTGTTTTCAAGCTAAAATAGGTAAGCAACAAAACCAAATGTCCAAACTTAATCTATTTGCATTTTTTTCTTATTATTTCTTCAATTTTCCAATCTTTTAATATTTTTTCGAATTCATCTTTATATCTTGTATTAATTAAAATTTTTTTACCTTTTATGAATAGATTAAATTGATAAAATACAGTTTTTCTATATCTATTACATGAATATTTTTCAATATCACATATATTTAGTTCAATTTTTCGGAATAAAGTTTTTAAATATATTTTTTCAGTAGTAGCAATTACTTCATATTTATAAGCATATAAATATAAGAAAAGTAAATACGTACCAATTAATATAAAGAATAATAGTATTTCAATAAAATCAGATATTGTAACATCAGGTCGTATTAGCGATAAGGGGGATAGTGCTGCTAGTACATAACAAAATATCATTGGCGCTTTACCTCTTCTACTTTCTTTTCGCATACCATCTTTAATAATAATATTTTCCATAAAACCTCCATTAATCCAATATATCTTTCAAAAGTATAACACCAACAATAACACTGGCAACAACTCTAGCAAGTGGAACCGGAAGAGAAGCTATAAATGCACAGGTAGCATATGATAATGCTAATGTTCCCCATCCAATGTTAATAGTAGTTTCATTGGTTATATTTTTGGAAATAGTTCCAAATGAAAAAGAAACACCACCCAATAAACTTACTCCTGCTCCAAATGTTAAATATGGAGTAATTTGCATACTTGTTCCAATACCGGCATTACTACTTACATATATGCTAGCACCATAGAAATTATTAATATTAAATCCAATTCCTACAGATGATGTCGAATTACCAAAATTAGCATAAGCATAAAACATTCCAGCATCATTATGCTGTATAGTGGTAGTATGACTTATATTTCCTATGACAATACCAAATAAAACATTATCAACAAGAGTTGTTGAATAATTAGTCATTCTTACAATATTAGCAAATTCTGTAGATAAAAAATGCTTATCTTTTTCTTTAACAATTGTTTTTATATTTTCAAAGCCAATACCAGAAGAAATATAAATACTATTATTTCTAGAATAATAAATATAATTTTCAAGATTACGTCCCAAAACGCCTATAATTGGATTATTGTAACAATAACAGTATAAGTTAAGTCCATTAATAGTACTTGGATCAAGATAACTTACATCATCTGGGCTTATGAATCTACAAAGTTCTGGATCGTAGTATCTTGTCATTAGATAATACATTAAGGTTTCACTATCATAGTAGTATCCTTTGTATCTTATTGGATTTATTTCTCCTATTTGTTCTTCACTATATTCTTTTATTGTTACTTTTCCATAGGCTGTATAACTATATCTTGTAACTATTGTTCCTTCTTCATTTATTATTCCTATAATGTTAGATAACATATCTTTCATGTATAGGTAGCTTTTTGTTTCATTGTTTTTCTTAAGTTTAAATCCTATAATATTATTGTTTTCATATATATATCTTATTATTGTTCCATCACTATGTGTTTCTGATAGTAAGTTGTTGGTTGTGTAATAATAGTTTATTGTTTTCGTTGGTAATTCTTTCTTGGTTCTTTTTCCTGTAGAATCATAACTATATTTTATTTCTTCATTCATTAAGTTCTTTACTTTTACTAATCTTTTATCTTCCCATGTGTATTTCATTCCTGACATTAAATTACCATTCATATATATTCCATATTCACTTGGGTATAAACTATTTTAACTTTTTGTAATATTTTTTTAACTTAATTCGTCTTTTATAATATTTTTCAGAGTCAACAGCTAAATAACCCATTTGTTTGTAATATGACAACAATTGATTCTTATTAATGGAAAATACATAATCTAAGAACTCTTCAACACTAGTAAATATAAAATTTTTTACAATGCCATGTGTTTCAATCGAATCAATATTATCCTTGAAAGGATAAAGATTATTAAATGCAATAATAATTGAAGGAATCAGATTATCAAATTTACACTCTAAAGACAAGAAATTAGATTCTTCTTTATCTAAAATTCTAAATATACTTTCATTAATAAATGATTGATATATAGTTTGAAATTCATCGTAATTCTTTTTTTTGAAATAAATTTTTAAATAAAAATCAGCCATTCCCATATCATTAACCTCCTATGGAACTAAGAAAAAATTTACATATCTGTATCCTAATTGCCTTAATGCAGCAACTCTATGATGACCATTTGCAATTTGATACATTCCATTTGGTAATTTACTAGCAAATATTTGACCATAATCTCCAGTTTGTGAAATTGAACGCACATATCCTGAAATGCCTCCATCTTTTGGACCCAATGTCACAAATTCATCTAATGGATTATTAACTAAATTATTAATATTAGTTCTAATCGCCATTTTGCCAGCACTTTGCAGAGCGTAGTGAGCACCTCCCCAAGCTCCGCCAATAACCGCACCAGCAATGGAACCAGTCATAAATCCTTGAGAAGCATTTTCCCACGACCAACCATCTTCTCCAGACATACCACCTATAACCATTCCTGCAGTTCCTATGGCTGCCGCTCCTATCGTTGCTCCTGCGAATATAGCAGAAAGCGCAGTTGGTGCCATAGTCGCAGATACTACCGAAGCAAAGGCAGTTCCAGCAGCTGCGAACCCTCCTGCAGTAACAACCGTTAAAGCTGCACATGCAACTATAATAGCTGCTCCAATTGCCCAATGATACCATGCGTGTCCCATCAGGGTCGATATGATTGATTGGATTGTTTGCACAATAACAATATAAGTTAAGTCCATTAATAGTACTTGGATCAAGATAACTTACATCATCTGGACTTATGAATCTACAAAGTTCTGGATCGTAGTATCTTGTCATTAGATAATACATTAAGGTTTCACTATCATAGTAGTATCCTTTGTATCTTATTGGATTTATTTCT
>CAKONV010000023.1 GCA_934098295.1 uncultured Bacilli bacterium | reverse complement strand
ATTAATATTAATATGGAACATCATGGATTAATAGAATCAACAGGACCAGGAGAAGCTATACTTACAGCTAACTATATTTTAAATAGGAGAATATTCCTTGAAATTAATTTAACAATTACCGAATAAAATATTGATGTTAAAAAAGAGTTAATTTACTTTGATTATTTTACACTTAAAAAAAATAAAACCTTTAGTTAATAAAAAATAATCTAAATGTTTTGCAAAAATATCCAAATATGATATAATGTTGTTGTTAGAGCTATTAATAGAGCTAACTTAATAATAATGGAGGAAAAATAAATGAAAAAAGTATTCTTAAGTTTACTTGCTGTATTCGCAGTTGTTGCACTTGTTGCATGTGGCGAAAACTCAGGTGATAAGACTTTCGAAGTTGCTGTTGTAACTGACGTTGGTCAATTAAATGATGGAGGATTCAATCAAGGTACTTATGAAGGAGCTGTTTCTTTCGCAAAAGCTTCTGGTAAGACTTATAAATATTATCAACCAGCTAATGGTTCTAATGCTAATGATAATGATCGTATTGCTGCTATGAACCAAGCTATTGAAAATGGTGCAAAAATTATTGTAACACCTGGTTTCTTACAAGCTACTGCAATTACTACAGTTGCTAAAGAAAACCCAGATGTAAAATTCATTTTCGTTGATGGTTGGGCATTAGGTTTAGATAATGTTACTGCAATTTCTTATAAAGAACATGAATCTGGTTTCTTTGCTGGATATGCTGCAGTTAAAGATGGTTATACTAAACTTGGTGGTACTTTTGGTGGTGACGGTGGTAATACTGCTTGTAACTTATTCGCTTATGGATATGTTCAAGGTATTGAAGCTGCTGCTGCTGAATTAAATAAAAATGTTGATGTTAAAGTAAGTTTCAAGTATGGTGGAGGTTTTAGTTCATCTACTGAATTACAAACTCAAATTTCTGGTTGGTATGCTGGTGGCACACAAATCGTATTCTCATGTGGTGGAAGTATGTTACAATCTGTAAAAGCTGCTGCTGCTGAAACAAAAGATGGTATGATTATTGGTGTTGACGTAGATCAACATAATGAAAGTGAACGTGTTCTTACTTCTGCAGTTAAAGGCTTAAGCGCTTCTGTAGAACTAGCATTAAATGAATGGAAGAACGGCGAATGGGACACTAAATTAAAAAATCAATGTTCTAAGTTAGGTGCTGCTGAAAACGCAACAGGTCTTCCTACTGCTGATGATGCTTGGAGATTTAAAACTTTCACTAAAGAAGAATATAAAGCATTATTTGATCAAGTAGTTGCTGGTACATTAGTAATTGATTCAGAAACTGAAGGTAATATGAATACTGATGAAGCTTGGGGAAAATTATTAAGCAAATGTACTCATGTTAAATTTACTCTTGAAAAATAATAATTAAAAAAATTAAAAAGCACCTCTATATTAATTTTGATATAGAGGTGTTTCTTTATAAAAATAAAAAGGAGAGCAAAAATGGAAGAAAATTATGTAATCGAAATGAGACATATAACAAAACTCTTCCCTGGTATTGTTGCTAATGATGATATTAGTTTATCATTAAGAAAAGGTGAAATTCATGCACTACTAGGCGAAAATGGTGCAGGTAAATCTACCTTAATGAGTGTTTTATTTGGTATGTATAAACCCGAAAAAGGTGATATATATTATAATGGTAAAAAAGTAAAAATTAATGATCCAAATGATGCAACTAAACTTGGAATTGGAATGGTTCATCAACATTTCAAATTGGTAGAATGCTTTACAATCTTAGATAATATTATTCTTGGAGCTGAAGATGCAAAATTTGGTTTTGTTCAAAAGAAAAAAGCTAGAGAAAAAGTATTAAAATTGTCTGAACAGTATGGTTTATATGTTGACTTAGATAAAAAAATATCAGATGTTACTGTTGGTATGCAACAAAGAACTGAAATATTAAAAATGTTATACCGTAATAATGATATTCTAATTTTTGATGAACCTACTGCCGTACTTACTCCTCAAGAAATCGAAGAATTGATGCAAATTATGCGTAATTTGAAGAAAGAAGGCAAATCCATTCTTTTTATTTCTCATAAATTAAATGAAATTATGGAAATATCTGATCGCTGTACCGTTCTTAGAAAAGGAAAATTAGTAGGCGTTGTTGATACATGTAATACATCAAAAGAGGAATTATCCACTTTAATGGTAGGACACAATGTAAAGTTTATTGTTGATAAAAAAGAAGCAACTCCAGGTGAAATAGTTTTTGAAACATCACACTTAGTAGTTAAAAACCATAATAATGGTATTCGTCTTGATAAAGGTAAAAATAACGAAAAGAAAAATGCTGTTGATGATGTTTCTATAAACGTTAGAAGTGGTGAAATTGTTTGTATAGCTGGTATTGATGGAAATGGTCAAACAGAATTTGTTCACGCTATTACGGGACTAGAAAAAGTTCATTCAGGAACAATTACTTTTATGGGTAATGATATTACGAAAGAAACTATTAGATATCGTAATACTCATGGTATTTCCCATATTCCTGAAGATAGACACAAACATGGTTTAATACTAGATTATTCTTTGGAAGAAAACTTAATTTTACAGAGATATTTTGAACCAGAATATCAAAAAATGGGTTTTATCAAATTTGGTGAAGTTAGAAAATATGCTAATAATTTAATTGATAATTATGATATTCGTAGTGGTCAGGGTGCTGTTACAACCGCAAGAAGTATGTCTGGTGGTAATCAACAAAAAGCTATAATCGCCAGAGAAATGGATAGAAATCATAAATTATTAATTGCTGTACAACCAACAAGAGGATTAGATGTTGGTGCAATTGAAGATATTCACAAAAAAATCGTAGAAAAACGTGATCAAGGTGATGCCGTATTATTAGTGTCACTAGAATTAGATGAAGTTATGAATTTGTCAGACCGTATATACGTAATGTATGAAGGACATATCGTTGGCGAATTAGATCCAAAGAAAACGACTATTCAAGAACTTGGTTTATATATGGCTGGTGCTAAAAAAAATGTAGGCAAGGAGGACAAAAATGAGTAGTAATCCTTTAAATAAAGCTTTTAAAAAAGAAGATGGTAGTGATACTAAATTTACTGCTTTTCTAAAAAAGATTGGAAATTTCCTAAAAAAAGTATATGAAAAGCCGGCATTTAAATCAATATTATCATCAGTAATCAGTATTTTAGTTGGACTTTTAGTTGGTTTTATTGTTATGATAATAATATCTTCTATCAACAAAGAAGGTCATATAAGTGATGCATATTATGGTTTAAAAACTCTTTGTAAAGGACCATTTGCTAGTAGAATTCCTAAAAATGTCATTGCCTATATTGGTAATATGATTTTCTATTCGGCACCTTTAATTATGACTGGTTTATCAGTTGGTATTGCGTATAAAACTGGTTTATTTAATATTGGTGCACCTGGTCAATATCTTATGGGAACAGTTGGTAGTTTATTAATATCTTTATCAATTGTAACAACGAATCGTTTTGGTGGTGTGATGGTATGGCTTCTAGCAATTATTGTAGGAATGATTTTTGCAATGATTTGGGGAATAATACCAGGTTTACTAAAGGCCATGTTTAATATAAACGAAGTAATTATTTGTATTATGACTAACTGGATTGCTGCCAATCTTGCCACATGGATTTTTAAAAATTGTCCAAATCTTTGGAGTACCGAAGATACTAAACTTACATATCTTGGAAAACCTGTTTTAAATTATACTCCTAAATTTGGATTAGATAAAATTTTCCCTAATTCCTATATTGATGGTGGAATAATCATTGCGATAATAATAGCCATAATTATTTATATTATTCTTAATAAAACAACATTTGGTTATGAATTAAAAGCTTGTGGTAGCAACCGAAATGCTGCTAAATATGCAGGGTTAAATGAAAAAAAGAACATTATTATTTCGATGGCTATTGCGGGAGCTCTAGCTGGACTTGGTGGATGTTTATATTATTTAAATCCTGGAATTGAATATTGTTATGCTTCACAGTATAGTAAGTTACCTGATTATGGATTTAACGGAATTGCATCAGCATTCCTTGCAAACTGTAATCCAATTGGTATAATTTTCTCATCAATATTTATAAGATATATTAATATTGGTGGCGATTTCTTAAACAAATATAATTATAATAGATATGTAGCAGATATCATTATAGGTGTTATTATATATCTTGCTGGTTTTACTTCTCTTATTAGAGGACTACTTAACAAAAAGAGAAGGCCTAAACCAAATAAAAATATAACTAACGTTAATACCAATGATGTTACAAAGGAGGCCAAAAGTGAGTAATTTAATTTTAGTATTACAAAAAACTTTAGTATATGCTATTCCTCTATTGATTGTCGCTTTAGCTGGTTGCTTTTCTGAAAGAAGTGGTATTATCAACCTTGCTTTAGAGGGCTGTATGATTTTTGGGGCTTTTATAGGAGCTATTTTTGTATACTTCGCTCAAAAAAATGGCACCTTTGCATCTAAGCAACAACTAATGTTTGTATTAGCATTATTAATTTCTGGAATATCTGGTGCTGTATTTTCTCTTCTTTTATCATTTGCAGCTATAAAGTTGAAAGCTAACCAAACAATTATTGGTACAGCTTTAAATATGATTGCTCCAGCTGTTGTATTAACAGCATGTTTGGTAATCGCATCTCAAGAAAAATTGGTTATGAACCCAATGCCAAAATATGTAATTACTTTAGAAAAACCTACAGGCACACTTTTAGATGTCTTTATTGATAAAGTATATATATCTACATATATTTGTATCGGATTATATATAATTTGTTCAATTTGGTTATATAAATCAAAAATTGGTACCCATCTTAGAGCCTGCGGTGAACATCCGCAAGCTGCAAGTTCTGTTGGTATTAATGTGTTTGCAATGCGTTATTTAGGTACAACAATATCTGGATTTTTAGCTGGTATTGGTGGATATGCTTATATTGCAACATCTGCTGCTGGAACTGCTGAGAGTACCGTTGGTGGTATGGGTTTCCTAGCACTTGCTATAATGATTTTTGGTAATTGGAATCCATTAGGAATTGCACTTGGTTCTTTACTATTTGGCTTCTTAAAATGTATTGGTACTCTTTCTTCACAAATACCAGTTTTCGCAAAGCTAAACTTACCAAGTTATTTTTATAATATTATTCCATTCTTTGTAGTAATTGTCATTCTTATAATCTTTAGAAGTAGATCAGGATGTCCAAAAGCCGAAGGAATACCTTACGAAAAAGGTGAAAGATAATAAAAATATCTAAATGTAATTAAAAACAATAAAATTATTATTAACTATACTAAACGATTACAATAAAGACTTTTAAGTCTTAACATCTCAATGATTCTAAAATATGATTCATTGAGATTTTTTAGTAGTTTAAGATAAAATAAATTATTCGAAATTTTTCCATGGCTGAATCTATTAACAAATAATCAAATTTTTTCAAAATGACTAACTATTCACCTATTCTTGAACACAATTATAGTGTCCTGTGCTAATATCTTTTTCTAATTTTAGTCGACTTAAAAACAATATATTACCATAGAAATTTTAACAAAATATATTATATTAACATAAAAAATGCTGAAATTACTAAAACACTTGCATTGTTTTTTATATTATGGTAAAATGTGGCTATAACATACTAACATTTCTTAAGTTTGCATGGGGACATTCTTAAGAATAATATATAATTTGACTTAAAAAAATAAATTTACTCTCCATAAATCAAGGAGAGTTTTTTTATTTTTTAAAAAACTATATATATATTTCATATACTAATATGCTGAAAATAAAATTGAATGTGGAGACATTATATAAAGATTTATTTATTATAAATTGTTAAAAAAATTATTTAAATAAAAAATGAGAGGAGATAAAAAATGAAAAAAATAATTTTATTATTCATGATACTAGTGTTAAATATAACACTTGTTGGATGTAATAAAAAAGGAAATGCAAAATTGAATGCTAAAACAAAACGTTACATAAAGCAATGTTATTTGGAATGGTATGTTACAAGACTTCGAGATCCATCTAGTAATCCCTATACTATTGATGATATTCATATAAAACATTACTATGGTGATTTTGATGGTATTAAAATAGCAATAATAGAAGGTAATACAACTGATAATCCAATGGAATCTACATTAGAAACATATTATTGTTATATCGATGGTCAGCAATATGAGATTAGAATTTTTCCAGAAATTATAACTGTTTATTATGAAAATAAATGTTATACATTACAAGATGCTTGTAAGGAAGGCTTAATCACTAAAGAAATATTGGATCAATTGGATTGCTATGCTAATTAAGAATAAAGAATTATAATTTAGAAATGGTGTTTTATTTTTAAAAAGCATCAAAAAGTATTATTTATAAATGAGAGGAGATAAAAAATGAAAAAAATAATTTTATTATTCATGATACTAGTGTTAAATATAACACTTGTTGGATGTAATAAAAAAGGAAATGCAAAATTGAATGCTAAAACGGAGCGTTATATAAAGCAATGTTATTTGGAATGGTATGTTACAACACTTCGAGATCCATCTAGTAATCCCTATACTATTGATGATATTCATATAAAACATTATTTTGGGGATTTTGATGGTAAGAAAATAGCTGTAATAGAAGGTAATAGAACTAATAATCCAATGGAATCTACATTAGACTATTATTCCTGTTATATCGATGGTCAAAAATACAACATTAAAAAATTTCCAGAAATTATAACTGTTTATTATGAAAATAAATGTTATACATTACAAGATGCTTGTGAGAAAGGCTTAATCACTAAAGAAATATTGGATAAATTGGATTGTTACCTTATACTTTGACAATGTTATTTTTAAGATAAATTTGCTATTTTCTTGACAAAACACTATTATCACGATAAAATTATAGTGTAAGGTTGTTAGGAAATATGTTTTTAAAAGTAAAAGAATAGAAATTAAGTCCTAAAGCTGCTTTATTAGTTTTAGGGCGTTTTTTATTTTTTGGTAGTTTTTTTAGGAAAAGGAGATAAAGGGAAATGAAAAAATTATTAAAACTATTTACGTTATTTGTCGTGATTACACTTGTAGCATCTATTTCTAGTTGTTACAAAGAAGAATTCAGAGAAGATTGCTTTCTTATTGAAATAAAGGGGGAGTATAAAGAAGCATATGTAGAAAAACAAATTACTGTTAAAAACTTTGACTTTGGCAATGTTAAAAGTTTATTGTACTCACAATGGAATGAACCTGATGAAACTGGATATATATATGTATTTTTAGAAAATGAAGGTGAAGAGGAGATTGAAAAGGCTATTGAAGAGTCTAAGAAATTAGATTTTATAAGCGATGCTAGAAAAGTTCATGTAGAAACAACTTATTAAATTATAATAAAGATAATTAATTCAATATAATTTCTAATTTTCAAAAATTTAAATATATTGTCATAATAAATAAAATTTGGTATAATATATGCAAGAAAGATGTTATTAGTGATAAGAGGAAATTATGAAGATAATTAGAAGTAAAAAACTGTTAATTCTTATAGTATTATTTGGATTAATAAACATTACAGTATCATGTCAACAACCTTCAAAAAACGATGATACAAACAAAAGTGATGATAATAAAAACGATGATGACACTAATAAGGATGATGCTTTAGATAAATATAGTGATGAGGATATAATTTTTAAAGTAATAACAAAATTAAATGATAAAAGAAACTATTTAGTAACTGCTAAAGGAGTAACTTCTGCTAAATTAGGCTTTATAAATTATGAACAAAACACTAAGACGTCGTTATATGCTATGGATGATGTTTTCTACAATGATATTTCATCAGAATCTACAATTGTTTCTCATTACCATAAATTACTAAGTGATGGTGATTCTATTAAATATTATGATAGTGATAATAAAAAATATATTGAATGCACTAAGGATGAATATAAAAATTTATATGGAAGAATTCCTAATTACCAAAATGTATTTAATTATGATATTACTAAAGATGATATTATTTCAACATCAAGATCTAAAACTGATAAAACATATATAATTAGTTATGTTTTAGAACCAATGAAGGTAAGTTGTGATTTGAGAAAACAAATGGTTATGTTTGGGGCTTTAGATAAAGAACCAGTGTTTACGTATATTGAATTAAAGATATTTATCGATGAAGAATTTAATATAACAGCTTTTGAAAATATTGAAAAGTACAAAATCGTAAAAACAGTGTTGGGAATTAAAAATACTATGGAGTGCACTCAAAAATTAAATTCAACTATTATTTATGATAATTATGAACTTCCTAATCTAAATGATTTTAATATGTAGTTATCAAAACCGTTTTCATGAGTATTTAAAGCATTTATTGATGCATGCTATGATATAATAACTGAAGAAGTTTATAGATAGCTTTAATTTTGACCTCTAGGTTAATAATTAAAGTTGAAAATATGAGTGAGGAAAACATCATGAAGATAAATGGAATTAATGAATTTGAATTAAATTTAATTTTAAGCCCACTATCTACTAGTGTTTTTTCTTTTTTTAATATTGATAAAGAAATAAGAGTTTACTTTTAAACTCTTATTTTTTTATATCTAGATGCTTAAATAGGAAAGGAAGAAAATGAAAATGGAAAAAAATCAAAAAAGAGATCTTAGTATGATCGACCCAATCGAACCATCATATCGCCCTAAAACGAGTAGATGGTTAATGCTTAGTATTCAACACGTATTTGCAATGTTTAGTGCTACAGTATTAGTACCAATGTTAACAGGACTACCAATCTCTGTCGCTTTGTTTGCTTCAGGTTTAGGAACCCTAATTTATATCTTATGTACAAAACATAAAGTTCCAATCTATCTAGGATCAAGTTTTGCATATATAGAGTATATAACTTCTGTTTGCATTTATAGTGAAGTAAATGGCGTAAAAGTTGTAGGAAGTTATGGACCAGCTTTAACCGGTTTAGTAGCAGTTGGTTTAATATATGTAATAGTAGCATGTTTTATTAAATTGTTCGGAACAAAATGGTTAAATAAATTATTACCTCCAATTGTAGTTGGTCCTATGATTATGGTAATTGGTCTTTCACTATCATCATCAGCCATTGGAAATACTGGTTTAACTTTAGGTGGTGATTGGCGTGCTGTTGTTGTAAGTTTTGCTACAATCCTAATTGTTGCTTTCTTTGCTATTAAGGGTAAAGGATTTGTAAAAGTAATTCCTTTCTTATTAGGTATAGTTGGTGGATATGTTGTTGCAATTATTATGAATTTTATTCCTAATGGTGAAAATACATTAATTGATTTTAAACCATTATTTGATGTATGTAAGGATCCATCACAATGGTTTAAATTACCAGGATTTACAGTAATTGGCTGGAAGGACCAATATCTAGGCGCTGGTATTTCTATGTATAAAGTAAGCTTCGCTGCGGTATTAACTGTTATTCCAATTGCTTTTGCAACTATTTGTGAACATATTGGTGACCATGAAGTGCTTGGTAAAATTACTGGTAAAGATTACATCACTGATCCTGGACTACATCGTACATTACTTGGTGATGGTATCGCAACAGCTGTAGCTGGTTTAATTGGTGGACCTGCTAATACATCATATGGTGAAAATACATCAATTGTTGGTATGACAAAGGTTGGTTCAGTATGGGTTACTGGCGGTGCTGCCGTTATTGCAATTCTACTTTCATTCTGTAACGTTTTCACAACTTTAATTGCAACGATTCCTGCATCTGTAATGGGTGGCGTTTGTTTAATTCTATATGGATTCATTGCTTCTAATGGTTTACGTACATTACTTGACTCTAAAATTGATTTAACACAAACAAGAAATTTAATAATCATTTCTGTTATTCTAGTAATTGGTATTGGTGGTGCTGCAATTTATTCAAAGAGCGGTATGAAGATTTTCACTAGTGTTGCTATAAGTTCAATTGTCGGTGTTATCTTAAACTTAATCTTACCAAAAGAAAATGGTGCTAAGGAAACAGAAAACAAATAATTATAAATAAAATTCTTAAAAGGTAAGCAATGTAAATTTGCTTACCTTTTATATTATTCTTATTTTTTCTATTTGAATGTTTGTTAAACTTTCAAATTTAGGCTGTTTTTAGCTTTATAATTGTAATATTTTGCGATTGCCTTATTTGTTTTCTTTTATATAGAATGTATAAAAAAATATTGCTAGTAAATTAATAATATTGTTAATTAGTGGTATAATATAAGATGCTTTGGAGGTAAAATTGATATGAATAATGATAGTATTATAATAAAAGGTGCCAGACAAAATAACTTAAAAAATATAAATCTAACAATTCCAAGAAATAAATTAGTGGTAATGACAGGTGTATCTGGCAGCGGAAAAACTAGCCTTGCTTTTGATACAATCTATGCAGAAGGTCAACGTCGCTACGTTGAAAGTTTGTCAGCATATGCTCGAATGTTTTTGGATAATGTTGATAAACCTGATGTTGATTTAATCGAGGGTTTATCCCCAGCAATATCAATTGACCAAAAAACAACTAGTAGAAATCCTCGTTCAACAGTAGGTACAGTTACCGAAATATATGATTATTTACGTTTATTATATGCTAGAATTGGACATCCAACGTGTCCTATTCATGGTGTTGAAATTCATAGTCAAACGATTGAAGAAATGTGTGATAAAATTTTTACCTATCCTAAAGATTCAAGAGTGATAGTGTTAGCACCTATTGCCGAAAATCGTAAAGGAACCTTTGAAAAAACATTAGAATTACTAAGAAAAGATGGTTATTCAAAAGTAATTATTGATGACGAAAACTATGAATTAGATGAAGAAATTACCTTAGATAAAAATAAAAAACACAATATAATGGTAGTTGTTGATAGAATAAAAATTAGAGATGAAGTAAGAAGTAGATTGTATGAATCTATCGAAGCTGCTTGTAATTTAGCTGATGGTAAAATATACGTAGATATTAATGGCGAAAAATTACTATTTAGTGAACACTATAGTTGCCCTTACTGCGGCTTTACATTAGGAAAACTTGAACCAACGATGTTTTCTTTTAATAGCCCTCTTGGGGCTTGCCCAACATGTAAAGGAATTGGATCCGTTTTTAAACTAGATCCTGCATCTTTAATTACAGATGAAAACTTAAGTATTGCTGATGGTGCTATAAGATATTTGAAAAACATCGTGTTTACGGAAAATATTGAATGGCAAGTGTATAAAAAATTATTTGATTTTTATAAAATTGATTTGTATAAACCTTATAAAGACTTAACTGATGAACAAAAAGATATTATTTTAAATGGATCCAAAGAACCAATAAAATATGAAATCACTTCAAGTGGTGGTATCACGATGCGTAAAGATAAAGTTATTGAAGGATTAACTAATCTTATTGAAAGAAGATACCAAGAAACAACTTCAAGTTTTTTAAGAGAATATTATGGGTCATATATGAAAGAAATGGCTTGTCCTGAATGTGATGGGAAGCGACTATCAAAGAGCGTATTAAGCGTATTAGTTGGTGGAAAGAACATTTACGAATTTACTGAAATGAGTATCACAGAAGCTTTAAATTTCTTAGACAATTTAAAGATTACGGAAATGGAAAATCATATAGGCTCTCTAATTATCAAAGAAATCAAAACTCGTCTAAACTTTTTAGTAAATGTTGGGTTGGATTATTTAACTTTAAATAGAAAAGCAGGAACTTTATCTGGTGGTGAAGCACAACGTATTAGACTTGCTACCCAAGTTGGTTCAAAATTAACGGGAGTTTTATATATTTTAGATGAACCAAGTATTGGTTTACATGAAAGCGACAATGAAAAATTAATTAAAACATTAAAGTCTATGCGCGATTTGGGAAACTCTTTAATAATTGTTGAACACGATGAAGAAATAATGAAACAATGTGATTACATTGTTGATATTGGTCCTTTTGCCGGTGTTCATGGTGGAGAAGTAATGGCGGCAGGTACCCCTACGGAAGTTGCTAATAATTTAAACTCAATTACTGGAGACTTTTTAGCAGGTAGAAGAATAATACCTTTACCAAAAGCAAGAAGAAATGGTAATGGTAAATTCTTAACCATTAAAAATGCCCACGCTAATAATTTAAAAAATATTGATGTAACTTTTCCTTTAAATGAATTAATTGTTGTAACAGGTGTATCTGGCAGTGGTAAATCAACTTTAGTAAATGATATTTTATATGCTGCTTTAACCAATAAAGTATATAAATCTCATTTAGATGTTGGTGAAAATGATGGTATTATTGGTATTGAAATGATTGATAAAGTTATCAATATTGATCAATCCCCAATAGGAAGAACTCCAAGAAGTAATCCAGCTACTTATACAGGTGTTTTTGACGCAATAAGAGATTTATTCTGCGAAACAAAAGAAGCTAAAGTAAGAGGATATACAAAATCAAGATTTAGCTTCAATGTTAAAGGTGGAAGATGTGAAAAATGTGGTGGTGATGGAGTTATAAGAATTGCTATGAATTTTTTACCAGATGTGTATGTTCCTTGTGAAGCATGTAAAGGCAAAAGATATAATAGGGAAACCTTAGAAGTAAAGTATAAAGATAAATCAATTGCCGATGTTTTAGATATGACTATTGAAGAAGCTTCAACATTTTTTGATAATGTTCCTAGCATCATGAATAAGATGAAAACATTAGCTGATGTTGGTCTTGGATATATGAAACTTGGCCAAAGTGCTACTTCCCTTTCTGGTGGAGAGGCTCAAAGAGTAAAACTTGCTAGTGAATTATATAAAAGAATTAATGGTAACACTATATATATACTAGATGAGCCAACAACTGGATTACATTCTTATGATATTGAAAGATTAATGTTAATGATTAACAAAATTGTTGATGCAGGAGCTACAGTAATTGTAATTGAACACAATTTAGATGTCATTAAACTTGCCGATCATATTATTGATTTAGGACCAGGTGGAGGAATTAATGGTGGTAGTGTAATTGCAACAGGAACTCCTGAAGAAATTGCCGCAAATGAAAAATCATTAACGGGTAAATTTTTACGAAAAAAACTAAATATGAAATAAAAAAATATTATTAAAGTATATTCATTTGCAATTAAACATAAAAATTGATATAATTAGAAACATAATATATATAAAAAGAAGATGGGGAAGTTTGAACAATGTCTGCTGATTTTAGAAGTAAAAAAGATATAAAAGATCAAGAAGAAGAACTAGTTGAAGAACTAGGGAAGATGATGGATGCTAAACTTGAAAAAAAGAATAAAAAAGTACTGAAGAAAAGAAAGTTTTACCATAAGCTTTTAGTATATGCTACCAATTTTATGGTTAGAATATTTGGATGTATATATATTGATTTGCCTTTAGAATTTATTGTATCTTTTGTTTTATTGTTTACTATCAATACTCTTCTTAAGGTCTATTCATTACCGCTTTATGCATTAGTAATATATGTTTTGATTAAAGCTATAATTGATTATCCATTAAAATTATTTATTATAAAGTGGGCTCCTAAAGTATATGTATATTCTTTTGGATTCATATATTTTCTAACTGGACTTGTTGCTCTTTTTTCATCAATGATTATTTGTGTACAATTTTTACCAATTAATTTAAAGGCTAATAATTTAGTTATATTAGCTATTATCTTATATCTTATAGCTTATAAAATAGTTTATGATTTTATTGCTAAGATTTTATATTTAAGAATAAAAAAAATAGAACAAGGAGAAAAAAATAATGAATAGTTGGTTAAATATTTTAACTAATTTAAGGCCTCATTTTGATGAATCAACCAAAATAGCTATAAAACTAGGAAATATTAGTATTACATGGTACGCTGTAATTATTTTAACAGGTGCTTTGATTGGAGCTTTTTTTGGCTATTTCTATTTTGCGAAACGCCTTAATATGACTAGCGATTTAGTAAGTGAAGGCTTAGCCTTAGGTCTCCTTTTAGGAATCATTGGTGCAAGATTATATTATGTAGCCTTTTCAGGTATTCATTATGATAGTTTTTGGGAAGTAATAAATCCTAGAAGTGGTGGACTAGCTATTCATGGTGCAATCATTGCGGTGGTCATATATCTACCCATTTGGTGTAAAATTAGACATATCGATTTATTAGTACTCCTTGAAATTGCTTTACCATTAATCATGTTTGCTCAAGTAGTAGGTAGATGGGGTAATTTCATAAATCAAGAAGCTTTTGGAGAATTAGTAAAATATCCAGGTGAACTTGCTAGTAATGGCATTTTAAGTGATGCTCAACTTTTAGCTCAAAGAGAATGGCTACATAAATTATTAATACCTAACTTTATTATTGATCGTATGTATATATCTTCATCAACAGCAGCTGGCTTTAGTATTGCTGGTTATTATCAACCAACATTCCTATTTGAATCCGTTTTAAATCTAATTGGCTTAACGTTATATATGACAATTAGAAAATTTGTGAAAAAAATATATGTTGGTGATGGCATTAGTTTTTACTTAATTTGGTATGGAGGTGTTCGTATCTTTATTGAAAGTTTACGTTCTGACCCATTGCTTATTGGAAATTCTAATATTAAAGTAGCTCAAGTGATTTCCATAATTTTTATAATTGTTGGTGTAGCTTTTGCGGTTGTTAGAAGAATCTTAAAATACCGATTAACTAGTTGCTATGATGCATTGTATAAAGAAGGAGCAACGATGATAATTGATGAAAACAAAAAGAAAGAAAAAATAAATAATGAAAAATAAAGTATTAATATTTGATTGTGATGGAACGGTTTTAGATACATTTGATCTGATTGAACATATTGTATTTTGTACATTTAAAGAACTATATCCTAAATATCCACTTACACTAGATGAAGCTCATGCCTTTTTTGGACCATATATTGCCGATGTATTTGAAAAATATGCTAAAACCGATGAAGAGGTATCTAGATGTTTAGAAGTATACGCAAAATATGCATCATTACTAACTGAAAAATACATAAAGATATATCCAGGAATGAAGGAAGCTTTAACCTATCTTAAACAAAATGGATATATTATTACAATAGCATCCAATAAAATTTCTGAAGAAGTTTATAGGGGCTTAAAAATCTGTGGAATTGAAGAGTTAGTTGACTATGTAGTGGGCGCGGAAATGATGGAATTTGCAAAACCTAACCCCGATAGTATATTTAAGATTATGAACAAATATCAAGTTAGTAATGCTATTATGATAGGTGATACCGTAAATGATATAAAAGCCGGCCAAAATGCTGGTATTTATACAGTTGGTGTCACTTGGTGCAAAACGTCAAAAGAAACCTTCCAAGGATGCAAAGCTGATGAAATTATTAACGACCCACTAGAATTAAAAAACATTGGCATTAAGTATGAAAAAATACTATAAATTTATAACTAATATTGTAGGAATATTATGAGTTTTTCAACAGAAGTAAAAAAAGAACTACTAAACATTGAGGAATTAAATGATTGCTGTAAAAAAGCCTTGTTGTATGGATTACTACAAGGATCTAGTGAAATTGTAATAACATCATCAGGTCTAAAGATAGTCGTAAAAAGTACACTTTTAAATGTACTTAAAATAATTATCCCTTTACTTAGAAATTTATACTCAGTAAATATTGGTATGAGTTACAAGGATGAAGTTAGTTTAAAGTACCGAAGGTTTTATTATTTAGAAATAATTGACCATGCTGATGAAATTATTAAAGATTTTAAATTAATGCCCTTTATTCATCTATCAAGAAGTGATGAATTAATTAGTAAAGACTGTTGTAAAGGAAGTTTTATTAGAGGATTATTCATCGCTAAAGGTTCGATTAACGACCCAAGAAAAAATTGTTATCATTTTGAAATTAGTTCAGCTAAAGAAAATGTGATAAAACTTGCATCTAGACTATTTAAAAGTAAGGGAATCGCTTTTTCTACCTGTGAACGAAGAAATCAATATGTTTTGTATGTGAAAAAAAGTGAAGAAATTTCAAAATGCTTAGCTTTTATGGGAGCAAAAAGTGGCGTTTTTTATTTTGAAGATCAACGGATTGTTCGTGATGTAAGTAACATGGCTAATAGAATGACTAATTGCGATATTGCTAACGAAATAAAATGTGCATCTAATTGTAATAAGCAACTTGCTGCTATAAAATATATTAGAGATAGTGGAAAATTTTTTGAAATGCCAGTTAGATTACAAACTATAGCGTTATTAAGAGAAGAATATCCCGATTCAAGTTACGAAGAACTTAGCTTGTATTCTGATAACTTATTTGGAAAAAGTCTTTCAAAATCAGGTATAACCCATTGTATGCGTGCCCTTATGAATTACTATCAAGATTTAATAAAACAAAAAAAATGATGGAAGCAAATTCCATCATTTTAAATTTGAAAAGTCAAAAAAGTCTTTAACATCCATATTAATTGCGTTACAAATTTGTTCAATTGTTTTTATAGATACATTCTTATCGGCTCTTTCAATTTGACCAATATAAGTTCGATGTAAACCAACTAATTTTCCAAATTCATCTTGTGATAAATGCATAGATGTTCTTATGTTTAATAACCTTTGACCTACTAAAGCATTTAACGTTGTATTATTATCTTGCATAAAAAGTCCTTCTTTATAATCTCTCTAATAATACAAAAGTAACCATTTAAAAACAATATGCTATTAGTAGCACTTATCAATTATTATTAATGACTAAGACTGCTTTGATAAGTCTCTGCTTTATCATCTACTGGTAATAACCATCCAATTAAAGTAGTAATACTAGCAATTCCGACAAGGGCATAAATTATTCTTGAAATTACAGGGGTAATACCATCAAAGATGAAAGCAACTAAGTTAAAGTTGAAAAAACCAACTAAGCCCCAATTAAGACCACCGATGATTAAAATTGCTAAAGCAATTTTTTGAATGACGTTCATTTATTTTTCCTCCTTAATTTAAATTGAATTATCTTTTTCTAATTCATGTATATTTTGTGTAAAAAATTAAATTATATAAATGTAAAATAATTCATAATTCAAAATATAAAACATAAAATTTACTAGGTGATAAAAACATGAAAAAGAAAAAAATTAAAAAAATATTATTGATGGTTTTATTATCAGTATGTTTATTTACTACTGGTTGTAAACAAAAGAAAAATTATGTTGAAACTTTTCCTGAAAGGGTAAACAAACTTGAAAGTTACAAATTAAAAGGAAAATTAGAATCTAATTTTCCGAGTGGTACAAAAGAAAGTAATATAACTGTTTATTACCAAAAACCTAATTTATTTAGAGTCGAATTAGTAATGCCTAATTGCTTAGAAAAACAAGTTATTATTAAAAATAATGATGGCGTTTATGTATTATTACCATCACTAAATAAAAATTTTAAAGTATCATCAGATTGGCCACTAACATCAAGTTATCCATATCTATTACAATCTTTATCTAAAGATATTATTGCTGATGAAAATGCAACTAAAGAAATTTTAGAAGACACAACTACAATAACTCTTGAAGCGAAATTATTCGATAATGCTTCTAAAACAAAACAAAAAATTGTTTTTGATAATAAAACGGGATATCCGAATAAAGTTTCAATCTATAAAGAAGACAACACTCCAATTATGAATTTTACAGTAGAATCGATAGAAACAGACATAAAGCTAGATCAAAATCTTTTCGTTAATGAAGTGACCATGCAAACATTAAAGGAATTATACGATGAAAACAAAAAGGAATTTGATCGTAGCTTAACATACCCAACTTATTGCCCAACGGGTTTAACTCTTAAAGATGAGATTACAACAGGAACTAAAGATAACAAACGAATCTTATTAACTTATGGTGGTCCTTCATTTGTAACTATAGTAGAATCATATGTTTCTAGCCATGATAATATCAAAACAGAATACGTTAATGGTGACATTTGTGTAATGGGAGGTATTGCTTTTATAGTAGGAGCTACATCAGTAAGTTTTTATGAAAATGGTGTTGAATATCTTGTGGCTTCAACCGATACCAACAAATTAGATCTTATTTGGATGGGAGATTCTTTAAGATCAACTGATGAAAAATAATTATATCAAAAAAGAAGTTTAAAAAGCATCTTTTTAAATTTCTTTTTTTCACATTGAGTCAAACACTTGAAAAACCTTTTTAATTTTGATATAATATTACACGAGTTAGAAAGGGGCATCGTACAACGGTAGTACATCGGTCTCCAAAACCGCTAATATGGGTTCGATTCCTATTGCCCCTGCCAAATAAAAAAATAGTAGTTTGATACAATAAAATGTATCAAGCTTTTTAATTTAATAAAATCATACCTTGATTTATATAATTGTTTTAATTTGATATAACGAGATTGATAATTCTAAATATATGATAATTAAAAACCGCAACAAAATACCAATTTTAAAAAATTAATCATAAGGAAAAAATATGAGTATAATAAATTCATTTGATAATAAGTCAGAACCATTATTTGATATTAAAGCCTTTTATGGCGAAAAAAAATATTATGCAGATATCTGCATAGTATCATTTTCAAGACATGTATTAGAAATGTTTTTAGAAGAATATGAATCAAAAAGCATTGGGCAAGCTTCAACTGCTAATGGAAAAATTGAAATATATTTGTTTACTGTAAATAATAAAAAACTTTTGTTTTATATGAGTCCAATTGGTTCTTGTATAGCTTCAGCCATAATGTATGAAGCACACCTTGTATCAGGAGCTACAAAATTTATAGTTTATGGTTCTTGTGGAATTTTAGATAAAGAAAAGTGTAGTGGTAAACTAATAGTTCCAACTTTCTCATATCGAGATGAAGGCTTATCTTATCATTATATGGAACCATCGGATTATATTGAAATTAAAAATTATAGTAAAATAACTGACATTTTTGATAAATATAATCTACCATATGTGATAGGCAAATCATGGACAACAGATGCAATATTCATGGAAACTAGAAATAAAACGAATCAAAGAAGAAGCGAAGGATGCATTTGTGTAGAAATGGAGTCATCTGGTTTACAAGCAATATGCAATTACTATGGATTTGAACTTTATACTTTCTTTTTTCCAGCTGATTTATTAGAAAATGATTCATGGGATGTTGCGAGTCTTGGTGGTAAAATTGAACATGATATGCAAAAGGCAACCTTCAAAATAGCTTTAAAGATAGCTTTAGAGATATAGTTGTATATATTAAAACAATAGGCTTGATAAATAATCTATCAAGCCTATTGTTTTCAAAATAACTATATTTCATTATCAAAATATATATATTGTTTAACTTTTTTATATTTTTCATAACAAAAACAATTGTTATTATGATCATTAATTATTCCACAAGATTGGAGATAAGAATAAATCGTAGTGGAACCGATAAATTTAAATCCCCTTTTTTTTAAGTCATTACTGATTTTATCTGAAAGACTATTTTTACTAACAACCATATTTTGATGCAACATATATATAAACACATGATTATTAGTGAATTTCCATAAATAATTGGCAAAAGATCCAAATTCTTTAATGATATTCATAAATAATATAGCGTTGTTAATTAATGCTAATATCTTTCTTTTTGATTTTATCATTCCATTAGTACTTAAAATTCTATTTATATCCAAGTCTTGATATTTACTAATCTTGTTAAAGTCAAAATTATCAAAGCATAAATTAAAAATTTCACGTTTTTTAAGGATTATCATCCAATTAAGCCCACATTGTAAAACCTCTAAAGATAAATATTCAAATAATTTTTGATCATCATCAATTGGTTTTCCCCATTCTTCATCATGATATTTTTCTAATAAGCCCCCATCTTTACACCATAAACATTTATTCATAATTATTACCTCGAAACAATTATATCATAATAAACTATAAAAAGTTTATAATTTGTTCTTTACACATTTTAAAAAAAATAAGTAAATTGAGAGACAAAAATAAAAAAATTTGTTATAATAATATAGCGTGATATTTCACGTTGATGGCGAATATGGTGAAGTGGTTAACACGGCGGATTGTGGCTCCGTTATGCTAGGGTTCGACTCCCTATATTCGCCCCATTAGAATATACCTATAAATCATAAAGTTTATAGTAATGATATATTGGTCTAGGACCTAAATTGTAAATGTTGTATCCAAATGGATGCAATTTTTTTTGACTAAATAGAGCTTATGGAAATCAAAAAATAAGTTTTAAATAAGATGATTTAAGTATGTCTATCACTAATAAAATGATTGTCAGTAATAAAATATCCAAAGGATATAAAAAAATGGAAAAATTTATTATAAGAAAAGCAGTTGAAGATGACATTAAACAAATTTCTAAACTTTTATATGAAGTTCAAAAAGTTCATAGTGATGCAAGACCAGATTTATTTAAAAGTGGAACTAGAAAATATAATGACGATGAGCTAAAAGAAATTATAAAAGACGATAATAAACCGATTTTTGTAGCTTTAATAGATGAAGATATAGTTGGTTATGCATTTTGTGTAATTAGTAATCCTCATGCTTCTACAATGGTACCAATTAAAAATTTATATATAGATGATTTATGTGTAGATGAAAAATGTCGAGGTAAACATATTGGGAAATTACTTTATGATTATGTTGTAAATTTTACGGAGAGTATAAATTGTTATAATGTTACCTTAAATGTATGGGCTGATAATATTAATGCTGTAGAGTTTTATGAAAAACTTGGTTTAAAGGTACAAAAAATAGGTATGGAAAAGATTATAGAGTATAAAAATAAATAAGAAAATTTAAGGAGGAACGAAATGATTAAAAATGTTATATTTGATTTAGGCGGTGTTTTAATAGATTTTAATCCATGGGCAAGAATAAACCAGTTGGACCTAAATATGAATAAGAAAAACGAATTGTATCAAGCAATTTTTAAGGACCAAATTTGGCAAGATTTAGATCGCGGAATTTATGAAACATTTGATGATGCTGTAAAGGCTTATTTAAGAAAATACCCCAACATGAAAAAGGAAATAGAAATGTTTTTTGATGGATATTGGCAAATAATTTTTAAACCTTTAGAAAATAATTTAAAACTATTAGAACAAGTTCAAAAAAGCCTACTATAAAAAAGTCAAGTAAATTAATAAAATAATTTATTTAAAAAGTTTAAAGTACGCAAAAAAGGG
>CAKONV010000022.1 GCA_934098295.1 uncultured Bacilli bacterium | reverse complement strand
AAAGAAAATGGGGGTAAAAGTATCACCACCCAACTTGTTTAAAGGTATGCTATTACCCCCAACTTATTTATATAATCATAAAAACAAAAAGAGGAGTTATTCTCCTCTTTTTGTTGGTTTCATCGATTATCGCTTAAATATTTCATTAATGATAAATCCCATTTGTTGTATTTTTCATTGTTTTTATGATTGTCTAAATTATAATTTTCACTAATATATTTTCCAAGGTAATTAGTGATTTTTAATGCTCCTGTATGATTCAAGTGATTACCGTTATCCCGGTAATCTTTTTTATAATCAAAAGATATTTCATCTTGTATCAAATTGAAATCAATAAATTTAATTTTTTTATCATTACAATACTCGCTGACTTGTTTAGACTTTGTTAAATTCCATGATGTTATACTTGGCGCTTCATACATGAAGATTTCAATATTATTTTTTTTACAAAAGCTAATAATTTTTTCTAATCCTATTAGATTCTTTTTAGGAATGCTTATATTATTTTTTTCAATCATATAATTTTTATATTTAACATTGTATGATTTTTTACTAAACTTATAACCTTTTTGATAATCATATATTTTTTTAGGGGTATTAAAATAATCTTTTAAATTAGCTTTCTTCCATTTAGCATGATAAAGAAATGGTGATGCTAGGAAGCGCATATCTCCTAATGCTTGTGTACATTCACCAGTAATACGTGTTTCATACAAAAAATCAGCTTCTATTATTAATACTTTAATATCATTATCTTTTTTAGCCCCTTTTAAAAAACTGTATCCCATATTAATGCTGCACTTAGCAACTCCACAATTTACAACGGTAAAACCATAGTCATTGTAAAGTTGCATAGGAATTAAACTACTATATAAATCACTATTTCCTATAGCGACGCAATCAATAGTATTTTTATCTTCTGTTTCATATGACCTACCATTAAAATAACTTTTTGCACCATAATCATTATTATTTTTAGGTGTAAACATATAACATAGTAATAAATATATTATTACTAAAACACTTGTAAATATAAATATACGTAGACTTTTTTTCATATTAGAAACCTCCATAAATCGGATCAGGTGGTAAATATCCGTTGCCATAGGCGCCAAAAATAATAATAGAAACAATTAGAACGATAACCACTAAATAATGAACTACCATTCTCTTATGCAATAAGGCATAAACATCTTGACCTTTTTCTTTCATTATGCCAATAATTAAAAGAATAATTAAACCTAAAATACTTATTATCATTTCTTGATAATCAAATACTTTTGATAAATTCAGATTACCCATTTTAAAAATATTTAAAAACATGGTAAGAGCATCATTTAAAGTATTAGCTTTAAAAATTAACATTCCAATATTTACTAATATAAAAGTTTTAACAATGCCAAAAATTTTATAATATACTGTAGATATAATTTTCTTGTTTCTAAGGAAGTATAAGAATAAAGTTTCTAAAGCCATAATTATATAATAATAAAGACCATACACTAAATATTTCATGCTAGCTCCATGCCACAAACCCGTTAGAATCCAAACAATTAAAAGGGCAAATTGACTAGTGATATAACTACTAAAGAAATTGTTAAGTTTTCCTCTTAATTTTTTAGAAAGACTCATAAATAATTTAGACATTGATAAGGGGTAAAATACATATTCTTTAAACCATGCGCCTAAACTTATGTGCCAACGTCGCCAAAATTCTCCTACTGTTTTTGAAAAGAATGGTTGGTTAAAGTTTTTAGCAAGTTTAATACCAAAAATTTGTGATACACCCGTAGCAATATCAATCATACCAGAAAATTCTGCATATAGTTCAAAGGTAAAGGCAATAATACCCATTACAGCGTAAATACCCGTCGCTGCATTATTTTTAAATGTTGCTCCTACTAGTATTGCAAGTCGATCAGCAATTACAATTTTTTTAAATAGACCAAAAAGGATTCGTTCTAATCCTTTCACAAATTCATTATAATCAAAAGTATTTCCATCAAACATCATATTAGATAATTCGTTATATTTAGAAATTGGGCCTTCAAGTAAAGATGGAAAATAACTTACAAATAACAATAATTTAAAATAATTGGTAGTTGGTAAATATTTTTGATAATAAACATCTACTAAGTAACTGATGCACGATAAAGTATAATAACTAATACCAATCGGTAATAAAATTTTAAAAAGAGGAATGTTACAATTAAATATATTATTGATGATAGAATCAAAAAAGTTAATATATTTAAGGCTTAAAAGCATAAGGAGTGTAAGTGAGATGCCAATTATAAGGAAAACTTTATTTCTTTTCTTAGTCTCTTTCTTTAAACTTTTAAATTCTTCTTTGGTTAATTCTTCTTTTCTAGATGCTACATTATGGTTATTTTTGTTCATTATCATTGTAAATATGTAACAAACTAAAGAAGCAATGATAATGAAGATGCCCATATATTTAGACATCACGAAAACAAAAACTAAACTTAAAACTAACAATGCTATCCATCTTTTTCTTATTGGTAATAAATAATAAAATATCAATCCAACTATCAAAAAGATGCCTAAGTAGGCTAGTTGTAAATATGCTTGCATATATTATTCATTTAAACACTTTTCTACTAAATTAGCTATAGCGTCAACACTTTCAAAATTTTCGGGAACAATTTCCATTGGTGATATTTCAATATCAAATTCTTCACTTAATTCCATTACGAATTGAACAATTTCCATTGATGATAAAATACCATCAGATATTAAGTGTTGTTCCTCAGCAAAAGATACTTCTGGTTTAATTTCTTCTAAAATTTTAATAATTTTTTCTTTCATTTTTTTATTCTCCTAACATTTTTTTGTAATAGTTGCGGTCAATTTTACCATTTTGATTATAAACAATTTTTGTTTGTTTTTCATATTTATTAGGTAACATATAATTAGGTATTTTTTTCTTTAATTCATTACTTAATGTAGAAGCATCAATTTTTCCTTCATATATTAAGATAATTTGATCAGACTTAGAATTATAAATACAAAAAGCGGTATTTATTTTATCGATTGCTGATGCCGCAGCTTCAATTTCACCTAACTCAATTCTATAACCACTTCTTTTAATTTGGAAATCTTTTCTTGATATATATATCAACTCACCTTTTTTATTGTACTTACATAAATCGCCTGTTTTATAAACAATTTCCGGATAATGATTATTTAAAGGATTTTGTACAAAAGCTTCTTTAGTTTTTTCAGGATTATTATAATATCCTAAAGCAACAAAGGGACCACGACAATAAAGCTCACCTACTTCATCTTCTTTTACAATCTTTTTATCTTCATTTAGTAAAAAGACATCCAAGTTATGACAACTTTTACCAATAGGTATTACTTCATCGACATTAAATAAATGATCAACTTTATAGAAAGTACAAATATCAGTTGTCTCCGTTGGTCCAAATAAATTAGCAAACAAAACATTAGGTAAGTGTTCTTGCCAAATCTTTAAAGTTTTAGGCATCATTACCTCACCTGCAAAAAGAGCTGTTTTTAAATGTTCTGGCAAAATATAATTTAAAACCTTTAAATTAGCCATAATAGCATAAGCAGATGGAACCCAATAAATGGTATTTACTTCATATTTGTTTAGCATTTCCATTACTTTAACTGGAAATGAAAAGTAACTTTTTGGTATTATTACTAAAGTAGATCCTTTAAAAAGGGTTGAATAAACATCAGTAACCGACATTGAAAAATAAAATGGAGTTTGACTTCCAAATACTGTTTTATCATTAAATTTAAATTCATTGCTAACCCATTCAATATATGATAAAACATTATCATTGCTGACTACAGTTCCTTTAGGATTGCCTGTTGAACCGCTTGTAAATAGTACATAAGAAGGATTAGTTGAAACATTGTTTTCTTTAACTAGATTTATTTTTTCCTCACATATGTTTTCTTTTATCATTTCATCATAAGATAAAAGTAATATCGAAGGAAAAGTTTCTTTCACTAGATTGGCCTGTTCTAGCTGTAATGAATCATCAAAAATTATACTTTTAGGTTCTAAAACGCTAAGTATTTTAAATATTCTTTCCATTGGTGATTTATTATCTAAAACAACATAGGCACATCCTGCATAAAGAGAAGCTAACATACACTCAATAGTTCTTGTACTTCTCTCTGTAAATATTGCTACAATATCTTTTATTTTATGATTGTTATTTAAAAGAGAACTTGCTATGCTTTTAGATATATATTTTAATTTGGAAAATGATAGTTGTTTAGAATCATCAATTAGAGCGATATTATTAGGATATTTATCACATGTTGATTCAAATTTATCAATAATAGTCATGTTTTTCACCTCAGCATTATTTTATACGTTTTTTTAATGATAATTTGTCCGCTTTTTAACTAGTGTATTATACCACTTATTAAATATTATTGCTACACTTAAACATTGCTATACTTAAACAAAAAATTTATTTTTTTAATTTTAACATCATTAAATATAAAAAGGGCCTCTAATCAAATAAGGTCCTTTTTATATAGATTGTTAATCTAGAGAGAGAAATTACATATATGCATTCTTTGCATACAGGTTACTAACATTTACTAAATGTTAATGATCTAAGATTTGTAGAAGGCAAATGTTATTAAAAAACCTTTTTAATATTATTTTATTTTAAAGGAAAAAAGTTATTAGTATCAAAAGTCAAATTTTTATCTATTAGTCTGGTTTTTAATGTTTGTTGTTTTATACTCTGGCTAGAAGAAAAAATATTTTAAATAATTATATGTTTTGACGGCTCTATTTTGATTTTAAAATATTTTTATGTTTTGATTTTGATGGTGCATTACTACTATTTCATCCTTATGTGGCTAACCACACTCAACTTAAGTTAAACTAAAAATCGTTAGGAATCATCTTTAATCAAATTTTCATATTTGCCAATATTTTTAGGAGAGAATTAATTATGAGTATAAAAGCAACAATTAATTACCTTCTTCACTTATTTATACGAATATAATTTTGCGATTTGTCCGCTTTTTTTAAAAATTTTTTATTTTTTTAATAAATAGTGTTGTAAAGCACAAATTGTCTTGGCATCTTTAATTTCATTATTTACAATCATTTCTTTTATTTCATCTAAGCTAATAAAAGAATAATTGATGGCTTCATTTATATCCAAATGTTGTTCTGTTTTTACTAAATCTGTAGCATAATATAAATATATTATTTCATCAGTATATGCACAACTTGGATACATTTCTCCTAAATAAATAAGTTTATTAGCGTGGTATCCAATTTCTTCCTCTAGTTCTCTTTTTGCGGCATGTTCTATATCTTCATTTTCATCTACTTTGCCAGCCGGAAATTCTTTTATTATTTCATCATAAGGATATCGGTATTGGTCCTCTAGTGCAAATAAGCCATTAAGTTCAGCAATTATACACACGGCTTTACAATGTTTTACATATTCACGATAACTTTCATGACCATTTGGACACAATACTTTATCTTTATAAACATCTATGATTTTTCCTTTATAGATTGATGTTGAAGAAATTTTCTTTTCTCTTAACTCCATATTTGTTCTCCTTTTTGATAAAAAAGTCTCCACCGAAAAGGGAAGACTTTTAGATTTTATTGATTAGAAATCAACTTCAGTATCGTAGTAGCAGCACTTTAGAAGTTTTTCCATTTCTTCTTGTGTTGGAATACGTGGGTTAGAACCTGTACAAGCATCAGCAATAGCGTTCTTAGCAATTTCAGGTAATCTTTCTAAGAATACATTTTCTGGTACAAATCCTTGTTCAGTAGGATAGCTATCAGGTCCATAATTTTTAATACAATGAGGAATATTTAATTCATCATTCATTTTTCTTAATACATCGATTAATAATTTAACCTTTTCTTCATCAGTGTTTCCACCTAATCCCATGTAATCAGCAATTTCACCATAGCGTTTTAAAGCTTCAGGATTTTTAGCATTGAAAGCAATTACCTTAGGTAAATACATTGCGTTAGCAGCACCATGGATAATGTGAGCACCATAATCAGCAAAAGCAGCACCAGTTTTGTGAGCCATTGAGTGAACAATACCTAGTAAAGCATTTGAGAAAGACATACCAGCCAAGCATTGTGCATCGTGCATATCATCACGGCAAGCCATATCACCATTATATGATGGAATTAAATCTTTTTGAATCATCTTAATAGCAAAGATTGATAGTGGATCAGAATAATGAGAATGTGCTGTTGAAACATATGCTTCAATAGCATGAGTCATAGCATCCATTCCTGTATGTGCTACTAGTTTCTTAGGCATTGTTTCAGCTAATTCTGGATCAACAATAGCTACATCAGGTGTGATTTCAAAGTCAGCGATAGGGTATTTAATACCCTTGTTATAATCAGTAATAATTGAGAAAGCAGTTACTTCTGTTGCTGTTCCAGATGTTGATGATACTGCACAGAAATGTGCTTTAGTTCTTAATTTAGGTAATCCAAATACTTTGCACATATCTTCAAATGTTGCTGTAGGATATTCGTATTTAATCCACATAGCTTTTGCAGCATCAATTGGAGAACCACCACCAATAGCTACAATCCAATCTGGTTGGAATTCTTGCATTTTAGCAGCACCTGCCATAACTGTTTCAACAGATGGGTCAGATTCAATGCCTTCAATTAAAGCTACTTCCATACCAGCTTCTTTTAAATAGTTGACAGCACGGTCAAGGAAACCAAATCTTTTCATGCTTCCGCCGCCAACACAAACGATTGCTCTTTTTCCTCTTAAAGTTTTTAGAGCTTCTAATGAACCTTTTCCATGATAAAGGTCTCTTGGTAAAGTAAATCTATACATTCTAAAATACCTCCTTAGAATCTACTAATATTATACTACATTTTTGGCCCTTATTTCAACCGTTTACATAATATAAAAAATAAATATAGATATATCGATAAAGATATATCTATATAGTTTTATCTATTTGTTCTTTAAAAACCAATGATATTAAACGTGATAATTCTTCATATTCATATGTGTCAGACAATTCTTCTAATGCCTTTAGCATGTTTTTATAATACCAATATTGTTCGGTAGGATCTTCTTCATTTAAATATTCCCAAATTCCTTTTCCATATTTAGAAAATGAACTATGCAAGGATCGTATATTTGATAATTTATCTGCCAGCAATATATACTTAACATTTATATCTTTAGTAGTATTTGCAACTTCAATCATTCTTTCTTTTCTTAAATGCCAAGTAATACTAGGGTCTAAACCTTCAATTTTTTCTTCGGTTACCGTTTTTACTAGTTCGGCAACATAATCATTGAATTGACCTTTTATTTCATCGTAAGTTACTTTTGTATCTTCTAAAGTATCATGCAAAAGCCCAGCTGAAATTACATCAACATTTTCTGTAAAATGGGAAACAATATTACCTACTTCAAATGAATGCATAACTGCTGGTATATTTTCTATTTTCCTTTTTTTACCTAAAAAAGAAAAAAAAGCAATTGCCATAGCAAAATCAATATTATTAAGACTATGCATTAATTTCTCTAATTCTTCTCTTTTTACTTCAATTGTTTTTTGTTCAATATCGTTAAGATTATTTCCCATAATAAATGCCTCCAAACTCTTATATATTATAACAAATCTTATTTTAATTGTCAAAATTATAGGCTAAAAGTAAGGTGGTAAAATTTAGTCAACTATATGGTTAGTTTTAAAAACAGGGTAGTGTTTAAATAAAAAAATTATTTTACTATATCTTTAGTAAAATAATTTTATTTTTTATTATCCTATACTACTAGCAATAAATGATTGACCTAGTCTTCTAAAGTTTTCATCAGGTAAATAGATAGTAACATTTTCTAATCGTTTATGTTCTTTTAAATAGTCCATACAACTATTTAGCATTATTTCTCCACCAACACTAGATGTTACTCTACCAAGTATAATAACATTATCAATTTTATAAAATCTACTATAAAATATAAGAGCTGTTGCTAAATATATACCCATATCTTTAAAAATATTTATCGCCAAAGGATTGTTATTTACCACTTCTTGTTGAATTTGTTTTAATTTTTCGGCCAAGGTACCATTTAATGACATACCCTGCATTTCCGCAAGTCTAATTGCGCCACTTTGTGATAAATATCTTGAACCAGCACCCTTTATTCCCATTGTTTTATGAATTGCTGCATTTGGGTTAAAATCAATAGGAACTTTACTTAGTTCATTAAAGTATCCACTTATTGTTTTATTATTATAACAATAACCAGCGGCTTCACTTGTTCCAAACGCAAGTCCTAAAACATTTTTCTTTTTGTAGTAGTTGGCTCCAGCTATTGCTGATATATCACCATCGTTTATGATAGAAAATGATGCTGAAGGAAATTTCTTTTTTATAATATCTATATATATAGTTTCAACATGTTCAATAATATCTTTTCTTGGAACTTTTACAAATAGAGCAGCTTGAACCATTTTATTATCAATGATAATTCCCGATGTTGATACTCCAACTGCATCTACTGTTTTTAACTTTTCAGCTGCTTTGTTTAAAGAATCTATAATACCTTTTTCATGATAATGCCAATCGGGATTTTCTTTTGGTAACCACACTGTTTCTTCTTCAAATATTACTTTACCATCTACTACCGAAGAAACTTTGCGATCAGAACCACCAGCATCAAATCCAATACGGTTTCCTTTGAAACTACTTGCTAATTTTACTTTTTTTATTGTTCTTTTTGGTAATGGTTCTTTTGAATAGGTAACAAGAACATCACTATGAAATATTTCTTTCATTGTTTCCAAAGTAATTTTAACTTCTTCATCTTTTAATAAAGAATCCAATATCTTTAAAAGATATTTTTCATTTCCCTTTATAAAAACTTTATTTCCGCCATATATCCAAAAAACTGTTAAAAACATTTGTTTGAAATATGTATACGATTCATCAAAATTTTTAGTAATTTTTGATTTGAATGTTGAAAGTAATTCATCATCTCTAAAAACAGAAATGGAGAAGGGAATATTACCTCCCCTTTCCATTTCTTCACATACTAAATAAATAGGTTTAAAATCTTTATCTATTATCATATTTATTGTAGTGTTCCTTGAGCAATATTAACTTTTGAATCTTCATCAAATATAATAATACCATCACTAACAAATTCTATCATTATTTCTTTATCAACTTCATAGTCAATAGTTCCAAACACTACTGACGTTAGCACAGTACCATTCATGTCAAGTTTTACTGTTGTTTCCATACCTGATGGCAAAGTTGAATATACTTTTGTTTTAATTTTATTACCACCAATTTTAATAAATTCAGGTCTTATACCCATAATTACTTTATCGCCTTTTAATTCAAAATCTTCTTTAGACTCAAAAGTAAACTTATGTTCACCAAAATTAATTAATGCTTTATTAGGTCCCGTTTTAGTAGCAGTAGCTTGTAAAAAGTTCATTGTAGGATTACCAACGAAATCGGCTACAAATAAATTATTAGGGTTTGTGTAAACATGAAGAGGTGGATCATATTGTTGAACAACTCCTTCCTTCATCAAACATACCTCGGTAGCTAAAGTCATAGCTTCTAGTTGATCATGAGTAACATATACAAATGTCGAACTGGTTTCTCTATGTAATCTTTTTAATTCGGTTCTCATTTCTAATCTTAATTTGGCATCAAGATTTGATAATGGCTCGTCCATAAATAATACTCTTGGTTTAGGAGCTAGGGTTCTTGCGATAGCAACACGTTGTTGTTGGCCACCTGACAATTCTGAAGGATATCTTTTTTCAAATTGTTCAATTTTTAATAATTTAAGCAGTTCCGCAACTCTTTGTTTAATATCTTCTTTTTTCCATTTTAAATTTTCAAGTCCAAAGGCAATATTTTGATAAACAGTCATATGGGGCCATAGGGCATAATTTTGGAATAAGAAACCAATATCTCTTTTTGCTGGAGAAACATTTATTCCCTCTTCCGAGTCGAACACAGTTACGCCATCTATTGTTATCGTTCCACTTGTAGGAGTTTCTAAACCGGCAATCATTCTTAATGTTGTCGTTTTTCCACATCCTGATGGTCCCAGTAGAGTAACAAATCCTCTATCTTTAATTGTCATATTCAAATTGTCTACGGCAGTAAAATTACCCCATTTTTTAGTTACATTCTTTAATACAATTTCTGGCATTTTATCATCCTCCTACGCCTTTATCGATTGAAGCACCCGTTAATTTGTTTACAACAAAATTAACAAGAAGCACTGTTAATATAATTAATAAATTCAATGCATTAGCAGATTGTGGCCACCATAACATCCATTCATCAAGTAATGTTGTAAGCAACATTGTTGATCCTGCTGATAATAAAACGAATAGTGATAATTCACGCATACATGATGTAAATGGTAATAAATAGCCAGAAATGAATGTTGATTTTTGAATTGGGAAAATAATCTTTAACATTCGTTTCCACCATTTAACATCGACAATCAAAGCAGCTTCTTCAATTTCTTTAGATAATTGAAGCATTGCGTTAATACCACTTCTAGAAGCAAATGGTAAATATTTAACAGATCCTACAATAATTAAAAGAACGAATGATTTTTGTAAACCCCATTCACCACCAATAGCTAAGAAGGCAGCTCCTAATGCCATTGATGGCATTAAATAAGGTAAGAAAGCTAAACTATCAACTAATTTGGCAATTTTAGCACCTCTTCTTTTACTTACAGCATAACCAATTAATATTCCTAGTGTTCCAGCAATTAATGCACATGTTAATGCCAATACAATTGAATTCTTAAATGCTTTCCAAACTTGTTTCTCAAATAGGATACCAACAACACCAGTATTCGCATCTGTTTGTGTTCTAGAAATCCAATATTGTAAAGTGAAAGTTGAATAGTCTCCTGATTTAACACATAGTGATTCTAATGCGAAAGTTACTAATGGTAAAATAGAGCAGAATAAAGATAAAATTACTAGTAGAATTGAAACAGGTATATTAGCACCTTTTAAATTAATGTAAGATACTTGTCCAGATTTACCAGATACAGTTGTAAATGATTTTCTCTTTCCTGTAATCTTTTGGTTTGCTATTAAAATAGCAGCTCCAAAAATAATCATTATAACAGAAATAATATATCCTTGTCCTAAATAGCCTTTATTAAAGAACTGTTTCATGTAAGTAGTAAGCACATAACTTCCACCACCTAAATATTGTGGAACAGCATAAGCACTCATTGAACTAGCAAATACCAATAGGAATGTTGATAATAGGGCTGGCATGACAATAGGAATTGTTATTTTTCTAATAATTTTAAAACGTGATGCCTTTAAAATAACAGCAGCTTCTTCTAAATTTGCATCCATGTTTCTTAAAATTCCACCTATTAAAATATAAGCAAAAGGCGCATAATGCAATCCTAAAACGACGGCACATGGAACGATACCATAAACAACGCCACTAGGAACACAAATACCAGTTAGATTATATAGCATACCACCAAGCTTACTTCCAATATTTGGGTTTTGGAAAAAGTTTTGCCAGAAAGTTGCTAATGTCCAAGATGGCATTATGTATGGGAATACAAAGATTGAAGATAAAAACTTCTTAGCTTTAATATTTGTTCTTGTAATTAAGAAAGCAACAATACCACCATATAAAATAGCAATAACTGATGATAAAATTGACATTACAAGAGAATTTCTAAGTGGTATCCAGAAAAGGACTTTACTCATATTTGATGCAAATAATCGTTTCCACCATAACATTGTTCTTTGACCAATTTCTAAATTAGGTGCAAACATTATCTCAGGTATATGTACTTTAAAAGTAGAAGATAATAATGCAATTAATGGTCTTAAATTTAAATAAAGTAAAACAACACATGAAATTACTAAAATCACATTAGCAGGTTGCCTAAAATACCTTGCGATTTCATTTAAAATTCTCTTTGCTCGTTTCTTGAAAGGTTTTTTTTCAGTGTATAAAGCAGATTTCATTTATTTTCCTCCAATAAAATAATGGTGAGTATTTTCATTTTGAAAGTTACTCACCATTATTAATAACTAATCTTTAAATTTCTTACTTACTAGCAATTAATTTATTGATATAATCTTCAACACTAACTTTTACACTGTTGATGTATTTACCATCTTCAACTACTAGACAATTCTTATAGAAAGAAATTGATTTATCGCCTTCAAATGGAGCAATGTCAGGATTTGAAGAATAACCACCTACTGATGATAACCATGGTGTGAATCCTTCTTCAGTCATTAAATAATTAGCAAATAACATAGCTGTATAAGGACGTGGAGCATTAGTTGCGATTTGTGCATAAATTGAATACATAAATCCAGCAAAAGGTGTAATAGATTTTTCTTCCCAAGCACCAACTGTAATGTTTTCAGAAGTAACTGATGAATCTCTTAGTTTAGATAATACAAATAAACCACCAGTACCTTGAGCTTTAGAAACACCTGCAGCCATCTTTGTGTCTGATGAATAAGAAGTAATGTCCGCATTATTTAAGAATTCAGCAATCCATTTATATGAAATTGATTCATATTTGTCTTCTTTAACCCATTTTTTACCAAATTGTGCTTCATATGCTGTTTCAAGTTTTGCTGTCCATTCAGGACTAGTTAACATAACTAAGAAGTTCATATTTACTTGTTCTGAGTTAGGATTTTTGAAATAGATTTTTCCAGCAAATTCAGGTAATGTTAATTGCCATACATTTGTAAATGCTGGTACATTTTCTCCTTGGTTATTCCACATAAATAATTTATTAATATATTGATGTACTAGTGGAACAAGTTCATTTTTATCAAGCTTATTAGTTACGAATGAAGGTACATAGTTTGTTAACATTTTTGTCTTTTCACGATATGTTGCAAGAGTAGCTGAATCTTGTACAAGTACGAAAGATGCACCTTCAGCATTATTTGCAAGTGAAAATTCATTTCCTAGTAATGTATAGATATTAGTATCTGATTGTTTTGAAGCTATAGCATTACTATCTGTTAAACCAAGTTCACTTCCATATTTAGCAATAAAATTAGTCATTGCTGAAGTTATACGTGAAGTATTACCATAAGCTATAAATTTTCCAGTTTCTTCTTTAGCCTTAGCTAATAGTTCCTCTGTAGTCATTTTTTGTGCTTCGGCAACTTTATCATCGATTGTCTTTTCTTTTGTATCATCTGATGAACAGCTAACAAGAGAAACGATTCCAATCATTAGTAAACAAAAAACAAATAATTTTTTCATTTTAATTCCTCCAAATTATATAATTATAATTTTTACAATATCATTATACTATTTTTTTCAACCATATGCAAACGTTTTACTATTTTTTTAAAAAAAGAAAACATTTTATTTTTAAATTAATTATCAAATTAACTCTAAATAAAAAAGGATTATCATTACGATAATCCTTTTATGATTTACTTAATTAATGTAAATTCACAATTACCACTAGTAATATCACCTGTTAAAGCTAACATATCATTTACATTTACTTCATCAAAGAATTTATGTGAAGGATATGATGAACTAATCATAATGTAGTAATCACAGGCTTCAAATGTTTCAGCAACATTTATATCTTTTTTACCAGTTACTTTATAATTGTCGCCCTCTTTAGTTATCTTTACAATGTAGTAGAAGATAAATGAACTTCCTCTATCAATAGCATCATATGAATATAAAATTACTTTATTTGGATAAATGCTTTCGTTCCATACACCAGTGTTATAAGCACCAATTGTTACATGTCCTACAGGTTCTGGTTGTGGATGTTCAACGTCTACAGTACCACTATATTTAATTCCATTATATTCACATAATGATTTTTCAAAAATTTGAGAAAGTAAAGTTGTACCTTTATACTTATAATGTAGGTAGTCATTTAAGTATAATTTATAGTTGTCTTCCATTACATAATCATCTAGAGGAATAACGCCTAATTTATTTTCGGCAGCAAACTTCTTAATAGCTTCATTATAAGCCAATCTATTTTCCTCTGTATATTTCATGCCTTTATATTCTGAATATCCTAAAGTACATACATATACTTGAGTTGTGCATAAGTTATAGATTTTTGATAAAATTGTTTCATATGCAGCAATGAATTGAGCAGCAGAATAACCTGCACAAACATCATTAGTACCTAAATATAAAATTACAATATCTGGATTACCATTTTCTACTAAAGTATTAAGTCTTGCATCACTGCAACCAGCACTTTCATCACTACCAACAGCCATAGATCCACTCCAAGAGTTATTAATTCCTAAAACCATTTTAGTATTATTAATTAATTGTCCCCACCAAGTTTTATCTACAGTTTTTACATCAGCACAATAAGTAGGATAATAATATCTTCCTTCTTGGCTATAATAACTATTCATACTTGAATCTTTAGAATAGAATGTAGAAATACTATCACCTAAAATTGATACTTTTTTACCAACAAGTGAGTTATATTTGATTTCTTTTAAAGTTTTCTTATAAACAGCAGTATATGTTACATCACCAGTAACTTTTACTACTTCCTTATCCCATCCAATGAATTCATAAGAGCAGTTTTCATCATCTTCTCTAACGGGATCATCTGGAGTAACAGGATCAGTTCCATAATCAACTGTTTCTTCTTTCAATACTGTTCCATCGAAATCAACAAACTTATATGTATATTTGTTTTTAACTTCTTCATATACAGCAGTATACACTACATCACCAGTAACTTTAACAATTTCTTTATCCCAACCAACAAAGTTGTAAGTAAATTCTTCAGTTGCAGGTTTTGTAGGATTAGTTTCTGGAGCAGTTGGAAGAGTTCCATACTTAACTGTTTCTTCCTTTAATACTTCATTATTATAGTTTACAAATTTATATGTATAAACATTAGTTGTTGAAGTATAAACAGCAGTATATGTTGCATCACCAGTAACTTTAACAATTTCTTTATCCCATGAAGCAAATACATATGAGAATTCATCGCTACCAGTTTTTGTTGGCGTTTCAGGAGCAACTGGAAGAGTTCCATATTCAACCGTTTCTTCTTTTAATAAAGTTCCATCATCATTTAAAAATTTATAAGTGTACTTTCTTTTAGTTTCTTTATATTGTGCTGTAAAAGTAATGTCACTTTCTAAAGTACCAACTTCTTTATCCCATCCTGTAAATTCATAAGAAAACTCATCAGTGCTTTCTTTTGTAGGATTAGTTGCAGGAGCAGTAATTGTACTACCCTTTTTACCTTTAGCTTCCAATAAAACAGTTCCGTCTTCATTAACAAATTTATAAGTATATTCTTTTGAACAACTTACTAAAGTAAATGTTAATAAGAAAACAAGAATTAATGCAAAATTCTTTTTCATTTTTTGTCCTTTCTGTTAATAAAATTTAACATGAATACAATTAATAAATTTATTATGTATTCAAATCACCTTTTTTTTCTTCCTCTCTCTTTTTCAAAAGTTTTTTGCAAAACGGTATAACCTAAAAATTCTTCCTTCCTCTAGGTATATTTTATCATATTTATTTTTATTAAGCAACCAATAAAAGAAAAAAAGTTAGAAAAATATTGGCAATTTTTAAAATAAATATATTATTTTTTTATAGTCATTTGAAGTACCGATAATGTGCTACTTGGATTAGAATTATTTCTAACTGAGCCAATATAGTTCTTTCCAAATAAATCATAAAAATTACCGCTAATATGAATTTCTGGCAAACGTCCAATAATTTCTCCGTTTTCCATCAAATAAGACATTTGTACTGGAGATGCAAAATGACCATCAGGGGTTACATCCCCACCCGAAGTAATAACAATATATATTGCTTTTCCAGGAACAAGTTCTTTTAATGAAGAAACCGTTGGTTCTACATAAAATTTATTAAAACCTAAACATAAAACACCATCATAAGTTGATGCAGCTGTACCAAGGTTAGGAATTTTCAAGTTATCTGATGATTTTTTGGTAGTTAAAAGACCTGTTAAAGTACCTTTTTCTATAAGTGTAGGACGTAAGTCAGGAGCTACACATCCTTCATCATCAAAGAAGCAAGCACTAGGATTTGTTGTAGGATTCATATCATTTTTTAAAGTAAGTTTTTCAGAAAATGCTTTTTCACAAAGTTTACCACTTAATAAAGAAGCACCAGCTACATATAACTCTGCCACAAATTGTTGTAAAAAACTTCCAAATAAATCAGTTGCATCTATTACTACAGGATATTCTCCAGGTTCAATATCTGATGACACATAAAACGCATCATATTCCTTTTTAAAATTATCTAATAGTTCTTCCGGATTAAAATTGCTAGCATCATAGGAAAATGTAGTATCAAATAAATTTCCTGAGCCACGATTTTGAGACAACAATTGAATATCAATGCTTTGAACAGAACTAATTAAATGTCTACCAAGAGAATTGGTGTATTCCGATTTATTATGAATTAAACTAATCTTATTTGAAAAAGCAAAATTTGGACACATAACATTAAGACGGTGTAGAAAATCTTGCATTGTTGGTATTAAATTAGAGACAGAAATTATTTCTTTTTCATTAAGTATTTCCTTTTCTAGTTTACCTTCTAATTTACAAGGATACTTAATATTAAGCGACAAAGCTTCTATAGCTTTAGAAGTTAATAATTCTTCATCTGCCTGGCCAAGACAACCAGCTACACCTATAATCCCATTTTCATAAAGTCGAACCGTATTAGTTTCTTCTTCTTGTTCACGAAAGCTATCAATTTTGCCATCGGTAACATTTAGTGTAATCTTATTCTTTATTTTTTTTATAAATTCTTTTTGCATTATATTTACCTCACTGTACATTTATTGAAGAAATTCGAACATATGGGCCACCAAAACCAACCGGTAGGTTCATTTGTTCCATTTTTCCACAACCACCGCTTACAAATGACAACATATGTACATCACTAGTTAATCCATCAATCAAATTAAGAGTTTCAAATACTGAACCAGTTATTACACTAATTTGTACAGGGCTACCCAATTTTCCATCAACAATTTCGTATGCAATGCTTGGTGCAATTGTAAATGTACTCATACCACTTCCATGCTTTATTGTCTTGATGAAATAACCTTTTTTTATTGGTGAAATTAGTTGTTCAAAATTAAGATTTCCACCCTCAATATACGTATTAGTCATACGAACAATAGGCTCAAATCTACAATCAGTTGCACGGGCATTACCAGTTAAATCTTCATTGAGTATAGCTGCTGTTTGTACACTATGTAAACGGCCTGATAACACACCATTTTTAATTAAGTAATTCTTTTTAGCATGCGTTCCTTCATCATCATAAGGAACGTATCCACATCCAGAAACTAAACCACAATCAACAATAGATAAAATAGGTGAACCTACAGTTTTACCAATTTTCCATTCATCTTTCATTGATTTATCTGATAGCATAAAATCAGATTCAGATTTATGTCCAAATGATTCATGAGCAAATACTCCAGCTGCTTCTGGAGAAAGAATAACAGGATATTTTCCTGGGTCAACTGGCACAGAATTGCGCATAAATACTATTTGTTCAGCAATAGAAGTTCTAATTTCCTGTTCAAGGCCCTTTAAGTCTTCAAATTTAGTTACACCCTTTTGCCAATGGCCAGAGAATTTCTTATCATTTTCTACCATACTACAACTTAACACAAAGCCACATGTTTGATAATCATAAGTAATGTTTGCCCCTAAACTTGATTGAAAGTGAAATAAACTATTACGATCAAGGTATCTTCCTTCTGGTATGGAAATGCATTTATCCTCGCTTAGTAATGGTAAATACGACAATAAAAGGGTTTGTTTTTCTTGTAAAGGAACATTGCGAACAGAACAATTTGCAAAGTTCAATACCTCATCGTTGTTTATTTCAAATTTTCTAACGATTGGATCATCTAAAATTTTACCATTGGGGACTGCTGCATCATAAAGTTCATCTAATGTTTTTTGTAAATGTGTCAAATCTGTAACGGATGCATAGTACCACATTTTGCCGTCATATACTCTTAAAAAAGCCCGACGCTCAATGCATGTTTTCATTTCCTCTAATACACCAGATTTATAAGAAATAGTAGTTCTACTTCGATCTTCAGTTCTTACATCCGTGTAAAATCCATCTCTAAATTTAATCATAAAATAATCCTCCTGTACTTTTTTATTTTATATACTACTAACTAATTTTAATCATTATATTAAAATATTTCAAACAATGTTATTAAATTCTTTTAATTTGATGAGCTGTGATAATAGTATAGTTATATGAATTAATAGTTATTTTAGTATTATCTATTTCACAATACCATTTTTTTCCTTATTTATAAACATGACTGGTTCTATCTAAAACTTTGTTTATACACTATTAAACAAGATTATCATCATCTAGTTTTAAATTTTTTTGATTCTAATAATTTTCCTTTCAGTATTCATGCTTTTTTTATTTCCTTATAAGTATCTAATACTATTTCTTTTAAAATCTCTTTATCATCAACAGCATCTACTAAATACATTGGTTTTGCGGTATCATATGGAATTTCTTTTGCCATATTATATTTTTTATTGTTATCTACAATTTTTACTAATAATCGATCATCATATATTCCACCAAATAATGTTTTTTTATAATAAAGTAGATATTCACCCATCATTGGCCTACAAGTAATATCATCTAATAAATTCAGTTGTTCTAAAATAAAATTCTTATATTCTTTTGTTGTACCCATATTAATAATTTACCTTATTTTTTCATTTATTTTCTATTCATAAGTATAGCATATTTTTATAAAAAAGGTTATTGTATGCTTTTTTTCATGCAATTTATTGACTAAATTAATTAAAAAAAGTGGCTTTTTATATAACCACTTTTTTGATTTAATTATCTTCTAAAAACTCTTAATGTTTCGGTTTTATCAGCATTCAAAAATTCACCATTTTTGTTATATATATAATTATACACTTGCGTAACACCACCAAAAGTAAAGGAACTAGTCGCTGGGGAATAGAACACATTACTTAAATATTCTACCTCCCAAATTAACATACCATCTTCTACTTTAATACTTGATCCAAGGGCTGCATCAGCAGTATAAAATTTAGTTAATTCGCCATCTTCTTTGTCACATACAAATAAAACAGCTTTATATTCTTCTTTAAATAAATTTAAAACGAATTCATCAGTTATTTCATCATTTTTCATTCCATTTATTCTATCAAGTATTTTTCCTAATTCGCCTCTAGTAGACGTCTTATCAAAATTAGAAACTGAATATGCTGATAAATATAATTTACCTTCAAATTCAATGGCATCTGTAAAAATATATTTATAGTTTTCATCATCATAACTGAATTCTTTTTGTAAATCTCCGTTCATATCAATTTTTGAAAATCTTGCGCTATAATTATTATCAACTAAATGTATTAAATAACCATCATTTATCTTAACAATATTTCTTATGCTCAAATTATCAAAAGAATTTTGATTACTATATATAACAGTACCATCACTATTCAAATTATACATTTTTAAATATGAATTTTGATAAGTTTTATTACTAAATGCCGTGATTGTATCATCTTCATTAATGATTACTCTATAAAAATCACTAGAATCATCAAATCCCTGTTCCCAAATAATTTCTCCATCATTACTTATCTTAGTCATATAGACTTTTCTAGTATATTCAGATGCGTAACTTGATAATTGACAACCATAAACAATTAAATAATCATCAGACACACAATAACCTTCAACAAGATAAAATAATTCAATTTGCCAACACATTACAGCATTTTCATATTTAGTAAATTTAGACATTCTAAAGTTACATACGCCATTATGATCAATTTCTGGTATTAATGCATGTTCATAATGAATACCAATTTCTGAGGTTTCTAACTGTTTGTATAACTTATCCCATAATTCCCAGCAGTTAGCTATTGTGCTAGAATCTGCATCTTTTAATTCAATACTACATCCAGGCACTTTATTTTTAATACTTTTTACGATTACTTCACCCGTTTTTTTATATTGAAACTTATTAGTTGTAATATCACGATAAATTTCTTTCACTTCTGTTCTTGTTAAACCATCTGTAGATAATTTATTAGTTTCAAAAAATTCTACGGCTGCTTGGTACTCTTTTGCCTCTACACTTAAAGAATGTGCAGTAAGACCAATAACGCATAAAAGCATAGCTATTATTAATGTAGAGAATGTTATTTTAAAAAAATAACGATTTTTAGAAGTTTTCCTATTACGCTTATTATAAATTTTGTCTTTATAATCATCAATATTAAAATTTGGAATACTGTTTTTTAATTTGGATAATTCTTCATCAATCATTTTTATAATTCCTCTCTATGATTTCTTTTACTAGATTTCTTGCCCGTTCTAATCGTTTTTTTACTGCAGATTCTTTCATTTTTAAAACTTTTGAAATATCTTTAATTTTCATGCCATCATAATAATACAAAACAAGAATTGTCTTATATTTTTGTGGCAAGGTATTAACAATTTCTGATATATCGTAAGGCAATTCATCTTTTTTAGTTTCAGGGATGTTCATTATGATATCGTTATTACATAATACTTTTTTCTTTGAATATGATTTTACAAAATTTATTGATTCATTAATAGTAACCCTTATCAAAAAATACTTGATATGTTCATTAGATTCAAACCTTTTGTTAGATTCTAATACTGCGATATATGCATTTTGCATTATATCTATGGAGTCTTCTTTATTTTTTGTATAACCATAGGCTATTTGTAATAATTCTTTTGCATACTCTTTATATACAAAGTCAAATTGTTCTTGTGATATTTTCATAATTTAAATCTCTTTCACCTATAATACAATCGAAAATCAAAAAGGTGACATTTTTTTAATTAAATTTTAACATATTTTAAAATATATTGCTATTAGTATATTTTAATGCTTACAAATATTTTTTAGTAACTATATTTTCTAATAAAATTGCTATTTGATTTTTTCATAATATATATCTTTTTAAATAAACATTATCAACCTTATTTTCAAAAAAAGATAAAGATTTATATATTTTCAGCTATTTTAAAAATTAAGGTGATGATACAAAATATGATAATTTAAGTAATAATCTAAAATATAACAAAAAACTTTGATATCATATTTCCGATAGAGGTATAGTTAATTTGATTATAAATATCGATCATGATTTAATTCTCTTCAATCAAGAAAGGAAACTGAAAAAGAAATTGATGAAATTATTGAAAAAATTGATCAATCTAAATTAAATTCTTTTAAAGATTTTTCAAATATGCTCAAAACTTGGAAAGAATACATTCTTAATTCATTTATTAAAATTACTGATGCTAATGGTAAAATTAGAAGATTATCAGATGGACCTATAGAAGGTATTAATAATTCTATTGAAAAAATACATAAGAACGCAAATAGATATGCAAATTTTTAGAAGATTTAGAAAAATATGTATATTTAAGATAAACAAAAATTTACCACTAAAACTAAATTAATAATTAGTCAATATAAAAAGCGAATTTCATTGCGAAATTCGTTTTTTATCACCCCAATTTTTTTAAAGAGCCAAAAAGAGTTAATCATTTTCAAAATATCAGAATTAACTCTTTTTTAACATCAATATTTTATTCGGTAATTGTTAAATTAATTTCAAGGAATATTCTTCTATTTAAGATATAGTTAGCTGTAAGTATAGCTTCTCCTGGTCCTGTTGATTCTATTAATCCATGATGTTCCATATTAATATTAAT
>CAKONV010000021.1 GCA_934098295.1 uncultured Bacilli bacterium | reverse complement strand
TATATCATAAATAAAAAAATCGTGTTTTTATCAGAACTGTTCATTTAATATTTCAGTTTAGATTATACACGAATAAAGGTAACGTATTAAGTAGGTGTTTTTATGACTAAGAGTGAATTAGTAAGAAAAATTAAAGAACATAGTAAAGAAGATAATTTGAACTATCGTCTAATCGATATTGAGGATATTGTAGATAGAACTCTAAATGAAATATCGATGGCTTTTTTGGTTGATGATAAAGTTGTACTTAGTGGCTTTGGCACATTTGAGAAATATTACCAAGAAGGATATGTAGGCGTTAATCCAGCCACGGGTGAATCTATTAAAGTACCTGGTAATTATAAAATTCGCTTTACTGTTAGTAAAAAAGTAAAAGAACAATTGAAAGAGACAAAAAAATAAAAGGCCGTTTGCGGCCTTTTTTTAACTAAGTCTATAACTTATAATTGATAATATTAATGATAGAGTGTTATACATTGCATGGGCAACAATTGTTGTCGCGATATTTTTCTTAGATAGTGAGTAAAAATAGCATATTGTAAAGCCCATTAAAGAATAAGGTATAATTTGGATAAGTTCATTTATAAAATCTAAATAATTTCCTTCTCCTCGTATCATATTTGTTAATGCTGAAAATGAAGAAGAGGAAACATGCAAAAATCCAAATAATAAAGCTGAAATTAGAATTGCTAAATTAGTGTCTTTGATTAAATCAAAGATACTTTTTCTAAATACTAATTCTTCCACTAAAGGGGCTAAGATACATGTTACAATGACTGTAATTGTAAGACCTATAGAAGAAGAAAACATCATTTCTTCAATAGCATCTTGGTTAGAAGATGAGGTATTAATATCAAACAAAGTAAAAATGAAGGAAGAAACAAATCCAGCAACAAGAATAAAACCAACACAAGCTAAAGAAAATTGAAAATTCTTTTTAGTATAACCATTAAAAGCTTCTTTTAGGATATTCTTTGAAATAAGTCCTATTCCAATAGCTGCAAGACCATATATTATTATTTCAATAATAGGGTTTAAACAAACAACCATCTTATTATAAACATTTTCATCAAACACTGAACTATTGGGGTTAATCAAATCGTATTCAATACCATTAACTTTTAAATAGATAACGATTCCAATGCTTGATACAACACTAACAAGAATATTAAATAAGATGAAATATAATAAAATATTAAAAATAGCTGTTTTTTTATTAACTTTATCAAGTTGAGCAACATTTTCACTATTAACAACAACTTCTCCATTTTCGATGGTTCCATCAATACTATTAACTTCTAAATTACTATTTTTCTTTTTTAATGCATCCTTTTTAGCAAGAATATACCAAACAACCCCTACACATAAATATAATATTAACAAAATTGTTAAAGTAACTGCTTTCATAAGCACCTCCACGATTACTTTATTATAACATAATCATATCTAAAACTCAAGACTAATAATAAAAAAAGAACAAAAAGTAATATTTAATTGTTGATTTTCATAAGATGATGTAGGAGTGTAATTGTTATGAAAAAGAAGATTATTTTTATTATTTTATTAGGCGTGTTATTGTGCATTTTATTTTTAATACCTAAAGAAACTTATCAGAAAATATTTAATCGTTCTTCAAAACCTTCTGAAAATAATTATAAAGAAAACATTTTGGTTTATATGCAAAATGAAGAAAATCAAATTATTGGTGTTAATGCCTATGTTGATAGTATCGAAGAAGATCAAATTAGTCAAAAATTTGATATTATAACTAAAAAAACCGGTGTATTCAAACAACCAGTTAATACTTGTATAAATAGTAATACATCATTAATTAATCATGAAGAAAATAATGGATGTTTAACGTTAAATGTTAGCGAAGATTTTGATTCATCACTTGGTAGAAGAGCTCTTGAACAATTAGTTTGGACATTTTGCGATGATGAAATTAAAGAAGTGAAAATTAAAATAAACGGCAATCAAGTAAACAAAGTAAATGATTATTATTTTACAAAACTTACAAAGGATTTTGGAATTAATTTAACAAAAGAAACAAATTATTTGTTTGAAGCATCAACAACTACGATTATTAGATATATTTCTGATTATGTTTTACCAGTTACCTATTTTTATAAAGATAAAAGTGTATATGATTTTATGGTAACTAAATTATTTGTTGATAAACCTGAAAATATTACAGATTATGATTATACAATTTCAGCTTCAACATTTGAATTAAATTTTAATAAAAATGTTAATTTAGATGATAATTTAAAAAGAAGCATTGAAGAAACAATAAAATATAACCTTCAAGTAGATAAGATAACCATTCATGGTTTAAACAGTGTTCTTTTAGAAATTGATAATACAACCAAAAGATAAAGTAGGAATACATCCTACTTTTTTAGCTTGGAGCATATTTTTTTATAAATAGAAAATATAGTGTATAATAAGAAAGCAAAGAGGTAGTTTATTATGAAAATTTTATTAGCAACAGGAAATAATGGAAAATTAAAAGAAATGAAAAAAATATTTAATGAGTTAGAAATATCTGGCATTGAACTTCTTTCATTAAAAGATTTAGAACCTGTTAAAGAACCACTTGAAACAGGTAATACTTTTTTAGCAAATGCGTATTTAAAGGTTATGTATTACTATCATAAATTTAATTTACCAACAATTAGTGAAGATACGGGATTATTAGTTAAAGCATTAAATGATGAACCGGGTGTAAATACGGCTAGATACGCCAGTGAAAACAATGAAAATGCTGATCCAAAGAAAAATATGGCCAAATTACTTAAAAATATGGAAGGTATCGAAGATAGAAGTGCTAAATTTAGTACAGCCATGTATTATTATGATGGAAAAGTGTTAATTAATGCTTTGGGTAGTTTACAAGGTTCGATAGCTTTAAAATCGACTGGAAACAATGGTTTTGGTTATGACCCTATTTTCTACCTACCTAAATATAAGATGAGTTTAGCAGAAATTAGCGATGAAGAAAAAAATAAAATAAGTCATAGAGGGGTAGCCTCAAGAATGCTAATTAAAGAACTAAGGAGTTATTATAAGTTTTAATTTTTAAAAAGCACTTGACCCCTTAAAAAAAAGGGTAAAAAACTTTACAAAAATGACATTTTTGTGTATAATATAATAGATTTTATGGTGTGGAAGGAGGGACCAGAGATAATGCCTAAAACAATTGTAAGAGAAAATGATTCACTAGATGATGCTATTAAACGTTTCAAACGTGATGTTTCAAGAGCCGGGACCCTTGTCGAAGCCAAAAAACGTCAACATTATATGAAACCTGCTGAAGTTCGTAAAGAAAAAAGAAGAGCAGCTCGCAAATCTGGACGTTTACATTAATTTAGAATGAATAACTACTAACTTTTTGGTTAGTAGTTTTTTCTTCTATTTATGGCTTTTTTATCATATAATTAGTTGGTGATATTATTTGTTAAAAGAACATCTAAAATTACAACTTGATAACGATAATCATCTTATTGTAAAAAATTTTATAGCTATAAAGGACTTAAAAAAAGAAATTATTAGTTTTGATAATTATATAATAATAGGGACAGATTTAAAAATTGAATACTTAGATGAAAATAAAATGGAGATATATGGTAAAATTAAACAAATTGAAATTAATAGTTGAAAGAATAAAGAGACCATATTTATTTAAAATTCCATCTGATATTTTTTTAAAAGTTAAAAGTCCTCGTTATGATATAAGAAAAGAAGAAGATTATTACTTATGTTATGGAGATTTAACATTAAAAAAAGAATTATCAAAGTTGTACAATATTAATGAGTGTAATGGTGTATTAAAAAAATTTAATACCATAATTTTAAAGAAAATTTTGTTCATATTAACTTTTTTTGTCTGTCTTATTATTTTAATTTCTTCGAATTTTGTTATAAGGGAAATTAGATTTGTAGATAAAAATATGTACAATAAAAGAGTGTATGATTTTATTTATAGTAAATTAGATGTTCATAAAACCTATACTACGTATAGTGAAGATTTAAATAAGTTATCCTTAGATTTAAGAATTAATTTTCCCGAGTACGCATATATAGGAGTAAGTAAAAAAGGATCAGTTTTGTTGGTTGATGTTGAAAAGAGAACTATAGAAAAAGACAAACCATTAGAAAATAACAAAAATGCTGATCTTATTAGTGGTTATAATGCCGTTATTTATGGAATTGAGGCCACAAATGGGGTTTGTTTAGTTGAGTTAAATCAATTTGTAAAAAAAGGTGACTTATTAATTACGGGTAATCTTTTGTATAAAAATGATCCAAGTAATTATAACAATTACGTGCGGGCTAAAGGAATCATATTAGGAACTGTTTTAGAGATTGAAAAGATTAAAGTTCCTCAAAAAATTAATAGTTTTACCTATACTAGTAACGTAAAACAAGGACTTGAGATTAGTTTTCTTAATAATATGCTTATCAAACCAAAAACATATTATGAATATCAAAACTTACGATTTACACAATTAGTTTCGATATTTAATTTAATTAAGGTTTATCGAGTTAATTATTATGAATTATCTAATTTAGAAATTGTTTATGATGATAGCTCCTCTTTAAATTATGCTATAAGTTTACTTTATTATAATTTAGAATTAAAAAGTAGTAGTGAAAAAGAAAAGATTCTTAACATCGAACTTTTAAATTCAAATTTTGAAGATGGAAGTTATAATTATACTTTTATCGTTAAAAAAATTGTTAATATTGCTAAAATCAAAGAAATATAATTAATAAAAATTAGAAAAATACTTGTGAAATGAATTCATTTCCAAGGAAACTTCTAATTTTTATTTTTTATGAAATTATGTAAAAAGAGTAAAAAAATATAAAAAAAGTGCTATAATGAGACTAGATATTAATAAGGGAGAATAATTAGTTATGATTTTACATAGTTCCGGTTACAAAATTAATACAAAAGATAAGATGTCGACTGAAAATCCTATACTAAAATATTTAGAACCAGAATTTGTTTATTTTCCGATAGTTAATGAAAATTTTGAATATACTGTTGTTGTGAAAGTTGATGAACGGGTTTTAAAAGGACAACCTTTAATGTATAGAGAAGGACGTTATATGCATCCGGTTTGTTCATCAGTTAGTGGAATTGTGACTGCTATTAAGAAGATGTGGCATTCTAGCGGAAAAATGATTGATATGTTAGAAATTCAAAATGATTTTAAAGAGGAGTGTTATTATCAAACCGATAGTTCCTTTAAAATTAATCGCGATTACATTATTAGTAAAGTTAAAAATGCTGGCATTGTAGGATTAGGTGGTGGGGCTTTCCCAACATATATTAAATATTTACCAGTTCAAAAAGCGGATTGTATTATTATTAATGGTGTTGAGTGTGAGCCATATATTACCTGTGATTATATTTCAATGTTAACATGGCCAAAAAAAGTTGTTGATGGCACTCGTTATATAATGATTGCAAATAATGCTCCTAAAGCCTTTATTGCGGTAAAAAGAAATCATAAAAAGGCTATTGCTGCTCTTCAAAAAGAATTAGAAGGTATTAATGATATTAAAATTGTACCAATTAATGATGCTTATCCTATGGGATGGGAACGAGTTTTAGTAAAAAAGATTGTGAAGAAAAATTATGTTTCTTTACCTAGAGAAGTTAACACGATTGTAAACAATGTGAAAACGGCAATTGCGGTGTGTAATGCTGTAAATGATAATAAGCCTTTAATTGAAAATGTTATAACCATTAGTGGTGAAGGAATTAAAAATCCTTGTAATATTATTACTAAAATGGGAACTAAATTATCAAAATTAATTGAGTTGTGTGGTGGTTATACAATTGATGATGGTGAACTTCATCTAATTGTTGGTGGCCCTTTAATGGGAAATACAATACCTAATGATGAATTGATAATTACTCCTAATGTTAATGCTGTAATAGTTTTACCAGTGGTTAAAAAGAGTTTTAATTATATTTGTATCAATTGTGGTAAATGTTCAATTTCTTGTCCCGCCTTTTTATCACCAACACTAATAAGAGAAGCATTTTTAAGTAAAAATGAAAAAGAACTAGCTATCTTAAAAGCTGATACATGCGTAGGTTGTGGATTATGCAGTTATGTTTGTCCATCGGGAATCAATATTGCTAGTTTTGTAAAATCTGGTAAAAAATTTTTATTAGAAAATAAAAAAGTTTCCACAATTAACATAAGAAAGTAGGTAATTATGAGAAAGTTTGTTGTAGAAGAAGGACCATATATTAAAGCAAATGATGAACATTTGAGAAATTCTCAACAAAACATGTTGTTTTTTTCTATAGCTTTAATCCCTATTTGTCTTTTTGGATGGATAATCAATGGTATTGTTCCATTAATATACAAAATTGATAATTTTAGTTTTATTAATATGTTAACACCTCTTTTGAATATCATTGTTGGTATTTTAAGTAGTGTTTTGTTTGAAGGTATCTATTTCTTTTTTTTCTTAAAGGTAAAAGATTTTAAGATGCTAATTAACAAAATAATTAATAATTATGGTGTTGTTATTAGCGTTATTTTAACAATTCTTTTACCACCTTTTGTTCCTTTTTATGTTATAATCTTTGGATCATTTATAAGTAATATTGTTTTTAAAATGTTATTTGGTGGCTATGGTTATTCTATTTTTAATCCATCTCTTTTGGGATATGTCATTTGCGTTTTAGCTTTTAACAGCATTGTCATGAATAGTGGAAACTATCAAATTGAAATTCTCAATAAGCTTTTTGATACTACTTTTAATTCAAGTATTGATATGCTAATTGGTGGTAATGGAAAGATTTTGCCTTATGCCTTTTTAAAAGAACACTATGGTGGCCTTCTTAAAATGTTTTTAGGATTGAAAACTGGTTGTATTGGTGGTATGTCACCTTTTATTTGTACAATAGCTTTTGTATTTTTGCTAGCTAATCGCGTTATTAACTGGCGTACTCCTGTATACTATTTAGCCACTATTTTTGTTTTGACATGGATTGTTGGCATAATGTTGGGGGTGGAAGGAGGTTGTTTTGGTATTTGGTATCCAACTTATTCAATTCTTGCGGGACCTACTATGTTTTGTGGGATTATGGTAGCTACAGAACCAATTACTACTCCGGAAATGCCTAATGGTAAAATAATTTACGCAATAGCAGCTGGTATTCTTACCATAATGATTAGATATATAAGAGGAATTGATGGTACTATTACCTCAATTTTGTTCATGTGTTTATTCACACCACTTATTAATCGTTTTGCCGCTATTAATCGTGGTCATGAAATTAATTCAAAAATGATATTTAACTATTTAATTATATTAGCTATATTTATTGTTTGTATAGTTTATATGTTTTATCGTATTAAATACATTTACTAGGAGTATTTTATGCAAGAAAAAGAAGTAAATAATAAATTAATTAAAAATTCTTTCATTTCATTTCTTATATTTCTTTTCATCACTGCCTTATTTTTTGTAATAATTATTTTTACATCTAACTCCGTTAGAAAAAATAATACTGATAAGTATGGTGGTACAATTGGCATTAATAGTAATTATATTGAAGGATATTTTATTACAGAACCTTTTCTAGATTGTAAGAAAATTACTGATGTAGAAAAAGTAGCGATTGGAAGAAATGGTAATGATTTTGTTTACATTATTTTAGTTTCAAGTCAAAATGAATACATAAAATTGGACACCTATGTATTGATTTCTCAAGATGATGGAAAAATTAAAAGTATTCATGTTATTAATGATGGTTATGATAATCTTTATGATTATGGCATTATTGGATGTGATAGTAACGATTATTATGATTATTTTAAATACGATGATACTTTTGCTATGCAATCAGCACTTGTCAAAAAAGCTGTTGGTATTGCTTTTAAACAATATAAGATATTGGTGGCCATATATGAATAAAAAAATTTTTCAAACTCTATTAGATAATAATTATAGTTATATTACGATTTTTGGAACAAGCTTATTAGTCATTTTTACCACAGATTTTGAAAGCGCTTTGTGGATGGTAATAATAATTAGTATAATGATTCTGCTTTCAAGTATTCTTGTGTTTTTACTGTCAAAGATTGTTTCTAAGAAGTGGTTAGTTTTTTTTATTTTGATTATCAATGGTGCTATTATTTCACTTATGGAAATTTTTTTGAAAAGTTATCTTTATAATGTCATTAGATCAATAGGCTTATATTTGCCAATTTTGGTAGCTAACGGGCTTGTAATGATTTATAATTATCAATTTGTCTATAAAGAAAAAATTAAAACAATTATGATTGGCAATATTATTATAATTGGATTACTTTTTATAATTGTTTGTTTACTAACATTAAGTAGATATGTTTTATCATTAATTATTCCTGCTGTTAATTCAACAATTGGTGGTATGATATTAGTTGGTTTAATATTAGGAATTTTTCAATCGTTAAAAATATGGATAATTGAGAATAAAAAGAAAGGAAAAGTGATTAACAATGAATAGTTTATTTGAATTATGTATGATTGCTTTCATTAGTGAAAATATTATTCTAAATAATGTTTTTGGCATTGAACCTTTTTTAGAAACTACTAAAAATAAAAATGATACGTTAAAATTAAGCTTTATTTTTATGATTATGTTGTTTTTTACTTCCATTTTATCTTATTTATCTTATACTTATATAATTAGAAAATTTAATTTGGAATATTTAAGAATAATGATTTTTACAATTGTGGTAATAATAATATTAGCGATTATTTTAATAATTATTAAGTATTTGTTTTCACCATTTTATAAAAAGTTTTTATTGTATTTTCCAATTGTAGTAGTTAATAGTGCTGTTTTTGGACATATTCAAAAGATTATTTATTATTCTTTTTTAGATATGTTCTTTTACACAATTTTTTCTGGTTTAGGATTTTTATTTGTATCAATTATTTTCTCATCGTTAAAAGAAAAAATTGATAATTCTCCTGTTCCTAAAGGGTTTAAAGGTTTGCCAATTACCTTAATTGCGGCTGGAGCAATGGCTTTAATATTTTACCGATTAAGCGGTATTTTTTAAAATATTATTTTCTATTGACAAGTTTTTTCAAATTATCGACATCTTTTTTGTTATAATAATGTGAAGATAGTAGCAAATGATGTCTTCGTTAAATGTATGTAAATGAAAGTAGGTAGAAATATGCTAGATACGGAGCAATACAAGGAACAACTTGATAAATTAGAACAATTCGGAAAAAAAGAAGGATATGTTCCCTTATCAATGGTTACTGATGTTTTTTCTGTAGATAATGAAGATTTATTAGATGATGTTGTAGAATATTTAGAATCTAAAAATTATGAGGTTACTCGTGATGAGGATAACGTTTCTGATATAGATGATATTTCTATTGATGAAATGCCTGATGATCTAGAAGATTTAGATGATAAAGAACCTGATGATGAAGATTTAATGATTGAAGAAGAATCAGAAATTAAGGTTTCTGACTTTGACAATATTGATTCAACACCTTATCAATCGGATGACATTGTAAAAATGTATCTACATGAAATTGGTCAAGTTGAATTATTGAATATAACTCAAGAGTTAGAACTTGCCCGTCAAGTCCAAGAAGGTTTGATGAGTAAAGAGAAAAAAGATCAATGCGAGAAAAATGGTAAAACATTAAGTGATGAAGACAAGAAAGAATTAGAAGATAAAATATCAGCAGGTAAAGCTGCTCAAGATATTTTGATTGAATCTAATTTACGACTTGTTGTTTCTATTGCGAAAAGATATATTGGACGTGGCCTTCCATTATCTGACCTTATTCAAGAAGGCAATATGGGATTAATGAAGGCTGTCATTAAATTTGATCCAACAAGGGGATTTAAGTTTTCTACTTATGCAACTTGGTGGATTCGTCAATCAATTACGAGAGCTATTGCTGATAAAGGACGTAATGTTAGAATTCCTGTTCATATGCATGAATGCATAAATAGATTATCAAGAACACAAAGAAGATTAGTTCAAGAGTTGCATAGAGAACCAACAATTGATGAAATTGCCGAAGACATGAAATTACCAGTTGAAAAAATTATTGAGTTACAACGTGTTGCTCAAGATTCAATTTCTTTTGATAATTCTGTTGGTGATGAAGAAGATTCAACATTAATTGATTTAGTTGCTGATGAAAATACTTTAAATCCTTTAGAGTATACAGAAAGAACATTATATCGTGAAGAAATTGACGATGTTCTACAAACCTTAACACCACGTGAAGAAATGGTAATTCGTCTTCGTTACGGTATTGGTGTTGATATTGATCGTAGTCATACATTAGAAGAAGTAGGAAAAATTATGGGTGTTACTAGAGAAAGAGTTCGTCAAATTGAGGCGAAAGCATTATCTAGATTACGTCATCACCAAAGAATGAATCGTTTAAAACAACACATTGATTAAAACTTAGTTTTATTAGAGATTTAAGTATAATAAGCTTAAATCTTTTTTTTTGTATTGATATTTTATTTGTGGTATAATATATTTGCTGTGCAATAAAAAATATATTATGAGGTGAAGTTATATTATGAATATGTCGATGGAAAAATTTGTTGCTTATTTAAAACAATCAGGTTTTGTATATCAAGGAAGTGAAATTTATGGAGGTTTAGCCAACGCATGGGATTATGGACCTTTAGGCGTTGAATTAAAAAACAATATCAAAAAGGCTTGGTGGAAAGAATTTATTCAATCACATCCTAATAATGTTGGTATTGATGCTGCCATTTTAATGAATCCAGAAACTTGGATTGCTTCAGGACATGTAGGAGGTTTCTCTGATCCATTAGTTGATTGTAAATCATGTGGTACTCGTCATCGTGCTGATAAACTAATTGAAGAGTTTACAAAAGGTGAAGAAACTGGCGATGGTTGGGATAATGATAAATTATTTAATTATCTTGTTACCAACCGTGTGCCATGTCCTAAATGTGGAGCTGTTAATTATACTCCTATTAGAAAATTTAATTTAATGTTTGAAACCCACCAAGGAGTGTTAGAAGATGCTAAATCAGTAGTTTATCTTCGCCCCGAAACTGCTCAAGGCATTTTTGTTAATTTTAAAAATGTTCAAAGAACTTCTCGAAAAAAAGTACCTTTTGGTATTGGTCAAATTGGTAAATCATTCCGTAATGAAATTACACCAGGTAATTTTATTTTCCGAACTCGTGAGTTTGAACAAATGGAAATGGAATTTTTCTGTAAACCTAATACTGATTTAGAATGGTTTGCTTATTGGAAAAAATATTGTCTTGACTTTTTAAAGAAAATTGGATTAAAAGATGAAAATATTCGTTGCCGTGATCACAAACCTGAAGAATTATCTTTCTATTCTAAAGCCACAACAGATGTTGAATTTAAATTTTTCTTTGGTTGGGGTGAGTTATGGGGTATAGCCGATCGTACGGATTATGATTTGGGAGTTCATCAAAAACATTCAGGTGAGAATCTTGAATATTTAGATCCAGAAACTAATGAGAAATATTTACCTTATGTAATTGAACCAAGTGTTGGTGTTGAAAGATTGTTACTTGCAGTGTTAACCAATGCTTATGACGAAGAGCTTCTTGAAGATGGTGAAACAAGAGAAATTTTACATTTGCATCCAGCTTTAGCTCCTGTTAAAATTGCTGTACTACCTCTTGTTAATAAATTAAATGAGAAAGCTAGTGAAGTTTATAAAATGTTATGTAATAAGTTTAATTGTGATTATGATGCAAGCGGTAAAATCGGTAAACGTTATCGTCGTCAAGACTCAATAGGAACCCCATATTGTGTTACTGTTGACTTTGATACTTTAGAAAATAATAAAGTTACTGTTCGTGATCGTGATACGATGAAACAGGAGACCGTTGAACTTGATCAATTAGTTACATATTTTATGGATAAATTTGATTTATAATTATTAAAAAAATTTTAGGAAAGGACAAAAATTAATGATTTCATATGCTATTAAAAAAAGAATAGTTGATGAGACTAATATCGTTGAAGTAGTTGGCGAATATGTCAAGCTGCATAAAAAAGGTAATAGTCATTTTGGTTTATGTCCTTTTCACAATGATAATAATCCTTCAATGAGTGTTAGTAACAAAGTTAAAATGTTTAATTGTTTTAGCTGTGGGGCTAAAGGAAACGTTATTAACTTTGTGTCTCGATATGAAAATATAACAGAAGATCAAGCAACAATTAAGCTTGCTGAACGTATTGGTATACATATTGATAGTAGTGCTTACAAACAAAACGAAAAAGAATTAAAACTAGAAAATATAATGAAAGAAGCTGCTCAATTCTATCAATTTTATTTAAAAAATAGTATTGAGGGCAATGCAGCTTTGGCTTATCTAAAAAATAGAGGTATTGATGAAAAAATAATTGATAAATTTGGAATTGGATTAGCACCTAATTTGACTGATGGTTTGTATCAATTTCTAATGAAAAAAAACTATTTGGAATTAGATTTGATGGAATTAGGCCTTATTAGTAGCTCTTCCAATGAAAAAATTCATGATGTTTTCCGTGAACGAATCATGTTTCCCATTTTTTCTAGTAATGGTAAAGTTATTGGTTTTAGTGGCCGTATTTATAATTCTAGTAATCAGGCCAAATATATTAATTCACAAGATAATCCTCTTTTTCATAAAGGTGAAATATTATATAATTTGAATAATGCTGCCTTACCAGCTAAAAAGAATGATCGAATTTATATTTTTGAAGGCTTTATGGATGTTATTGCGGCATATAGAGCTAATGTTGATTATGGCGTTGCTACAATGGGAACTGCTTTGACAAAAGAACATATAAAAAAACTTCTTACAATTACTAAAAATATTGTTTTGTGTTTTGATGGTGATGAAGCAGGTATTCATGCGTTAAGTAGGTCCAATAAATTGTTTGCTGAAATGGGATTGATTCCTGATGCTGTTGTTTTACCTAATAACTTGGATCCTGATGAATATTTAAAGGCTAATGGTTCTAATTTGTTAAATACTTATTTAGTTAGTAAAGCTAAACCAGCCTATTATTGGCTCTATGAGCTTTCTATAAAAAACTTAAATAAATTGGATTTACGAAGTATTGAAGAATTTAAAAGAAGCGTCTTTGAGTTTATTTCGTATTGTCGACAAGCAACCGTTGTTGAGTATTATTTAAAAAAAGTTTCTGAAGATTTACATTTGGATATCGAAGTTGTTAAAGAAGATTATAAAAAATATAATTATAGATATCAACAACTTGTAACTTCTAATCCAATGGAACAAGAAAAATCAGAAGAAGAAAAAATAATAACAAAATTAGAAGTTCCTTCTAAAGTTTATAGAGCTTATGAAATAATCATTAAACATTGTTTGTATGATGTTAGCAGAACTTCAAAATATTTTGAAACTATTGGCGATAATTTTTTATGTAAAGAATTAGAATTAGAATTTTCAATAATGAATAAAATTATATCTTTAATTAGAGAAAATCCTAATTTAATTAATGATAAAGATAATAGGGAAGTTATCATTAATGATTTAAACAAAAATGAATTAATAAAAGATTATCTTTCAAAAATCATTGATGACAATAAAATTAATGTTAATTCTATGGAAGAATTTGAACAATGTTTAAAAACAATTCAAAATTTCATTAATAAATTGTCACTTTTAAATGTCAAAAAGCGGGTATTAAATAATGATAATACAGCTTATGAAGAATATATAAAAAACAAAATTAAATGTATGGAATAGGGGAAAAAGGGATATGTTGGATACAATTAAATATGAAAACGAAATTAGGGAAATTACACGCTATGCACAAGAAGAAAAGTGTGTTAGCGAAGAAACTATCAATAAAACTTTTAAAATTTTAGATGATGATTTGTTTAATGACATTGAAGATTATTTAGATAGTATTGGCATTGATATCATTAGAACGATTAAAGATGATGACGAGCCAAGCGATGAAGAACTAGTAAAAGAGTTTAATCAAATTAAAAATATTAAAGAAAATATTTCTTCAACTGAAAAACAAAATATTAATAACTTTATTAGTTCATATTTTACAGAAATTGGTCAAATACCACTTTTAACTTTTGAAGAAGAAGTTGAACTTGGTAAAAGAATTAAGGCTGGATATGAGGCGGAAACGAAATTAGCTAATAATTTAAATATTGGTGATGATGAAAAAGAAAAATTACGTAAAATTTCATCTGATGGTTTAATGGCTAGAGAATGTTTGATTGAATCAAATTTAAAATTAGTCGTATCTATTGCTAAACATTACCAAAATAGAGGATTAAGTTTGATGGATCTTATTCAAGAAGGAAATTTAGGATTGATTAAAGCTGTTTATCGATTTGATCCTTCTAAAGGTTTTCGTTTTTCTACCTATGGTACTTGGTGGATAAGACAAGCTATTACAAGAGCAATCGTTGAACAAGGAAGAATGGTAAGAATTCCTGCACATGTTATTGACTCCTTAAACAAATTAAAAAAAGCTCGTCGCGAGCTTAGTATGCAACTTGGATATGATCCTAGTATTAAGGAAATAGCTGACAAATTGAATTTGAAAGAAAGTGATATAGAATATCTTGATTATATTTCTCAAGATATTGTTTCCCTAGATTCACCAATAAGTGATGATGATGATACTCTTTTTAGTGATATGATTGAAGATACAACGGCTTCGACAACATTAGAATTCGCTATAAGAGAAGAAAATAAAGAAAGAATAGCTGATGCCCTCTCAACATTACCACCACGAGAAGCAAGAATAATTAACCTTCGTTATGGATTTGTTGATAATATTCCTAAAACTCTAGATGAAATTGGAAGGGAGTTTGGAATTACGCGAGAAAGAGTAAGACAGTTAGAAATTAGAGCAATTAGACATCTAAGACATCCATCACGAATGAAAATACTAAGAAAGGTAGCTATAGGAAAAACACTAAAATGAATCGTTTAGAAACGGCAGCTGCTTGGTTAGATTCTGATGACATTCTTGCCGATATAGGGTGTGATCATGGCTACTTAGCTATCTATGCCATAAATAAGGGTGTAAAACATGTCCAATTAGTTGATAACAAAAAAGGGCCATTAGATGTTGCTTACAAAAATATGGAAGAGGCTGGCTACCAGTCCGAAGTTACTTTTACTTTGTCTGATGGTTTGAGTGCTTTAGAAGAAGATGTTAATGCTGTATCAATACTTGGTATGGGTGGTGATTTAATATCAAAAATATTAGAAGATGGGAAAAATAAGATTTCTAATGTTAATAAATTTATTCTTGGTGCTAATACAAAAGTAACTTCTTTAAGAAGATACTTAAATGACAATAATTATACCATTGTTGATGAAGTAATAGTTAAAGAAAAAAATAAATATTATGAACTTATTAAGGCTATCAAAGCACTAAACTCTAAAAAATTATCTGATTTAGATATAATGATGGGACCGATATTACGAATAAAAAAAGATGCTATCTTTTTAGAAAAATGGCAAGGTGTTTATCAAAATTACCAAAAAATTATTGATAAAAAAGATGTTACGGACATAAAGAAAAAAATGAAACTAATTGAGGAAGTATTATGGTAAAAGTAAAAGAAATTACTGATTATTTATTAAAAAAGTACCCGCTAGATCTTGCAAGTGATTTTGATAGTGGTAAAATTGGTTTGCAATTTGGAAGCATGAGTGCTCCTGTAAAAAAAGTAATGCTAGCACTTGATGGAACAAAGAATGTTATTGATGAAGCAATTGATAAAAAAGTTGATTTATTAATTTTACATCATCCTTTTATGTTTTCTCCCCTTCTAAATTTAGATTATGATTCAGTTTTTGGAAAAAAACTCTTAAAAGTATTTGATAATCGTTTGAATATTTTTGCTATGCACACCAATTTTGATGTTGCTAAAGATGGCATGAATTTTATTTTAGCTAATCTTTTAGAACTTAAAAATATTAAAAGTATTAATAATGAAATTGACAATAATTCTTTTTTAAGAATAGGTGAAACTAATAAAGTTTCATTAGAAGAATTTGCCGCTTTTGTAAAGAAAAAATTTAATGAAAAATATGTTAGAGTTATTGGTGATGAAACAAGAAAAGTAAGAAAAGTCGCTGTTGTTGGTGGTGCGGGTTCATCCTTTGTTCTCCAAGCCAAAAAATTAGGATGTGATGTCATTGTAACAGGTGAAATTCATCACAATAATGCTATTGATGCTTTAGAATGGAACATGGCTGTTGTTGAAGTTAGTCATAGTGTAGAAGGTTTATATAAAGAAACAGTTTTAAGTGATTTATCTAAAAACTTTGAATCTGTTGAATTTGTGCTATCTTGTACTGATAATAACCCATTTAAATGGATATAAAAAAATAAGACAATTATTGAAATCTCAATAGTTGTCTTATTTCTTTTTTTTATTTTCTTATTCTTCAACGATTGCACCCATTGGACAAGCAGCTTCACAAGCACCACAATCTACACATTGACTTGGATCAATTACATAGATATCGCCTTCTGAAATGCAACCAACTGGACATTCACCAGCACATGTACCACATGCTACGCATGCATCAGTAATTTTTCTTGGCATATTTGTACCTCCGTAAATAATTGGTACTATAATTATATCATATTTGTAAGTTTTTTTTCAAGTCTTATGATTTTTTAAAACTAAATTTTCTATTTTGTTGAATAAAGAGTTTAAATTTGGTATAATAGTTGTTGATAAAAAAGATAAAGGAGACGTTTATTTATGATAGCTTGGTGGATTGGATTAATCATTGGCGTGGTATGCTTACTTGTAGGCTTTGTTATTGGCTTTTTGGTTATTAAACACGTATTTGAAAAACAATTAAAGGATAACCCTCCAGTTAATCGTGATATGATTAGAGCAATGTATTCACAAATGGGAAGAAAACCTTCTGAACGTGATATTACAAAGGTCATGGAAGCAATGAATAAATATCAATAAAAAAAAGAACCATTTGGTTCTTTTTATTTTTTTATTTGTTTAAAATCAATTTTATTTTCTTGATGATGGAAAATTCGCTTATAATTGGCGATATGTTTTACATTTATTAAAATTGTTAAAATACCGGTAAGGATTACTAAGTACCAATCAAATGGTCTTATAAAAAGAGAAATAATAAAGGCAGTGATAGCAGCCGAGCAAGAACTAAGAGATACATAACGTGTTATTAAAAAAACAATTATAAATACTATTAATCCCCCAACAAATAAGATAGGAGCATATGCTAAAATAACTCCAGTTGCAGTAGAAACGCCCTTTCCCCCTTTAAAAGAAGTATAAATAGGAAATAGGTGTCCCAAAAAAGCAGCAATTCCATAAAATAGAGGATTTATTACAAAACTAAACAATGTGTAATCAAAGTTGAAAAAATTATATTTCATTATTGCAACAATAATAGCCCCTTTTAAGGCATCAAGAACAAAAACGAGAATTCCCCATTTTACTCCTAAAACTCTTAAAGTATTGGTTGCTCCCATGTTTTTGCTTCCGTATTCTCTAATATCAATACCTTTAACGAGTTTACCGATAATTAATGCCCAAGGAATTGAACCAAGTAAATATGCAATTATTAATAGAACAATTTGTAAAATTATATAAATCATGATGTTTATTTTTCCTCATAAATAATTAAAATATCGCATGAATAGTATACATTAAATTTGTGAAAAAAGAAGGAAATGTGATTATTTTTCTTTTATAAAATTAGATTAATATTGATAAATTTCGATAAAAAAAGTATGTTTTTATTTCTAGTTAAGCTCGTTTTTTCTAGGGTTTAGTTAACAATTTTGAGTCTTATTACTTGCAAAAAAATAACTAATGTGATAAAATAAATATAATTATAAAGTATAAAAAAGGTAGGTGTAAATAATGGCTGCACAAAATACATCAAAAGTTAAGAATGTTTACAATGAAGATTCGATACAGGTTTTACAGGGGCTTGAGGCTGTTCGTAAGCGTCCCGGTATGTATATTGGCTCTACAGATTCAAGAGGTCTTCATCATTTGGTTTGGGAAATTATTGATAATGCCATTGATGAATCTTTATCAGGATACTGTAATCATATTTTTGTAACTATCGAAGCGGATAATAGTATTACGGTTACTGATAATGGAAGAGGTATTCCCACAGGAATTCATAAAGTTGAAAAAAGACCTACTCCTGAAGTAATATTTAATACTTTACACGCGGGAGGAAAATTTGATTCAAGTGGTGGTTACAAAGTTGCTGGTGGCTTACATGGTGTAGGTTCATCGGTTGTTAATGCTCTTAGTGAATATTTGACGGTTACTATATATCGTGATGGTAAAATTTTCCAACAAACTTATCGAAATGGTGGAAAAATTATTGAAAAGCCTAAAAACTTAGGAGATACGAGAAAAACGGGAACTACTATTCATTTTAAACCTGATCAAAAGATTTTTTCTTCAACCATTTTTGATTATAAACAAATTGCTCAAAGAGTAAAGGAATCAGCCTTTTTAATTAAAGGTTTAAAAATCACATTAGAAGATAAACGTGAGGGAATCGAACAAGTTGAAGAATTTCATTATGAACATGGTATTAAAGAATTTGTAAGTACCATGACTAAGGATAAAGAACCAATTAATGAACCTGCTTTCTTTATTGGTGATGCTAATGGTATTCATGTTGAAATTGCTTTGCAGTATTGTCAAAAATCTTATAATGAAAATATTTTATCATTTGTTAATAATATTAGAACTAGAGATGGTGGAACTCATGAAATAGGTTTTCGTTCAGGATTAACGCGAGCTTTTAATGATCATGCTCGTTTGATTGGTTCTTTAAAAGACAAGGATCCTAATCTTGAGGGTTCTGATGTTCGTGAAGGACTTGTTGCTATTGTTTCAATTCGTATTCCTGAAGAATTGTTACAATTTGAAGGACAAACTAAAAACAAATTAGGTACACCTGAGGCAAAACCAGCTTGTGAAACAATAGCGTATGACCAAATGCGTAATTTTATGGCTGAAAATGGTAAGATTTCGGATATGTTGATTCAAAAAGCTTTATTAGCATCTAAGGCTCGTAAAGCTGCAAGAGAAGCTGCTAAAGAAGTTAGAATGGTTAAACAAAAAGCTGCTAAACCAGCTAATTTAATTGGAAAACTTACACCTGCTCAATATAAAGATCCTTCCAAAAATGAACTGTTTTTAGTCGAAGGTGATTCAGCTGGTGGATCAGCTAAACAGGGTAGAGATCGTACTTTCCAAGCAATCCTACCTTTAAGAGGTAAAGTTTTAAATACCGCTAAGGTAAGAGTTGAAGAGATGTTAAAAAATGAAGAAATTGTTTCAATTATTAATGCCATTGGTGCTGGCTATGGTGAAGACTTTGATGTTACCAAATCAAATTATTCCAAAGTTATAATTATGACCGATGCTGATACCGATGGTGCTCATATTCAAACTCTTTTGCTTACTTTTTTCTTTAGATTTATGCATCCTTTGATTGAGGCTGGTAAAGTATATATTGCAACACCGCCACTTTATAAATTATCAACTAAAAATGATGTAGAATATGCTTGGACAGATGAGGAATTACGAGAAAAACTTAGCAATCAACGCAATGTTACAATTCAAAGATATAAAGGATTAGGTGAAATGAACGCTGAACAATTGTGGGAAACAACAATGGATCCAGAAGGTAGAACTTTAATTAGAGTTCAAATTGCTGAAGAAGAATTGGCTGAAGAACGACTAATGGTATTAATGGGTGATGATGTTGAACCAAGAAGAGAATGGATTGAAGATAATGTCATTTTTGATGCTGATGATAATTTTGTCCTAGAGGAGTTAAAATCTGATGAGTAAGGTAGGTAAAAAAATTAATAGTTTTGTTGAAGAGCATATTTTAGTTGACAATTTTGAAAATATTATGGGTGATCGTTTTGGTAGATACTCAAAATATATTATTCAAGATCGTGCCTTACCAGATGCTCGTGATGGATTAAAACCAGTTCAAAGAAGAATTTTATTTGCAATGTATAAATTAGGTCTTTATTCAAATAAACCATTTAAGAAAAGTGCTCGTATAGTCGGTGACGTAATTGGTAAATATCATCCTCATGGTGATACGGCTGTATATGATGCTATGGTAAGAATGAGTCAAGACTTTAAAATTTTATTACCATTAATTGATATGCATGGTAACAATGGTAGTATCGATGGTGACCCTGCTGCGGCAATGCGTTATACTGAAGCTCGTATGAGTAGAAACGCAGAGTTACTTCTTGAAGATATCAATAAAAGAACAGTTGGTTTAGTTCCTAACTTTGATGATGAAGAATTAGAACCAATTGTTTTACCTGCAAAATTTCCTAATTTATTAGTAAATGGTGCAAGTGGTATTTCGGCTGGTTATGCAACCGAAATTCCTCCCCATAATCCTATGGAAGTAATTGACGCGGTAATCTACAGAATGCGCAATCATAAATGTAGCTTAGATGAAATTCTTCAAATCGTTCAAGGCCCAGATTTTCCAACTGGTGCTATTGTTCAAGGAATTGATGGATTAAAAGCAGCTTATAGTACAGGAAGAGGTAAAGTAATAATTAAATCAAAAACGGAAATAGATCGTAGTCATGCTGATCCTAGAATTATTATTACCGAAATACCTTATGAAGTTAATAAGGCTATGTTACTTAAAAAAATGAGTGATCAACTTCAACAAAAAAATGTTGATGGTGTTAAAATGATTCGCGACGAAACTGATCGTAACGGACTACAAATTGTAATCGATGTTAGAAGAGATGCTGATCCGGAAACAATCTTAAACTTTTTACTTAAAACTACGGAACTTCAAATTAATTATAATTTTAATATGGTTGCAATTTCACGTGGTAAACCTTGTTATATGGGATTACTTGATTTCCTAGATGCTTATATTGATCATCAAAAAGAAGTAATGAGAAATAAATGTAATTTTGATTTAGAACGGGCTCAAAAAAGACAAGAAATTGTTGCAGGTTTAATTGCAATGGTGTCAATTCTTGATGCCGTAATTACCACAATTCGCAATTCTAAAAATAAAACTGACGCCAAAGAAAATATTATAAGTAAATATGGTTTTACAGAAATTCAAGCGGAAGCTATTGTTATGTTACAATTATATCGTTTAACAAATACCGATATTTTTGCCCTTAAACAAGAATCAAAAGAACTAGCTCAAGAAATAAGAAAACTTAAAACTATTCTTTCTAGTGATATTTCTTTAAATAATGCGATTATTGATGAACTATCAAGAACTAAAGAAATTCTTTCAATTCCAAGAAAAACAACTATTGAACATGAAATTGATGAAGTTGAAGTAAAGACCGAAGATATTATCACAAAAGAAGATGTCATGCTTCTTATCACTCATGATGGATATTTGAAGCGTATCAGCATGCGAGCTTTTGGTACCCTTGCTGAAGGAGAACAAACAAAGCTAAAAGATGGTGATGTATTAACTGATATTTATAGTGTTAGTACGGTTGATGTTTTGTTGCAATTCACCAATTTAGGTAATTACATTTATTTACCAATTCATAAAATTCCTGAAACTAAACATAAGGATTTGGGATACCATGTTAGTACGCTAATTAGTATGGAACCTAATGAAAAAGTTATTTTCTCTTTTCCAGTATCTAATTTTGATGATGACAAGTATGTACTTGTTGCTACTAAGTTAGGATTAATTAAGAGAATGAAATTATCTAGTTTAAATGTAAATAGATATTCGAAGGCTTTAAAAGCCACTAAACTACGTGAAGGTGATGAGGTAGTTAGTGCTGATGTAATTACTGGCGATCGTGGTGAAGTTGTCATTGCTACTCACGATGGTTATATGAATAGATATGATGCTACCGAAATTAGCATTATCGAACCATCTAGTTTTGGTGTTAAATCTATTGAACTTAAATCGCGACCAAACGATTATGTAGTAGGTGCTAAATATGTCGATGAAAAAGATATAATATTGTTATTAACTAATCGTGGAAATATCAAGAGAATGCGTCCAGAAGAAATTCTAAAGGGAAAGAAAAATCATGTTGGTAAGATGTACTTGAAAGTTGTTAAATCTAATATGCACAATGCTATTCATATGGAAGTAATCCATAGTGTTAATGCTAAATCTTCCCTTGCAAGTTGGATTTTCTGTGACAATGGTAAAGTTGATATTGATTATACAATTTTAAGAATTGCTATTGCTGATAATGGAAAAAGAATGGTTATGGATGATAAATTAAAACCAGAACGAATTGTTATTTCAAGAAATGATAATGATTTAACTGTTTAAATAATTTAAAAGTATTCACTTAAATTTTCTAAAAGTGAATACTTTTTTTCATTTTTATTGGCTAATTATTTATTTTTTGGTATAATTTTTAGCGTATTTAAATATTTTACAAATAGTTAATAAAAAAAGTTTATAATTTAATCATAATTTAATTATATAATTTGTATTTCTACAGGGAGGTTTTTTTCATGCTAGAATTAAAAAAGATTGTAAAAGAATATAAGACAGGCGATAGTTGGTTACAAGCACTAAAGGGTGTTAGTATTAATTTCCGTAAAAGTGAATTAGTTGCTATTTTAGGTGCATCAGGATGTGGAAAAACTACACTTTTAAATATTATTGGTGGGCTTGATCACTACACTAGTGGTGATTTAATTATTAATGGAAGATCAACTAAAGAATATAATGACCATGATTGGGACACTTATAGAAATCATTCCATCGGTTTTATTTTTCAAAGTTATAATTTGATTCCTCATCAAACGGTGTTAGCCAATGTAGAACTCGCTTTAACTTTATCGGGTGTATCAAAGGGAGAAAGAAGACAAAAAGCCATAAATGCATTGGAAAAAGTTGGCTTGAAAGACCAAATTAACAAAAAACCAAATCAATTGTCTGGCGGTCAGATGCAAAGGGTAGCCATTGCGAGAGCTTTAGTAAATAATCCTGAGATATTACTGGCTGATGAACCTACTGGAGCCCTAGATTCTACAACGAGCATTCAAATTATGGATATTTTAAAAGAAATAGCAAAAGATAAGCTAGTCATTATGGTTACACATAATCCTGATTTAGCTAATATGTATGCAACAAGAATTGTAAAGTTGGTAGATGGTAAAATTATTGATGATTCTAATCCTTACTCTGATAAAGAATTGAAAGAAAACTTAAAATTAGAAACAACAAAGGCACAAAAGAAAACCAAATCAATGTCATTTTTTACAGCCTTAGCCCTTTCTTTTAATAATTTAATGACAAAAAAAGGAAGAACTATTCTTACATCATTTGCTGGTTCAATTGGAATAATTGGTATTGCGTTAATTTTGTCGGTTTCTTCAGGTGTAAATAATTACATTGATACAGTAGAACAAAGTACGATGGCAAGTTATCCCATTACAATTATGGAGACATCTTTTGATTTAACATCCGCAATGAATAGTTATAATCAAGATCATAAAAATGTAGAAATTCATGAAGGGTATGTTACTTCTAATGATATGATGCTTACGATGATTGATTCAATGTACAGTATGATAACTACTAATAATCTAAAGAAATTTAAAGAATTTATTGAAGATCCTTCATGTGATATAAAAAAATATACGACAGATATAAAATATCAATATCAAACTAAGCTTAATACTTATTATGAATATACGGATAATTATGGAAAGAAGCGTTATAAAAAAACATACAGTAATTACACCGAAATTTATGAAGAAATTACTCAAATGGATATGGGATCATATTCTAACTATACTAGTAGTTCAAATAGTGCTTTTTCTGAAATTATAGGTAACGAAGAATTTTTAAAATCACAATATAGTTTATTATATGGAACTTTTCCTAAAAATAAAAATCAAGTTTTAATCGTTGTTGATGAAAACAATCAAATTTCTGATATGGTTCTATATGCACTAGGATTAAAGAATATTGATGATGCTATTGAGTATCAAAAGAAATTAGAAGACTATAATAAAGATCCTATCAATAATCCTAAACCTACTCTTCCGGAAAGTACTGCTTATTCATACGAAACATTATGCAATTATAAATTTAAATTATTATTAGATTCTGATTATTATGTTATTAATGATAAAGGACTAATAGAAGATCAAACAAGTTATAAAACTAACTTAAATGATCGTTTAATAAATTTATTAGATAATACCGAAAATGTTTTGGAAATTTGCGGAATTGTTAAGCCTTCAGAGTCAGCTACAATGGGCAATGTTACCGGTGGTATTCTTTATACTTCGGAGTTGATGCCTTATTTGATTAATCAAATTAACAATAGTGATGTTGTTAAGTTACAACAAGATAATCCTAATCGTAATATGCTTTTAGGAACGGAATTTAAAGAAAAATACACAGCTAGTGATACTGATGAATTAACGGCTGCATTTATGAATTTAATGAATAATCCAAGCTTATTAGCAAAGATTAAAGCCTCTGATTTAGCAGAACTTCAAAAAGATCCTACCAATATTGAACTTTTAGTTTCATTTGCTAATAAGTATTTAATTAGTTCTAAAGAAACTATTTTAGAACAACTAGGATATGTAGATTTTTCAAAACCAAGTGGTATTAGTTTATATCCAATTGATTTTAATTCAAAAGATAAGATTGTAAGTATCATTGAAGATTATAATAAAGATGTAAGTAAAGAAGATAAAATCACCTATACAGATATGGTTGGTTTATTATTATCTTCGATTACGATAATAGTAAATGCTATTTCCTACGTGCTTGTGGCTTTTGTTTCAATTTCTTTAATTGTTTCATCAATAATGATTGGTATTATCACTTATATTTCGGTATTAGAACGAACAAAGGAAATTGGAATACTAAGAGCAATTGGAGCATCGAAAAAGGATGTTTCCCGCGTTTTCAATGCTGAAAGCGTAACAATTGGCTTTGCTGCTGGTATGTTTGGTATAATTATTAGTTTATTGCTAATTATTCCTATTAATATTGTTTTACATAAACTTACAAGTATAAGTTATTTAAGTGCTAGCTTACCTGTTTTGGGTGCGGTAATTTTAGTTTTAATTAGTGTTTTCTTAACTTTCATTGCTGGATTAATTCCATCAGGAATTGCTGCTAAAAAAGATCCTGTAATAGCATTAAGAACAGAATAAAAAACAAATCTAACTTACTGTCAATAACTTTGCAAAATGTCCTAAAAAAATTTAATCATAAGCGTAATCTTCGGTGCGTTTATTGCTAAGAA
>CAKONV010000020.1 GCA_934098295.1 uncultured Bacilli bacterium | reverse complement strand
ATTATATCATGATATTTTATTATTGGGACATTTTCTAAAATTAATTATTAAGACATTATCATAAAATAAACACAAAATTATAATTTGTCATTTCATAACTATTGAAAAAAAATTAAATTATTGTTATAATAAATTAAAAATTGTGGAGGTGCGCCATGCCAGTGTTAACTTTAAAAAATGTAAAAAAAGAATACTATGTTGGAGAAATTACTATACCTGCAGTAGAAGATGTTTCTTTTGAACTAAATGAAGGTGAATTTGTTGTTATTCTTGGCGCATCAGGAGCTGGAAAAACTACGCTTTTAAATTTGCTTGGTGGAATGGATAGAGCAACCAGTGGAGAAATTGTTATTGATGGTAAAAATATAACCAAATTTAACAAAAAGGAACTTGCTAATTACAGACGTAATGATGTTGGATTTGTATTCCAATTTTACAACTTAATGCCTAATTTAACAGCTCTTGAAAATGTTGAAATAGCTGTTGAGATTTGTGATAATCACTTAGACCCTAAAATTGTTTTAGAAGAAGTAGGACTTGCTAATAGACTGAATAATTTTCCAGCAGAATTATCAGGTGGGGAACAACAAAGAGTTTCCATTGCGAGAGCCATTGCTAAAAATCCAAAGTTAATACTTTGCGATGAACCAACTGGAGCACTTGACTACGTAACAGGTAAAAAAATCTTACAATTATTACAGGATCTCTCAAGAAAAGATAATAAACTAATTATTGTTGTAACGCATAATGCTGCGCTAAAAGCTATGGCAGATAAGGTCATAAAAATTAAAAGTGGAAAGGTAGAAAGTATTGAAGTAAATGAAAATCCTGTACCTATTGAGGTGATAGAGTGGTAAAAACATATTTTAAAGTAGTTAGAAGAATGTTTAGAAAACAACTAACAAGGCTTCTATCTCTTATTGGTGTAATTCTAATTTCAGTTGGATTTGTATCAGGAATTGGTTCTCCTACAGATATGATAAAAGATAGCATTGAAAATTATTATAAAAACCAAAATGTTAGTGATTTTATAATAAAAAGTCAAAGTGGTAGTTTTTCTGAAGAAGAGATTAACAAAATTAAAAGTCATTTTGGTGAAAAAAATGTTGAAACTGGTATGTCTCTAGATATAAAAGCTGGGGAAAAAACATCGTTAAGATTATATTTTATAGATTTTGAAAAATGGAATATCAATGTACCCGAACTTGTTAATGGCGAAAAAATTAACATAAGTGATAAAAATCAAGTTTATGCAGAAGTTAAAGACAATAAAATTAAAGGGTATAATATTGGAGAAAAGGTTGAGATAAATTTAAAAGAAGCCTTAGGGCTACCCTTTGAATATAAAATAAATGTAACAGTAAAAGGAATAGTTATGAATCCACTTACTTTCGGAAAAGATGGAGAACCAAGCTATAATAATCCTGAAGATACCAAGACTCCTAAAAATATTGCAGAGATTAATAAACTTGATTTGTTAGAAAACATTATATATTGTCCAAAAGAAGTTTGTCCTTATCTACCAGTAGGAGATATCTATGTGAAAATAGAAAATAGAAATTTATTTAATTCTTTTTCAAAAGACTATGAAAAATATATAGGAGAACAAAAAGAAGAAATTACTAAACTACTAGGCGAAAACATAAAGATAATTACTCTTGATGATAATTATAGTTTTAAATCAATAATATCAAGTGCTGATAAAGTAAGAGGAATAGGAAATATTTTGATGATAATATTTTTAGCTGTTACGCTATTGGTTGTTTTATCTTCAATGATGAGATTAATGGATGAAGAACGTTCACAAATTGCGTGCCTTAAGACTTTAGGATTTAGTAGTTTTACTATTGTAATGAAATATATTTTCTTTGCACTTGTTGCATTAGCAGTTGGTGGGGGAATAGGATTCTTTGTTGGGTATGGTGTATCATGGCTAATATGTAATATTTTTAATTATGGTCATGTAATGCCACCAATTGATGTAATTGTTAATCCGGGATATTTCTTCTTATCAGTTGGAATAATCATTATTGTAACACTACTAGTAACATTTAGTCTTGGTATGAAACTTGCAAATAATGAACCTGCTATTTTATTGAGACCCAAAGTTCCAAAATCAGGAAAAAGAATTTTACTTGAGAAAATGACATTTATCTGGAATCGTTTAGCATTCAAATATAAATCTTCATTTAGAAATGTTTTGAGATATAAAACAAGGTTTATGATGATGCTGATATCAATTGCTGTATCAACAGGTTTAGTGTTTGCTGGACTTGCTTTATTAGATATTTGCATATTTAGCGACTTCGGTTCACCATCAATCATTGGAATTGCCATAGTAGTCGTAATTTTTGCAGGTTTATTAACTATGGTTGTTATTAATACACTAACGACAATAAATATAAGCGAACGAAATAGAGAAATTGCTACCTTAATGGTTTTAGGGTATTATGATGGTGAGATTTGTGGTTATATTTATCGTGAAATTTATATTAGTGCATTTCTTGGAATTCTCTTAGGCTACCCTACTGGAATCGGACTTGCAACATTAGTTTTTAAAACAATGGGATTTGGTAAAGTAAAAGACGTAAGTTGGTTTATATGGCTTATTGTTCCAGTCGTTGTGTTTGGATGCACTTTACTTGTAACCTTAATATTAACGCCAAAAATCGTAAAAACTAATATGAACGAAAGCTTAAAAGCAATTGAATAGGAGGAAAATTTAATGTTAAAAGAAAAAGATTTTGAAGTTTATTCGGTAATGTCAATATCTTTGCAATTTTACAAAATTATTCATAATTATAAGCATAATTATTTTGTTGATTAGGACGATAATATTTTAAATAATTTTCATAGAAAGCTTTTCTCCAAGGATGATTCCAAGCAGGAGAAAAAGATTTCTTTTCTTTCTCAATTTTAGGTTCAAGAATAGAATCTTTTCTATGAGTTTCTAATTTTTCCATAAAGTATTGAGTGCTATCAAAAAGAACGAAATATTTATCATCAAATGTTTTAACCACTAAACATTCTGATTTAGGTTTAATATTCAAAGGTTTACCATTTTGGTTATAAATTTTGTAATAAGAATTATTATATTTGATAGTACAACCATTATCAACCTTGCTATGAGCAACAATAGTTAAGAATTCATTAATATTTTGGCTTTCTTGTAGACATTCAAAAGCATTTATGGTATCATTATAAGGTAACGAAAATTCATTGTTAAACATGTCGATAAACTGTGGTAGGTAACCATTGGCATCAACAATGTTATTTATGTTATTTAGGCTGAGTTCAACGACTAAACGACTTTGAAGAGTTTGGAATAGGCGTTCAATTCGGCCTTTTACTTGTGGGATTGAAGAAGTAGTTAAGGAAATACCTAAACGATGGCACATAAAGCCATATTGAGTAAAAGTATTTTTTTCTTCAGAAGACTTACCATGTTTTTGATAATTAAAAACAGTTCTATTATCAGTTAAAATTTGGACAGGAATTCCGTATTTTTCAAGGAATTGCTTAGTAATATGGTAATAGCCATAAAGAGTTTCTTGCATATCAAAATAAGCACCAACAATCGTGCCAGTAGCATCATCAATCGCAGCATGAAGAGTAGATTTGAAATTACCAAACCATAAATGGATGGAAGCATCCATTTGAATTTGTTCACCAAAATATTTAGATCTTTCTTTTCTAGGATGAGATTCAACATCATCTAGTAAATGATCAGCGACAATGGTTTGTTCATTTTTATTAAGTTCTAGTTTATTAGCTAATTTAAATTTAATTCTTTGGCGACAAGCAGATTTGGTATTTCTTCTAGCTTTAGGAGAAATAAAGCCATGTTTTTCAAAAAGTCTATATAAGAAGTTATAAGAAACATTGATATTGTAATCTCTTTTTAAAATAACACGAAAATGTCTAAAATTAACATCACAATCTATTTTTTCATAAATTGAAATGATATTATTACAAAATTTATCAGAATAAGTAGTAGAAGGTTTACGATTATGATTTTTATGACTAAAAGCTTCTTTACCATTAAGTTTGTATTTTGAAACAAGATTATAAGTAGTTTTAAGAGATGAGTTTAATTGAAGAGCTAAATTTTTAATTATTTCATATTTTGTTTGTTCCATTGTTCTTAATTCTACTTTCTTCATGATTAATACCTCCAACAGATATTATATCATGATATTTTATTATTGGGACATTTTCTAAAATTAATTATTAAGACATTATCATAAAATAAACACAATAGAAAAGTGTACGATACATTAATTGGTTTGACATTACAGGCAATATTTGGTACAATATGTATGTGGGGAAATAACTCATACTCTAAGATAGTTAAATAATCACCTTAAAGTATTTAGAATTAAATAAAAAAGAAATTATTAAGCTCTCTTAGAAATAAGGGCTTTTTTTGCACTAAGAACATACAATATAAATAATAGATGATGTTATACATGATTAAGATTTATTTAATAGTATGTTGATTATCTTTTAAAATATATTATTTAGTAATAATATTAATATGATTGAAAGGAATGACGAGAAATGAAGAAAGTATTTTTAGTTTTCATGGGTTTAATGTTAATAATGTGTTTAGCTGGTTGTAATACAATAAATAAAAATGATTTTGAATGCATTATTGATGTGGATAAAACGAATGTTAAGGTTGGAGAAACTATTAAAATTAGAGCATTTATTAAAAATAATATTAAAAAAAGCATTAAAATACAAGCTGCACATACTGATTTTAAAAAAATTGAAGATAGCATAATGATAGGCGTTTTTAATGAATTTGAAGATCATGATTTTATAATTAATTCAAAAGGTGGATCACTAAAAAAATTTAAGATAGAAAAAGGCACTGTAATTGAAAAAGAGTTGGAATATGAAATCATATCGTTAAATAATCTAGAAGTAGAAGCTCAATTTTATTTTTATATTAATAATGAATTAGTAATCATCAAAAGTAATGTAATAAGAATATTCGTGGAGGAGTAATATGAAAAAATATTTAGAATTCTAACATTTTGTTTGATTATTTTTATGTTTGGATGCTAATAGTGTATTTGCAATGAATGAAAATAATAGTTTATATTATGAAAATTCTAATAAAAGTATTTAATTAAAAATGAGAATACTCGTAGCCCTATTGAAACTTCATTATACTATTAATTTTTATGCTGGTATTATTGAATTATTACTATAATTACAAGTATTATTTTCGGCGGTTGGTATAAAGTGAATAAACCAAGAATCAAAGAATATAAAAATATTATAAATTATTCTCAAATTAAGGCTGTAGCTAATCATGTAGATAGCGTTTATAATAATCTAGTTTTATTTCAAAAATAGATTATTTAATATAAAAGCAGGTGACTTAATAGAGTGGAAAAGTTCTTGAAATTAATTTTATCTAATGTGAACGATATTATTTTAGATTTTGTTTTTGAGGCTAGAAAGAAAATATGGCGAAGATTTTATCTAATTCATTTAAAATAAATTTAAAAATATTAGATTGTGATTTATGCGAGGCAAAAAAAGGTAATCCGTACAATACATCTTGTTCACTTGAAATATTTAGTGATGGATTTTATGGTAATACTAACTTTTTAGTTAATTACAATGATTTGGTTTCGTTTTTTAGAAAAATAGAAAATATGTACAAAACTCTTGTTGGAAAAGCATCTATTAAAGACTATGACTTTGGCTCATATTTAAATGTAGAGTGCGATTACATTGGTAAGTTTTTATTTAATGGAGTTTTAATTAGCGAATCTTTTCAAGAATTAAAATTTACTAATAAGATTGATCAGACATATATAAAAGAGTTCTTGAGTGACTTTTCAAAAGAAATTGAACGTATAAACATGTAAACTAGATATCATAGTTATATAGGACTGCAATGATGTGATATATTGTAGGAGAAATTTATGCTAGAATTAGTTCGCATTTTAACTGAAACAGAAATTTTATTGGAATCTGGCGAGTTGATGTCTTTTATTGTAGCATATTTGTGCATGTTAATATTGATATATTGTGCTTTCTTAACTATTTATTCAACAGATGAGTATGAATTCATGCACAATGAACAAAAATGTTGGGAATTTAAACATAGAATATTTTTTATAATAATGAAATCTAAAGAAAAACATATAGTTTCAAAGAAAACATTTATATTAGAATTAATAGGATATTTAATATTTATTTTGACAATTACTGTATTTATTTGTTCTCTTAAACAAACTTATACAATATCACTATTTCTAGCAGCAATTGTGTTTTTAATTATTACTACGTTTGTGTGTGTAACAGATACTGTATATAAAAAAATTCCTTCTCGACAAAAGTACCAGAAAGAGTATAAACAAAAGTATAAAGAATTTAAAAAATCTGAAAGATATAAAAAATCTAAAAAATAAAGAAAAAATTACAAACAATATTGCTAATTATTAATAAACAAATATCTTAAACTTTTACAATAGTTTTTATTAGGTAAAATTATTTTATTTCAGTTCAGTTGATCAAATCATTTTGAAAAAAGTGTATATAATCCTTGCTTATATTAAAAAAATGGTACCGATGTATTTAAAAATTATGCTGAAGATGTGATTTATTATTAAACAATTTTTTTTAAAAAATTAATTTGGATTATATTATATGGTAATTTTGATGATGCCTTATTTGTTTATTAACCGGTTAAAGTAAAATGACAAGATACATTCATGAAACTAGATTTTGATAGTGAAAAATGAATATTATATTAGAAGACATTATGTTTAAAAAGTATTAAAAAATTATATTATGTTATTTGACAGCATATTCTATTTGCTACTTAATGCCTTAATTAGAAGGAATCAAAAAGTAAGTATCTTTAACAGGGATACTTTAGTGCTTGATTTACTAGTATGTGCTGGATTAATAGTTTATACAATAAAGAATAAAAAATATAATAATTATTGAATTGACATTAATTAAGGCCTTTAGAGAGGGGAAAAGAATGAAATTATATAATAAAAGTGATTTTAAATTTAATTTAATACTAGGCTGTATTATTAGTATTATTACTTCATTAACACCGGTAATTCGTATTATTAAATATGGATATTTAAACGAATATGGAGCTTGGGGATGGCTTGGTTTATTTGTTTATTGGATTATTCTTTTTTTTATTTCAATTATAGTATCTTATATAATAATTTTTTTAACAATAATTTTGTACAATAAATACAAAGAAAAAATACAAAAATAAACACAGAAATTTAAATTTATGAAAGATTATGGTGGAAAAAAATTAAAATAAATAGCATAATTATTTTAAGAAAGTTACCAACTTTTTTATAACTCTTACAACTATATAATTGAAGAGGTAAATATTTTATGAATAAAACTATGGACAAAAATGAGTTAAAAGAAAAAGTAGTGGACTATGCTAGTAAAGTATTTTTCTATTGTGTAAAAAGATGTAATAGTAGAATGGATGCTGAAGATTTATCACAAACAATTCTTCTAGAAACAATTCAAAATATTGATAAAGGTATACATATTGATAATTTAGATTATTATATTTGGGGTATTTGCAAAAATAAATATAATATGTATTTACGAAGAATAATTAAAGATAGAAGCAATCTTGAATACAAAGAAAATATTGATGAAAAAGATGAGTCACCATCAGCACTAGATGAAATGTTGAAGGATGAAAAAATTAGACAAATAAATCAAGCCATTAAATTATTAGGTAAAGATTATGCAGAAATACTATATGCTTATTATGTAGAAGATAAAACTTTAAAGTTCATAGCAGAAGAATTAAATATGCCTCTTGGAACAGCTAAATGGAAATTAGCTGAAGTCAGACAAAAGTTAAAGGAGTATTTAAATATGGAAAAATTAAATGGAAAGAAAGCATATGTTCCTCAAAAATTTACAACTTGTTTAGGAGTGAAGACATTAGGTACATATAATCCTTATAATTATGTTAATACCTTGATTAATAAAAACCTATTGTATCATTCATATAATAATCCATGTTCAATTGAAGATTATTCTATTGAATTAGGCATTTCAAAACCATATGTTGAAGATATTGTAAATCAATTAGTTAAAGTAACATTACTAAAAAAAATTGATGGAAATAAATATATTACTGATTTTCCGTATATAACCAAAGAAATTTTAGTTTCAAATGCACAAATATTATTAGATAATTATAAAGGTTATACTGATGAATTAATAAAGTTTGCTAAAAGACATATTGATGAATATAGGCAACTAATTACATATGCTAATTTAACAAATGAAGAGGTTATGTGGAGTTTTTCTCTATTCCTAAATTATGAAATATTAAATGATACTAAGCCAACATTTTCTTATCATGATAGACCAGGTAAAGGCAAATGGGATTTTTATATGACTGATTTGTTAGATGCTAATAAATTATTAATTGATATGGAAATTAATACATATCAAAATGAAATTAATGAAATTCAAGCTTACACGTTTCAGAATGCATCAAATATAGGAAGACTTGCAAATAATAAATCAGCTAATGGAACTGAAAATTATGAATTATTGAATGAACTATTACATTATTGCCACGAAACATATGAAGAAATTGTAGATAAAACTTTAAATAATAAAAAAGAAATTGATGATTACATTAATAAAGGCTTTTTAAAACTTGTCGATAATAAAATAAAATTTAATTTTCCATTTTTCACATATAATGATTTTAAAAAGGTAGAAAGTCTAACAAAATCAAGTGAATTAAGTGTAGCTAAAGAACAACTAAAAAGTATTATTAAAAAATTATCTTATAATATGAAAAAATACTTACCAAAATATTTAGAAGATTATACTAATTCTGTATTAAGTAATCAATTATGGAATATCCAAAGTTTAGTCGTAAAAGCCTTTAATGATGAACATATTCTTTATAATAACGAAAAAGAAGATTTCTTTCCATACAATTTGATTTTAATTACCTCATATAATACAAATAAAAAATAACCTATAAAGAAATCATCATTTTTAATTAAATCGTGATTTTTAAATTTTTATAGTTTAATAGAATTTACGGGAATGTAAAAAAGGTTATTATTTATAGTATAAATATCAATTTTAAAACAAAAGACTATTAAAGATAGTTAATACGTGGTATAATGAATATGACTTTTAAAAAATTTATAATAAGTTTTACTAAAATAAAGTTATAATTTTAGTAAAGACAAAGAAAAGATCAATATGACAAAATTAAAGAAGGTTGGTGCTTTATCAGTATATTTATTGACAATAAAAATGGTTATTTATATAAATTTCTGTGATATATAATGCATCTATTCTTTATTAATGATAGAACTTTAAAAATTTTGAAAGGAATGATATTATGGATAAAAAAATTATTGGAAAATGGCAAGGAAATGCATTTGGAGAAGTAATAAACATAATCAGCGTTACACCTTTAAAAATTAAAATATCCTTTAATGTGACTGGCTATTTTAATACTACACCTAATTGTGTTTATGAAAAAAATGAATATCTTTGTTATGAGATAAATGATGAATATAATAGAATGATTTTTCATATAAAATATAATTGTGGTAAACTTGAAGGCTATTATACATTTCATGAAAAAAACTTTGATATTGTTTATGAAAAAATCAGCGATATTCCTGATGATAAACCATTTGAATATAATCCTCAAATGATAATAGTTCCTACAACCAATAAAACGAGAATACAAGTTTTAAGGGAATATTCAGATTATGATAAAAACATAAAATACAATATTGTAAATACTTATAGTTTAAACGAAAATATTCCTGAAATTTTAAAAAAATATAATTATTATAATTATGTAAACGACTTAAAAAATACAGATGATAAAATTGTTTTTTCTCTTTTAAATTTTGTTTGCAATAATTTCGGACATAATGGTACAAATGGATTGAGCACTGATAGAAAAATAAGTGGTATTATAGAATTTTGTGAAAGAAATAATCAAAAAACAAATTGTCGTGGTCTAGCCATTTTATTAGCATCATTATTACGCTTAAATGGAATAAAAGCACAACATATAACTTGTATGCCATATGAAGAACCCTTTGAGGATTGCCATGTGGTAGTAGACTGTTTACTTCCATCTGGAAAAAGAATAATGCTTGACCCTACTTATCATTTATACTATAAAGATAAGAATAATGAGTACGTCTCTCTACAACATTTACGAGAAATGTTAATCGCTGGTGACCAATTATTTCCAAATAAAGAGGCAAGTTATAATGGCGAAAAATTTTACGAAAAGTATTATATAGGTTATATGACAAAAAACACTTTTCGTTTTGGGCGCTTTACAGCAGCAAAAGATGGTGTAGATTGGGAAACAAAAGATTCAAAATACATTGAGCTTGTGCCTAAATTTTATAATAATAAAAAATTAAATGAATGCCTTATTTTAAATGATGAAGAGTTTTGGAAGATGTAGTATAATCTATTTAAATTGTTGTAATCATTCATTTATGTTATAATTATATACAAATGGAAATCTAAATATATGAGGTATTAAGATATGATTTTTTACTTTTCTGGAACAGGAAATAGTCGTTACATTGCCGAAAGAATTTCAAAAGAATTGATGGATGAAATTATTGATATAAATGTAAAGATTAAAAATAATAACAAATTACCAATATATACAGGATCAGATATAATAATCGTTACACCAACATATGCTTGGCGTATTCCAAGAATTGTATCTGAATGGCTATTACAGGTAGAGTTAATTGGTTCAAAAAGAATTTGGTTTATAATGAGCTGTGGTTCAGAAATTGGAAATGCTAGCAAATATAACTTTATCATAGCTAAAAATAAACAGTTATCTTATATGGGAACCGCACAGGTTACTATGCCAGAGAATTATATTGCTATGTTTAATGCTCCCACATCTGATGAAGCTAAAGAAATCGTTAAAAGAGCAGAACCGTTTATTGATGATGCCATTGCCCATATAAAATTAGGACAATCATTCGCTATGCCGAAAAAAAGTTTATATGATCGTTTTATGAGTGGTCCTATAAATCCAATTTTTTATCATTTTTTTGTTAAATCAAAGGCATTTAGAGTGAAAAATACATGCATTGGATGTGGCCAATGTGTAAAGAGATGTCCTATGAACAATATTTCAATTAAAGATAATAAACCTGTATGGAAATCGTATTGTACTCATTGCATGGCTTGCATTTGTTATTGCCCATTAGAAGCTATTGAATATGGAAAAAAGAGTGTTGGCAAACCACGTTATCAGTTTGAAAAAATAAAATTTTAATTATAAATAAAGGAAGTAGATAAAAAATAATTAATGTTATAATAAATGAGGAATTAAAGAAAAAATGCAATGTTAGTTTAGGATGTATATTTTATAATACTACTGTTTTCAAAAATAATGACGAATTATGGAATTATATTAATAATACTGTTATAGAAAATATCAAAAAACATCTTAATCTAGAAAATTTGACAGAACAAGTAAATATTAAAGCATCAAAACAAGCATATAAAAATTTAGGAAAAGCACCTAGTCATTATAGAGCTTCAAGTGAAGCCTTAATTTGAAGAATATTACAAGACAAGGAATAGGAAAAGACGTGATAAATATTGAAAATTTGCCAGTTTTCGCTGATGATTTAGGAGCTATGGAAGCCCTACGAGTGATTCGATAAGAGCTATGATTAAAGAAAATTTAAAAAAAATTTTAACTATTTTGATTTCTTTTAATGGCAAAACTAACTTAAAGGAATCTATTGAATTGGCTGAAAATTATTTACAAAAATATGCTAAAGCGGAAAATATTGTAAATAAATTATTAAATATCATTTAAAGAAAGCTAATGTTTGAATTTATCAACCAATGGTTGATAATATCAAATTTGTATCCATTGTATAAAAATTATATTTAAGCTATAATGTTAGTGTAAAAGATAAACACTAAAAATAATAAAGGAGTTTTTATGAATATTGGTTTGCAAATAAAAGAATTAAGGGGTAAACGAAAAATTACTCAAGAGGAATTAGCAAAAGCTTTAAATGTTTCTACTCAAGCTGTCAGCAAATGGGAAAATGGTGGATACCCAGATTTAGAATTAATACCATCAATTGCAAAGTATTTTAATGTTTCAACTGACTATTTATTTGGTAGAGAAGATGGTGAAATTTTAAATATAGAAAATAAAATATATAAATATTTAGCCAACTTCAAATTGAATGATCGAATTGAACAAGTATATCGTTTAGGATTTATTATGTCTATAGCAACCCGTGGCGAATGGATAAAAGATTTCAAAGAATTTTCTGAAGATGTCAATAGTGAAGATACTTTGTCAAATGTAATTAGCAATGATGGCATTATTATTACTTCTTTCGCTAAAAATAGAAAAATATTTACGTGTATTCCTAAAGGACAAAAGGATAATTATTCAAAAATATTAGAGAGTAAAGAAAAGCAAATTTTACTATGTAAGTGTCTAAGTGATGAACTATTTTATGACGTATTAGTTTTCTTATATTCTAAAGAAAATGAAAGTTTCACTGAACAATTACTTATCGATAATTTCAAAATAACATTTGATATAGCTAAAGATATTTTAGAAAAAATGGAAAAATTCAACATTGTTAAAACATCAAGCATTTTATTAAATGGTGCTCATATAAAATATTATACGGTCTATCCTAACCCTCAAATCGTCAGTTTAATTTCTTCATTAGATATGGTTGTTGCTGGCCCTAAAAAATATTGTTATTATTTTGGAGGACCAACAGATTATTTTAAGAAAGTTGATGAATCCATAAAATAATTTGATAATTAGGGTAGTGTACGAAAAATATACGTTTTATTTAAACAAAAGGGAGAATAGTAGTAAATATGATTAGGTTTGTTTTACCAACCAAAGAACTAAAAAATGATGTCATATCGTTTTATAATGAATTTGTAAAAATAAATAGTAGTTGCATAGGAATCTCCAATTATCAAAATTATGAAGAATGGCTTTAAATGATGATTAATCGAAAGGAAGGAAAAAATCTTTCTGAAGGTTATGTACGCGAAAATTTTTACTTATGCTATGATAATGATACGATGATTGGGGTCTTTAGTATAAAATTTAGTTTAACAGATTACCTCTTAAAATAGGGTGGTCATATTGGCTATGCTGCTGTGCCAAGTTATCAAAGAAGAGACCTTGGTACAGAAATACTTTCGAAAGGGTTAGAAATTGCCAAAGTATTAGGATTTTAGCGTATTTTATGCGTATGTGATGAAGATAACATAGCATCGGAAAAAATTATAATCAAAAAGGGTGGCCTTTTTGAAAATAAATTATATGATGATTTAGAAAAAATATTTGTAAAAAGATTTTGGATTAATCTATAATGAAAGTGCGATATAATTGACATATAAATAATAAAAGTATAGAATATTGGTATCATCGGAGGGTGAGTCGTGCATAGAAACAATAGCTGGATAAGGTGCAGATTGAAATATCTGTTCCTTAGCTAGCTTTTTTATTTTGTTCGGAAGTAAATATGAATTTATTAGATGAAAAAATTAAAAAAGTATATTTTAAGTGTTTATTAGCTGCTTTTGGTAGTGCTATGATTAGCTGCATTTATGGTGTGGTAGATATGGCTGTTGTAGGACAATATCAAGGACCTAATGGTACCGCCGCTTTGGCCATTTTTGCTCCTATATGGAATATTATTTATAGTTTTGGATTATTTATGGGCGTTGGTGGTAGTGTTATTTTTAGTATTTATCGTGGTAAAAATAGTGAAGATGTAACTTTAGAAAAGCAATATTTTTCAGTTGCGGTAATGGGTTCAATTATTTTAAGTCTTTTTTCATGGCTGGCTATAATATTTTTTGAAGAACCAACTTTAACTTTTTTGGTGCATCCAACTCTTCCCTTTTAAATCTAGCACATAATTATTTAATACCTATAAAATTTGTTTTTCCAGTATTTTAATTTAATCAACTTCTAGCTTCTTTTTTAAGAAACGATAATGATCCTCAAGCAGCAACATTAGGTGTTTTAATTGGTGGTATCTTTAATATTTTTGGTGACATCTTTTTTACATTTGTGTTAGATATGGGAATTTTTGGTGCTGGTTTAGCAACGGCTATTGGATTCGTTTTATCATTTATTGTTTTATTAACGCATTTTTTCAAAAAAAAATAACACCTTGGGATTTGTTAAAATTAATTTCTTTTTTAGAAAACTTAAGGAAATATCTATAAATGGCTTTTCTAGTTTCTTTGTAGATGTTGCAATGGGTATTCTTACCGTTATTTTTAATAGACAAATTATGAAATATTTAGGAGAAGACGCCTTAGCAATTTATGGACCAATAATTAACATAAGTACATTTGTTCAATGTTGTGCTTATAGTGTTGGTCAAGCGGCTCAACCAATCATTTCTATAAATTATGGTGCTGGTAAAATAGACCGCATAAAATCAACTTTAAAATATTCTCTTTATACCGTTGCTGTATTTGCTGTATTTTGGACATGTTTAAGTTTTATAACTCCTAATTTATACATTTATATTTTTATGAAGCCTACAGATGCAATTTTATCGATTGCTCCAAGAATTATTAGAACATATTCATTATCGTTTTTATTATTGCCATTAAATATTTTTTCTACCTATTACTTCCAATCAATAATAAAACCAAAAGTAGCATTTGTGGTCTCCGTTACAAGAGGATGTATTATAAGTGGTACACTAATTATGACTTTGTCTTTAATGAAACCAGATATGATATGGTTTGCAATGCCAATAACAGAATTGATAGTTTCAATTTATGTAATTAGCAGGATATTGTATTATAATAAAAAAATGAATAACAATTGTGACTATTAAAAAAATATCAAATTGTATCTTTTAAGTAACCGTTTTACTAATGGTTTTACTTGAAAAAAAAGTTATATTACTATATAATAATAATTGCTGTTAGACAGCAAACTAAAAATATAAGGAGATTAAAAATAGTCATGAAAAAATTATTGTCGTTTGTAGTCTTATTTATAGCTTTAGCTTTTATGGCTGGCTGTATTCAAGAAGATCAAACTGCTAAAAACACAGTTGAAGATGTTGCTAACAATTTATTTTCAAACGTTGATTTAAACAAAGTTTCATCAGATTTAGATTTTGTTGAAAATTTAAATGGTGTTAAAATTACTTATGTTAGTTCTAATCAAGATGTAGTTAGCAATACTGGAAAAGTAACATTAGGTGATAATGTCGAAATAGTAGAAATTAATGTAACTTTCGAATATGATGGTTATAAACTTGAAAAGACTTATGTACTTACTGTTGAAAAGAAAACTAATAAATATACTAGTTTATCAGTAGTTAAAACATATACTACAGATACAGATGTAGTCGTAAAGGGCGTTGTTTCAAGAATTCTAAATGGAACTGAAAAAAATATTCCAACTGGTTTTTATATTTTTGATGAAACAGATGCAATCTATGTATATAGTACCAATTACGCTTCAACATTAGAAGCTGGAGATGAAGTAGAAATTTCTGGTACTTATAAGATGTATATTGATGAGAAATCATCTAGTTCAGCCGCTATTCAAGGTTATACAGGTGCTCGTCAAATAGTACCTAATGAAGTAACTGTTTTATCTAAAAATAATCAAGTAAATAAAAATGGAGTGAAAAATTCATCAATTGCTGAACTTGCAAAAATTCCTGTATCTGAAAATATTACTTCAAATGTTTATCTTGTTACAGCTAAAATTAGAAAATCACAAGGCAATGGTTTTGTAAATTATTATTTTAATGATTTAAATGGCGTTAATTCTTTCTATGCATATACAACAGCTAATGGTAAAGATCTTGGTTGGTTAGAACAATATAATGGTCAAGTTCGCAATTGCTTAATTGCAGTACAAAATTGTAAATTGAGTGCTAGTGGAAGTTTCTGGAGAATTATTCCTCTTGAAGTTTTAGATGAAGTTAGTGTTAGTGACAAAGAATATGCAACATATTCTTTAGCAAGAATGCTTACACAATTTTCATCATCTTATGAAGCAAGTTGCCAAATTGAACTTACTAATACAGATACACTATTAGAAGGTAGTAAAGTTTCTTATGAAGTTTTAAGTGGTGATTTAAAACTAAATACAGTTGAAAACGGATATACATTAGATATTACTTGCACTGCTCAAGAAAAAGTAGCTACAGTTAAAGTAACAGTTTCTTATAATGGCGAAGAAGTAAGCGAAGAAGTATCATTTATTTGCCAAGAAAAAGCTCCAGACATTGAGACAATTTCTATTAAAGAAGCAAGAGAAAAAGAAAAAGGTGAAAATGTAACTATTAAAGGTATTGTAGTTGGTTTCTTATACTTATCTGGTACATCAAAACCAGCTGGTTTCGAATTAATTGATGAAACTGGTTCAATTGCTGTTTTCGTTTCAACTGCTGTTGATACAAAAACTGATATCACAAAGATATCAAAAGGCGAACTTGTTTATGTCAATGGTAATAAAGACTTATATCAACCACGTGAAGATAATAACCATGCTGGATCAATTAGATTAAATAATGCTGAAGTTTTATATCATGATTGGAAAAACCATGATATTCCTAGTGAATATATTGCAGATAAACCATTAAGTGAATTAATTACTAATCCATCAGATAATAATATAACTAATATTGTGTATAAAACAACTTTCTATCTAGAAAAATCTAGTGGTAGTTATAAGAATTTCTATATTCACGATTTAAATGATCCAACATTATCAATGATTGTTTATTCTCAAAACTCTTCAAGTAAAGGTGTTCCTGAATATGATTGGTTAGAACAATATGTTGGTAAATGTGTTGAAGCTTATGTTACTCTTCGTATTGGTGCTGTTTCTAGTAAAAAATTTGTTTGGAAAGCTGGCGTTTTGGATGTATTGAGCGTTGTAGCTACTCCTGATTCAGTAGTTAACTATCAAGTAAGTGGATTAGTAAAAAAAGCATTCAATACTGAATACACTAAAGCAAATGAAGTAAAATTAACATTGGAACAAGGAACATTAACTATAAAATCTACAACAAATAGTTTAGTAACATTAACTAATAACGCTGGTAATTATATTGTTAATATTCCTACACCAACAACTACAGAAACTGTAAATGTTGTATTCGAATATAGTTATAACGGAAAAACTACTGAAATTGCTGTAAGCTTTAAATTAGTAAAAGTTGAAACATTAACAATTGCTGAATGTCGTGAAAAAGCTAAAAAGAATGGTGATACTGTTGTGGTTGAAGGAATTGTTATCGCCCAAGTAAGAAGTGCTGGTGCTAAAAGTTGGGGTGTATTCATTGCTGATGCAACAGGAACGATGTTTTGTAAACAAACATCTACTGCTGAAGTTGGCGATAAAGTAACAATTAGTGGAAAACTTGATTTGTATTACGGTCTACCTCAAATTGCAACTGGTGCAACCGTTACAGTAGTTTCTAAAAATAATGAAATTCCAACCGATGCATATTTAAAGAATGCAACTATTGCTGACTTAGTTAAAGCAAATGAAGCTGGCGAAACTGCTAAATTAGGTGGAATGGTTTATTCTGATGTTGTTGCTACAATTCATGTATCATCTAGTCGTGTATACATTTCTGTTGATGATTCAGAAATTGATATGTACTACTATGCTAACGCTAAATATTATGAATATAACTATAAGGAATTAGAATCATTAGATGGAAAAGAAGTTAAGCTTACTTTAATTTCTTATAACGTTTATAATTCCGTTTATACTTATGTTATTGCTTCGGTAGAAGAACTAGCATAAAAAAATAAAAAGTCTTATCTTACTTTTCAAAAATATTTGAAAAGTTATAAGACTTTTTTTATTAAGTTTATATGTTATAATAAAAATAAAGAAAAAGGTAAATAAAAAATGACTTGAATCAAAAATTCAAGTCATTTTATGCATCTATAATTATTATGGTCTTAAACCAAGTCCACCTTCTAAAGTAATTGTTTCACCAGTCATATATTTGAAGTCTGGAGAAGCAAGTTGTAAACAAACGCGACCAATTTCTTTTTCAGAATCTCCGAAATGGCCGATTGAACCGCATCTACCATCACTTAGGACACTTCGTCTAGCACCTTAATAATAACTACTTTATCTTTAAATTGATTCATAAAATTTATTTATTGTTCCTTTCTCTACTATATTACTATAACATATAATGTGATTAATTTCTTTTATAAAATAAAAAAATAGTGTATAATAATAACAAAAAGGAAAAGATAGTATGCATTTTAAAAAATATAAAAGTATTTTATCAGCAAATGGCGGTATGAATATTTATAGAGGTTGTAACCATGGTTGTATATATTGTGATTCAAGAAGTAAATGCTATCAAATGAATCATGAATTTACCGATATTGAAGTTAAAACCAATAGTTATTTGATTCTTGATCAACAATTATCCAAAAAAAGAAACCCCATAACGATTTTTTTTTGGTTCAATGTCGGACCCATATTGTATTGTTGAAAAAGAACTTTTAAATATGCGAAGATGTTTAGAAGTAATTAACAAGTATAATTGTGGCGTGACAATTCTTACGAAATCAACGTTATTGCTTAGAGATTTGGATTTAATAAAAAAATAAATAGTAAAAGTAAAGTAATTATACAAGTCACTTTAACAACGGCTTCTGATACTTTATGTAGGAAAATAGAACCTAATGTTGCTGTTACGAGTAAACGCGTAGAAATGTTAAAAACTTTGCATGATGAGAAAATCAAAACAATTGTTTGGTTTACACCGATTTTACCATTCATAAATGATACTAAAGATAACTTGATAAAAATACTAGATTATTGTAGCTATGCAAAAGTATACGGAATAATTTTTTTTGATTTTGGTCTTACCTTAAGAGAAGGAAATCGCGAATATTTTTACGAACAGTTAGATAAAGAATTTTCTGGTATTAAAGAACTATACATTAAAGAGTTTAAAGATAACTATTTTGTTAGTTCTAAAAATGCTAAATGCCTATATAATATTTTGAAAATGGAGTGTAAAAAAAGAAATATTATTTTAGATAATGAAAAACTTTTTGAAGAAATGCATACTTATGAATCGAAAAATACTTTTTTTTAAAAATAAAGTCATATTTAATAAAAAAAATAATTAATATGATATAATAACAATCACAAAAGGAGGAAAAAATAATGAGAAAAAGAAGAAAAAGTAATTTGTATTTGATACTTACGTTACTTATTGTTGTATTAGGTATTGCAAGCTTTTGTATGATGTTTTTAAATGTCTTAAAAACTGGCGATAGCGATTCGTACACTTATTACAAAGGATTAGATTGTGTTTTTGGCAAAGAGACAACTGTTTTAGGACAAAAGATAACATTAAAATTTAGTATTTTAGGATTCTTAGGATTTGTTTTACCACTTGTTTCTAGTGTGATTGTTTTAGTTTTAGCTAATCAAAGAAACAAACTAAAATTTTTAATTAGTGCGATTTTATTTTTAGTGTCGGCAATATTGTTATTTATTATGCCTGAATATACAAAGATTTATTATGATACTTTCATTGGTAGTGGCTCGATAGATCGATCATTTTCACTAGCAATAGGTAGTATTCTTGCTGGAAGTTTTTCTTCACTTGCATGTTTAATTAGTATTGTCGCTTATTTATATAAATAATAAAATGAACTATATCCGTTTTAGGTGATTTATTTCCTAAGACGGATTTTTCTTTTAAATATTGATTATTTTAATTAATAAATTAATAAAATTAACATTTGTATTAAAATAATTAAACATATTTATTGACAAAATAAAAAAGTGAGAGTATAATGTTAGAGAAATTGATAATTCATTTTAAAGGGAGGAACATTTTATGAAGAAAGAAAATAAATCAAAGCCTAAATATAACATGTTTCAAAATAGCTTGTTTATGATAAAAGTAGCTTGGAAAGAACGTGAAAAAAAGGTTTTAGTAACTTTACTTCTAGCGGCTTTGTTAAGCGTAGTTATTAATTTAGTAGGATTATATATTTCTCCAACCATTTTGAAAATGATTGAAAATAAAGATAATATTAAAAGTATAATTATAACAATTTTAATATTCGCAAGTATATTAATGATTGCAACAGCATTAAATGCCTATATAAGTGAAAATACTCTATTTGGAAGAGTTCAGGTTCGTCTTGCTATTATTAATCGTTTAAACGAAAAAGCAGCAACAACTTCCTATTCCAATTTAGATGATGAACAATTTACTAATTTATTAAATAAAGCCTTTAGCACAACTTATGGCAATAGCGAAGCAAGTGAAGCTATTTGGACTACACTTGAAAGTATATTGAAGAATATAGTAGGTTTTGTTACCTACATGGTTGTTTTAATTCAAATTAATCCAATAATTTTAATAATAATGTTTGCTACAACACTTATAAGTTATTTGGTTAGTAAAAAGTTAAATCAATATGAATACAAACATCGTGAAGAAATTGCGGATTTATATACAAAATTAGATTATATTGATAGAACTTCTAAGTCATCGAGTTTTGCTAAAGATATAAACATATTCAATTTACGACCTTGGATTAAAGAAATTCAAGAAAAAAATTTCTCCTTATTATATAATTATAGAAAAAAGGCTAATATTAATTATTTGATTGGTAAAATTTTGGACATAGTATTAACGATATTTAGAAATGGTTTTGCTTACTTTTATCTTATTAACATGGTTATAAAAGGCAATATGACCGCTTCTATGTTTGTTTTATATTTTTCTACTATTGGTGGAGTTACTTCTTGGATAACAGGTATTCTTAGTTCTTTCTCAACTTTACATAGACAAAGTATTGAACTTTGTAGTGTTAGAGAATGCTTAGATTACAAAGAAAAATTTAACTTAGATTCTGGTGAAAAAATAGCAATTGATCCTAATGGCAAATATGAAATTAAACTAGAAAATGTAAGTTTTTCTTATCCTAATAGTACTATTAAAACTTTAGATAACATCAACTTAACAATTCATCCCTATGAAAAATTAGCTATAGTTGGCCTAAACGGAGCTGGAAAATCAACCCTTGTCAAACTTATTTGTGGTCTGTATGAACCAACAGAAGGAAGAATATTAGTAAATGGTACTGATGTAAAGAAAATAAATCGCACCAATTATTATGAATTATTCTCAACAATTTTTCAAGATTATTTAATTCTTCCTGGTAGTATTGCATTAAACGTTAGCCAAGATATTAAAAATCCATCTTTAGAACGAGTTAATGATTGTCTTGAAAAAGTAGGCTTAAAAGAAAAAATAGATTCTTTGGAAAAAGGAATCAATACTAATTTAGATAGAGAAGTGTTTGAAGATGCGGTTATGCTATCAGGCGGACAAACTCAAAGGTTGATGCTTGCTAGAGCTTTATATAAGGATGCACCAATTGTCGTTTTAGATGAACCAACTGCAGCTTTAGATCCGATTGCGGAAGCTAATTTATATCAAAAATACAATGAGATAACTTTGAATAAAGCTTCACTTTATATTTCTCATCGTCTTGCTTCAACAAGATTTTGTGATAGAATCATCTTATTAGATAACAATAAAATCATTGAAGAAGGCACTCATGAAGAACTATTAAAGCTGAATAAAAAATATGCTGAATTATATAATATTCAAAGTAAATATTATAAGGAGGAAGAAGAACATGAAGAAAAATAATAAGACCTTATCATTAGTAGAATCTTTTAAAATTAATATTAGTGGAATAAAACTTCTAATGAATAAATATCCTAAGATGTTGATATCTAAAATTATTTATATTATTTTTTCAACTTTAACACCTTATATCGATATCTATTTATTAGCATTGATTGTTGATGAACTTGCATTAGGAAAAAATAAAGAAAGATTGTATTTTCTAACAATTATCACTTTAGTCCAACTTTTAGTTTTTTCTCTAATAAATGCTTTGTTAAAAAGTTATGTTGATACCGTGTGTTCTGATTCATACTTAAAAATTAACAAAGTGCTTTCAGATAAAATGCTAGAAATGGATTTTGTTAATGTAGATGATATTAAAACACATGAACTTCTTTCGACAATTGCTCAGAACCAAAACGGTGGTGGTTGGGGATTATTTCATTTGTTATTTGATTGTGAAAATCTATTGTCTTCCCTTTTGACGGTTATTGCTGGTTTAGGACTTACGGTAACTTTATTTATTCGCAAGGTTCCTTCAAATAATACTGATTTACAGTTTTTAAATATGCCACTTATTAGTGTTTTAGTAATTGTTTTATTATTACTCGTTACTTTTTTATCGCCAATTCTTCAAACCAAAGGCTCAAGTTATTATGCGAAAGCTTCAAATGAACATAACTTAGGCAATCGTTTCTTTAGCTTTTTTGGCTTTTTAGGTATGAGAAAAAAATATGCTGCTGATATTAGATTTTATCATACGGAAAAAATATGTGATTATTATAACTCTAACAAAGAATCAACATTTGGATCAAATGGACTATTTTCAAAATTATGTAAGGGACCAATAGGTATCTATAGTGCCTTAGGTGCTGCCGTTTCACAAATTTTCATTCTCATCATATATACATATGTTGGCTTGAAAGCTCTTGGAGGTGCCTTCGGTATAGGAACTGTTACCCAATATATTGCCGCTATAACGAAAGTATCAACTGGTCTTAGTCTTTTAGTTGGAACAGTAGGGGGCATGAAGAATAATGCTTCTTTCTTGAAATTAATTTTTGATTTCTTGAATATTTCAAGCTCTGTTAGGGTTGGACATAAAAAAATTATTAATAACCAAAAATATGTATTTGAATTTAAAAATGTATATTTTAAATATCCTAATACAGAAGAATATGTCTTGAAAAATATTAATGTTAAATTTGATTCCTTAGAAAAAATAGCAGTAGTTGGTGAAAACGGAAGTGGTAAGAGCACTTTTATAAAATTATTGTGTAGATTATATGATGTTAGTGAAGGTGAAATTTTGTTAAACGGTGTTGACATAAGAGAATATGATTATGATGAGTATTTAAAAGCGTTCGCTGTAGTTTTCCAAGATTTTAACTTGTTAGCTTTACCATTAGGTCAAAATGTAGCGTCAGGAACTAATTATGATGAAGATATGGTAACCAATTGCCTTTTAAAAGCTGGATTTAAAAATAGACTTGATAAAATGAAAGATGGACTTGCTACTAATATTTATAAAGATATAGATAAAAATGGAGTAGAATTGTCGGGCGGTGAAGCTCAAAAAGTAGCATTAGCTAGAGCATTATACAAAAACAGTCCATTTATAATTTTAGATGAACCAACTGCGGCTTTAGACCCGATTGCCGAAGAGGAAATATATAATAATTTTAATAACATTGTTGAAGATAAAATGGCGATTTATATCTCTCATCGTCTATCATCATGTAAATTTTGTAATGATATTATAGTATTTGACAATGGCAAAATTGTCGAAAGAGGAAATCATCAAGAGCTTGTTGAAAATACAAATTCAAAATATTATGAGCTATGGGAAGCTCAGGCTAAGTATTACAATAATTAAGATAGTTTTTTGAAAAAGACTATCTTTTTTGCTATCTTATTGATAGCAAGTTTTATTAAAATAATGTATAATATGTACATATAGGAGCGTATAAAATGAAAATAATGGAAGAGAAGAAAATAATACAAGATAATAATATTAATGAAATTGAAAAAAATTCTGATGAAGCTTTTTTATTATATGAGAAGGCTTTTGGTACCTTTGATGTTAAGAAAAAACGGACATATTTAAAAAAAGCCTTAGCTCTTTCACCCCTAGATATTGATATAAAATTGGCTTTTTTAGAAACTGAAAAAAATATAACCTTGGCTGATTATGAAAAGTTAGAAACTGATTCTCTAAACCAAATTAATTTAGATGATGCTAATGGTGAGGCTTGGCTAAATTTATCACTTCGCCCTTATATAAGAGTTTTAAGATCGAAATTAAAATATTTAGTTAGTAGTGAAAAATATGAAGAAGCCCTTGACACAGCTAAAAAGCTTCTAAAACTTGAAAAAAGTCATATTGCCGATGTTGGAAATATAGCTATATCATTAGCTTTTTTACTTAATGATGCTCAATATTTTGAATACCTTTATCAAACATACTTTAAAAATAATAATTGCTTAGATGGATTATTGGGAAATTTACTTTACAGTGCTTATTGGAAAAGTGACAATGAAATTGTTTCTATAGTGGATAATATTTGTAAAGATAACCTTTATGTATTTTTGATAATCAGCGGTCTTTTCGATTTGAACTATGAATATAAAAATAAGTATTATTTTTTAATAGATAAAAGTTTGACGGAAGCAATATATGCTTTAGAACCATTTATTTTTGCTATTCAGAGTGATGAATTTTGTGAGTTAGTTAATCCAGGACTTTTTGATAGTATTATTCAAAAATACTATTGTTACTCAACTGAAGAAATAGAAATTGGCTTTTTTTTGGAAGATTATATTGATTTCACAAGAAAAAAACTAATTAATGTTTTGTGCGGAAAAACTAAAAAATATGAAAATTGCAAAATTAGCGGAATGTATAAAGATGTAGATGTGGAAGTAATTCAAAGCCTTATTGATAAAATGATTTCCAAACACATTTTATTAAAGTTTGATCAAAACATTGTCGTATCGCCTTTGTTTATAGTTCTTGCGGAAATATTGGAGAAAGAAGAAGAATGAAAAAAATTTCAGAAATGACATTAAAAGAAAAAATTGGTCAACTATTTATTGTTGGCTTTTCTAATCCTTATTATGATGAAAATATAAAAGATTTAATCGAAGAAAATAAAGTTGGTAATATAATTTTATTTGCAAGAAATTATGAAAATGCCAATCAATTAAAGAAATTAAATACATGTCTTCATCAAGAGGTTTATAAAAATACAGGTATTATTCCTTTTATTATGATGGATCAAGAAGGTGGAATGGTAACGAGAATGATGACTGATGTAACTTTTCCACCGAGTCAAATGACTTCCTCAGCTAGCAATTTTGATGGTGCCATATATGAGTGCGGAAAAATGATTGCTAGAGACATGATTAAACTAGGAATGAATTTAGATTTGGCACCATGTCTTGAAATTAACCCTGGATTAGAAAATGTTTTAACAAATGTTCGAAGTTATTCCTCTAATCCAATGAGTATTGCCAAAAAAACAAACGAATTTTTGAAGGGCTTAAAAGAATACGGTGTTTTAGGATGTGCGAAACATTTTCCTGGGGCTGGTTTTGATGAAGTTGATTCACATCTAGATTTACCAATTATCAATGAAAACAAGGAAACAGTTTTTAATACATCGTTAGTTCCTTTTAGAAAAAACATTGATGTTGATGCTATTATGACGACCCATTCTCTTTTTAAAGCTTATGATGATTTACCAGCAACAATGTCTGAAAAAGTAATAACTGGCCTTTTAAGAAAAACATTAGGTTATGAAGGCATGATTATATCTGATTGCATGGAAATGAAAGCTATTGAAAACTATTACGGAACTACTAATGGCATTTTAATGGCATTAAAGGCAGGTTGTGATATGGTTATTGTTTCACAAACTTATGCTGTTCAAAAGTTAAGTTTCAACGAAGTTTATCAAGCAATTCAAGATGGAAGAATAACTGAAGAAGAAATCAATGAAAAGGTAAAAAGAATATTAAAATTTAAAGAAAAAAGTTCTAAATCTTTAAAAAAATATTTTATACCTAATGAACCTTATCAAGAATCAAAACTTTTCAAAACTGAATCTTTAGAAATTGTAGAAAAATCTTTAACCCTTATAAAAGGCACTAATGTTAAAGTAGATAATGAAACAGTAATCATTACGGCAACCCCTAATATTGCATCGTTTGTAGAAGACGTTTTTGATAAGAATAGTTTGTATAAAGAAATAAAAAATACTTTTAAAGACAATGTGATAATTTCTTTTGATGAAAACATAAAAATATTGTTGGAAAAAATAAAAAAAGAAAAACAAATTGTAATATTAAGCTATGATGTATCTTATAACCATAATCAAAAAGAAATAATAAATGAAATTATGACAAAATATGAAAATGTTTATGTGATTTCTTTTAAAGGACCATTTGACCAAAAATTTTTTACAAATTTGAAAAATTATTTATGTTTATATGAATATACTCCTAATGCGATTATCACAATTATTAAGTACTTAAAAGGAGAAATTAAACCAGAAGGAAAATTACCATTAGATTAATATGAAAAATGATAAAATAATTATTGATTCACATATCCACTATTCAATGCCTAAAACCATAGATGATCTTATTGATGCTTTAAAATTATCAAAAGCTGATAATTTGAATTTAGTTGCTCAAATAGACCCCAAAAAATCATCAGAAACCATGGACTGTCTATTTGCTAAATATTTGTTAAATAATAAAATATTTGTTTACTCAAGTTTAGATATAACTGCTTATTATAAAGGAGATAATATTGGCAAAAATCTAGCAAAATATGTAGAAGAAATAATGGATGTTGGTAGTGATGGCATAAAAATGATTGAAGGAAAACCGGAATATCGAAAAAAAATTCCTATTCCTTCCTTTGATTCAAAAACTTTTGAACCATATTTTGATTATATGGAAAAGAAACAAATCCCGATAATTTGGCATGTAAATGATCCGGAAGAATTTTGGGATTTGAAAAAAATTCCAACTTGGGCGTTAAAGGCTGGCTGGTATTATAATGAAACTTATGTAAATAATGACAAACAATATGAAGAAGTGCTAAATGTTTTAACAAAACATCCTAATTTAAAAGTAACTTTTGCTCATTTTTTCTTTTTATCAAATGACTTAAATAGACTGGCATCTATCTTTGATACCTATCCTAATGTTTCTGTTGATATGGCTCCAGGTATTGAACTATATGAGAATCTATCAAATAATATAGCTGAAGCAAAAAAATTCTTTGTCAAGTATCAAGATCGAATAATTTATGGAACTGATATTTGTCGTTTAGATACCGACATTGATGAAGAATTTAACCATAATGATGCCATTGTTAGAGGTCTTTTATGCCAAGATTTTTTGACTAAAGATAGGGTCTACTTAAAAGGAAATGAAAAATCATTATTAGGTAAAGATGATGTAATCTTAAATGGTTTATCTTTAGATGAAAAAATTACAAACAAAATTTTTTCAACGAACTTTTTGAAATCACATTTATACCCTAAATCCATAAAGAAAGAAAAGATGATTGAAGAAATCGCCAAAGAAAAAGAAAGAGTGCTTTACTTAAAAAGCCTTGGTTTATCTAGTGGTGACATAACGAGATTTGAAGAAATGAACACAAAAATAAAGGAAAAAATCAAAAGGTAAAAACAAACTATATTTCTTATATAGTAAGGAATAAAAAGAAAAGGAAACAATGATGAAAAAAATATTTTTAATATTAATAATGCTATTAAGCATGAGTCTAATGATTTCTTGTGAGAATGAATCAACAACTGTTATTCTTCCCTCTTTAGATGGTATGTCAAGAGAAAAAATAAAAGAAACTTTGGATCCACTAAAGATAAAATACAGTTTTCAGTTTGCTAAAGTTATAATTAATTCTGATGATGAACTTGATAAATTTGTAAGCTATAGTGGTGATTACACGGCTGGTAGTACTTTCGATAAAAGTAAATTTTTGTATGTGTATACAACTGTTTTACCGCTTACTTTTCATAATCATGAACAAGTAAAAATAAATTTTGATTATGAAAATAAAAGTTTTGTTAAAGATGGAGTCGGTAAAGTAACACTGGCAAGACTTGTTGATGGTGATACGGCTCATTTTTATGATATAACAGGGGAATACATTAAATTACGCTTTTTGCTAATAGATACACCAGAATCAACGAAAGACAAAGATCCATGGGGACTTGCGGCATCTAACTATACTAAGGATAAACTTTTGAATGCTAAAGAAATTGTTTTAGAAAGCGATACTGAAAAAATGGACACTTATGGTAGATATTTAGGTTATGTATGGGTTGATGGTGTCTTATTAAATTTACTACTTGTTGAAGAAGCTTATACCAATGCTTCACCATCTCATAGTAAATACAAAGAATATTTTATGGAAGCTAATATGAAAGCTAAAGCTACTGGCAGAAGATTTTTTGGTGAAGTAGATCCTAATTATGATTATGAAAATAAAGAATTTAAATAATTAAAACAAAATAGATGATAAAAACTAAAAAAAGTGATATAATCTTATCTAAAAAAAGAGGCCTAAAAATATGAATGAAAAATATAATAGTAAATTAGATATTTATCAAACTCAAATGGCAATAAGCTATTTGAAAAAAGTATTTGAAGAAAATTTGTCATCTTTATTGAACTTAAAAAGAGTATCTGCTCCTTTGTTTGTTAATAAAGACAGCGGATTGAATGATAATTTAAATGGTGTAGAACGCCCAGTAAGTTTTGATGTAAAAAATATGAATGGCACTTATGAAGTTGTTCATTCATTAGCTAAATGGAAAAGACTAGCACTTCACAATTACCATTTTAAATGTGGCGAAGGACTATATACAGATATGAATGCTATTAGAAGAGATGAAGACTTAGATAATATTCATTCAATTTATGTTGACCAATGGGATTGGGAAAAGATTATTGATAAAGATAATAGAAATATAGAATATTTAAAAGAAGTAGTTAAGAAAATAGTTCATGCTATCTTTATTACTAATCAAGAACTAAATATTAAATTTCCAAAATTGGATTACCAATTTAAAGATGAAGTAAGTTTTATTACAACTTTAGAATTAGAAACACTTTATCCATCATTAACTCCAAAGGAAAGAGAAAATGCTTATGTAAAAGAATATGGTAATACCTTTTTGATGCAAATTGGTTATCCTTTAAAAGGTGGTAAACCTCATGATGGAAGAGCTCCTGATTATGATGATTGGAATTTGAATGGAGATTTACTTGCATATAATCCTATTCTAGACAAAGCTTTTGAAATTAGTTCAATGGGAATTAGAGTGGATAAAGATTCTTTAATTAAACAATTAGAGGTAAGCTCTTGCACAGAAAGATTGAAACTTCCGTTTCATCAAATGCTATTAAAAGACTTATTGCCACTGACTATTGGCGGAGGAATAGGACAATCTAGACTATCAATGCTACTTTTACAAAAGGCTCATATAGGCGAAGTACAGGTATCGGTGTGGGATGAAAAAACAATAAAAGAATGCGAAAAAATGAATATTAAATTATTATAATTATGATTCTTGAGGAGTGTACTATGTATTTATTAACAAATAATGCTAATTCAAATGTAATAGTAGCAGCATTATTACTTATTTTGGGCTTGGTACTTATCATTAAAGGTGGAGACTTCTTTGTTGATGCTTCCGTTTGGATTGCGGAGATTCTTCATATGCCTAAGTTTTTAATTGGTGCAACTATTGTGAGTTTGGCCACTACATTGCCAGAAATGATAGTTTCTATAATAGCAGTTGTTGAAGGCAATTTTGCAATATCGATAGGAAACGCTGTTGGAAGCGTAACGGCAAATACAGGATTAATTCTAGCGATTAGTGCTATTTTTGTTGGTGGCGTAATTGATAGAAAAGAATTTGGCATCAAAGCAATGTTAATAATGCTTTCTGGACTAATTCTATTTGGCTTTTGCTTGACTGGTAAGTTTGGTATTTTTCCGAGTATTTTATTGCTATTAATTTTAATATATTATATGTATGAAACTGCTATGTCAGCAAAAAGAGCATCGCTTGCTAACAAAGAAACATCAAATGAACAAGTAGAAGTAAAAAAAGATAAAAAAGCAGTTATAATAAATATTATTAAATTTGTTCTAGGTGTCGCAGGAATTGTAATTGGGGCTCAACTTTTAGTAGATAACTCCCAAATTGTTGCTAAAGCAATTGGAATAAGCGATGGATTGATTGCTATAACAGTTGTAGCTATAGGAACAAGCCTTCCAGAATTAATAACTACCATCACATCAATAGTGAAAAAACAAGGTGAGTTAGGCGTTGGTAATATTATAGGAGCCAATATCATTGACTTGGTTTTAATTCTTCCTATTTGCTCGTTTATTAGTAAAGGAAACTTAGAAGTTGCTAAACAATGCGCATATATTGACTTACCAGCATTACTTGTAATTTCAAGTGTAGCGGTAATACCTACATTGATAAATAAAAAGTTTACTAAAGTTCAAGGAATAATATTATTGATTTTATATATTGCTTATATTGTCTTGGCTTATCTAGGCCAACAAGGTAAATTATTTTATTAATTTTTTTAATGAGAAAAAATGCTTAATAATTGGTATTTTTTCTCATTTTTTTACATATAATATAAATGACTTTTGATGAAAAATAAAAAAAACATAAAAACTTATCAAAAAAAGCAAGTTAATTGACTTATATATAGGATTTGTGATATACTATATAAGGACTTCCTAAAGA
>CAKONV010000019.1 GCA_934098295.1 uncultured Bacilli bacterium | reverse complement strand
GCCCTTTTTTGCGTACTTTAAACTTTTTAAATAAATTATTTTATTAATTTACTTGACTTTTTTATAGTAGGCTTTTATTTTTTTATTTAAATTTTATTTACCACTATACTTTTCTAATAATTCAATCCATGGTCCAACTATAAAAGCAGCCTTTGAACAATAAGCTGGATCTTCTAATACTAACTTACCGGTTGTTTCCCACCAAGTAAAGCCACGATCATTTTTACAATCAAAGGTATTAACATCATTAACATAACCAGCTTTTTTGTGATTATATACTTTTTCATTTAATTCTGCTAATTTAGGATTACTTGAATAACCACCCATATCAGCACCCCATGATGAAAAACCTGCAATTTTTTCTTCATCAGTACTTGCGGCCTCATTAATAATAGTTAAATAAGCGATAAAAGCACATGCAGTCCATGGAAGGGGAGAATTATCGGTTACAAATAAATAATGACAATAGCCATAGCCACCAATGCCCTCATATTTTACACCATCATACATTTCTTCGCCTTGTTGATAGGCCGCAACAGTTATATTTTTCTTTGAACTTAGTTCTGATTCTTCAATTGATCTAAGTTTCGAATATACTAATAAACCAAATTGATTAGTAGCTGATTTTTGAACAAGTGTATTACAAATTGGTCCATCATCAGTTTGAGCATTATATGATGATACCCATAGTTTTATCCAAGCAAGTGCATATTTTCCATTTTCACCTAATTTTAAATTTTTGGCATCATCTTCAACTTCCTTAATTGTTGAATCAAAATAATTCTTTTTTTCGGTTGATAGTTTATCATAAGCCTCTTTTAACCAAGTTGCATATTTTTCCATGGTAAGCATATACAAAAAGTTTTTACCAACAATTTCAGAGTCAATATCCATGAATAATCCATGAGCATCTTTATAAACAAAATCCCAACAATTATCATATTTGACTGAACCGGTATTGTTAAACATAAATACTTTATTAAGAGTTTGTAAGGCTAAAAACTGATCATACTTGTTAAGGTCAACATTGTTATCAGTAGCCCATTCTTTAGGAATATAAGTATCAAGAACCCCGGTATCCACCATTTTAGTTTGAATTTGATTACCATCTTGAATTAGTGTCATCGCAAAAGTACCAACATTTTTTCTGCCATCAGTTGTTAATTGGTCAAAAATTTTATTATTTTTAGGTTGTTGCCAATCATAATCTAGTTTATAACTAGCATCGATGGTTTGTAGAAATTCAATAAATTTTGGTAGGGCTTTTTTACCACGGCTAGAATTACCAACGCCGAAAAACTTTTTATTATTAGATTCAGCAATGGCTTTTTTACATAAATCAACAAAATCCATTTGTTCAGCTTCTTTAATGATTTTTTGAGTTTCCGTTAGTTTTGTATTATTTTTTTTGTGACAACCGACAAAAAACATTACAAGAAAGATTGTTATTAAAGTTAAACATGTTTTTTTAATTTTCATTTTCTTTTTCTCCTTTTTTTTAAAATCATAACTTCTTATAATTCTTTTTAAAAACATTACAAGTTTTTTTATACTTGTCATATTTTTATAATATTATTTTTTTCATTTTATATCAAATTATACATTATGACTAAATTTATTTTATTAGAAGAAAAAGACAAAAAATGGTTAAAACCTTAGTAGAATACCTAACTATTCACTAGAGTTTTAACCTATTTTATTCATAAAATTGTTTATGTTATTTTACTTCAGGTCCAGCCTTAACTAAAGCTTTACCAGCTTTATTGCCTTCGTATTTAGCGAAGTTCTTAACAAATCTACTTGCTAAATCTAAAGCTTTTGTTTCCCATTCAGAAGCATCTGCATATGTATCACGAGGATCTAAGATCTTTGGATCAACACCAGGAAGTTCTGTTGGTACTTCAAAATTGAAATGAGGAATCATCTTAGTTGGAGCTTTAAGAATAGAACCATCTAAAATAGCATCAATGATACCACGAGTATCTTTAATTGAGATACGTTTGCCAGTTCCGTTCCAACCAGTGTTTACTAAATATGCTTTAGCGCCACTCATCTTCATCTTTTTAACTAATTCTTCAGCATACTTTGTTGGATGTAATTCAAGGAATGCTTGACCAAAACATGCAGAGAAAGTTGGTGTAGGTTCAGTGATACCACGTTCAGTACCAGCAAGTTTTGCAGTAAAGCCTGATAAGAAATAGTATTGAGTTTGTTCAGGTGTTAAGATTGATACTGGAGGAAGAACACCGAAAGCATCAGCAGATAAGAAAATTACATTCTTTGCAGCAGGTGCTGATGATACTGGACGTACAATCTTTTCGATATGATAAATTGGATAAGAAACACGTGTGTTTTCAGTAACGCTCTTATCGGCAAAATCAATCTTACCATTTTTATCTAATGTAACATTTTCTAATAATGCATCACGTTTGATAGCGTTATAAATATCAGGTTCAGAATCTTTATCAAGGTTAATTACTTTTGCGTAACATCCACCTTCAAAGTTGAAAACGCCATTGTCATCCCAACCATGTTCATCATCACCAATTAATAAACGTTTTGGATCAGTTGAAAGAGTAGTTTTACCAGTTCCTGATAGACCAAAGAAAATAGCAGTGTTTTCACCATTCATATCAGTGTTAGCAGAACAATGCATTGATGCAATACCCTTTAATGGTAAATAGTAGTTCATCATTGAGAACATACCTTTTTTCATTTCACCACCGTACCAAGTATTAATAATTACTTGTTCACGGCTTGTAATGTTAAACATTACGCATGTTTCTGAATTTAATCCTAATTCTTTATAATTTGCAACTTTAGCTTTTGAAGCATTATATACAACGAAATCAGGTTCAAAATTTTCTAATTCTTCTTCAGTTGGACGAATGAACATGTTCTTAATGAAATGAGCTTGCCATGCAACTTCAACGATAAAACGAACAGCCATACGAGTATCTTTGTTGGCACCGCAGAAAGCATCAACAACAAATAATCTCTTGTTAGATAATTCATTTACTGCAATCTTTTTAATTTCTTTCCAAGTAGCTTCACTAGCTGGATGGTTATCATTTTTATATTCATCACTAGTCCACCAAACAGTGTCCTTAGAATTTTCATCAACAACGATATATTTATCCTTAGGAGAACGTCCAGTGTAAATACCAGTCATTACATTAACTGCACCAAGTTCGCTTACTTGACCTTTTTCATAGCCTTCTAGTCCTGGTTTTGTTTCTTCTTCAAAACACATTTCATATGAAGGATTATGAACGATTTCAGTAACGCCATTAATTCCATATTTTGTTAAATCAATTTTTTTCATTATTTCCTCCTTGTGGAAGTCAATTTATTAAAAAACTTCCAAACTTTCCATAACAATTTTAACATATTTAAAAAGTTTTTTCTATAAAATTACTCTAAATTTATTTTTAAAAAATTTACCCGGATTCTTTCTAATAAAAATACAACCAAATTAAAAAGGATTTTTGTCCACTATCGTTTAGAACATAAATCCTTTTAGTTTATCTAACTTATTATAATTATAATTTTAATTTTTATTAGTTTGACTTAAGACAATATTTTCAAGTTCACTTAACGGCATATCTTTATAATATAAATATCCTTGAAAAATATGACAATCTAAATCTAATAAATAATCTCTTTGTTCTTTTGTTTCAACATATTCCGCAATTACTTCAAATTTTAGTTCTTTTCCTAAATTAGTTATAGAGGCGACAATACTTCTACTTCTATCATTATTTAAATCTTTAATTAAACTACCATCAATTTTCACATAATCAAAGTAATTCATTTGAAGAATAGCAATTGATGTATGACCCATAGAAAAATCATCCATTAGTATTTCAATTCCCGCTTTTTTAATATTAGCAAAAATTTCACTATAATTAATACTTTTAATAAGTTTAGCATCTTCCGTTATTTCAATACCAAAAGTATAAGGAGTAATTTTACTTTTTTTAACCTGTTCAATAAGCCAAGCATTAAAACTGTTGTTCATTAGTAATTCAATTTTTAAATTTACAGCGATTTTAAAATTATGATTAATTTTTTGAATTTGTTTTAAAGCTTCAATTGCTTTTTCAATAATGGCTTTTGATAACATTTCAAATAAATTGTTTTTAACAGCAATATTAACGATTAACGGTGGATATAAATAATCACTATCATCGTATTTAAATCTTAACAAAGCTTCAGCAGATATTATCTTACCATCCTTAACTTGAGGTTGATATCTAATATTAATATTCTTGCTAACTATATCTTCATATAGTTTAGAAGCTAAATCATCTTCAAATGCATGCAGAATTATGCTATTATTGTTTATCTCATATTCTTTTTCGTTATCTTCACAAGCTTTACAAATTTTTGTTAAATCATTGATACAATTATTAGTAGTAACTTTTAAAAAGCGATTATCTAGTTTGACAAAAGGCATATAGATTAAAACACCAATTACAATAGAAACTACTTGAAGAATGGCACCCATAATAGAACCAGTTGCCTGAAAGCCACTAATTAATACCGGAGTTGTCCACTGAACGTTAGGATTAATAATTGGTGGTACAAGACCGATAAAGGTAAATAAATAAGCAAGTGAAAAAGAAATTAAAGGCGTTAAGATAAAAGGAATTGTGTAAATAGGGTTTAAAACAATAGGAATTCCAAAAACAATAATTTCGTTTATATTAAACATTATCGGAAGGCTTGATAATTTACATATTTTCTTTTTCTTGTGATCACTAGTAAACAAAAGAATTGCTAAAAACAAACTAATACTAGTCCCACAACCTCCCATTAAAACAAAGGTATCCACAAATGGTTTATTCATAATTTGACCATTGGTAAAAGAAAACACTCCAGTTTGAGAGTTTAAAAGAGAATCATAAACATTTCCACCACGAACACCAAACATCCAAAGGACCGATTCCATAAGCATTATAAAGAAACCACCCCAATAAGTAGCTCCAATTGCCTCAAATGGTTTGTTTAACAGCATAATTATTAAATCATTGAAATTATTAATATTAGGAATAAGTCTAAAAATTTGGGTAATTAGGGTAAAAATTACAACACAAAAAACGGTAGGAAATAAAGAATGCATTCCTAAAATATAAGCAGACTCATAACCTGTTTTGTTTTTATTTAAAAGATTATAAAAAATGAAAAATAATTTAGTAGCCATAAGTGTTATAACTAAAGCCGAAAACACATTCGTCATTTTCGTATATTCTAAAAGGTTTTGTCCTTTTAATAAAACTTCTGTTCCTAAAGATGCAAAATAACAAATAATTGTTGATATAACCGAAAAAACGCATAAGCTCATTCTTTTAGTTAAATTTCTAGAATATTGATAAGATAAAACCATTACTAAATAGATGGCAGCAAATCCATATGTTGCTTGATAAACGGCTGTTAAAAATTCATTTATTTTTCCGTTTAAGGCTGTTAAAATAAAATTTCTAACACTACTTATGGGAAAACACTGAATTGAAAGTGCACAGGCACCAATTATAAATACTGGTATTAAAAAAGTAAATGCACGTCTAATGGCAATTAAAAAAGGAATGCTGCCAAATTTATTATATAAATTATATATTTTGTCTGTAATGTTTTTCATGCCGTATCCTGTTTTTTCTTACAAATTGATAGTATTATACCATATTTATCGAAATTAAATTTAAAAAAAGCACCCAAGGTGCTTATTTTGTAAAATATATTTTATTTAATCTAAAATTGTTAATATCATTTAATGAAAGTAAATCAGAAACGGTAACAAAAGTGTAACCTTCGGTTTGTAATTCTTTTACAATAGTTGTAATTGCTTCTTTGTTAAAATACTTAAAATCATGAAATAAAATAATTCCACCATTTTTAAGATTACTTCTAACCCTAGAGAGAATAACATCTGTTTGATAATTTTCCCAATCCATGGAATCTATACTCCATAAAACCGTAGCTAAATCAATTTGTTTTAAAACTTCTTTATTTACAGATCCATATGGAAAACGAAAAACACGTGGATATCTATTTATTACATCAAAAATAAGTTCTTGAGTTTTGTTAATTTCTTCTATTCCCTTATCAACCGTTATTTTTTTAAAATCTGGATGAGAATAGGAATGATTACCAATCTCATGGCCATTATCATAAATATATTTCAATTCTTCTTTATAATATTTTAAATTACATCCGAGAATAAAAAAGGTGGCTTTGATTTCTAAAGATTTTAAAAGATCTACAAGTTCTTTTGTTTTAGGGCTGGGGGCATCATCAAAAGTTAAACTAATTACTTTTAAAGGTAATTGGGGCGTTTCTTTTTTGGCAAAGGTTAAATATTTATCTTCAAATGCTAGTTCAATTTTTTCATCAGCTTTACCTGTTAAATATTTTGACATAGTAACAATTATTTTATCATCTTTAACAATTGGTTTTAAAAAACCTTCATCGGTTTTACTCAAATTTAATTTAGTTATTTCTTTAAGTGAAGAAATAATATTGTCAAAATTAAAATAAACTCTTTCCCCTTTTTCTAAATGATAAATATAACACTTTTCTATATAGCAGTCCAAATACATATAATCAATTAGATAACTTACATGTTTATCACCTAAATATTCTTGATATTTTATCGTTGGAATAACATCATACTTTTTTTTAATTAATGTATATGTTTGTTTTATATCATCTAATAGTTTATTATCAATTTGTTCTGTTATGCTAGGATATTCAACACTTACATCTTCTAACAATATCGTTTGTTTTTCAACAATTTTATAAGTAAAAGGTTTTTCTTTTTTCTTTGAACAAGACAAAAGAACAAATAATATAATTATAATTAACATTAAATACTTTTTCATATTAATATTATTTTGCATATTTATTTTTTTTATACAAAACTAAAATGTTTATTATTAATGTATTATTTTTTATTTAAGACTTTCTTTCCAATCATCACCTTCATAATAACAATACACTTCACTTAAAGTTGGATTTTCAAATACTTTTATCATATTTTCAAATCCTTCAGCTAACTGATATTTTTCTAAGTCCTTTCTTTTTATCCAAAAAACTTCACCTTCAATACTAGATTTTAATTTTCCTTCAAATGTCGAAGTTTTATAAAAAAGAACAATATAACGATATTTTCCGCTTTTTTCACTAAATTGTTTAATTCCACATAATTCTAAGTTGCTAATTTTAAGTCCTGTTTCTTCAAAGACTTCTCTAATTGTAGAATCAGCAAAAGATTCATTTTTATCAACATGACCACCAGGGAAAGTAACACCTGGCCATTTTTTGTTAGTGCGATTTTCAACAAGAATTTCATCACCTTTATAAATCATACACATATTGGTTAAAACAACATTTTCCGTATTTTCCATAGATTAGTCCTCAAAATCAAATAGGTTTAAACCAATTTCATCAAATTTTCTATTAACCTTTCCTTCGATAACATTTATTACCATCTCACATGTTGCTGAAATAATCGCACGAGTTAAATGGCCGCCAAAGACTTCTCCCTTTTCGTTTCCACAAGCTAGGTGTAAATGCAAATATGGATTACCTTCTTTTTGGGTAATGGTACCTAGCAATGATACTATTTCATATGTACCAACAAAATGATTTGATTTATATTCTTTTTTAGTAACATCATAGCTTCCAATATCAAATTCATTTACTGCTCCAATAGCCGTAATACTTGCTAATTTTAGATTTTCAAAAGCTGCAACTTTCATTACTTGTTCAACGATTTCTTCACCTTTGTCAATTCTTACAATTATTTTATCATTAAATTTTCTATACTCCATATGAATGCCTTTCTAAATCAATTGTTGTTCATTAAACATTAACTTAAATTCTAATCCTAAAGTTGAAGCAGCCTTTTTACATAAAATCATTCTATCTAAAAAGATTTCTAGATAATCCATGATGGAACTGTAATGAGTATCAACTGTTAGTTTTAATTTTATTAAAGTATGTGCTTCATTAATTTTTAATTCTGATTTTAAAACCGAATAATTAACGCGATAATGGATATCACTACTACCATTTTCTTTTCTAGCTCTACTTCTTCTTACATCGGATTTATCAGCTATTATTAAAGCCGCAGCTAAGGGACTTACAGGAACTCCAGTTCCTTCATCATGATTACCAATCGCAGATACAATCATACTAATTTCTTCAGGGTCAAAGTTTAAATCACTAAGTAGTCTAAAAGCAATAATAGCCCCACTTTGACTATGATCAACTCTATTAACAAGATTTCCTATATCATGCATATATCCAGCAATCATTCCTAATTCAATGATTCGTTCTGGATAGTTTAAGGTACGTAAGATATACCCTACTCTTTCAGCAACAAGTCCTGTATGAGCATAACTATGTTCCGTATAGCCTAAAGCCTCTAAACTTTTATCGGCAGCCATAACATAGGTTCTAATCGTTTCATTTTTTAATATTTCTTCATATGTCATTTTTTCAGCCTCCTCTATGTTTTACTATTAAATCAGTATTATTCTATCACAAAAAAAATTATTTTTCAATAACAAGCGTTATAAGCATTTTTTATTTTGTTAATGACTTAAAAAAAATAGAGAAAATGAGAAAACAGTAAACTATACTATTTTCTCATTTTACTTTCAATAAATTAGTTTTATTCGATATCCTTAGATGGATCAAATCCAAGTCTCTTTAATGTTTCAACAACATAAGATTCTTTGTATTCATCCTCAGGTTTACGATTATAATATGATTTAAAGAATTCAAGGTTAGCTTGTTCATAAGGAATTTTTGCTAAGTTAGCAATAATTCTTGTTGAACGGTCAATTAATTTCTTATTAGTTGGTAATACTTGAACCATCCAGTTACCATATACTCTACCCATTTTAGCCATTGTAGCTGTAGACATAACGTTAAATGCTAATTTAACCATTAAGTGAGTCATTAAATCTGTACAAGTACGAGGTAGTTTTACTGGAATTAAAATTTCATTTTCGCATTTCTTACCTTTAGCGATTTCACCCATACGGATTACATAACCTTCAGAGAAATGTTCTTTTTCAGTATTGAACCATGCAAGTACATCTTTATCTGCTGAATTATTAATATCGATGCAAAGTAAACGTGCTGGTTTACGTGAATAACGTGATGGGTCATCTTCATTACCAATGTTGTAATCAAGTACTTCGCTACCACTAACATGTGGAGGATTATTAATAATTTGTTGATCAGCATTCATACGAATGTAATCTTCTTTAGTCCATTCAAGACCTTTTATAGGACGACGGAATACATGTTGCCATGCAACAGTATTAGGATATAGAGGGTCTTTAATATAAGCCCAACTTACTTCTGCCTTTGTATCATTAAATTTTTTGAAAGGAGGAAGTGTAAACGTTGGTTGACGTTCAGTTGTATCAGTCATGATATCAAGTAGATAATCATGAGTAGTATAAGTAATTAAGCCTTTTTCATTATAAGTAGCAGTTTCTAATTCAACGGCTTTAGCAAGGCCTTGTAAAGCTTTACCACTTGATAATTGTTTTACTAAATTCTTATGAGCAGCAGCATATTCCTCTGGTTGTAATGCACCTTTACCATTAGCATTAACGACTTTTAATTCATCTTCAGTAAAGTGTTCTTGCATATATTGATATGCAGCAGTTTCTAAAGCAGCACCAGCAACTAATAATTCTACCGTTGTTACTTGCATACGAGTAGAACCAGCAACAGCCATGTTACCTACATATAGAGGAACTTTGATAATGTCCTTACGATCAAATGATTCTTTAACACGATCAAGATGTTCATATAGTATTTCTTTTGGATTACAATAGAAATAATATGTATTGCAACCATTTTCTTCGCCTTGTAATGCAGCACCATTTACAGATGCAGAAAGTCCACATTCAGCAAGAGCAACAACAACATCACCAGGGCCAACATTAGCTTCTACTACTTGTTGACGACCAAAGGTTAAATAGTCTTCAAAATTTTCAACTGAGTGAACTAAAGCACGGTCACCACCAGTTGTATGGCTGTTAGTTACTTCACTTAATGCCATTAATTCTTCTTTACGATATGGTAATTTTTGAATTAAAGAAGTCCAGAAATATCTCCATGCACCATCTAATTGGATAGCCATTCTTCCTGATGCACCAACAGATGAGAATAATACTGTTTTATGATTGTTCATAGCGCTAACAATATCAGCAACTAGTTTTTTAAATTCTTTACTTTTGAAAGATTTTTTAGCAACAGTTGGAATGTTAACGTCAGCAGCAAGAATCATTTTTACACCTTCAGCAGTGTCTCTTGCGATAGTTGCACTCAAATTCTTAGTAATTGGATTTGATTGTTCAGTTGGAATAACACCTAAATGGAATTGCTTCTCATTTTCACAAAAGTCTTTAGAAGCTTCTTCAGGTGTTAATATTGTTTTGTAAATCATATTAAAATAAATCTCCTTCATTTATTGATTATATTTTTATTTTACTATTCTATTATATCATAATAAAATTAACTCTTCAAGTTTTAAGTACTAATTTGTAAAAAAACGACAAATGTCTGTTTTATCAAATTCTTCCATTATTTCATTGTGGTAAGGGATTGAATCGATAACAAACTCTCTTGATACACTTATTGATGATGCTATACTTGCTAAAATGGCTGCTTCTTCAAGTTTTCTTCCTTCCAAAAGAGCTGCCGTTAAAACACCATTATAAGTATCACCTGCTCCTGTAGTATTTATAGCCTTAACTACTAATGGTTTAATATGATGTACTATTTCATCATCTTTTAAAATCGATCCTTTATCTCCTAAAGTAACTATTATTCTTTTTTGTGGTAATCTAAGAATTGACTTTTCATTAATTTCTTCATTTAAACCATATAATATTTTTACTTCTTGTTCATTTGGAGTAATAATATAGCATTTATCCAAAAGTTTATTATCCAACTTATATGCAGGAGCTGGGTTTAAAATAATTTTTGTATCATATTTGCTAGCAATATTAATTGCTTCTTCTAACGATTCTTTTGATGTTTCTAATTGCAATAATAAATATTTGCTTGTAGCAATTTCTTCTTCAAAACTTCTTACATCTTCCTTGTTCAAGTAATCGGATGCTCCTTGATAGCAAATTACTCTATTTTTACCTTCTTTATCAATAATTATGCTAGCAGCTGCACTTTTTAACCCCTTTTTTATAACTGCTTTACAATTAATTTTTTCTTTTTCAAGACTTTTTAAAGCACATTTACTTATTTCATCATCACCAAAAACGGTAAGAAAACTAACTTTTTTACCAAATCTAGCTGCAGCTAAAGCTTGATTGTAGCCTTTTCCACCATATTCCTTATTGTAACTAGTAGCAACGACAGTTTCGCCTTCTTCATTAAAATGGTCAACTTTCATAAAAATTGATTCACCACTTAAACCAATAACAGCAATTTTATCTTCTTTATTAGTATTAATCATTCTTTATCCTTTCATTTTTATACATAAAAGTCTAAAGTAAAACTACCTTAGACTCTTCTTGTTTATTTATTTTGAGCTTGTTTCTTTTCTTCAACAACATTTCGATAAGAAACTTGAATTTGATTATATGGTATAGCAATGTGTGCTTCATTTAATGCTACATATACTTGTTCTAATAAATCAAATTTAACTGTCCAATAATCATCACTTTTTACCCAAACTTTTGTTGAAAGTTCGATACTAGAATCTGCCCATTCACCAATACGAACAGTTGGAGCTGGATCTTTTAAAATTAATCCATGAGATTTACAAACTTCCAAAATTACTTTTTCGGCTTCCATGAAATTAGCATCATAATCGATACTAAATGTTATATCCACTCTTCTCGTAGGTTTACTACTATAGTTGGTAACAACACCACCAATTAAAGCCCCATTAGGAATTAGAACTACTTTGTTATCAGGAGTTCTTAAATATGTATAAAATAATTTTATATCTTCAACAGTTCCCGCCGTTCCTTGACATTCAATATAATCATCAAGTTTGAAAGGTCGATTAATTAGTATTAAAAAACCACCTGCAAAATTGGATAAAGCCCCTTGAACAGCAAGACCTATTCCTAAACCAGTTGCGGTAAATAATCCTACAATACTACTTGTATCAATTCCTAAACAACCAACGGCCATAAAAATCAAAATTAACTTTATACCTTTATTAGAAATATAATAAACAACATTTGTAATAGTTTTATCCATTTTTTTCTTTGTCATTTTCTTTCTAATAATTCTGGTAATGGTATCAGTAATTTTACATAAAATAAAAAATACTACTATTACAAACAAAACTTCAATTATTTTATTAATTATTGATTGAACTTGAGGACTTTCAATAAAATCAAAATGGAAATCAAAAATTTTTTCAAATTGAGTTAATTGGGTTTGTGTTTGATCTGTACTTGTTGTACTATCTAAAAATAACATTTTCTTTCCTTCCTTAGTTTAACTAATTAAATATATTTTACCTTTTTTATTTTTTTTTGCAAGAAAAATAGCCATTATTTTTCTAATGTTTTTAAATTTTGAATATTTGCTACTTGTGATCTATAAATATTAGCATAAACACCATTAAGTTTTACTAACTCTTGATGAGTACCTTCCTCAACCTTTAAGCCATGATCCAAAACAAAAATTTTATCAGCATCGAAAACCGTTGATAAACGATGGGCAATAACGATGGTCGTTCTTCCTTTACAAGCAACATTTAATGATTGCTTTACAATTTCTTCAGTTTCCGTATCGATATGGGAAGTAGCTTCATCCATAATTAAAATAGCAGGATCGTGAATAATGGCTCGTGCTAAACTAATAATTTGTTTTTCACCAGCACTCATATTAACACCATTTCTTGATATTTCTTGGTTGATACCATTAGGAAATTTTTTAATAATTCGATATCCACCCATTTCTTTTAAAACTTCTATTATTTGTTCATCACTAACCCCTTCTTTACCAAAGCGGATATTATCAGCAATAGTTCCTCTAATCATTATTGGTTCTTGAAGAACAATACCAATATGTTCACGATAAGTCCTTTTTGGTATTTGAGCAATGTCCATTCCATCAACGGTAATTTTTCCCGATAAAGGGTCTGTTAAATCATAAAATCTTAATAACAAGTTCATCATAGAACTTTTACCACTACCCGTATGACCAACAAGTCCTACAAATTGACCAGCTTTTATGTCGATTGACACCCCTTTTAACACATATTCTTTATCAACATAGCTAAACCAAATATTATCAAACTTTACATCGCCACGATATCTAGGAATTAGTGTTTTAGTATCATCTTCTTGTTTTCCTTCAATTAATTTGTGAATTCTATCAATTTGTACGTGAGAATGTTCAAAACTACTAATTTGTGTAAATATAATATTTACGGGTTCAATGATTTTAGTTAAATATTGATTATAAGCATATATTAAACCTGCTGTTATCACAATACCAGAAAAATTTAAATATTGTAATCCAAAATATACAACTATAATGGTCGTAATAAGCGAACGGATTATATTTATCATATTCCATCCGAGTGTAATTCCTAATTTTACATCTTTTAGTTGCTCTTTTCGATAGTCATCATTTATTTTATCAAATTCTTCAACTGTTTGTTTTTTAAAATTAAATATTTGTAAAATTTGAATTCCATTAATTACTTCATTAGTTTTAGCGGTTAACATACTTCTTGATTCATTTACTTTAACGGCTATTGTTTTAAGTTTCTTTAAGAAGAATCTAATCCATAAATAAACAAAAGGATAACAGAAAAATGTAAGGAGAGCTAATTTATAATTCAAATAAAACATACCAACGTATGCGAAAATAAAGCTTAAAGCGACGCTTGCAAATAAATTTATTAATTGTCGATACATTATAATCATTCCATCAACATCATGAGTTATCCTTGAGGCAGTTTTACCAGCTGGTTCACTTTCAAAAACACTAATAGGTAAATGTTCAACGCTTCTTAAGGCGGCCGTACGTCCAGCATTCGCTAAATAATTAATAACCTTGTTAATGGTAAAAGCCTTAAAAAAGTTACAGGCAATTACGATTACTGTTTTTAAAAATATAAGAGCAATATAGGTAATAATCGTTGGAAACATTGGTTTATAGAAAGCAAATACTTCATCTTTAGAAATTTTTATGGCCTCATAAGTTTTTTCTTCAGTTTTGTTAGTAATCTTTAACTCATAACCTGAATCGGTTTTCTTAATACTTTTGGTACCATCTATAATACTATCTTCCACAAAATAAAAACCATTTTTGGATAATACAATGCTTACTTCTTTAATAACTTCAGCATCAGTAGTTAAATATCTTTCTTGGATAAAATAGCGATCTTGATATTTTACCGTCTGTTTACCGCTATCTCTAACTTCAACCCAACTATATTCTATTCCCATTATGCAATCATCTAAAACAACTTTTACTAGCAATGGGGTAATAAATTCTAACGTTTGAACAATTACAACCATTAATAAACTCATTACTAACCAGTGATATTTACCTTTTAAAAACTTAAACAAACGTCTATAATTCTTCATATCTATCACCTTTTATTTGATTTAGGTATTGCATTTTATACCAATTATCGTAACTTAATAATTCTTTATGGGTACCAACATTAGTAATTTTACCATCTTCAAGCACAATTATTTTATCAGCAGAAGCGATAGCACTAAAACAGTGAGCCACAATTATATTCGTTTTATTTCTTCTTGTCTTTTGAAGTTGCTCAATGATATTTGCCTCTGTTAAGGCATCAACTGCACTCAGGGAATCATCTAATATTAATATTTCTGGATCCTTTACAATAGCTCGAGCAATCGATAATCTTTGCCTTTGACCACCTGATAGGGAACCACCTAATTCGGATACGAGTGTTTGTTCTCCATCTGATAATTCTTTTAAATCCTTTTTAAAATCGGCAATACCCATGGCAAAATCAATTTGAGAATGAGTTGCTTTTGGATTACCAATTAAAATATTATCATCAACACTTCTTCTAAATAAAACATGTTCTTGTGGTACATAACCAACTAAATTTCTTATATCATCAATATTATAATCTTCAATTTTTATACCATCTATTAAAATCGAACCTGATGTAATGTTAAATTCTCTTAGTAACTGCCTAATTAATGTTGATTTACCACTACCCGTTGGACCGACAATACCAATTGTTTCACCACTAGAAATTACTAAATTTATGTGACTTAAAACATTAAAATTATCAAATGGATATTTGAAGCTAACATCTTTAAATTCAATTGTTTTAAAACTCATTACTTTTTTAGGATTAATCACGTTTTCTACATGAGGGATTGTATCCATGACTTCAAAGTATCTCGCAGTTGCAATATTAATATTACTAATATTATTTAAAATATTACTTAAACCAATTAATGGTCCATATAGCATAGCATCATATAAAAGGAAACTAACAAGTTCACCTGGAGAAATCATACTATTTACGACCATAAATGATCCTAAGCCAATTGATATAAAATAAGAAATGGCATAAACTAATTCAAACATTGGCGTAAAAAGGGATTCAAACATTTGAATGTGCCACCATGAAGATGTATCTGCATCAATAGCTTTCTTACTTTTTTTAAAATCTTCCTCTTCCATTCCATATGCTCTAATTGTTTTTACACTTTCAATTGATTCTAAAACACTTTCGGTCATATTAGCATATATTTCGTGATGAATCTTGTAGTAAGCACGTTTTTTCTTACGAGCTCTATTTAATAATGTTATTGCAATCGGCATAAAAGTTACTGCACAAATTGTTAACAATGGATTAATTAAAGCCATCATAAAAATTGATGCTATGATTAAAGCAAAATAATAAACAAGATTTTGAAGAAATGATGTAGCAATTTGACTAACATTTTCCAAATCATTACTCATTCTAGCTATTAAATCACCTTTTGAATATTTTTCGAATAATTCAGCATCCATTGAGAATAAATGAATTAAATATTGTTCTCTTAAACGAAATGACAATTCCTGACCAATAAAATTAACTGTATAATGGTAATAAATATTTACTAAGTATACAAAAAGAGGAATTACAAAAATACCTAATATATAAAGAAAAATTCTTGATAAAGAAATTGTTCCCATTGCGATATCGTCTATAGCAATTCCTAATACTTTTGCTGGTACAACTGGCATTACCGAAACAAATATCAAAGCTAATAAACAAAATAAATATTTCAACCAATATTGTTTAAAAAACCACTTAAGTCGTTTCATTGTTTGCCATATTTCGCGCATACATTCACCTCTTCATAATATTTATTTAATATTATACACTTTTTTTAAAAAATCTCTAGCAATTTGCGACAAGATATATTAAGATTTTGCATTTGTCTATTCTAATAAAAAAAGCTCTTAAGTTGTTTGTTAAAAACAAAAAACTTAAAAGCGAATTTTAATTCAAAGAATCAATTGTTTCTTCATCTCTTTTTTTATTTATGTATTTTATAAAATCATAAATAAAAGATGTCACCATAAAAGGCACTAAAACTTCTACGATCATTGCAATAAACGGATATAGATAAGGATTCCATTCATATACCATTTTGCTAATAGGAATATCTATAGGTTTGGAAATATACATATAATCATATCCGAAAAAAACATTAAATATGTAAGCAAATATACAAATAATTCCTAAAGAAATAATATAATTACGGAAATGTTTTTTATTAGGGACATAATAACCCGCCTTTACAATTAATATACCTGTATAAATCATTAAGCCGTGATAAATAAGTGTTCTTAAACACATAAAATGATAGATTGGATAATTAGGAATACACGCACTAGGATAGATAAAGAAACAAGCTGCTCCTACAATACCACCATAGAATAAAAACGATAATCCTGTATTTTTGATTTTTTCATTTTTAGATAAAGAAAAGAAACTCATATAAATAAACAACGAACAAAAATATAGGGGTACAAATTCAACTTCTTTTATTCCATAAGTGATGCCAATAAAAATCATTTTAATTATTTCGGTAACAGAAGAAAAGATAGCATCAAATATTAATATTTTACGCACACTTTCGTTACTCATTTTTGAGGATAAACTTAATCCCTTTATGATTAAAATCATAACAATAGCTAGAGCAATTATATACGTAGGCGACCACATTCCACAGGCAATATCTTTATTCATAGGTCCAAACATAAACTAATTCTCCTTTCCTTTAAATTGTTATAATATTTATTTTATCTAACTTTTTTTAAGATATCTTTTAAATTTTCATGAGTTTTTCTTTTCTCATGAATTACTAAGAAAACAAAATGACAAATAATTAAAAGCAAATCAGTAATATACCAAGATGTTAAAACCTTAAGTGATTTTAAAAGTGGATCACCTATTTCCATTGCTTTTGTAAACTTAAAGGCATCTTTTTCTAAAACACCTAAAGTCATAATAACACATATTCCTAAGGTAAAATATGAACATTTTTTAATAGTTGGTTGCATATAACCAAATAGCATCATTTTTAACATAATTGAAAACATCAATGTATGATGAAGAAGGCCAGTTATTGATCTTAAATCAAAAATAGATTGTGAATCTAAAAAGTCAGGATATAACATCGTTACAAAACCACCTACAAGTCCTAAGTAACCTAATGAATGAAAGATAAAATTATCTTTTTTTAATGTAAGTAAGCTAATTGATAGGACTAATGAACATATACCACAATAAGTATTTGGTATCAAGTTTAACCAAGTATAGCCTTCTCTATTGTTTATGACAACATCAGAATAAGTAACAACAAATCTATTTAGAAGAACAGAAATAAGCCAAATAGCACCTTCAATTTTTAATATTAATTGTAGTTTATCATCACTAATTTTTTTCTTTTTTAATATAATAATTTCTAAAATCATCGCCATAACAGCAACAACTAAATAAACGATATGAAAAACTCCATACACTCCTTGCATAATTTCTCCTCTTAATTACTATTATTTTGAATAAATTTTTCTTTAAAAATCTTAAAATCACTTTTCATATGTTCTTTTTCAAATGGTAAATAAATCCCCACACCAAGAATATATAATAAAATATATCCTGGTATAACCATCCAAATAATTGGCCAATATAGTTCTTGTCCTTTTAAACTTCCAAAAGGAATAGTTCTAAAAAGGGATGGAACAAAAAAATCAATTACTGGCTTTAGCCAATCAAAACTTGGTGTTGGTCCAAATATAAATGATGAATTTCTATATGAACGATCAAAAAATGCCATTATATCCGGTTTTACTAAGCCGGTTGCCATCAAAATAACTTCATTGAATAAAATTATTACTAAAGCTTCAAAAAAAGTAATTGGCATTTTCCACAATCTATGATAATCTAATTTATGAAAACCACATTTTACCATCAAAATAGCTGATATTACCAAAACTAAATGACAATAATAACATCTAATAGCTTCAAACGCAAAAATAGAATAGCCAATAGCAGGATTAGGATATATAATCATTCCCACACCGCCAAAGATTCCAAAACAATACATGTAATCTTTCCATTTGTCGCTACCAAATAAAAATATGAATGGAAAAATCAAAGTTGATACTGCGCAAATATTTTCAAATGATACTTTTCTTAATGAATATGGTAAATCTTCATAATATTGTTTGTTTAATAGTTTTAAAAAATGAAGAATAAATCCCGACATTAATATACAAAATATAATTATTTTTTGGGTCTTCTTATTTTGTTTACTAGTTATCACAATTGTAAAAATTATCAAAAAAATACTAATTGCCATATAGAGAAAATAATAAATATTACCTAATTTAATCACTTGCTACCTCATAAAAATATTTAATAATTTTAATCATCTTAACGTCTTATTTTACCATATTTTAAAGTTTTTTTCCACCTTTTTACGATTTTTATATTTAATAATTTATTATATGGTAATTATTAATAAAATTTAAGTTTTTATTTGTTTTTACTAAACATTTTTTCCTTTACAAAAAATGAGTAAATAGTTTCCTATTTCTCATTTTTACTCTAATATAATATTTAATTTTAGTCGTTTGTATAATTATCAAAATATCCTTGAATTAAAATAATTGGTGTTCCTTTGTCTCCAGAACCGCTCGTTAGGTCACAAAGAGATCCAATTAAATCGGTTAGTTTTCTTGGTGTTGTTCCTTCAGAAGCCATTTTACCAACTAAACTTTGTTCTTTTTCTTTGATTCTTTGTTTAATTGCTTTCTTAAGTTCCTCTCCTCTTAAATCTTTAAAATCATTGTCGGCAAGATATTTTAATTTTAGTTCATTAGGAGTTCCGTTTAAGCCTTTTGTATAAAAAGGAGCAACAACTGGGTCAGCCAATTCCCAAATTTTTCCTTGAGGATCTTTAAAAGCTCCATCACCATAAACCATTACTTCTACTGTTTTTTTAGTTAATTCAAATAATCTTTTTTGAATATTCTCTACTAAAGAAGTAGCATTACGAGGAAATAATTTTACTTTATTTTCACTAGCTTTGTTAGATCCAAGTAATCCATAATTTTCATTATATCCAGAACCATCAACTGGTGATGTTAAAATTTCATCTAAACCAAAGACAATTTTAGCACCATTGTCCTTTAGAATGCGTTTTGTTCTTTTTCTTGTATGGATATCACAAACAAGAACATTTTTTGTGTAATTTAATATTGTTTTAGGGTTATTTGAAAATACAATTTCAATATCGGCACCCATTTCTTTTACTAAATTTTTATAATATTCTACATAATCGACACCAGTAAATTCATGAACATGATAGCCAAAAAGTTCACGATACTTTTCGTATGTTAATACATCTGAATAGGGATTTACATTTTTTTCATCTATTTGATCCCAAGATATTAATGCATTACCAACTTCATCCGATGGATAGTTTAACATTAAGATAACCTTTTTAGTTCCTTGGGCAATACCTCTTAAAAGAATTGCAAAACGATTTCTCGACAATATTGGAAAAATTACGCCAATTTCTTCACCATGGTATTTATTTTTTATATCGGTGGCAATTTGACTAACAGTCGCATAATTACCTTGAGCCCTAGCAACAACCGATTCGGTAACGGCTACAATATCGCGATCATGTAGTTTGATGTTTTCTTCTTCGCATGCTTCCATTATACTATTTACAACAATACTACATAAATCATCGCCTTCTTTAATAATTGGACAACGAACTCCCATTGAAATAGTTCCTAATTTTCTACTCATATTTTTACACCTACCATTTATAAAATTTTTTAACGAATTATTCTACCATATATTTCTTTTTTTTACAATGTATTTACTTAATCAAAATTGAATATTTTCTTTATTTGTAACCAAAGCTGTAATTAAAATTTTATTCGATAAAAATTTAAAAGTAACATTACCCTTCACATAAGTTAAGCCTTCTTCAATTTTCTTTAATCCAAGTACAATCATTTTTTCATCAATTTCTGAAGGATTAGAATTAAAATTTAGTCCATAAATAGTAACATTAGGATCGGTTATTTCAATTGAAGTTACCGCTTGTTTCTTACTTGAATAATCTGGATAATTAGTTACTATGTAAGAAACATAATATTCGGGCCTAGCTCCTTTTACACCAGATTCATCCATAACACTATGATATCTCTTATCTAAATATTCAAAAGCTCCAAACCAGCCATAAATAGAATCATGCCCACTCCAATCATGAGAAGTTACATCTTCGGTAATCCAAAATTCTAATTCTCCATCACTAGGCTTGGGAATACTTGTTTTCTTACTTGTACAGCTGGTAAGTATCAATAAAGAAAGTACTACTATATAGAAATGATATATTTTATTCATTATTTTTTCCTTTGCTGTATACTAAATTATTTCCCATATAAAAGTAGCAGTGTCAGTGATACAAATATCATCAGGTTCCATATCAATATTAACAGGTCCATTTACACTTTTCATCATACATTGTGTTTCCATCTGGTAAGAAGTATTTGATAAAAGATTCATTTTTTCCCAACTATAATTAATCGATACTAGTTCGCCAAGTTTTACGTTTGAAGCCGCACATAAGATTTCAGCTTTTTCAAAGGCATTTTTTGTTATTTGGTTTAAAAGTTTCTTATTTATTATGGTTGGATCCTTTAAACTAAAGGCAATAGAGACTTCAGGTTTTGATGTAGATTGTGATATAATTGCTAACACTTTAGCTAGTCTTTTGATATCTAAATCAAATTCAATTTTTAAATTATGAATGCATTCATACCCTATAAAAACATTTTTATATCTACCCATTTCATCTCTTACATTTTCATAACTGGTATGAACATTGAAATTAGTCGTTTTCAATGAATTTTTGTTAAAACCAACTTCTTCAAGTTCTTTTGAAAGAGACTGTATTTTTAAAGATTCCTGTATCATCGCTTTATCATAATCTTTATCTAAAGTTTTTAAATTCATAGAAATAACAATTAAATCGGGTTTAATTGCAACTTTTCCTACTCCATTTATAGTAATTGTCTTCATTTAGTTACCTCCATTTTTTATTCACTTATATTATATCATCATTATATAACTAAAAGTCAAGTCATTTGTATTTTTATATTGTTATATATTTTCCTTTTTATTAAAAAAATGTTAAAATATTAAAGATAATATTTAATGAGGAGGAAAATAAATGCTAAAAGAAAATGACTATGAAATTTATTCATTAATTGAAAAAGAAAAAGAGCGTCAAGAACATAATATTGAATTAATTGCATCGGAGAATTTTGTTTCTAAAGAAGTATTAGAAGCCCAAGGATCTATTTTAACAAATAAATATGCCGAAGGTTATCCTAAAAAAAGATATTATGGAGGCTGTGAATTTGTTGATGAAATTGAAACTCTAGCTATTGAAAGAGCCAAAAAACTTTTTAATGCTAAATTTGTCAATGTTCAACCACATTCTGGTTCACAAGCCAATATGGCAGCTTATCGAGCTATTTTAAATAATGGTGATAAAGTTTTAGGAATGGCCCTTGACCAAGGCGGTCATTTAACCCATGGGAGTGCTTTAAGTTTTTCTGGGATAGATTACAAGTTCATTCCTTACTATCTTAACAAAGAAACTGAAGAAATTGATTATGATGCTTTAGAAAAAACTGCTCTTAGAGAAAAACCAAAATTAATTGTGGGAGGAGCAAGTGCTTATCCGTTAATTATTAATTTTAAAAGATATAAAGAAATTGCTGACAAAGTTGGAGCTTATTTATTAATTGATATGGCCCATATTGCTGGACTTGTAGCAGCTAAACAACATCCAAATCCTTTAGATTATGCGGACATTGTCACCACAACAACTCATAAAACCCTAAGAGGTCCAAGAGGTGGTATGATTTTGACTAACAACGAAGATTTAGCCAAAAAAATAAATAAAGCCGTATTCCCTGGTGTCCAAGGAGGTCCTTTGATGCATGTCATTGCCGCTAAAGCTGTTTGTTTCAAAGAAGCTTTAACTACTGATTTTGTAGCTTACCAAAAACAAATTATATCAAATTGTAAAACTTTGGCCGAAGAATTAAAACGTCTTGGCTATACTCTAGTGGCTAATAAAACCGAAAACCACTTATTAATTGTTAATGTCAAAAAATCACTTGGTTTAACCGGTAAAGAAGGAGAAATAGTTTTAGATAAAGTAGGTATTACTTGTAACAAAAACACGGTTCCTTTTGATGAAGAAAAACCTTTTATAACTAGTGGTTTGAGAATGGGGACAGCTAGTGTAACTACTAGAGGTATGAAAGAAAAAGAAATGATTGAAATCGCTAATCTTATCGATAAAGCTTTAAGAAGCAAAGATGATGAAATTGCTTTAAAGAAAATAAAGGAAAATGTCTTAGTTTTAACTAAAAAATTTCCCTTATATTAAATAAAAAAGCTGTAAATAGTAGGTAAACTCCTATTCTTTACAGCTTTTTTTATAGTTTTAATTATTTGTAGTAATTAATTGCGTATAATCTTCTTAAATAACTCCACTTAATTTCATCGTAATTACAACTACTTGCAAGAGCAGTAATATTACCTGTTCCGACATAATTAACGATATAAACATTATTTGTTTTACCATCTTTTTGATTTAATGTAATTTGGTTGTAATTAACAATAACATCAATACCTTTAATCTTATTATAAATATCAGGATATTTACTTGCAAATTCTTGATATGTATATTCTTCGCAATGATCCAAACCACTCTTTACCGCATTTTCATCTAGATATATTATATATTTGATGATATACATTGGTCCTTGAGAAGTTTCTTCATATAGGTAAATGACTATTTTTTCTAATTTTCCTTCTTTATCAAATTCTAGAGTAACTAAATATTTATTTTCTTTAATCATAACATCACTAATTTGACAATAGAAATCTTCATTATAGAATGTACATTCATTAATCAAACCTTCATTTAAACCTACAATTCCTGATGCTTGTACCGAATCATTTAAATAGCGATTACTACCATCCGTAAAACTTAAATGAATGGCTCTATCAACAAAACTATTTTCCAATAAACCACAATTGTAACCACATAAATTTCCAATATAAGTTTTGGGACTTCTTGGTAAAACTACCGCAACATTACCATTTCTACCAGTTTGAGTTGTATTTTTAATTGTACCATAATTGCTACCTACTACGGAACCTAAATAACTTAAACCATCATTTTCTAAAAGTATTGTACCATTCATTGAACTAAAGAAGCCATCGATAAGTCCATAGTTTATACCAATTGAACCACCAATAGTAATTTTTTTATTGGTTGTAATGGATAATTCAATTGTCTGCATACTTGCACAATCAATAATTCGTCCTTTTTCTGTTACTTCTCTTACAAAAGTACCAATTACTTCTTCTTTGACTAAATTACCTTTATAACTGAAAGATGAACCTACGTATAGATTATATACCATACCGCTCACTTTCGAGAATAAACCAAAGTTTTCTAACTTTTCCACTTTTGAATTAAATCTAATAACATGTCCATTACCATTAAATTTACCGGAAAAACCTTCAATAGATGTTCTACCAATACTTTCCCATTCTATTAAATCTACAAAGTTTCCATAGGCAGCTTTTTCACCAATGATAATATCTTTTGTTAATACATAATTCGCATTTAAAGCTTCATTAACTTTTTTAAGTCCTTCAAAGTCCTTAATTTCAACACCATAACACGCATATATTTCTATATCATTTTCAATAGCTGTAACGGGAACTCCATCTTTTGTTTCATAATGACTAAAAATTAGATTATCCGCACTATAAATAGGTTTTTCTAAGTCAATTGTCAAAGTTCCAAAAGGAACATTTAATACTTTCTTTTGAGTTGTTCCATCGATAAATTTACCAATACCACTATTAATAATTACGGTAAATCCTTCCGTGTTATCTTCATAAACAGCATAATACGTCGTTCTTTTCTCATACACCATTTCTTTTAACTCATCACTCGTTATTAAATTTTTGCCATCAGTGGTCCAACCTACAAATGTTTTACCATTGCATTTAGGCTTTGGTTGAAAATTAATTTTTTCGCCATTAGTTCCAAAATGTTGAATTTCCACACTACCATCAGGGAAAATCATTAACCCATCGATTTTATCTTTATCTTCAATAACTCCACTATAAGGTTCTGATTTAAAGATAAGTTCTACTTGTGAGGTTGTATCATGTAAATAAACAGCCGTGTATATTCGATCTTCTTCAAAAGTAATTTCTTCACCAGGTTTTACTTTAATTTGCTGTTCAATACCATTTTCATCAATAATTGTAGTTACAAAGCCATCAAAGACATAATAATTTTCACTATAGTAATAAACATTAGGAGCTTTTATAGTCGTACCATAGTTTTGTGTATAGTTTGTAAAATGACGTAAATCTCCCATAACTCCTTGACAATAAACATCTTCTAATTCATTACCATTAATATCATAACATTTACCATCAGAAATAAAAGTAATTGTTACTTCTTTTATTGTTGGTTCCATAAAAATAATTTCTACATCGACATTATGATCAAAAGGTATTCTTGCCATATAGTTGTCATTGTAAAATTCACTAATATATTCTATTCCATTGACGGTCCATTTTAGATAACTAGGAAGATATGTTTTTGATTTAACATCAACTTTAAACATACTGGCAAGTAAATAATAAGAAGTCCCATAAGTACCCTCTACAGTCAAAGTTGTCAAGGCCTTATTGTTATTAAAATAAACTAGACCCGTACCATCATTATTTGATGTTTCCACTTTTCCTTTAAAGTTAAGAGTAATTGTAGCTGGTTCTAGAATATAATAAGCATAATAAGTTAAATTATTAGTTCCTACTTCAATTTCGAAACTGGTAATTTTGCTGGTTTCATCATATAGTCTTGTCGTCCAATAAGCGAAAACAAAAGTGCCAGCTTCGGTTTGATAATTATTTGGCAAAATTTCATTTAATTTAATGATTTTATCAAATTCATCAGTAACTTGATATAATTGTTTACCATCGCTGAATAACCCATCAACGGCATCAAATGTAATAGTATATTTTTTCTTTTCTTGTTGATAATTAGCCTTAAAAGTAAGTGTTCGTTTAATACCACCATTTAAATCCTTTTCACTACCAATAATATAATTATCAATATCAACTCCCCAGTCTAAGAAAGTATATTGCCATTTGCCATTAGCGTCAATTCTATTTGGTAATTCAATATTTTCCTGTTCGATTACTTCTCTTAAGGTTTTACCGTAATAATCACCTTTTATAATATGTTCATAATACTCATAACCATAATCGGAATAATTCATAAAGTAAATTATAACATCTGCTTTACCTTCTTTAAATATTGGCGTGTATGTCACTGAGGATGTAAATGCCATTCTTGTATTGGCATAGTAGATTTCTCCTTTGTCATTTTGCCAACCAATATAAGTATAAAATTTATTTGATGTAACATCAAAATAATCATTTAAGGTAGGGAAAAAATAATAGGCATCTTCATCTTCCTGTCCATAGTTCCACATTTTTCCTAAAATACTAAGAATAGTTTTACCATCTTCAATAGTTACTCCTGTATTATTAGTAAATGATTGAAGAGGATTATCTAGTATAAATTTAGCAGTTAATACTTGATATGAATACTTAGCCATTACCTCTATATCAAAATCTTTCTTTGGCATTTCTTTTGGATAATTTTCTAAATTTGGCCAGGCTATTTCATAATCGGCATTTAACACTTTGTCTAATAAGTCGCGTGGATAATTTAAATAATTACTTAAAATCATCTTATCGTCAAAATTAATTTTTAAAACCTCGTAGTTGATTGTCTCCCCTTCTTTAACTGGAAAACTACCAATATGTTTACCGTCAAGTTTTATATTTACATAATAAACTGGTAAACTTGAAAGACCTTTTCGCTCATATAAAACATAATAGATCCTATTTTTATCAACATTTGGCATCGCACCCACGTTATAATAACGATTATTATCATAATCATTATTATTAATATCCCTGTAACCAGTAATTACATAAGTTTTATCATTAAGTATAAACTCTTTCCCAATTTCAAATTCTTGAGGTGGAAGCGGTCTAATATCTTTCCCTTGATAGTCGAAAGGTCGGTATTCCTTTTTAACAATGGTTGTGGAAGTTGTTTCTAAAACAAAAGTTTCCGTATAAACAATTGTATCTTCATATCGAGCATAAAAATCAAAAGTATCATCATTTTCGTTAAAGCCATTAATATAATAACTATTAGTTTTATCAACATTAACTATTGGGTAAGTCTTATTTTCTACTTTAAGTCCAGAAAACATTATAGAGGTACTATCAACCACATAATAATTGTTAGTAAATGATAATCCTTTAGTGTTTTCATATTTAATATACTTTTTACCTTCAATAGTAGGAACCCTAATTTCTTCAGTATAAACAATAAATGATTGTAAAGCTGGAACATAATTCATTTCAAAGGTACCTATCAATTGATATTTATCAACATTAGATGAGTTGGTATAATTAGGAACATAAAAATTTCCCTTATAAGTTTTTAGTTTCCATTTTAAACGATAATAGGTTGTTGAAGGATCATCATATCGAGCCTTACCAAATTTACCATCCCATCCTTCATCTACTTTATCTCCTAAATGAGGATAATATTTTTCCCATAAATCATTTATATCAAGATAATAACCATGACGCTTAGGAAACATAGAAGTATCCGTAATTGGTGGCGTAACATATTCACCTTCAGTTACGGCTTGAAAATCAATGATCTCAGAAAATTTAGTACCATAACCGGTTTCATACTCATTTACAAATTTACTATTTCTTGTTACTAAGTCTCTACCATTAGCATTATAGTATTCCATATAAACAATTCTTTCAATGCCACTTGCCATGATTCCACTCTTTGGAAGTAATGTTAATTTTACCACAAACTTTAAAGATTTAACTTGATAATCTCTACTGATGTGCGTTGCTTGTCCACCGGCAATCCTTACATATTTTTGATAGTCTTCCGTTTGGTAGTCTGGATCATCAACAAATTCTATTTTATAATCAAAACAACCGCCATATTGATTATTAGTTGCTCTATCAATAACTCTTTCACCAGTAACAATATCTAAATATCGCATTTCAATATTACGCATATTCACACCACTATATCTACCAGTTATAATGTATGGATCGGATGGTGAATTACTTTTTTCCACAAATTCTAAAGGAATTAAGCGGTCACCAACATCATATAATTTAATTTTAGTATCAAATAAATCAGTGTTTATATCATACACTAAAAATTTAGCACCGAGTTTAGCATTGACAAAAAGACCAACTTCGAGATATATTCCTCCATAAACCTGCGTGGCACTAATTTTTCTAACCGCATCATAACTATATCTAAAGCTTACTAAACCACTAATTTCAATGTAAGGACCAAAGCGGAAAGACACATACACGGCAGCAACCGAATTTAATTGTAAAATTGATAATGAAAGTCTTGCCTCTAAACCACACCTAAAACCTACTTGACCTTTAAGCGTAATAGCAATATCAATTTCATTTTCAGTAGTAACTCGTGTGAATTTAAATGAATCATACATTACAGGCTTGTTTCTACTATCAAATTCTCCAGTACCATTTGTTAGGGTTGTTGATTCAACATAATGATGATTAAATTCAATATATAAACCTGCTCTTGCACCTAAAGATCCTACAACATTAAATTCAATTTGAACACTTACAACAGGAAGTGGTAAAGGAATAGCACCTAATTGAATATTAAATATATCAACATATTCTAGTTCACTTCCTTCTTCTTCAAAAAGAGGACTTTCGGTAATTGCCTCGGTAAATTTATTATAGGCATCTTTATTCAAATCAATAATTTCTTTAATTTCATCTGATATATCAATACGATTTAGTGTATCATCACTATCCGCAAATTCAATTTTAGCTTCTAAGGAAATAGAAAAATCATTACTTAAGTTTACTTGAACATTTGTATAAAACCACAATAAAGGATTTAGAGTAATTTTTCGAGACTTACATATTGTATAATTGTAATTAACTTCTGTTCTATTTTTAATTACAACACTAACCTCTATTTTAAAATTCTTAATTTGAAGAGTGCCACTTAGTTCAATTTCAAAGGCTAAAACCGTACCACTAATATCTATTTTTACCTTAGGACGCTGGAAAGAAAAATTAGCAAGTTTACTCATGAATGCTTCTTTTTCCTTAATATCTTTGATATTTTCAGCATACTTTATAATTGATTTAGATTTATATAGTGAATTTACAATTGAAGTTTTAATTTTCTCAATGCCTTCATTTTCTTCAAGATTTTGAAGAAGAGTTTCTTCTGATAATTCAATAATTCCATCTAAAATAGCTTCTTTGTTACCATATACATCTAACTCAGCATAAATATCATCGACATTAGGAGTAATAACATCAATAATTACAAAAATGTCTTCAAAAATTTCAGTGCCAATTACGTATTGTAGCCGTTCTTTTTTAGAACTGATTACCTTACAAATATAATCATTATCTAATGCATAATCATTTTGACCAATAGTTAATAAATCATCTTTTTGAATGGTTTTATCGGTTCTAATAGTTATACGATTAACTTCTTTTTCTAAATCTTGATCAATAAAGGTATAAACATTTTCTTCAAATTTTGCTACATTTATATTTTTTATATGAATACTTGGATTCTTTTTTATTACTTCACGTTCTTCTTTTTTAATTGTCAAAGTTAATTCATCGGCATTTTCAATTTCCATTTCATCAACTTTAGAAAAAGAAATATTTGAAGTACGAGTCTTAATAAAATAGTTTTCACCTTCGGCTAAATCATAAGTAGTTGTAATAATATAATAATCCTGTTCTTTTGAAGGTCTACAGATAAGATAAATTGCTTCGCCACTAGCACTTTCTCCATAAATATAATCGCTTAAATTTTCATCATGTAATACTACATTTGGTGAATATATTTCAATTTGTGGTACTTGATTAACATTTTTAACACTTTTTAATCTTTTAATAATACCAACTGCTTCTTTAGAGTAACCAGCATATAAGGTTATCATCTTATTAGTGACATCTGTTTCCCATACCTTTCTATTACATTCTTTATCATAAAACCAACCGGAAAAAATATATCCGTCTTTGTATGCAGAACTAAGATTATCTAATTTCCCATCTTCATCTATTATGATAGCATCTTGACTTACTCCCCCATTGGCATCTAATATAATCTTAATACCAAATCTTGCGAAAAGGGTTATATCATTTTCAACTATAATCTCATTCTCACATTTATTAGAAAAATCAATATCATAATACCAACCTCTAAATACTTTATTTTCTTTAGTGATATTAGGAAGTGTTACTTTTTCTCCTTTTAAATAATGTCCATTTTCAACATAACTACCACCATTTACTTCATAAGTAATAGTGACATATTCATTTTTTTTACTAATATTACTAAAAACAATACCTAAAGTTACCGCAATAATTGCTAATAGCATAGGAACCGTAATTAATAAAATTTTTTTAACCTTTTTTCTATTCATTGACATTTCTCCTCTCTTTTATTTATTTTTTTTTAATAAACATTTTAACAGCTTCTTTAATTATCGACATTTGTGATAGCATGTAATACTTATCTTCAAACATTGCGTAATGCACAGAAGCTCTAACAAAAATGAATATTAATGACAAAATTATTGTATATGATACTCCCAGTTTTGGTTCCAACATTTTGGCATATTCCGTATATCTTTTTTCAACACCTTCAAAAAACTTTTTTCCATATTCAATATACTTAGGATGTGTATATACTTGATACATTAATCGGTACTTTTTACCATGCTTCGCTGCTGTCCATTCAGGAATCTCATCGATAAAACGATTGATGTCCTCTGGATTAGCTGGAGCTTTTTCCATGAATTCATCTTCTACTTTAGTCATGCAGTATTCAGTAGATTGCACAATTAAATCATCAATATCCTTAAAATAAAGATAGAAAGATGCTTTAGATATCTTTGCAGCTTCCGCCAAAGTAGCAATTCCCGTACCGTGCAAACCATTTTTGGCGTAGCATTCATAACACTTTTCCATTATTTGAACTTTTTTCTCACTATATGTTTGTTCATTTCTTACTCTCATCTTATATCATCCTTTCATTTTATGAACGTTCGTTTATATTATAACATAATTGATGCCTAAATGCAAAAAATTAGTTATTTTAAAAAAATTTAAGGTAATGACATTTTCATCAACCTTTAATAAATTATAATTTATAATCTAACATGCATAGTTAACAAAAAAAGGAACTAGTATATTAACTTGATATTTATTTGTTTTAAAATATCAAGATAAACTTCTACTAATTCCATTAAATTATATATTATTTCAATTTTTTCTTTTTAACTGTACGTAAAAGATATGATAAACCAAAGAAAATCACAACTACTGCTACAAAACCGATTAATCCTAAACAAATGCAGTTTAGAGTATATAAATGATTTTTATCTTTTTCAGTAGTTTCTGTTAACGAACGAATCATTTCTTCTAATTCATTATCTTTTTGATTCATTTCATCTTTTAATTTATCCAAATCATCCTGTAATTTATTAATTTCCTTCCATATCTTTTCTTCAGCAATCTTTAAATCATCTTGTAAAGAATTAAATAAATTTGTTAATTCTTCATTTTTCTCAACAAGCGAAGAAATTTTACTATTAATAACTATATCAGCATCTTCATATGCTTTTTTTACAGTTATAAGTTCTTCTTTGATTTCTTGTTTGTTATTCGCAATAGATAAATTTAAGTCATTAACAGCATTATTAAGATTAGTTTGAACTGTATTAATTGCATCTTGTAAAGCTGTATCAGCAGCTTTTGATGATTTTGTTAATGAATCTACCAAATTTTGTAATTCACTATCTTTAGTTTCTAAGTTTTGAATTTTTCCATTAATTATTGAATCAGCTAATTCATAAGCCTTGATAACTTCATTTAGCTTTGATTCAATATCATCTTTATTATTAGCTATTGTATCAGTTAAACTTGAAATAGCAGTATCTAAATTTGATTGAACCGCATTAATTGCATCTTGTAAGGCTACATCTGCAGCTTTTGACGATTTTGTTAATGAATCTACCAAATTTTTTAGTTCAACATCTTTAGCTTCTAAGTTTTGAATTTTACCATTAATTATTGAATCAGCTAATTCATAAGCCTTGATTATTTCATTTAGCTTTGATTCAATATCATCTTTATTAGTAGCTATTGTTTTATTTAAATTAGTAATAGCAGTATCTAAATTAGATTGAACTGCGTTAATTGCATCTTGTAAAGCTGTATCTGCAGCTTTTGATGATTTAGTTAATGAATCTATTAAATTTTTTAGTTCAACATCTTTAGCTTCTAAGTTTTGAATTTTACCATTAATTATTGAATCAGCTAATTCATAGGCTTTGATAACTTCATTTAGCTTTGATTCAATATCATCTTTATTATTAGCTATTGTATTAGTTAAACTAGCAATTGCGTTATCTAAGTTTGTTTGAACCATATTAATTGCATCTTGCAAGGCTGTATCAGCATCTTTTGATGATTTTGTTAATGAATCTATTAAATTTTTTAGTTCATTATCTTTAGTTTCTAAGTTTTGAATTTTACCATTAATTATCGAGTCAGCTAATTCATAGGCTTTGATTACTTCATTTAATTTAGATTCAATATCATCTTTATTAGTAGCTATTGTTTTATTTAAATTAGTAATAGCAGTATCTAAATTTGATTGAACCGCATTAATTGCATCTTGTAAAGCTGTATCAGCATCTTTTGATGATTTTGTTAATGAATCTATCAAATTTTTTAGTTCAACATCTTTAGTTTCTAGGTTTTTAATTTTACCATTAATTATTGAGTCAGCTAATTCATAGGCTTTGATTACTTCATTTAATTTAGATTCAATATCATCTTTATTAGTAGCTATTGTTTTATTTAAATTAGTAATAGCAGTATCTAAATTTGATTGAACCGCATTAATTGCATCTTGTAAAGCTGTATCAGCATCTTTTGATGATTTTGTTAATGAATCTATCAAATTTTTTAGTTCAACATCTTTAGTTTCTAGGTTTTTAATTTTACCATTAATTATTGAGTCAGCTAATTCATAGGCTTTGATTACTTCATTTAATTTAGATTCAATATCATCTTTATTAGTAGCTATTGTTTT
>CAKONV010000018.1 GCA_934098295.1 uncultured Bacilli bacterium | reverse complement strand
GCACCCTTAGCTCAGTTGGTAGAGCAACTGACTCTTAATCAGTGGGTCTAGGGTTCGAGTCCCTAAGGGTGTACCATAAAAGAACTAGAATTGTGATACGAGAAATCTGTCACAATTTTTTTATTTTTAGGGCTAAAACGGCCAAAATAGCAGGGCTAGATACCGTTTAATAAGGAATTTGTCTTGTTTTTAGCATTATTTTTAAACTAATAAATCAAACCATCAATTAATGGGGTTGCAATTTTTAAAGCTCAAAATGCTAGGGGTTGCATTTTTTTTATAACAAAAACAGAGGGGGGTTGCATTTTTGAGGTAGATTTTGGCAGGGGGTTGCATTTTAAAAATGAACAAGAAGGGTTTGTCAATATAAATAAGTATTTAGGAATTGATAGCTTTTCTGATGAAGCTTTCAATAAGCGAATTAAATTAATCACAGTTCTTCCAGACAACATATTAAGAATACTAAGCACTGATGATAAAGAAACAGATATTAGATGGGAAGATCCAAAAAGAAGTAATGGCTGGACTCCTGAAATGCGTGAAGCAGCAAGGCAAAGAACAATACAACAGTGGGAAAGAAGAGGAGATGATGGCAAATGGCAAAAGTTACAATAATACCTTCAAAACTGAATCCTGTTACACATCAAAATCTAGATGCTAAAACCAAAAGAAGAGTTGCTGCTTATGCACGTGTTTCTACTGATGATGAAATGCAATTAACTTCTTATGAAGCACAGGTTGATTATTATACTAAGCTGATTAAAGCAAATGATGAATGGGAGTTTGTTAAGGTCTATGCTGATAAAGGAATAACAGGAACAAGCCTTAAAAACAGAAAAGAATTTAATAAGATGTTAAGGATGCTCTTGATGACAAGATAGATTTGATAATCACAAAATCAGTATCAAGATTTGCTAGAAACACCGTTGATGCCTTAACAACCATAAGAAAACTTAAAGAAAAGAGGAAAGAGATATATTTTGAAAAAGAAAATATCTACACACTTGATTCTAAGGGTGAAGTTCTAGTTACCATAATGAGTAGTCTTGCCCAGGACGAGAGTAGAAACATCTCTGAAAACGTAACGTGGTGCCAAAGAAAAAGGTTCTCAGATGGTAAATATAATCTCGCAAGGAAAAACTTTCTGGGCTATAAAAAGGACCAAGACGGCAATATTGTAATTGATGAAAAGGGAGCCTTAGTGGTTAAGAAGATATATCGTTATTTTCTAGATGGTGCGACTCCAGGAGGAATAGCACAAAGCTTAATGGGAGAAGGCGTACCTACTCCAGGCGGTAAAACAAAGTGGATTTATTCGACCATTACATCAATTCTTCAAAACGAAAAGTACAAAGGTGATGCGCTTCTTCAAAAAAGATTCACCGTTAACTTCCTAGAACATAAGATGAAGAAAAACGAAGGAGAGGTCAACCAGTATTACGTCAAAAAGGGACATCCTGCAATTATCGAGCCACTTATCTGGGATAGGGTGCAGCTCGAGATTAAAAGAAGAGAGATGGGAAAGAATGTTTATAGCTCAAAAGACGTATTCTCATCTAAGTTAAAATGCGCTGAATGCGGTTCATACTACGGTAAAAAGGTATGGCACTCAAACGATCCTTACAGAAAAGTAATCTGGAGATGCAACCACAAATATGATGGAGACAAAAAATGCGACACTCCAACACTTGAGGAAGATAAAATAAAGGATGCCTTCTTAGTTGCTTATAACAACATTTGCGTCAATAAGGAAATAGTCATCGAGACTACCAAAGAGTTAGTTGATTCTCTATGCGATTTCGAGGATTTGGATAACAAGATTATCAAGGAATCAGAAGATTTAGACTTAATAGCCGATAAGGTGCATAAGATGGTAATGGAAAATGCATCAACAGCTCAAGACCAAGAAGAATACCAGAAGCGCTATGATTACCTTTCAAACAAATATGATGAAGGCAAAGCAAAAGTAAAAGCCCTTCAGGAAGAAAGAGCCAGAAGAGCCACACAAAAAGAAATATTGGAATTAAAGATAAAAGAGCTTGAAACTGCAGACATTTTAAAAGAATGGAATGGATCAGTATTTAAAATGAGTGTCGATGAGATACTTGTTTCAAAAGAAGAGTTAACCTTTAAATTCTATATTGGCGATGAAATTAAAATAAAGTTTTGAAAAAATATAATTTCTGCGTAATATATAAGTGAGGGTTTCTAGTGTTCTCCCTAGATAGCACTAAGTTATGGTGATGCTCGGCATTCAAGTACCTATGGGCCGTAATAGATAGCCGTACGCATGCAGGCGGGCAGTCCTGTAGAAATTGACCACCCAGAAAGGGTGGCTTTTCTTTTGAAAATATGTGCCAAAGAGTAGAAAAAATGAAGCATTTGTGATATACTTATTTTGCAGTTAAGGAAACTGACAGCTTTCAAAAGAAAGTTTGACTAACTAATCTTCTGTAACGCTATTATGAGGATTGCCCTTTGAGGTTCATAGCAATAGGTCGCCCTATGGTTGGTCACATGATTTCTGAAACTGACTAATCATAGGAGGTAAAAGCATCTTTTTTCGCATGAATTAAGATGAAAGAAAAACACATGGATTTAAACCGAGAGACTGCTATGCGCCTTTGGAATAAGTCTTTTGGTAAGGAAACTAAGGTAAAAGATTTTACTGGACGTACAATTGCCAAGGGTGCTTATAACGATCGTAATAGCGAATTTGGATGGAATGTAGATCACATTCTTCCACAAAGCAGAGGTGGCAAAACTGCTGACCATAATTTGGTATGCTGCCACATTCTAACGAATGATGAAAAAGCAGATAAGTTTCCAGCATTTAAGGCTAATGGAATCAGCTTTGAGATTGTTAAGGTTGAGAACCATTATGAGATTAAACAGCTAACTAAGGAGACAAAAAAGAAAAAGAAAGCACCAGAACATGATGATACAGTTAACTTTATGGATTCTGCATCTGGTGTCAGATTCTTTAAACAATTAAAAGGTATTCAAAACAAAACTAGATTTGTTGGTTCTGTTCTTATTAGACTTCAAAATGTTGCAAATACAGCTGTTATTGATTTTATTGAGAAGTTCCTTGATGAAGAGAATATCTCATATTCAATGTCTAACAATTATTGGAATACGGAGACTAGAATAGTTGCTAAAAACTACAATATGCCTCTTAAAGAAGATAATTCAAAGCTTCTAGATAAATGCATTCTTTTAAACACTTATCTAAAGTATTACTTCAAACCTATGAAGTACATAACTCAATACGATATTTGCTACCAAGTAAATTGCTACGAAGATAAGCAAGATATGTATTTAGAAGCGCAAAAGATTAACTTTGATAATTTCAATGAAAGTCTTGACGATGCACTATTTATTAATAAGTTAGTTTATATCAATACTGAAGCTGAAGAAAGAGAACCAGATTTAGATTTCAATTATCATACTTATTGCAGGTATGATTACACTTATACAAACTTAGCTAAGAACTTAGAAAAGGAGGTAAGCGGAAAGTAGTAATGCTTGAAGCCTCCTTGAATTAGACAATGGAGTTAGTGATGGGCGACAATCACTTATTCCTATTAAAATTAGTTGCAAACGATTCGATTTAGGTAGCAAACGATTTGCTTGAAAAATTAGGTAGTTGCAAACGATTTGAGCCTAGTAGCAAACGTTTTGTATCAAAATTGTATACCTTTGCCATTTGAAAACATTAGTCTTGATACAATGAATAATAGGTGTCAAGACTATTTTGGCTCTTTCAAGTTTTTTGGGGATTTTGGGGATAGATGTAAATAGTAAAAATACATAAATTCAAGTTTTTTGGGGAGAGCCCAAAAAAGCAGTATTAACTGTTGTTATGCAATTAATGCTGCTTTTTTTATATAATTATTATATTGTTTTTCTTTCTTGCTATTTCTCCTATCTGTCCTTTCTCTATCTTCTAATAATATAAGTTTTCTTAATAAATATGGGTCTTTGTACCCATATCCTGCTTTTATAATAGTTTTATTACAGTTGTTTTTAGCCTCACATGGACCATTACTTAGTAATCCTATTTTTTTATCATCTATTCTAAAGGAATTAACTATTGGCGTTATCCAGCTTTCAATTGTTAATGCGGCATTTCGAAGATTTCCAATATATTTGTTTGATTTTTTTATTTCATTTATCCATTCATTTATTTTCTTTCTTGCATCTTCTATAGTAGCAGTATAAGCTATTTTATAAAATTTTTGAAGAAATGAATATGCCTCTTCTAAATCTTTATCATGATTCAAAATAAATTCTAATAATTCTTGATTAGTATAAGGCGTTTTTTTATTATACATTTTTCCTAAATTTGATAAATATGTTTCATAATTATTATCAAATGTGTTGTAACTTAATAATTTATAATTTCTTTTTAATATATAGTATATTTTATAATCATCACTTTCTTTAGCCGCCCTCTCAATAGCAGCTTCATCCTTTGCATAGGTTTTTGCGATATTATACGCCACATTTAAGTGAAACCTCATCGTTTTTATTCTTAAATCTTGGACCGCATCTATTACTATTCTTATCCAATGATATCTATCCGCTATGTGAATAGCCTTAGGAAAGAAGTATTTTATTGCCGCTTTATAATTGTTTGTTAAATCTGTTATTATATATTTTACATTTTCTCTTTCTTCTAATGGTATTTTTTTAAAATAATTAAATAGATAATTTTGTTTATTACTTGGAACTATATCAATAATTTCACTTTTATATGGATCAACTATAATAAATGCATATTTTGAGAAAAATGCTGGACCACTAAACTCATCAAAACATAAACATTCTGTTAATTTACTTCTATTAACTTCAACATTATTTATAATTTTATTTTCAACCGTAGTTATCGATACTCCTGTATTTATTGATACTTGTGTCATAGAACTTCCTAAACTTAATTGCTCATGTATCTCTTTATCTAATTTAATTGTTGTCCTAGAACTTGGTTTAACAAAATCAAGTATTTCATTTATTCCTTTTTTACACTCCTTGCATCTTAACCTAGCTTGCTTATATCTAATAATTACATTAATATTATGTATTTTTAATTTCCTGATAGACCTAAAATAATAATCCTTTCGTTCAAAATTAGCTTTTGAACCACATCTTGGGCATATTATTGGTAATTTAAAGTCTTTTTAATTTACAGTAGTAATAATGTAATAATCAACTTCGTTAATTTTTTTAATTTCATCAGTTATTATTTCTACATCTTTTTCTTGAAATATTAAATTTTTTATGTTAAAATTATTCATGTATTTGCCTCCTTATAATAGCTTTAACAACCAAATTATATCAAAAAGGTAAATACAAATATAAAAAAAGACATTATATTAAAATAGTAATTATTACTATCAATATAATGTCTTTTTATTTTTTGTTTCAGACTCCCCAAAAATAATTTCTTATGAATTTTTATAGATTGCGAAAATCCCCAAAATCCCCAAAAAACTTGAAAGAGCCACTATTTTTTTATGCTTTTTAGGGAAAAATTGATAGTTTTAGGGTGAAATTTGTATTATATTCTTGTTCTTATGGTGCTTCTTGTTCCTTCTGTATCATAATCATAGCCCAGCTTAAACTATTTCTTTGTAGGTGTTAGAACGATTACTTAGGTAGCAGAACGATTACTAGGCAAAAATCGGTGTTAGAACGATTACTTCCGACACCCCTAGAAAATGAATTACAACGTCTAACAATTGTTAATGAAATGCTAATTATAGAGGTAATTAATAGACTTTTTACTCGAAAAGTGCTATAATATGATAGAAAATGATAAAGAACATTCAGGAGATATAAGGAAGAATTTCAAAAGACCCAATAACATATGACATGTTAATGTATAATAGGGACAATTTTAGAGATATCTACTCTAACAAGCCAAAAGGCTTAACAAGAAATGAATATTTGATGCAGATTGGTGTGTCACCAAATATAGCATATTCAGCGTATAGTTCATCAAAAGCAAAAAAATATTTAAGATTATTTAACGATACATTTAGAAAAGGATTGACTGAGGTTGACGTAGATCTAATTACTGAGCCTGCAATCCAAATGCATCATATATTTCCTGAGGCTCAATTTCCAGATATCTGTGCTTTTTATGAAAATTTGATTGCTTTAACACCAAATCAACATTTTATTAATGCACATCCAAATGGCAACACTAGCAGAATAGATAGGAAGTATCAATATAAGTGTTTGTTATGTAAATTAAAGAATATATGCGATAATTCAATGTCGCACACAGAAGAACATATTTATAATAAACGTTCATTCCTAAAAATATTGGATATTGGTCTTAACACTGATGAATTTGAACAAATGAGTAGTTTTTCGTACGATTTAATTGTGGAAAAGTTAAATGCTTATTATCCAGAAATGGTGGCATAAAATGAATAAAGAAATAATTAAAATTCAAAAAAATAAATTGTGTATCATTAAACCTGACACTTGTCCTTATTGTGATAAAGGGATTGCCCCAATTATCATAAATAAGTTTGCATATAGGTTTTATGATTTATGCAATATAATCATTACTTTTAAATGCCCTTGCTGCGAACAAGTTTTCTTTGCTAAGTATCAATTAAGTCCAATGAGTATTGGCTATATGGATAATGAATTATATCCGTTTGAAATCATAGGAGGGCATAAGAAGAGGCTAGACTTTAGTCCAGAAATAATGGAGCTAAGCAAAGACTTTGTTGATAATTACAATGATGCATATATTGCTGAACAATCTGGTTGTTCTCACATAGTGGGTATTGCGTACAGAAGAGCATTTGAGATTTTAGTCAAAGATTATGCAATAAAATTCAATCCGCAAGACATAGAATCGATTAAGAAAATGAATTTATCAGAATGTGTTAAGAAGTATATCAAGGATGAAGAAACAAAAGATTTATTGCTTCGCACAGCATGGATAGGAAATGATTTTGCTCATTATGAAAATAAACATATTGATATTAATATTGTTGACTTAAAACAGTTGATTGAATTATCAATGAACGAAATTGAATCTGAAATTAGAAAGAAAAACTATATTAATAAAATAACGAATAATAAATAAAATCACCTCACCCTTGAGAAAGCAACTCTTGGATGAGGTTTTTTTGCTGTTTTTCATATCATCCTTATCTAGCCTCTTCATTTGAAACCGCTTGAGCACAAAATGAAACTACCAATCAAAAAGTGAAACCGTATTACCATACTTGTCATTATACATCTAAGAAATAATGACTTGATACAATTGCTATCAGGTCTTTTTTTATGCGTTTTATACCAAAAACTAGTGTTTTAGCCCACATTTTGCCCTTTTTAGGTCTTTTGTGGGCTTTTTCTTTTGCTATCGGATTAGTTTCCAATGTCAGAAAAGAAGCCAAACATGGGCCAACCGTAGGGCTTACGTTCGACTTTACACGATTACTCCTTCAATGGTGCGAAAAACAACACGATTACTAAGCTAGGGGTGCCAATTTTTACACGATTACCATTTTGTACCTGTTTTATCCCAGTATTTTCTCAAAACGGTGGCGAAAATAGCATAAAAATGATATAATATTATATGATTTGGAGTGATTAACTATGAGATTATTTAATTGGGGTGGCAGAGAATAAATCCATACTTCTTGAATAAAAAATATAATTTAATAGGAGAAAATATGGACAACTTAATTTTAAAACCAATTAATACTATCGAAGAAAAGGAAATATTTATAAAAGAAATACAAGAAGCGTTTCAGAATTCTTATGTTACAGAGTTTGGAAAATATGATAAAAAAATACTTCCCAGGAAAGATATAGAGCAATCTTTCAATGCGAAAGGTGCGGAAGCATTTTTGGTGGAAATTGATGGTCAAAGTATCGGCGGAACAATAATTATTATTGATGAGAAAACAGGTTGCAATTCACTAGATTTATTGTATGTGAAATTGGGCTCACAAAATGCAGGATATGGATTCAAAATATGGAAAGCGATTGAAAGATTGCACCATGAGACAAGAATTTGGGAGACGTACACACCATATTACGATAAGAGAAATATTCATTTTTATGTAAATCGATGTGGTTTCAAAATCGTTGAATTTTTTAATTCTAAGCATAAAGACCCTCATCAAACGACTGACACAATAGGTAGCATCCCAAAAGAAAACAATCTTTTCTTTAGATTTGAAAAAGAGATGAAATAACAAAATTCCAATGTTTGGTTTAAATACTTGAAATGCTCAATGATAAACTAATTATATTATGATTTTAATCTTTTATAAGTAATGCATGGGTTTTTATTTGTTTGATGAAGATGATCCAAAAAGAGATAAAATATTACTTATAATGGGTATGCAAATTGTATTAAAACCACTCTAATAACACACGAAAAAAGCATAGGTTTGATACGAAAAGTGTCAGACCTTTTTTCTTTACATAAAGGGAAATTTGCCCTATCTGCCAAGTTATAAGTTAGCCTTGTAGAGGTGCCACTAGGTGCTTTTGCAGGGCTTTTTTATTTTTAGGATATAACTACGGAACGAAAGGTGGTACTACGGAACGATTGATATTTTTTATATAATCTCATTTCAGTTTCGACATTAATCCTCAATTTGCTTGTGTTTTTCTCAAAAAAGTGCTATAATTTTTAATGTAATTTAATAATTTGCAAGGAATGAGATATGAACATTGACTATCCTGCAACTATAATCAAATTGATAGCAAGTGGTTATTTTAATTGATAAAAGGAGATAAAAGTAATGATAAAAACACCAAGTGATTTTAATAAAATATCTAAAATTGAAGAAAGCGATGGCCAATCATTACTTTTATCATTGATATGTCCGTGTGGAAAACAAGATTTCTCAATATTAATAAATACAAATGATCCCAATTTACCTAAAAAACAAGAACTGTTTGATTCTTTAATAAAAAAATATGGTGGATATGGTCATTGTTATATATTTTCTGATAATAACTGTAGAGTATATATAAATTATAAAGGAATACGTGGATTATTTACGAAACCTAAGTTAATTGATTCTAACATAATACCTACTGAAACAAAAATTGTAAAAGCAAAATGTTTACATTGTGGTAAAGAGTTTTTACTTTATGATAATAGAAAACATGGAGTTGTTAAACTTGAAAGGAAACTTGATTATTCTAATTTTACATATAAAGAAATTACAATTAATAAAAAAGTGAAAATTAAATTAGAGTATGACATTACTATGAATCAATATGAACAAAAATATTTATTTTCAAATAAAAATCCATATGAAGAATGTTTTTCATATATAAAAATATTTTATGTCCAAGATAATAAAGAAATAATTATTTTTGAAGATGAAATGTAGAAAAAATAATAATTTTAACTAGAAGTATATGGATTTGCTCTTTATAATGTTGGTTGGGCAATTGGTGCAGCAGTTTCTGATGATTATGAAAAGATTGCTAAGTATAGAAAATATAAATTATACTAGGGTATAATTGATTTTATTTATTATTGTGGAGGTCATTGATGAAAAAAATATTAAAAATATTACTAATAGTTGATGCATGTGTTGCTGTTATTTTTTTATTCGGTGGTATGATTATGGAAATATTAAGAGCAATACCATTTTCAAAAAATTCCACTTTTGATCTTATTTGGTATATATTTTGCGGAGGTGCTTACATTACTGGTGCTCCTTTTCTTATAATTTTTATAGTTTGTTTTATAAAATTTTCAATTCAAAAGTTCAAAAAATAAATCGTGTAGGTTTTTTGAAGGATGGCGTCTCCACAATATTTTTCATTTCTCAATATTGATAAGACGACATTTTTTCACCAATGAGATGGTTCAAGTCCAGATGGAGTGTTATCTTAGAATTTGAAATTGATCATTCATTTTCGACTTGCAAAAAACAACTAAAAGAATATGGTTTTGAAGTAAGTAAAATATCAATGAAAGAAAAAATAGTAATGTTTAGTAAAAAGCAACTAATCAAACTTGAATAATTAACGACATTTGAAACTGCCTATATGTGATAAATTTTAAAATTTATAGGTCTACGCACTTTTTATCTACTGTACGCAAAATTCTGTGGCTGTACGCATTTTTTAGAAGGTGTACGCAAATTGTATCAATTTAGGTATTTACACACATAAGAAAAGCAATGGTTTGATACCAAAAGTGTCAGACCTTTTTTGTTGGCAGAAAGGGAAAATGTCCTATTTGCCAAGTTAGAAGTCAGCCCTGTAGAAGTACCAACAGGTACTTTTGCAGGGCTTTTTTATTTTTGAAATATAACTACGGAACGATAGGTAGTACTACGGAACGAAAGGTTTTAAATAATGTTTATTGTATTGCGCGTGGTAATTATTTTCATAAAAATCTCAAATTACTCTTGATTATTTCCTCAAAAAACGTGCAAAAATAGCATAAAAATGTTATAAAAAAATAATTGATAAAATATTGGAGAATTCCGTGATAAGTATGCAGAAGCGGTGAAAGCCTTGAGAAAGAAAATGATTTTGTCATAGATGGAAATTGCTGATTATCTTGGGGTTTCATTTGGCTAACAGGTGGGAGAACGGGAAGTACACTCCTACTATGAAAGCTAAAAGAAAATTACTGTATTGCTGTTTGTCAAATGGTAGAAGATGTCAAAACTTTCACTGAAAGGTTCCGTTGCGACTTGTACGCTTGGAACAATAGCCAAATCGAAGCCACAATCGATACTTTCAGAAAAACGAATTATTGTTTTAGCCTCTGGGAACGAAATTCTAGAGGAGCTTTTTATTTTAGGCCAACTTTCGGTATCGCAAATAGCAGACTGAAATGGTGGCTTTTTTGAGCTTTTTATGGTAAAATATATGCATAAATTATTATGCCTACGCAAGCTTTAATATAGGAGTGATTATTTTGTTAGATTTAGGTGAAAAAGAAGTGGTCTTTAAGGCGAGCAACAAGAAGCATCAAAAGCTATATGACCATTACGTTGAGAATTTTAAACAGGAACCATTTTTTTGCTTGAGACTTAAAAAGAATGTCCTATCGGATGAAATGAAACCAGTCATCACTCTCGTGTTTGAACCGACAGAAGATATGCCATTTTGGAAACTATGCACCATTGGCGCAAGCGACTATCTCATGCCTGAACGTGACATTGGCTGGAGAAGAAAGGCAAACCAACGAAATGAATACATGATGCTTATCGGTCCAGAAGTTGAAATAAGCCAAGAGAAAACTGAATGGCTATCATTGAATTCATTACTATGGGCTACAGCTGAATACGCATTTAATGCGAAAGAAAATATTACGGTTTCTGATACCATCGATATGCAAATCAAAGGCAAATACTGCGGAACTGTATTATTACTCCCAGAAATATTTAAATCTCCAAGCATAGTTAAGTGCTTTGTTTCCAAACATAAATTCATAAGTATATTTCAAGTGATGCCAATAACTAGGGAGCTGCTCAGCAAAAAGTTAAAAAAAGGAACGAACGGTATTTATTGGCTTATGGAGCAGTTTTATACGCACGATGATGACTATAAATTGATAGAATCAAAACCGTTTGCAACGTTATAATTAACAGGAGATGAAATACAGTATGTTAAAGAGAAAAAATATATTATCGCTTGCTTTGTTATCTATATTAACACTCACGTCTTTACTATTTGTTGGTTGTGGTAAAAAAACAGAAGAAAAGCCGCTACCTACGCCGACAGAAGAAAAAAGGATTTGTTCTTTTTCGATTTTAAATCTTGATTCGGAGTTTCCTATAAACGCCGTTTCCATTACCGTTCCTTACGGAATAAACTCTGCCACTGTAAATCTTGAAAATTATAAAGCGGTTTTTATAATTTCAAGCAATAGCGGCGGCAAAGCGGTCTTACAAAGTGTAGAAAATCTTGAAAACGACGATTATTCGTTTACCGTGTCGGACGGAAACTATAGCTATAAAAAAGAGACCGTTTTGAGTTTTGATAACAGTTTTTTCGATAAGGCAGACGGAGAATTTTCCATAGGTCTGTGTTTGTTCAAAAAAGCTGATAAATATTTGGAAGTTCCCGTTACGGGATATCAATACAATGTAGCATATAAGATAACCGATACCAAGATTGCCTTTGAGATAAAGAACGGAGCGGTTATCCGTAATCATTAACATTTTTATAGGTAAACAGCAAAATGTTCATCACGAACTGTTGCGATACAAAAAAACAAATTATGAATAATATAGAAAACGATAAAATAAAAAGATACGAACGTCTCGCCCTTAAAAAGCCAAAGTATTACGTTTCTATCGGCGATTTATATTTCGATGATGGCGATTTCAAAACCGCAACGATTTACTATCAAAAAGCCGTCGACAACGGCGTTTTGGCATATACTGCTCTTGGCGACACTTGGGGCTACCGTTCTCAATACAAAAAAGCGTTCGACGCTTATACGGAAGGCGCAAACAAAGGCGAAGCGGAGTGTTTTGCCCGTCTCGGATTTTGCTATGAAACCGGTTATGTAAAAATCGATATTCAAAAAGCAATCGAGTGTTACGCCAAAGCCTCCGATTTGGGTGTGGCGGCAGCGGCAAGATCTCTCGGTGAATTGTATTATTTCAATACTCCGATTGAAGATTCCGAGATTGAAAACGTTAAAAATGCGTTGAAATATTACGAGCGTGCTTTTTACCTCGGAGACGTTCAGGTTGCAAAAAAGATAGGCTTCATATACTTAAACAACGAGAAACTGAAATACGTTCCCAAAGCCATAGAGTGGTACGAAAAAGGATTGAGCCTCGGCGAATACTCGCTTAATTTCGATTTGGCGTATGTATATCTGAACGACAGCTTTGTTCCGCACGACTATGAAAAAGGGTTGGCATATTTAATGGATGGCGTAAAACACAACGATCCCGAAAGCCTTTATATGTACGCAAGAGTTCGCGAAACGGGTATGTATAAGGTAGAACCCGACAAAAAGGCATATATTTATTATCTTAAAAAAGCGGCGAACCTTTGTCAGGACGACGCCTTGCTCGACTTAGGGTACTACTATTATGATAAAGGCAAATACGACGATGCGCTCGATTGCTTTGCCTCATCAGATTTGAACGTTGTCGGATTATATTGGGCAATGGCGACAATTTATGAGGCAAAAAAGAAAGATTACAAAAACGCGCTTTTCTATTATCGTATGGCAATGGAAATGGACTTTCCGGACGCAATCGAACGAATGGCAGAAGCGTATCTCGGCGACGAATTAGGGCTTGAAAAGGATGAGAAAACCGCCTTGAAACTTTTCAAAAAAGCCGCAAAACTCGGAAACGCCGCCGCACAATATAATCTCGGTATGGCGTATGCTTGCGGGTATTACGGTGTGACCGCCGACAGAAAAACTGCCCTTTATTGGCTGAAAAAGAGCGCCAAGGGCGAAAATCCTATGGCGTGTCTGCAAGTGGGGCTTTATTACTACTACACCGTCAAAACCGAAGCGGCTTATAAAAAAGCCTTTTATTTGTTTACCGATGCATACAATCTCGGCGAGAACGAGGCGATTATCAATATCGGACTTTGCTATCTTCAAGGCAACGGCGTGAAAGAAGACAAAAAAGAAGCTGTTAAGTGTTTTAGGACTGCTGCTGAAAAGTACAGTTCGGGTGTTGCATATCACAATCTCGGAATCTGTTATGAAAACGGATTTGGTGTGAGAAAAGACTATAAGAAAGCAATTGAAATGTACGGCAAGGCGGTAGAGAACGACGAAAAAGCAGGACTCGAAGCGATTAAGCGAGTCTACTTAAAAATGAATGTTAATCAGGCTTAGTTATTTTAAATTATGGTGGTATGCAATATAACAAAGATGGCATTTATTGCAAAACGGCAAGGAAATCACAACTTAAAAAGGTGGCTTTTTTAAAACCTCTATTTATTTAAGCAGTCTAGAATGTATTTATTTAAGCAGTCTAGAATGCTTATGGTCATTGACTATTATCTACTCGTGAGACTTAATCGTGGACAGCGTAGTGCCTAGGACCACGTTAAAAGGCTAGAGCACATTCGGTAACGGAAATAGTTACAGACCTCCTACTTGTTGGGAGGTTTTTCTTTTTTCAACTGTACGTATTTTTAGCAAACTGTATGCACTTTTTAAAGGGTGTACGCAAATTGTATTAAAATGGGACTAATTCGCTCGGGATACACCAATCTTACACCAACGAGTACGGATAATGAATTGACAAATTATTTGTGGACTATAGTACGAGAAATAATAAAAACAGCGGTTGAAAATGAACAAAATCTTATTTTAGGAGGCTGCTATATTCCTTATAATTGGCAAAAAGATTTTTCGGATAAATATTTAAAAAATATAAGATGTTATTATTTAGTTATGATCAAAAATTATATTATCAATCATTTTAACGATATTAAATTATACTCTAATGTAATCGAAAAACGTTTGGATGATAATATTGAGTTAGAAAATATTATAAATGATAATGAAACCTTTTATAAACGGGCAGTTGAGAATAATCAACAATATTTTCTTATCGATGATGAATATAAAGTCGATATTGAATTATAAATAAAAAAATATCTCTATATGTGCTAATTTAGTTTTAGCACTTTAGAGATATTTTTATTTGTTTATTTATTTTTTAACTGTTCGATTAATTGTTCTTTTTGTTTTTTAAGTTCATTATAAGAATTAATGATTTCATCTTTATAATTCTGTTCAAATTCATCAAATAATTGATCTTTGTACTCATTTAAAGACTTATTAATAGAATCAATATTGTCATTAATTAATTTTTCTAATTCTTCATTACTCATGATGTAATCATTTAATGCATCTAAGCCATTAATTACATTTTTAGTAATTGTATCAAGAGTTTTCTTAATGCTTTCTTTTAAAGAATTTAAAGCCGTTTCAGCTGTGTTTAAACTAAGATTAGCAGTTTGTAACTTAATTTGTTTAAGATCTTTTTCAATACCATCAGGTAAAGATTCAACTTCATTACGAAGTTTTAATACTTCAGCTTTATAATCTTTAATTTCTTTTAAGATTTTTTGATACTCTGATGATTCATCTACGAAGGTATCATTATAGAATTTTTCTAATTCATTAAGATATGATAATGTTTGTTGATATAATTCTTGATATCTTTTTTGAATTTCAGCGTTTATAATAAGAGAAGTAGAAGTTAAATCATTAATTAATTTATAATTTTGTAAGTTAATTTCGTATTTCTTAAAGTTATTGTACATTTCTTCAATTTCAGCTGTAGGTAAAGTAGCAACTTCAAGATAATATGCAGTGATATGGGCAAGTAATTGCTCAATAGTAAGATTAGAAGCATCTTCGTATGTTAAATTAGGGTCAATTTCCATTGCTTTTTTAATTAGAGCTTCTTTTGTTGTATTTTTAACAAAAGTTATTTTATCATTAACAAAAATTCCAAGTTCATTTAATTTTGTTTCAATTATAGTTTTAATTTCTTCTTGCATTTTGTTGAATTTTTCATCATCACAACCAGCATTAATTGTTATTGACAAGTTATTGTAATCATTATTTACGCTAGCTTTGACAAAAAATCCACATTTAGTTTCAATATCTACAATAATTGATAAAGCATCTTCAACATCTTTACCTACTAACTCTTCATCAGCAATAATCATTTTACCTTCATCATTGTTGCCATAAACAGCAGTTACTTTTCCTTTGTCATCTACAGCTAAGGAAACACTAGGGTTTAAATCAAGATTAATAACAGCATCACTAATTGCGGTATTATTTGTTTTAGGATTTTTATTAATTAAAACAATTGATAAACATGCAATTAGCGCTACAAGAATACAAGAACAAGAAATTGTGATTAATAGTTTTTTTGATTTCATAAAATTATACCTCTTTCTGCTTTTAAGGTTGACTCTATCTTTGATAGCACTGAAGTTGGTTTCATGATAAAATGCATTGTCATAATAATCTTTAATTTGTTTTTCTAACTTTTTCATTTTATTTCCCAAATTCCTTTCTTAATTTTTCTAAAGCTTGATAATATGTTGATTGAACAGAACCTATTGTTAAATTTTTATATTCAGCGATTTCTTTAAACTTGAAGTTATAAACGATTTTTAAAATTACAATATCTGCTTCATCAAAATCTAAGGCCTCATTGATTTGAATAATCATTTTTTGTGTGTTAGAACTCTGTTTTGCGGAGCTAACAATTTCATCATCTAAAACTGGAAGTTTTTCTTTAGTCCTAGTTACATAATTAATGCTTAAATTTCTAGCAATTTGCATTAAGTATTGTTTGAACTTTCCTTTCTCTTGGTAGTTATCTAAGGAAGTGAGAAGTTTAACAAAAGTATCTTGAGTTAAGTCTTCACTAGCTTGTTTATTACCAGTAATTGAATAACAAATATAGTAAACTAGTTTTTCGTATTCATAATATATTTGTTCGAAAGTTACTTCATCGCGATTTTTTAATTTTTCAATAGTATTTTTTGTTACTAACATAATAGATTCAACCTTTTCACTATACATAACACAGAAAATGTTAATTTTATTTTAAAATTTTAAATTTTTTCAAGAAATATTTTAACATTAAAAATTTAAAATTGCAAATAAATATAATTATTAATTATTTGTAAATAATAAAAGTGTAAAATTATAGAAAATACTTTTAATTTATGGTATTTTTATAATTGAAATTAAATTAATTAATGATGAATTGGAGAATGAAATGATTAAAATAACAAAAGAAAACTTTGAACAAATAATTAAAGATAATAAAAAAGTAATTATTGATTTTTGGGCTGATTGGTGCAATCCTTGTGTTGCTTTAGGACCTATCTTAGAAAATGTTTCTAAAAATTATCCTGATATTGTTTTTGGAAAAGTTAATGTGGATGAAGAAAGTGAACTTGCTACCGCTTTCGATATTACATCAATACCTTATGTAGTAAAAATCATTGATGGTAAGTATAGCGATTCTTTCTTAGGTCTTCATAATGAAGAATTTGTAGAAAAATTTTTTGAGAAATAAAATGTTTGATTGTATTATTATAGGGAAAGGACCTGCTGGTATTTCTTGTGCTATTTATTTAGCAAGAGCTAAATATAAAGTATTAGTAATTGGAAAAGATTTTGGAGCTTTAGAGGCTAATCATTATATCGATAATTATTATGGATATGAGCACATATTAGGAAAAGATTTATTGAGAAAAGGCGTTGAACAAGCGTCATCTTTTGGAGTCAACGTTGTAAGTGAAGAAGTAGTTGCAATAAATATCCAAGATGGTTTTAAAGTTGAGACTAACAATAATAATTATTTGTCAAAAACGGTATTTCTTGCCCCTGGTAAAGAAAAAATTTCGTTAGATAAAATTAATTTAAAAGAATTTGATGGTAGAGGCGTTTCTTATTGTGCTATTTGTGATGGATTTATTTATCGTAACAAAAATATTGGCATTTTGGGAAGTGGCGATTATATGAAAAAAGAACTTGAAAGCTTACGCCGTTTTACCCCAAATATTACGATTTTTACTAATGGAAATGATTGTGATGTAACTGATTTAAAAATAGTAAAGGATAAGGTTTTAAATATTGTAGGAGAAAAAAAGATTTCTGGTGTAAATACAGAAAGTGGGTTCTATCCAATTGATGGTTTATTTGTCGCTTTAGGCAGTGCTGGATCAGTGTCTTTTGCAAAACATTTAGGTTTATTATGCGATGAAAAAGATAACATAATAGTAAATAATTATCAAACTAACGTTCCTGGTATTTTTGCTGGAGGAGATGCTATTGGAGGATTGAATCAAATTGTGAAAGCCGCCTCAGATGGTGCTTGTGCTAGTTTAGCAATTATAAAATATTTAAAAGGAGAGAAAAATGAGTAAGTCTATTGTTTATTTTATTAATAAAGTTGACAAAGAAAATATTGTTAAAATTTATGATAAATTAGGCGTTAAGTTAAATGGTAAAGTTGCCGTTAAACTTCATTCTGGTGAAAAAGGTAACCAAAATTACTTAAGACCTCAATTTTTTGAACCAATTGTTCGAAAAGTAGGTGGAACTGTTGTCGAATGCAATACTGCTTATGGTGGTGCTCGTAACGAAACTAAAAAACATTTAGAACTTATGAAAGAACATGAATGGTCAAAATATTTTAATGTTGATATTATGGATGCTTCCAAGCCTGATTTAGAGGTAGAAATACCAAATGGAAAGGTATTAAAGAAGAACTATTTAGGAAAAGATATTGCTAATTATGATTCAATGCTTGTTTTATCACATTTTAAAGGACATCCAATGGGTGGCTTTGGTGGTGCGATCAAACAATTATCTATTGGTTGTGCATCATCTGTTGGTAAATGTTATATTCATTCTGCTGGTGTTACTTTATCACAAAATGATGTTTGGTCAAAGTGTGCAAAACAGGATACTTTCTTAGAGGCTATGGCTGATGCTGCAAGTTCTGTAGTAGATTTGTTTAAAGGTAACATTGTTTATATTAATGTAATGGCTAATATGTCTGTTGATTGTGATTGTTGTGCCGTTGCGGAGGATCCCTGCATTCCTGATATGGGTATTTTAGCCTCAACGGATCCAGTCGCAATAGATCAAGCATGTATTGATATTGTTACTAATTCTACAGCTAGAGGAAAAGAACATTTCTTAGAACGTGTTAACTCTCGACATGGTATTCATACCCTAGAAGCAGCTTTGGAGATTGGCTTAGGAAATAGGGATTATGAGTTAATAAAAATTGATTAAGGTAGATATTATGAATGAATGTAAAAGAATTGAAGAGATAAAAAAAATATTAATTGAAGGACACAGAGATGTAATATGTCCTCAAGATGTTAAGACATTTGGATATCAATATGATTATTATACCACTTTGTATGGTGATGTTAATGATTATTGGTTTGGACCTCATGTTGTTAATGAAATGATTGCTCCATTAAATGCGGAATCTAGTAATAACAATAGACCTGGAATAAAAAAAGATAAAACATTATATATTTGTGTTCATGATACGGCTAGTGCCGCACCTACAGCTGATGCTTTGGCTCATGCTAAATATGTAAGTAATGGCGGTGGTGGTACTAGTTGGCATTATAGTTGCGGTGATGATGCCATTTACCATCAAATTCCTGATGATGAGATTGCTTATCATGCTGGTGATGGATTAGTTACTAAATTATCATTTGTAGATACTTTAATAAAGGCTAGCACAAAAAAACCAGTAGTTGAAATTATCGATGGTTATTATGCCCTTAATGGAGTAAAATCTAATATTAAAGTTCCTCAAATTAGTTATGAGTATGATTCTGATGGTATTCTTGTTTATGCAAGTGATGGCATCTTACAAAAAAGAAAAGCACCAAATGATGCTGTTCAAGGTAAAAGCAATATTATACTTACGACAGATATGATTAATGATCAAGGCTTAAAAGTGATTATTGGCGAAAATGGAAATTATTTCATGGCTCCTACTTATTACAACGCATCCTTCGGGTATATCGCTAATAGGTGCGGAAATTTGTATAGTATTGGTATAGAAACAATGGTTAATAAAGGGTCTAATTTACTTCTTACTTGGCATCGTTGTGCAAAACTTTGCGCTCATCTTTTAGTTGCTAATAATTTAACTGTTGATGATGTTAAACCACATCATTATTTTAGTGGTAAACCATGCCCAGAAACTATGCGATATAATCATTATTATGATAAATTCCAAAGAATGGTGAAAATAGAATATAAAATTTTGAATTTACTAGGTAATGATGGAAAACTTGAATATATGGATAGCGTTGGTTCTAATAATGGTGTTTTTACTTCTTTATTGGACAATAAAAAAATTGAGTATCAAGTAAAAATTAGTATCAATGGTATTGAAGAAATTTTGAACTTAAGTAGTCAATATGAATTAAATTAAAAGGAATTTTATATGGAAAAACAAACTAGTTTTGAAATTAATCACGAAAAATTATATCCGGGACTGTATGTTTCTCAAAAACAAAAATCCAAAGATGTTACAATTACTATCTTTGATTTGCGCTTTTGTAGACCTAATATAGAACCAGCTATCGATTTAGCTCCCCTTCATACTATTGAACATTTAGGTATTCAATGGTTTAAAAATTGTTTAATAAAGGAACAAATTATTTATTTTGGACCACTTGGTTCTCGTACTGGTTTTTGTCTAATAACTTTTGGAGATGTTGATTCCAATTATATTTTTCCTTATGTAAAGAGCATGTTAAATTACATTGTTGAATATAATGGAGTAATACCAAAGGCAACATCAAAAGAATGTGGAAACTATTTAGAACAAAATTTGCCTATGGCAAAATATTATGTGAAGAAATATATTTATGAATTAAACAATTATAAAAGATTTTTATATGAAAAATAAGATGAGGAAGAAGAAATGGAAACAATTAAAATAAATAAAGGTAATACGTTGTTAGTGGCCCATCGTGGACTTTGTTCTTTTGAAAAAGAAAATACGATGGCTTCTTTCATTGCAGCTGGCAATCATTCTTATTATGGAATAGAATGCGATATTCATCCAACTCTTGATGGAAAATTGGTCATAATTCATGATAGTGATACAAAAAGAGTATCAGGAATTAGCAAAATTGTTGAAAATACATTATATGAAGATTTAAATAGGATTAATTTATATGATATAGAATGCAAAAACAATTATGATTATTTAAAAATTCCCCTATTTTCTGACTATTTGGATTGTTGTATAAGATATAATAAAAAATGTATAATAGAGTTTAAAGAAATTTTTACAAAAGAAAATATAATTAAAACTATTGAAATGGTAAAAGATAAAAACTATTTAGATAATTGTATTTTTATTTCTTTTTACGATACTAATTTGTTATTGGCTAGACAACTTTATAAAGAAATTAATTGTCAATGGCTTGTGAGTGCTTTTTCTAAAGAAATTTTAGAAAATTGTCGGAAAAACAAATTTGATATTGATATTGAATATCACTCACTAACTAAAGAAATTATTTCCTTGTTACATGAGAACAATATTAAGGTAAATGCTTGGACAGTTAATGATAAATTTGATGGAGAAAAATTAGTTGAATATGGAATTGATTATATTACAACTAATTGCCTAGAATAATTAGCATAAACAATATGTTTGAAAAAAGATAAAAAAAGTGCTATAATATTTGATATTAATAATAAAAAGGTGAAATAATGAATAAAGTAATAATTTTAACTGATAGTACATCAGATTTATCAAAGGAAATAATTGACAAATATGATATTAAGGTAATTCCTCTTCATGTTGTTTTTAATGAAGAATCATATTTAGATGGTTTGGAAATAAATGCTGAAAATTTATATAAGCATGTTGATGAAAAGGGATATTTGCCAAAAACAAGTGCAACTACTCCAGCTGAATTTATTGAATGTTTTAAGAAGTATATTGATGAAGGCTATGATATTTTTTATACCGGTATTGGTAGTAAAATATCATCAACATATCAAAATGCTACAATTGCAGTTGAAGAATTTCCTGAAAATCGTATATTTTTATCTGATAGTGCTAATTTATCAACTGGTATTGGCTTGTTAGTATTGAAAGCTTGCAAATTTAGAGATCAAGGAATGTCAGCACCTCAAATCAAAGAAGAAATCGATAAACTTGTTCCTCATGTTAAGGTTCAATTTGTTATTAAAACTTTTGATTATCTATTCAAAGGTGGTAGATGTTCATCGCTTACAAAATTATTTGGTACAGTATTAAGAATTAAACCGATGATTGTAGTTCGTGATGGTACTTTAAAAGTTGGTAAAAAAACCGTTGGTTTAATGAAAAAAGCTGTTGCTTCAATGACCAATATCTTTTTAGAAGATTTACCAAATGTTGATTTAGACAATGTTTTTATAACTGATTCTACATGTGCTGAACAATCATATGAAGAAATTCATGCAGCGTTTGAGAAGAATGGTATTTATCAAAAATTCGAAAATGTATATCATACTAACGCTGGTTGTGTTGTATGTTCTCATTGTGGACCTGGTACTATTGGTATATTGTATATCATGAAGGAAGGCTTAAATGATGAAAAAACTTTAGACCAAGATGCTTCTTAAGGCAATTCTTGGCCTTTTTATATGAGGTATATAGTGATGAAAAAAGTAGAATTATTATCACCTGCTGGCGACATGGCATCTTTAATAGCAGCTATTCAAGGTGGATGCAACGCTGTTTATATTAGTGGAAGAGCTTTTGGTGCTCGAAGTTTTGCTTCTAATTTTTCATTAGAGGAATTAAATCAGGCGGTAATTTATGCTCATAACCATTTAGTGAAGATTTATGTAACCGTCAATACAATTGTATTTGATGATGAATTTAAAGAATTAGATGAATATTTATCATATTTGGAAAATATTAAAGTTGATGCTGTTATTGTTCAAGATCTAGGTGTTATTAGACTTATAAAAATTAAACATCCTAATTTAATCGTTCATGCATCAACACAAATGAATATTTTTTCGTGTGAAGCTGTTGATAATCTAAAAAAAATGGGTGTTGAAAGAGTTGTTGTTGCAAGAGAAATAGACTTAGAAGAAATCAAAAAGATTGTTGATACGGGATTAGAAGTAGAAGTGTTTGTACATGGAGCCTTATGTTATTCTTTATCAGGAAATTGTTATTTAAGTTCTTCAATAGGAACAAGAAGTGGTAATCGTGGTAAATGTGCTCAACCATGTCGAAAAAAATATCGAATATTAGAAGATAATATTGAAATAACTAGTAATGAAGCCTTTCTTTCAATGAAAGACTTAATGACTTTAGAAAGTATTAATAAATTAATTGACTGTGGTATTACTTCCTTTAAAATCGAAGGAAGAATGAAAAAAAGCGAATATGTTTATACGGTTACAAAAGCTTATCGAAAAGCTATCGATGAATATTTAACTAAAAAAACTTTTAATATTGACTCTCAAACATTAAATGATATAAAAGTTACTTTTAATAGAGGATTTACAAAAGGATATATTTTATCAGATGATAATTGTAATTTAACTACAATTACTCATGTTAATCACCAAGGTATAAAAATAGGTAAGGTTATTGAGTGTTTTAATAAACAATTGCGAGTAAAATTATATGATTCTCTTCATCTACATGATGGATTAAGAATCCTCGATGGCACTGACAAAGGAATTTTTTTGACAAGTCTAAAAATAAATAATAAAAATGTTACAAGTGCTGTTTCTGGTGATATTGTTGATATTAATTGTGATTATAAAGTAAAGAAAGGTATTGAAGTTGCTAAAACTTTCGATTATGCTTTAGCTAATTCAATAGAAAATAAATTAAGAACGGAAAACATTAAAACCCCAATAAATATGACTTTATATGCGTATGTTGGTAAAGAGTTAATGCTTACGGCTAAAACACTAGTAAATGAAAAGTTAAGTGTTTATGGGGATATTGTTAAACAAAGTGAACAAGAAATTAATGTTGCAAGGATAAAAGATCAGTTATCAAAACTATCAAGTACACCATTTATCATAAATAATATTGAAGTTAAAACATCAAATTATGTATATGTCCCTATAAAGGAATTAAATTCCTTAAGAAGAAAATTGATTGAAAAACTTCTTAAAATTAGGGAAAATATCACTCACAATGCAGCTCCTTATTTATTAAACACTCGTGAACAAAAAATTAAACAGGATATTGTTATTGAATGTGTAACGAGTAATGAACTACAAACGAATGTATGTCAAAAATTTGGTGTAATAGCTTATGAAAAAGAAGAAGAATATGCTGGTAGATTAAACTGTTCTGATGCTATTATGATACATAATTTATCACAGTTAAAAACTCCATCCCAAGTGTTATCGCCATATTTCAATGTTGTTAATAATGAAAGTTTAACACTTTTAGAGGAATTAGGAGCAAAGCAAGTGTATTTGTCTTTAGAATTAGATAAAGATAGAATATCAAAATTAAATATAAAAGAACACAATTTAAGTATTGGTATGCTTGTTTATGGGGCTAGCGATGTGATGGTTAGTAAACATTGTATAATAGGTAAAATAAAAAAGGCCACAAATAAAAATTGTGGCGCCTGTCAAAATCATAATTATAAATTAGTTGATGAGTACAATGATGTTTTTCCTTTAATTTTTGAAAAAAATAATCAATGTATGTTAAGAATAAGTGATAGAAATAAATTAAACCTTATTAACCATATTAAATATTTAAAAGAAATAGGAATTACTAGATTTCTTTTGATTTTTACTGATGAATCAAGTATGCAAGTAGAAACAATTTTAAAACAATTTATTGATGCTATCAAAAATAATAATGAATATTTAGTAAAAAATCCTTATTTAGGACATTTTAATAATAAAATAGAATAAAAAAAATTAGTTATAAAATTCTTCAAATTTGAAGTTAGTTTTATAACTAATTTTATTTTTATAGATTATTAATCATTATCCTCAAACTTTTCCATACCCTTTTTTACTTTTATAGTATGTTTGCGGTTTTCTTTGAAAAATGAGAATATAATAGCAGCAATTGCCATAGTAACAAGTGCATAAATAAATAGAACGGTATATTTATTTTGAATTGTTATTAGAGCTCCTACTAATACTGGGGTAATACTTTGGGCAATCATCGAAAAAGTGTAATACCAACCAGTAAATTTTCCAACATTATCTTTATTAGTAACTTCAACTAACATTGGGTAGGAATTAGCATTTATTAAAGCCCATCCAATACCACAAATGACAATGGAAATTATAAATACAATGGCAATATATTTATTTAAAATACCTTGCAAGACAATAATAAAGAATCCTAAAATTAAGCATCCAAGGCCGATTAACACAGTGTTTTTACGGCCAATCTTTACAGGTAAGTTAATTGTACACATAAATGTTATGATTGAAGAAAGCGGAAGTCCAGCCATTACGATAGTACCAACTAATTTATCAAGACCATCTCCCGTAAAAGTGTTTTTACAAAATATACTATAAAAAGATTCAACAGCATTAAAACTTATAAACCAAAATAATACAGAAAATAAAAGAATAATAGTATTTACCTTGTCTTGTTTGGTAAGAGGAGTGCTAACTGTTTCGTTTGTAAAAGATTCACTTAGCTTTTCGCCTTCTAACATATCATCTTTCATTTCTTCAACAATTTTTGGTTCATTAATTCGTAAAACTAAAATAATTACGGCAAGAATCATGAAGAATGATGCGACTATGAATGCAGCAATTCCTTGCTTTTCTAATTCATTAAAGAATAATTTTATAATCATAGCAATGGCTCCGCCTAATACAGCTCCAATATAACCAACAAGATTAATTATTCCATTAGCTTGGCTACGAAGAGGTTTTGGAGTAACATCAGGCATTAATGAAACAGCTGGGTTTCGGTAAATATTCATAATGATTAAAATTAGTCCCATCATTATAATTAATCCAACTAAAGAATTAACATAATACATTACAGCTATTAATGGAAAACAAATGGCTGATGCAATCATACCTACAACCATATAAGGCATACGTCTTCCCCATTTGGTATGTGTTTTATCGGATAAAGAACCAAATAATGGTAGCATAAAAATAGCGAAAATGTTATCAGCTGCCATGATTAATCCAATAACATAAGCTTTTGAATCCCCTAGCATCGATTCCAAAAATAACGGACAATAATAGTTATACATTTGCCATAGCATTAGTATTGCGAAAAAGGCAAATCCCATATAAAACGTTCTTTTGTAATTTAATTTTAACTTTTTTTCTTGCATAATTTTCCTCTAAATAATATTTTATACTCTAATTTTATCACAATATAATAAAAAAAACCTTTTATATAATAAAAAATTTCTAAAAGTGCTATAATATCTATTGTGAGGTGAACATATGGCTAAAAATAATATTGTATTGTATGAACCAGAAATTCCGCAAAATACGGGAAATATTATGAGAACTTGCGCGGGAACAAATACTAAATTGCATTTGATTAAACCTTTAGGATTTGAAATAGATAATAATCATTTAGTTAGAGCTGGAGTTAATTATATTAATAATGTTGATTATGAAGTGTATGAAAATTGGGAAGATTTTTTAACAAAAAATCCTAATGGTAAAAAATACTATTTTTCTAGGTATGGTATGAAAACTCCCCATGAACTTGTTTTAAATGATAAAAATGGCGAATACTATTTTATAATTGGTAAAGAATCTACAGGTATACCTAAAAGAATTCTAAGGGATCATTTGGATGATTGTATTAGATTACCAATGACAGATAAAATTAGGGCCTTAAATGTAAGTAATGTAGCAGCTATTGTTATATATGAAGCATTAAGACAACAAGACTACAATGATTTGTCAAGATTTGAACCAGAAACGTTAAAAGGAAAAGATTGGTTGTTGAAGGATTAAAAATTAAAATCTAGTGTTAAATGTTTTGGAATATTTGTACTGAAACTTTTTCATCACTAGTTTTTTTATTTTTAAAAGCAAAAAATATTTTCTTTTGTATTATTATATAGATAGTTATGTTTTGTTTGCAAAAAAATGTTATTTGTAGTATAATAGTCTTATCTATTGATTTATAGAAGGGAAAATTATATGAAAAGACACAATGGTAGAATAATAGCAGTTCAAATTTTGTATAATATGGACATTAGACGTTTAACTAAAGAAGAGACAATTCAAGCATTTGAAGACTTAATAAATCTTGAAAAAGAAGAAGAATACCCAGTTGAAATTGATACTAAATATGCCCAAGAGTTAATTGAAGGTTGCTATGATAATATTAATAATATTGATATGCTAATATCTTCAGCATTGACTAATTATACAATTGATCGTTTATCTTATGTTGATCGAGCAATTATAAGAATTGCTGTTTATGAAATGAAATGGCTAAAAGTTGATAAACATATTGCTATTAATGAAGCGTTAGAAATCACTAGAGAATATAGTTCTATTGATAATGATAAGCAAGTACAATTTAACAATAAGTTATTAGATAAAGTTTCTATCCATGTCAATGAACAATAAAAAAGAATACTTAAGCGTATCAGACGTCAATAGGTATTTATATTATAAATTTAATGATGATATTGCTTTGCAATGTGTTTATATCCAAGGTGAATTATCTAATTGTAAAAGGTCTGGACAGCATTATTATTTTTCCTTAAAAGATCAAAATTCTGAAATTTCTGCAATGTTTTTTTATCCAGCTAATCTTACTTTACATTTTATTCCTCAAGATGGAATGAGTGTACAAGTTGTTGGAAAAATTCAGATATACCAAAAACGTGGAAGTTATGCCGTAATTGTTAATCAAATGACGGAATGCGGTATTGGTATATTGTACCAAAAATACTTAGAACTAAAAAATAAATTGGAACATGAAGGATTATTTGCCGCAGAACATAAATTGCCGATTCCTGATTATCCAGAAAATGTTGGTATTATTACCGCTCCTACTGGGGAAGCTATCAATGATATAGTTTCAACCTTTAATAGACGTTTTCCCCTTGCTAAATTAACTTTATATCCAGCATTGGTACAAGGCCTAGATGCTCCTAAAGATTTGATAAGAGCTTTAAATCTTTCATATCAAAATAGCAATTTAGATGTATTGATAATTGGTAGAGGTGGGGGAAGTTTTGAGGATCTAAATTGCTTTAATGATGAAATGTTAGCAAGAAAACTTTATGATGCTCCTTTTCCTACGATTAGTGCCGTTGGACATGAAGGTGATTATACAATTTGTGATTTTGTTTGTTCTTTTAGAGCGCCTACCCCAACCGGTGCGGCGATGAGATTGACGAAAGATAAAAAAGACGTCTTAAGTGTTATCTTAAATGAATCAAAAAGGCTCAAAACAGGAATAAAAAATAAACTAATATCAGCGTATAATAATTGGTATTCTTTAACAAATTCATTTGTTTTAGCTCATTTTGATGATGTAATATCGCGATATGAACAAAAATATTTAGAATTAGACCATAAATTAAATCTTTTGACACCAGAAGTTATTGCCAAAAAATTAGATGATGAAATTGCCAATCTTCAACATCGTCTTCAATTTTCTATGGAAAGAAACGTTGCTAATGCAGAGGCAATTTACAATAATTTAAAAAGTCATTTAAGAGTTGAATTAATTATTAATGATATAGATAATAAACGGACAATAGTTGATAACCTTACTAATCAAATTGTTACTATGATGAATAAAAAAATAGAAAATTTATCTAGTGTGTTTGAACATTTAGTAGAAAAAAGTACCATTTTAAATCCTTTAAACATAATAACTAAGGGATATAGCATTGTTTATAAAGATGATAAAATTGTTTATAATACTAGCGAATTACAAGAGCATGACAATATTGCTGTTAAATTCGCTGATGGTAAGGCATTTGCAACTATTAATAAAATAGAAAAAGACAAATAGCATAAATTAAAGGAAGTAAATTTATATGGAAAATAAAACTTTTGAACAACTACTTAACGAATTACAAGAAGTTGTAAATCTTCTTGAAAGTGGTAAATTATCATTAGAAGAATCAATTAACGTTTATCAAAAAGGAATGCAATTAAGCATTGAATGTAAAAAAAGATTAGATAACGCTAAAGAGGTAATAGTAAAAAAAGTTACTAATGAAGGCGAAAGTAATTTTTAAAAATGTTCCTTTTTAAAATTATATACGAGGAGGCTATTTATGCTAGATGATTTTAAACTTGAAAGTTTAAAAACGATGAGCAATAATGAATTAGAACAATTAGCATCTGAGATTAGAAATAAAATTATCGAAACTACTAGTCGTAATGGTGGACATTTAGCATCAAATTTAGGGGTAGTGGAATTAACAATTGCCTTGCATAAAGTTTTTGATACTCCAAAAGATAAAATTATTTTTGATGTATCACATCAAACTTATACTCATAAACTTCTTACGGGAAGATACAAAGAGTTTGACACTTTGAGAAAATTTAATGGATTAAGTGGATTTGCTAAAATGAGTGAAAGTAAATATGATGCTTTTGAAGCTGGACATTCATCAACTTCGATCTCTGCTGGTCTAGGCTTTATTGAGGCCAAAAAAACTTTTCCAAATGAAATAGGAGAAGTTATTGCCGTTGTTGGTGATGCATCGGTTAGTAATGGTCTATGTTTTGAAGCATTAAATTACTTGGGAGCTCACCCAAAGGAAAAAATGATTATAATCATTAATGATAATAATATGAGTGTTTCAGCAAATGTAGGGACTGTTGCGAATAAATACAATTCTCTAAGAATTAAAAAATCGATGAATTGGCTTAAAAGAATTACACCTGTAAGAATAAAGCATGCTCTTCAATATTATGCCTATAAGGTTGATCTATTTACAAGTTTAGATCTTAAATATTTCGAAAATATAGATGGTCATGATTTTAATGAATTAATAAAATATTTGACTTATGCAAAAAATTATCCTCGAACGATTGTTTTGCATATAAAGACTACAAAAGGTAAAGGATATTCTTTTGCAGAAAACGATAAACTTGGAATTTGGCATGGTGTAGGTCCTTTTGATGTTAAAACTGGTGCTTTTAAATGCTTGCCTAAATCACTAACTTTTGGAGAAGTGCTTGCTGAAGAACTTATTAATCAAAGTAAAAAAGATGAAAATCAATTAATTAGAGTCATATCCCCTGCGATGATTTTAGGATCGGGTATTTCTAAATATGCCTCGACCTATCCTAAGCAAACAATAGATGTTGGTATAGCCGAAGAACAAGCTTTGGTTATGGCCTCTAGTATGGCAATCTCAGGATTAAAGCCAGTTGTTTTCATATATTCAACTTTTTTACAGAGAGGTTATGATGAATTAATTCATGACATTGCTAGAACTAATGTACATGTGGTACTATGCGTTGATAGGGCAGGAATTGTTCCCGGTGATGGTGATACACATCAAGGAATATACGATATGGCTTTTTGTGCATCGATTCCTGGCTTGACTATTCTACAACCAACTACAGCTCTTGATGCTAGTAAAATGTTAGATTATGCTCTTAACAGTGCTTCAGGACCTGTTATTATTAGATATCCTAAAGGACAAGCACCATTAAATGATGAATTTTTTGACAATTCATTGATGTGGAAAGAAATAATTAAAGGTGATGATTATGTTATTACCTATGGACCTAATGTTTTTGCTGTTAAAAAAGCTATTGAGGAAAATCATTTAAATGTTGGTTTGATAGATGCTCTTTCAACTACCCCTATAGATACTGATTTATTAAATCATTTAGGAAAAAAACCTAGAACATTATTTATATATGAAAATGTTATTAGCAATGGATCTTTGGCAAATAGCATCTTATCATATGTAAATGAAAATGATTTGAATATGAAAATTAAATCAATTTCGATAAAGGATGGATACTTAAAATCAGGTTCTACTGAGGAGCTAAAAGAATTTTATCATGTTTCTATTAACGACTTAGTAGCACTTATTAAGAGAGGTAAGTAAAATATATGCTTGTTAGTTTACATGTACAAAATTTTGCTATAATTGATGAGGTAAACGTTGATTTTGCACCGGGTTTTACAGCTATCACTGGTGAGGCTGGTGCGGGTAAATCTCTAATTATTGATGCCATTAATTTATTAGTTGGTGGTAGATCATCTAGTAATATTGTTCGCAATGGTGCTGTGAAAGCTGTTATTGAAGGTGTTTTTGATAGTTATAATAATGCTGTACAGTTATTATTAGATGAATATGGTATAGATGCCGATGCTGATTTAATTATTAGAAGAGATATTTATGCTAATGGTAAAAGTACTTTTAGAATTAATGGTTTTATTGCTAGCTTATCTCAAGTTGAAATGATTGGTAATAATTTAATTGATATTCATCAACAAAATGATACCATGCGCCTTTTTGATCCCAAAAATTATTTAACTTTCATAGATGATGATAATATTAAAATTTTAATTTCCAAATACCAAATTCTTTATAAAAATTATAATAATTGTTATAAAAATTTTATGGATTTAAAAAATCAAAATCAAAGAAATTTAGAAAATATTGATTTTTTAAAATTTGAATATAATGAAATAACAAAGGCTAATTTGCAAGTTAATGAATTAGAATCATTAGAACAAGAACTTAAATATTTAAATAATTACGAAACGACTTATGAAGATTTGAATAATTCTAAAGAAATTATACAAGAGTTTGATTTGCGAGGTCAGTTATATAAATTGATGGAAAATTTAAAGCATTTAAAAACTTTAAATCCTCAATATATTGCCTATTATAATGATATTGAAAATGCATATTATAATATTGAAGATTTAGAAAATACTATTAGTACTGAATTAAATAATTTTGAATTTGATGAGGGAAGAATTAATTTTCTAAATGAAAGAATAAGTGAAATCAATCGTTTAATAAAAAAATATAAACGTACTGTTCCGGAATTAATTGAGTTTAGTAAAGAATTGTCAGTTCAAATTGATAATGTTGACAATGCTGACGTTAATTTAGAGAATTCTAAAGAATTGTTAACAAATAGTTATCAAAAACTCTGTGATATTGCTAGACAAATTACTAGTGAAAGAAGAAAAAATGTCTTAACTTTAAAAGAAAATATTATACAAACATTAAAAGAATTAATGCTTTCTAAAGTTCAAATAGACATTGTTCTTAACAGTCAAAAATTAAATGACTGTTTTGATCAAACACCATTCCATAAAAATGGTGTTGATGATGTAGATATTTTGATTTCTTTTAATTTGGGGGAAGCGTTAAAACCACTTGCAAAAATTGCTTCTGGTGGTGAAATGTCAAGAGTTATGCTTGCTTTAAAAACTCATTTATTTAAAAATAAAGGTCTTTCAACAATTATTTTCGATGAGATTGATACAGGAATGAGTGGAGCTGTTGCCGATGCTGTTGCTAAAAAGCTTCAAGAATTAAGTAGCAATACTCAAGTATTTGCTATTACGCATTTGCCTATTGTTGCAAGTTCCGCTGATAGTCAGATTTATGTTTCTAAATTTATAAGTGAAAACACGACAAATGTAGTTGTAAAACAATTAAATTATTCTGAAAGAATTGATTGTATTGCTGAGATGATATCTCCGAATGATTTAACTGGTAAAACTAAAGAAGTGGCAAAGTTAATGATAACAAAAAAATAAATATAATCAAAAAAATTAAGTATTAGCATACTTAATTTTTTAATTTAATATTTACAATTTTTTTATTTCATACCATTAATATACTCTTCTTAAAAATTGTTTGTTGGAAATAATAATTTTAGAAAGGAGGAAATTTATAAAAATGAAAAAAGTTTTTTTATTATTTTTATTTACTTTCTTAACAATTATATTTTCTACTAAAGTAAGTGCTTATAATATACAAGATGATGTTTATTTGGGTGGAGATTCTATAGGTTTAAAATTATCAACAGGTGTTGAAATAATCGGAAAATATGCGGTTGAAACAGCAGTAGGAAAGAAAAAACCTTGGAAAGATAGTAATATTGAAAGTGGAGATCATATTATTGCAATAAATAATGTTAAAATAAATTCAAATGATGAATTATTGCAATATTTAAAAACTTGTAATTATACATCACTTTCTCTGGTTGTTTCAAGAAATGAAAAAAGAATAAATACTAAGATTGATGTGGTTATGACCACTAATAAGGAAAAATCAATTGGATTATACGTAAGAGATAAACTCTTAGGTGTTGGCACTTTATCCTTTGTTACAAAAAATAATTATTATGCAGCATTAGGACATGGTATTTATGACAATAATGATAATTTATTAAAATATAGTGGTTATTTGACTCTTTCTACTGTTGCTAGTATTAAACAAGCAACGCAAGCAGTAGCTGGAGAAAAAAGAGCAATATTAAAAAACGAATTGATAGGCGAAATAAAAGAAGTTAGAAATACTGGTGTTTATGGAAAAATGTATAATAAATCTAACAAAAAATCATTAAAAATTGCTGATGTAGATGAAGTAGAAAAAGGCAGCGCTACGATGTATACCGTTGTAAATGGCGATAAAATTGAAGAATTTTGTATAGAAATTTTAGAAACTAAATCACAATCAACAATCGAAGCAAAAGGAATCAAAATTAAAGTAAATGATGAAAAACTACTTGACTGTGCTGGTGGAATTGTTCAAGGAATGAGTGGTAGTCCCATTGTTCAAAATGGTAAATTGATTGGTGTTATTTCGCATGTTACTTTAGATTGCCCTAGTGTTGGCTATGCAATATATGCTAGATGGATGTATGAAGAATTAAACTTAATTGCAAATTAATTATGTTGAATTTATAATTGTTCGACAAGGTTCGATAAAATGCGATTTTTTTGCACGAAAAAAATAAAAATAGGACCTAAATTGTAATTAGAAATGCAACAAAAATATTGTTAATTATATTAGGTATTTACGATAAGGATTTTTAAGTCCTAACATCTCAATGATTCTAAAATATGATTCATTGAGATGTTTTAATAATTCAGCAGAAGATGAATTGTTTAAAAGTTTCCTATGACTATAGTTAATCAAATTGTCGCTTTTAATATTGACTTTTCTATTAATAGTAGAAAAGTCAGTTCCTTTTGAGAAAAATTTTCTCATCATCCTATTTCTATTTTCGTTGGAACCACGTTCCCATGAATGATATGGATTGGCATAATATACTTTTGTTCTTGATTCATTGTCAAATATTGATTTAGACATTCCTTTAAAATCTCTAAATTCATTTTCATTATCAAAAGTTATACTTTTAAATAAGGCAATGAAACTTTCTTTACCTATTTTAGTTTCGATAGAATCTAATATCTCAATAATATTTTTCATTTCTTTATTTTTAATTTTAAAACTCAAATATATTCTAGTTTGTCTTTCACTGAGTGTAAACAAACATTCTTTTTTTAGATTAATAAGTTTTTCAATATTTAATCTATCAGCAAGTGATAAATGATTAAAATGATATTTTCTAAATGATTGAATATTTGTTTGTTTTGGTGTATAATTATAGTGTTTCATGTTAATATTCCTTTCTTGTTTTCGTCGACTTAAGAATAACATATTAACAAAAGAAACTTAAGCAAAAATATCTTATACCAGGATAAAAACCTGGTATTTTATTTTGTTGCATTTGATATTACAATTTGCCAAATAAAAATAGGAAAAAAATAAGTAGTAAAAAAATTGACAAATGTAGCAACAATATGTTATGATATAGGTGCATAGGGGGTAAGATGTATGCAAAATTATAAAAAAACTAATGTATTAATGATTGTAGAAAATGAAAGTGAAGAAAGACTTCTAGTAGATTTTTTAAAGAAAAAAGAAAATTTACAAGTTGTAGGTGTTTATGATGACACAGTTAAAGCCTTGAATATTTTGAAGGTTTCTCAAGTTGATGTTCTAATTGTAAGCCTATTCCAAGCTAAGTTTAATGGTGTTGATTTTATTGAAACTGTTCGTAATTCGAAGGGTGAATATTTACAGCCAAATAAGATTGTTGCTATTACTCATTTTGTAAGTTCCTTTGTTTCGAAAAGATTAAACGAGTTAGATGTTGATTATCTTGCTGTATATCCATTCGAAATGGATAAGTTCTACAACGTTTTGGCTGATTTGTTTAACAATCGCCAAGTTATTAGAAATTCACCTAATTATAATCCAGATTTGGATAGTGAAATTACTGATATTCTTCATGAAATTGGTGTTCCTGCTCATATCAAAGGTTATATGTACCTAAGGGAAGCGATTATGATGGTTTATAATGATGTTGAAGTTCTAAGTGGTATTACGAAGATTTTATACCCTGATGTTGCCAAGCACTTCGGCACAACAGCATCAAGAGTAGAAAGAGCAATTCGGCATGCCATAGAAGTTGCATGGGTTAGGGGTAATGTAGAGGCTATTAGTGAAATTTTTAGTTATACAATAAGTTATAACAAGTCTAAACCTACTAATTCTGAATTTATTGCGATGATTGCTGATCGTTTGCGTTTGGCTCATAGCAAAGAGAAAAGAATTCGTTATTTAGCTTAATGCAATATATTAAAGTTTTTAGGGTCCTTTAAATAAGTTGGGGGTTTTAAAAGAATAGCCTTTAAATAATGTTGGTGTTTTTTAACCTTTAAATAAG
>CAKONV010000017.1 GCA_934098295.1 uncultured Bacilli bacterium | reverse complement strand
TAATTTGATGTTTTCATAGAATCTGTTTAATTGTTTCATAGATTCATAAAATTCAGATTCGGAATCAAATTTACCTAGTGAATCCTTTTTGCAGAAATAACAGTTATGGCTGCAATACTTGGCAAAAGTGATGGTTATATAGTAAAACAATTTCCAAATAATCATGATTATGCTCATGTACATATATTTGGCGATGATATTGTTGATAAAACACATGGTATTAGAATTGGAATTGATGGTAATCCCTTACTCGGACAAGGTAAATTATTTCCAGGTGCAAAAAGGCATTAAAGGAATTATGAAAAAAATTTTAAGAGCATTATTAAAATAGAGGTGAATAGAATGAATAATATTTTTGAAAAGTTACTTCAATACGGATTTCATGATACTTATATTACTGCAATTGAAATTGGAACCTTTGAAATTAAATTAGAATTTAAAGAGGGAATTTATTTATTAGATGAAAGTGGTAGAGAAAGAAATCTATCTAAATCTTTAATGATAATCATGAAAATCAATTCATCTTTTGTCGATACACCTAAGGATGTATTAGAGATTCGAGAGTATGTAAACAAAATGAAATATTTAGAGTATTTAACATTTGAAAAATATTTTGAGAAGGATAAATTTGAAATTTTGATGCTTTATTACAGTAATTTTAATAATAGCATTTTAATAGAAGGTGGTATCTGTAATAAACAGATAATGTTTTCCATTGAAGATATTGAAGAAGTAATTATTCAAGAATTAAACTGTTAATCTATAAAAGATTTTGAAAACTCAAGATGGATTTTATACTAATAGTAGAAGGAGGGAGATTATGAAAAAAAATGTATTAGAAATAATACAAGTAGTTATAGCATATGTAATTAGTACTATATATGGTTATTACAATACTCCAGAACCTGATAATAAGTATAGTTGGCTAATTTCGGCGATAATGATTATAATAGTATATTCAATTATTAAATTAGCTAGTAAAAAAAGAGATAAAAATAAATAACACAAACTTACAGGAGTGTAGCTATCATAATGGATATAGTGGAGCCAACAAGAATGTAGAAGGAGAAAGATTTATGAATGAAAATTTACATAAAGCATTGTCATTATATTGTAATACTGAAATAGAAAATTTGAAAAAAACGAATCCTATATTAAGTTGCAAAATTTAGTTGATGAGCTAAAGTACAATCTTGTTTGTGAATATGGTAAAGATATTAATAATAAAAAATCAGAAGACCTATATTTAAGTATAACAATATTAGACAATAAAAATAAAATTGTTGAAATATTTGATGAAGGTTTTTTAACTGCATCTACATTATTAGTTTGGGTGGATAAAAAGTATAGATATAAATTTTTTTCTTGGAAAGATGAGAAATTTATTGAAGATTTAAATCGGCTTATTAAAGAATTAGAAAATATTAAAAATGTAAAATAGAAAATTAATTTCACAAACAAAACTTGGTGAGTTTACCTTCGGGTAAATTCGCTTTTTTATTTAATTTATATTCATAGATTATTTAATAGAAAAATGGTAGTTAATACTACTATAATGAATTCTAAAGAACATTTTAAATATGATGAGTGTAATTATCTAGAGAGATAATTACATTTTTTCTTAAAAAAGCAGTAAAAGAAGTGTTTAAAATTATCATTAGTAATTGTATAGTAAATATAATTCTTTTTTAACTTGCAATAAAGTATATTATGTGATAAAATTTATATAAAAGGAATCTTTATAATGGCGGTTATATATATATTAGATACATCTGAGTTAATTGTTAATGATGAATTAATAGATAAGGTAGAAAAGAAGAGACAAGAAAAAATTAGAAGAATTGATAATAATCTTATAAAAAAAGAAAAATTAGGTGCAGGGTTATTATTGAAAGAATTATTTGATGAATATGGTATAGAAAATCAAGAACTTATCTATAATGAAAATGGTAAGCCTTATCTTAACACAAACGAATGGTATTTTTCTATTAGTCATTCATCTGGTGTGGTAATTGTTTCATTATCTAAAAATGAAATAGGTATTGATATTGAGGAAATGAAGATTTATAATCCATCATTGGCTAAAAAAATTATGAATAACGATGAATACAACTTGTATGAAAAATTAAGTGAGTTAGAAAAACATAAATATTTTTATCAAGTATGGACAGCCAAAGAAGCTATTGTAAAAAAAAGAGGAACAAGTATTACCGTTAATCCTGCCAATATTATTATTGATGAAGATGTTATCACGAGAAGATATATTATTAATAAAAAAGCATATATGATTGCTTCATGTGGAATGGGTGAATTTAGGGTTATTGAAAAAAGAATTGAAAAGGAGTAAAAAAATGAAATACGTATTTTGTGAACATGGATTAAATTATGACTTATGGGAAAATAAGAGAAGTTTATTTGAACATTTCTATGGCGATTTTTATGAATTTATTTTGAAAAATAATGGTGAAAATGATTTAAAGAAAAATAATATAAATTCTAAAGAAGACTTTTTAGAATTTGCAGATTATTATGCTGGTGGTAAAGAAAATTGTTATGCTATGGGATTTGCATTTCATAAGTATTTTCTTGAGGCAAGAATGAATGGAAGTTTAGATACAGAAAAGGAAACATCATTTATTGGTTATTGTCTTAAGAATGATAAATATGTTGATTTTATTAATTTCCTTGTTTCGTATTTTGCTTATTGGCGTAATGATGAAGGCTGCACAAGAATGGATCCATATAATTATGCTGACAATTTTTTTGTTTCTAGTTGGGCGGCTTTAGTTGATACTTCAAAATTATTTTATTTTTCATCAGAAACTGTTTATTGGTGGCATAGTTTTAGAATTAAATATATTTTAGACCATATCCCTGGTGTATTTCTTAGCCAAGTTCCATTTCATGGATTACCAGATGTAAAAATTGCTGGATATGAATTTTTAGGTTGGTTTGATAGTGATAAGGATGATGCCAAAAGATTAACTTCTTGTGAAAATGTGAAAGTTGCTTATGCTAAATTAAAGAGAAGAGATGTATATAATTATTGGGAAAAAGAAGAAAAGAAAATTAAAAAAGTTTATGTTGATAATTGGACAAAGGTAGATCCTGAATAATGAACCAAACAATAACTGACTTAAAAGAACGTAGGAGTATTAGAAAATATCAAGATAGACAAGTTGATCAATCTTTACTTGACCAAGTACTTGAGGCTGCTACTTATGCACCAACAGGAATGAACAGACAGTCACCACTTATTGTTGTTGTGAAAAACGAAGAAACAAAGAATAAACTAAGAGCTATCAACGCAAAAATTATGAATACTACTAAGGATCCTTTTTATAATGCTCCTGTTTTAGTAGTTGTTTTTGGAAATAAAAATATACCTACATATCTATATGATGCTTCTCTTGTGTTAGGAAACCTAATGAATGCTGCCCATGCTTTAGGATTAGGAAGTTGTTGGATTCATAGAGCTAAGGAAACATTTGAAACTTTAGAAGGAAAAGAAATATTAAAAGAGTGGAATATTTCTAGTGATTATGTTGGTGTTGGTAATTGTATTATAGGTTACCCTGATGAGTCTCCTATTGCCAGCAAAAGAAAAGATGGATATATATTATATAAATAGAAAGAAGGAATAATTTATGTTATTTGAAGATTTGAAAAAGGAAAATATGCTAGCACTTAAAAATAAAGATGCAGCTGCTCGTTCAATATTACCAATAGTAATAAATAAGGCTATGCTTGTAAAAATTGACAAAAGGGAAAAGGGTGAAGAACTATTAGATACTGATGTTATAACTGTTATAAATAAAACAATTAAAGAATTGGATGAAGAAATCGCCGCTTTTAAAACAGCTGGTAGAGATAAACAAGTTGAAGAATTAACAGAACAAAAGAAAGTAATTATAAAATATTTACCACGCCAATTAACAGAAGAAGAAATTAGAAATGAAATTTCAAAATTAGAAGATAAATCTATTCCTTCTGTTATGAAGCATTTTAAAGTTAATTTTGCTGGTAAGTGTGATATGAGAATGGTTAGTAAAATAGCCGGTGAATTTAAATAAAAAGGCGATTGTAACCGGTTTCACTTGCGTTGCAGTTGCAGTAAAAAAGTATTGTGATATAATGTATGTATAATAAATGCGGAGGTTAAATTGTTATGTTAAATAAGCAATTAAGTCAACAATTTTATTTTAGCTATTATTACCAAGTGGGTATCGTTAATAACGAATAATCTCTTGGCCTTTTTGGCTAGCAATAGACTTAAGTTATTAACTTATACCAAAAGTATTAAGTAATAATAACTTGAGTAAGATAACAAGACCTCATAAGTGTTATTACTTTAGTACTTAAAGTAGTAGCACTTTTTTTGTTATGAGGAGGAAAGAAAAATGAAAAAAGTAAAGAATATTTTATTAGTGATAGTTTTAATATCGATTGGTATTGTAACTTCTTCATGTAAGAAAGATAAGAAGGTTGTTAGTATTATTCAATACATTAGTGCGACCGCTTTAGATAATGCTAGAGAAGGAATAATTGAAGGTTTAAAAGAAAACGGATATGTTAATGGTGATAACATTACGATTAAAGTATATAATCCCCAAGGCAAAGCGGATACTTTAGCTACTATGGCCAAAACAGCCGTAGACAAAAGTGACTTAATTATTGCTATTGCTACCCCTGCTGCTTTAGCCGTTAAAAGTGAATTAGAAAAACAAGATTCAAATGTACCAATGTTATTTACAGCTGTAACAGATCCTTATGAAGCTTTAATTATGGATAAAAATAAAAGTGAAAGAATCAGTGGTACTACTGATATTAATCCTGTTGAAGAACAAATCAAAATTATTAAAGAAATTAATCCTAATGCTTCCAAAATCGGTTTTATATATACCGCAAGTGAAAGTAATTCTACAATTCAATTGCGTTTAGCCAAAGAAGCGGCTAGTAAACTTAATATTGAAATAATTGATCGTTCATGTAGTAATACTACCGATTTAGAGTTGGTTGCTGAATCATTAATAAATAGTAACATCGATGCTCTATATGTTCCAACGGACAATGAAATTGCTAGCCAAATGCAATTATTATCATCAATTTGTAATCAAAATAAAATTGTAACTATTTGTGCTGAAATTGGTGAACTAAAGGATGGTGGAACGATTACTGTTGGAAGCGTTGATTATTTTGAACTAGGAAAAATAACTGGAAAGATGGGAGCATCAGTTTTTGATGGTGAAGATATTACTAAAATGAGTGTACAAAAATGGGAAAGTAGTGATATTGAAATAAACAAAACAAAAATTGATGAGTATAACTTACCTATTCCTGAAGAACTAATAAAAAAAGCTAAAAAATTATATTAATAAGGAATGATTTTATGAACAATTTATTAATATTATCTTCGTTTAGTTTCATATCCAGTGGTATTGAACTAGGACTCATCTACGCTGTAATGGCTCTAGGTATTCATATTTCTTTTCGAACCTTAGATGAAGCTGATTTAAGTATTGAGGGAGTTTTTCCTTTAGGCTGCTGTATAACGGCATTGTTAATCTATTATAATGTTCCTCCACTAATTGCGGTAATAGCTGCACTAATTTTGGGAGGAGTAGCCGGCTTTATTACAGCTATTCTTAACACAAAATTAAAGATTCCTATGATTTTATCAGGAATCATTACCATGACGGGATTATATTCTATTAATCTTGCTATTTTAGGCCTTAGTGATAAATATGCAATAACAAGACCAACACTTGCTATTGATACTAAAAAAACCATTTTTGCTTCTATTCAAAAGCTATTTTTAAAATTAGATATGAGTGTAAAATTATCAAATACTTTATCAACATATATAATTGCTATTTTAGTATTATTAATAGTTTTTATAGGCATATATTATCTTTTTGGAACCGAAATGGGGATGGCCTTAAGAGCAACTGGCGATAATGAAAAAATGGCAAAAGCTCAAGGTATCAATACTAACCTCATGAAAACAATAGGATTAGTTATTAGTAATGGTTTAATTGCTTTAGCAGGTTCACTATTTGCTCAAAACACAGGAGCTAGTAATGTCACAAGTGGTAGAGGAATGATTGTTTCAGCTTTAGCATCTATTATTATAGGCGAAGCAATATTCGGAAGAAAAACATATAAAATACAATTAATATCTATCATTATTGGTTCTATAATATATTATTTATTAAGAGCAATTGCGATTGAATTAGGAGTAGTAGAATTCTTAGATTTAGTATCAGCTGTTTTAATTGTTATTATTTTATCGTTACCTTTAATAAAAAAGAAATTTAGAAAGGGGACTAAAAATGCTTGAAATTCGTGATTTAACAAAAGTCTTTGTATCGGATAATAATATTGATAAAAAGATAGCTTTAGATAAAATTAACTTGACAATTAACGATGGTGAATTTGTCACAGTTATTGGCGGAAATGGTAGTGGTAAAAGCACATTAATGAATATAATTAGTGGTAGCATTTTACCAGATGAAGGTCAAATATATCTTGATGGAGAATTAATCACCAAATTAAGCGAGCATAAAAGAGCTAAATTTTTAGGTAGAGTGTTTCAAGACCCAAATATGGGAACAGCAACTAATATGTCACTTTTAGAAAATTTAGAACTTGCTTATAGAAGGGGAGAAAAAAGAACATTAAAATGGGGATTTAAAAAGGAACATGAAAAAATATTTAAAGAAAAACTACAAAAATTAGATTTAGGATTAGAAAACAATTTAAATAAAAAAATAGGATTATTTTCTGGTGGACAACGCCAGGCAATTACCCTATTAATGGCTACATTTATGACTCCTAAACTTCTCCTTTTAGATGAACATACAGCAGCTTTAGATCCAAAAACAGCCACAAAGGTTTTAAAAATCACTAATGAAGTGGTAACCGAAAACAACATAACGACCATCATGATAACTCATAATATGAAAGATGCTATAAAATATGGTAACAGATTGATAATGTTTAACAATGGACATATTGTTTTTGATATAAGTGGTGAAGAGAAACAACAATTAAAGGTTCAAGATTTACTTGAAAAGTTTGAACAATTCCAAGAAGATATTTGTTGAAAAACAAGATGAGATAGGTATTTTAAGGTTTATAACTTTATATTTGCAAATAAATTAATTATGTGATAAAATGATATTATGATAGTAAAATGTGGTGCCTGTTTTGCTAATGTAATATTTAATTTAATTACCACAGGCAATTAGCGCGACAAGTTTTAATTTGTTCGCGCTTTATTTTTTTAAAAAAGGAGCATATATGACTAGAAAATTTAAAATAATTATTTCGCTTATAATTAGTGTTTTTTTAACTAATATATATGGCTGTACATTCACCTATAATGATACTGTAACTTTGTTAGAAACTAGTGAAATAAAAATAGAAGGTGGTTCTTTTTTGTATGGCACATATATAGTAACAAAGGATATAACAGATAGTATAGAAAACACCACCGAAGAAAAATATATAGCTTATGATGTTGTCACATATTATAACAACGAAATTACTACTCCCACATCAAGTATTAATATTTATTTTAAAAATGTTCCAACAGACTATGTTGTTGATAAAATTTACAACTTAGATAATAATGAAATAGTTGATTTTATAAAAATTGAAAATTACTATAAGATAAGCAATTGTTCTTTAGGTAGATATATTCTTTACTTAAAAGAAAGACCAGTATATTATCAAATTGAGGTTATAACAGAGTTAGGTGGAAAAATTAGTGTTGATGGAAATCTTTATACAAATTATTGTTTCAAGGATTTATTATATGATGATACCATTTTATTATCAGCAGTAGCTTTAGATGGTTATAGTTTTAAAGGTTGGTACATTGATAATATACTTTTTAGCACAGAAGAGGCAATAACTTATAAAGTTACTAGAAGCGAAGCAATTTATGCTCTTTTTGAAAAAAATCCCCAACTTACTATAGAAATAGATGGCCCTGGAAAAGTTTATTGTAACGATAATCTATTTTATGGCACAACAAAACTAACTAATTATAAAATAGGTAACAAGATAATTTTAGAAGCTCTTGAGGTAGATGACTATGATTTTATCGGTTGGGAATATGATGGTAATATTATTACAGATAAGAAAATTGAAATCTTAATAGAAAAAGATATAACAATTAAAGCTATTTATAAAGAATACTTAGAATTAAAAATTAATCTTACACAAGGTGGAATACTTTATTATAATAACGAAAAAATTGATCATAACTTGATGAAAAAAATTTCAAGAAATTCATCTATTAGTTTAAAAATAGAAAGTCTAACAGGATATAGATTTAAAGAACTATATATAAACAAAGAAAAAATAGAATATGAAAATGAATATAATTTTGAAATAACAAAAGATACAAACATAGAAATAATTTTTGAGGAAATTGTTACATCATTATTAATTGATACTAGTAACATTCAAACAATTATTAAGTTAGGGAATAAAACTTTTGATTTTTCCAATTTAATAGTATATGGAGTAAAGATTAGTTCAAAAGTTGAATTAGAAAAAGAAGAATACATAATAGATGTATCTAACATAGACTATAATAAACCGGGTTTTTATGATGTAATTGTTCTTTATAAAGAAAATCCTAAAATTACCAATAGCTTTGTTGTTGAAATAGAAAAGAGGGAAGATAAATACTATAAAGTTCAAATAACAACAGTAAATGAAGAAGGAACATATGCTGCCTTTGGAGAAATATTAGATGATAATTATGAAAATATAATTGGTTTACACACTTATAAAGAAAATGATTTAATTTCTTTAAAGGCTATTAATTATTTTGGTTATAACTTTTTAGGTTGGTATTTTACTAGTAATGGTAAAGAAATAAAACTATCAAGCGACATGGAATATATATATGAAGTAGTAGAAAATGGAACTTTAGAAGCCCGTTTTACCAAAGCTATAAAGAAATATATTGTTATTATTAACGGTGGTTACTTAATGGTAGAAAATGATTCCACTAGATATGAATATAAAATTGTAAATGAAAATCAAAAAATAACCGTTTATGCTAACGATAAATCTATTTTTCCAACTGATTATTGGGTTTCTAATAATGGCGATTATATTAGAAAAAACACCTTTACAGCACTAATTAATGCGGATATAACATTTACTTTAAAAAGTTTTGAAGATAAATCATATTCTAATACGGTATCAACAGTTATTGCCTCAGATTGTTATAAATCAGGAGTAAAAGTAGTTGCTGATGAGTTAGGAAATGAAAAATATGTTTTGACGAAAAAAACAGTTCATCAATATAAATATCAACAATTAGTTAATCCAACTTGTGAAAAAGAAGGAACCCTTTTATGTACTTGTATTAATTGTGGCTATAAAGAATATCGAAAAATTGAAGGCGGTCATGCTTTTTCATCTTATCAAATAAAAGTAGCAGCTACAAAAAATGAAATTGGGATTATGGAAAGAACTTGTTATAAATGTGGTTTAAAAGAAGAAAAAGAATATATAAATGAAAATTTAGAAACCCTAATAAATAATAATGAAAAAATAACTTTTATACGTTATTATGATACAACAAGCATTTTAAAGAATAATAAAAAAACCGAAGAAATTACGAACATTGATGGTAATATAAGCATAAAAATAATCACTTGTAAAAACTATTTATATGATTTAACAAAATTAGAGATATATTATTTCTTAGAAAAACAATTAGATAAAATGGGAAACTTAATTGGATACAACTTATATAGAAAAGAAATATTAGATGACAAACTAGTTTATGATTGGTTATATTATAAATACACAGATATGACTAACCTAGAAGATATCTTAACTTTAAATTGTGAAATTGAATTATTTAATGCCACTAAGGAGTTTGTATCTTCATTTAATTTACAAAATACAACAAGAAGAAAAGATTTAGATGATAATGACTATACTGTTTATCAAGTTAAAAACAAACTTTATTATTTAGATTATAATTTAGTAGTAAAGAAACAAACTTATGATGATAAAGAATCATATTCTCCTAGTAATGAAAATTTAGTTAGAAAAGTTGTAAGCCAAGAAAAAGCATTAAATTTTGAAAATGAATTTAGTGATTATAAAGAAAATAAATCAAATTATGCCGCAATAGAATATTTTATTGAAGGCTGTCAAGCTAACTTAAATAGTACATCTATTTATTTAAAAAATACAACAATAAATCTAAACGCAAAATCTCTAGATGGTTATATTTTTGATGGATGGTACATTTGGAACTTTCTAGAAAGCGATGGTTATGTTTTATTAAGTAGAGAAGAATCATTAAATTTTACAATTACTCAATCGTGTGCCCTTCTTGCGAGAGCTACTAAAGATTTAGAATATTATCAAGTTGATATTGAAAATGGCTTTTTGGACAACAATTCCTCTCTTACTTCTTATAGATATCAAAGTGGTAAAGTTATTAGAATATCAGCAATTGTTAAAGAAGGATTAAGATTAAAATATTGGGAAATTAAAACAAAGGACAAAGTTGATAACGATTATTATTATCAAAATAGTTTCTATTATATTATCTATGAAGATACTATTTTTACTCCTGTCTTTGAAATACTTTCCTATACAGTTACCTTTAAATATATTAATAATATCATTGGCGGAACAATTCCTAATAATATAAATAATGTAGAGTTTGGAAGTATCATTAATCTTAAAGCTACCTCATTAAAAGATGGTTATGTTTTTAAAGGATGGTATATATATAATGGTGGCAATCTTAACTTTGGTTTAATCAATGATACATCTTCATTTACACAAATAACCATTGAAGAACAATATAATTATATAATGCCATCAAAGTCAATAACTATCTATGCATATTATGAACAAATTAATCCAACATGGTATGAAGTAACTATTAGTGGCGGTTATATTCTAAGAAATAATCAAACATTATTCTTAAATGCAATTAGTATAAATAACGCTATTGATAATAAAATTCAGATTCAACCAATTAAAAAGGAAGGTTTTGTAAAGTGGATTATAAAAGATGAAGAACGAACAATCGAATATTATGATTTTACTTTGAATATTATCGTTAACAATAACATACAAATTGAAGCTATTTATGAATAAGATATATGGACAAAAGAAAAGATATTTGATATAATAGTAACAAATTATGAGGTAAGAAAATATGGAAGAAAAATTATTATATTTGCCAAAAAGTTATGATTTAGTTGTTGGCGATACATTTGAATTATTTTATCGAGGAGTCATTAGATCAATGAACCCTTATAAGTATTATATATATGTTAATTGTGAAAAAGGAACCCCTTATCCAAGATATTATACATATACTCCTAAAGATAATGAAGTAGGAGAATATGAATTAACAATAACATTATATGATGATTATCATCAAGAAATAGAACAAGCTAAAAGTATTTTAAAAGTAGTATCTCCTAAAAAACCTAAAAGAAAAGTTAATGTTTTATGTTTTGGCGATTCACTAACATTTAATGGTGTTTGGCCTTATGAAGGATATCGCCGTTTCTGCAAAGATGATGGCGAGCCAAAGGGATTGGGATTTGTAAATTCCTTAAATTTCTTAGGAACAATGAAAAAAGAAGAAATTGGCTATGAAGGCTATGGCGGTTGGAAATGGAGAGAATTTTGTACCAATGAAGCTGTTTCAACTATTTCTTCTGTATGGGTTGATGTTGAAAAACATTCATTAGATGAAAATGATCAACATAGCATTTGGACTTCTGGTAACCTATATTGGGTATTAGAATCTATTGAAGAAAAGCGCTTAAAATTTAAAAGAGGTGCTGGTAATTACTCATGTAATCCAAGCGTTGGCGATACTTTTAAACATGTTGAAGGTGGAATTCACAAAGATGAATTGAAAGTGTTAAAATATGAATATGAACAAGGTAATCCTTTTTATGATGAAGACATTAAAGGACCAAATTTTAAGAAATATTGTTCAAAACACGGCTATGATGGAATTGATTATGTTTATATTCTTCTTAGTTGGAATGGTCAATATATCCCATATAACCATGACTTCTCTATTCATGAACCATTTATAAGAATGATTTTAAATCGAATTCATTTAGATTATCCAATGGCAAAAGTACGTTTGTTAGGTATTCAAAGTCCTTCCATTAATGGCGGCATTGCCGCTAATTATGGGGCTAGTGGATATTATTCCGATGTTTTTGGTGAAGTATCTACAGCTTATTATTATGATGAATTTTTAGAAAAATTAACTTTAGAAGATGAATATAAAGACTATTGTCGTTATATTGATATGAAATCACAATTTGATGTTGAATATAATATGCCTTCAACTTTATTACCAGTAAATAAGAGAAATAAAACAACAGAAAGAATTGGAACTAATGGAGTTCATCCAACAATGGAGGGCTATCTTCAAATAGGTGATTGTTTCTTTAGAGCTCTTGTTGCTGATATGGCTAAAGAAGGCGAATAAAAATGCTATCATTGATAGTAGTTATCTCAACAATAATTTTAATAATTGCGTCAATTCTTTTTTTCCCAACCATTGTTATAAAAAAGAAAATAGTAATATCCACATATTGGCCTATTGCGACAATAGGGGCATTAATTCTTTTGATTAGCAAAGGCATAAGCATAAAAGAAATAGGAAAAAGTTGGATGGACAAAACTATTGGACCGTTGCCAATATTAATCCTTTTTATCTCAATGACAATCCTTTCTATCTTTTTAGATGAAGTAGGTTTCTTTAAATACTTAGCTTTAAAAGCTACCAAAAAAGCGAAAGGATCACAATATAAAATTTTTATTTACTTATATTTACTTACATCCATCCTTACTATTTTTACTTCCAATGATATTATAATTTTAACATTTACCCCTTTTATTTGTTATTTTTCTAGAAACGCAAAAATTAATCCGGTTCCTTATTTGTTATCTGAATTTGTAGCTGCTAATACTTGGAGTATGATGTTGTTAATTGGTAATCCTACCAATATATATATTTCCACATCTCTTAATATAGATTTTTTTACATATTTAAAAATGATGTTTCTCCCAACCTTAGCAGTAGGAATCGTATCTTTTATCTTACTTATGATAATATTTCACAAGCAACTTCAAGAAAAAATAAATAACGATATTGAAGAAAACATAAATATAAATAAAACACTACTAATCATAGGGTTAATACATTTATCAGCATGCATTGCCTTACTTACGGTATCTTCATATATTAACATTCCTATGTGGAAAATAACAGCTATCTTTGCTATTTCACTTTTAGTTTTAGTATTAATATATTTTGGATTAAAAAAAGAAGTACCAACAATACTATTAAAAACTTTAAAAAGAGCCCCAGTAGCATTAGTCCCTTTTTTACTATCAATGTTTACTTTTGTTTATGTGATTGGTAAAGATGGATATATTGAAAAAATGAGCTTATTTTTAATGAAATATGAAAATGTATTTACCTATGGCTTAAGTTCATTTATATTTTGTAATTTAGTAAACAACATCCCAATGAGTGTTTTATTTGCAGAAATTTTAAACATTACGAATGGAAGTAGTAATTTAACATATGCTGTTATAGCATCTTCTAATATTGGCGCTTATTTGACGCCAATTGGCGCTTTAGCTGGCATTATGTGGATGGGAATATTAAAAGAACAAAATATTAAATTTAGTTTTGCAAAATTTTTTAAATATGGAATATGTTTAGCAGTGCCATCAATCTTAGTAGCACTAGCAATAATTAGTATAATTTAGAAAGGATAAAAAAATATGTATATAAAAAAAGTTTCAGAAATGAACTTAGATGAAAAACTTGGTCAATTAATCTTAGCTGGTTTTCATTCAACTGAATTTGATGATGATTTAAAGGATATTATTGAGAATCATCACATTGGCAACATTATTATGTTTACACGTAATTATACATCAGCTGCTCAAATGCGAAAACTAACAAAAAAAATCCATGAAGAATGTATTAAGAATAATGGTATTATTCCTTTTATTGCTATTGACCAAGAAGGTGGATTAGTTACAAGAATGATGACAGATGTAACATTCGCACCCGGACCAATGACTTGCACAGCAAGTTCTAAGGATGCAAGTTTTAAAGCTGGTAAAATGCTAGCCGAAGATATGATAAAATTAGGAATGAATTTAAATTTAGCACCAAGTCTAGATGTAAACAATAATCCTGATAATCCCGTTATTAATGTAAGAAGCTATTCAGATGATCCTAAAGTAGTAAGTGAAATGGGGGCAAATTTCATAAAAGGAAGCATGACTTATGGAGTTTTGCCTTGTGCTAAACATTTTCCTGGACATGGTGATTGTGCCGTTGACTCACATTTAGGTTTACCAATAATAAATTATGATAGTAAAAGAATACATGAAGTTGAAATGTATCCATTCATTCAAAACATTGATGTACCAGCAATAATGAGTGCTCATATTTTATTTCCACTATATGATAATGTTCCTGCCACTTTATCGCGTAAAATCATTACAGGAGTATTAAGAAAAGAACTTAATTATAAAGGCTTAACAATCAGTGATTGTTTAGAAATGAAAGCTATAGCTGATAATTTTGGTACCCCTGAAGGAGCCGTGAGAGCAATCAAGGCTGGAATTGATTTAGTTTGTATCAGTCATACGAAAGAATATCAATTAAAGACTTTAGAATTACTAAAACAAGAAATTGTTGCAGGAAACATTAGCATTGAAGAAATAGATGAACACGTTGAAAGAATCTTAAAATTTAAAGAAAAAACTTTAAGCTATTTAGAAAAATATTTCTACAACCAAGAAGAAGTATCATTTTCTAAAGAAAACAAACAGGAAGCTTTAAACATTGTGGAATCATCTTTAACACATTGTTTTGGTAAACTACCAGTTTTAGCTAAAGATACAATCGTTATTGCTCCTGCTGCCAAAGCTAGAACAATTATAGAAGATGAATTTGATGAAAGAAATTTGGCTTCTGTCTTGAAAAAAGAATTTAGTGATAACAAGATTGTTGAACTAATTCAAACCGAAGAAGAAAAAAATAAACTTTTAGAAACAATTAAAAATTATCAAAAAGTTATTTTCTTTAGCTATAATGCTGCTATAAATCCTTGGCAAGTTAATTTAATAAATGAAATAATTAGCAAGAAAGAAACATTTGTTATATCATTAAAAGGACCAATGGATTATCATAAATATCACAATCTTGAAAATTATATGTGTATGTATGAATATACACCTAATTCTATCACAACAATTGTCGATTATTTTAAAGGTAAATTAACTCCTAAAGGTAAATTACCTATAAAACTATAGGAGTAAAAAATAATGAAGAAAATATTAATAATATTTTTATTGCCAGCATTATTGTTAGTTAGTTGTAAACAAAAAAATAACACTGAAAAAGATTCCATAAAAATTGCGATAGATGAAACAAGTATTTTAGAAAATTATTATATCGATGAATTTGATGTATCAACAATTACTTTATTAGTTACTAAAAATGATGTAACAACCAGTATAAATCTAACAACTGATATGATTGAAAACTTTGATAAAAAAATTGGTAAGAATACTTATAAAGTTATTTATGAAAAAGAAACTACAACTTTTACGGTAAATCTAATGGAAAGAGAATCCTATACTAAAGGACTTATCTTTGTTTTAACAAACAACGAATATGCTATTTCTAGCTATACAGGTACTGAAGAAAAAGTTATAATTCCTTCAACCTATAATTCTAACAAAGTTACTAGTATAAAAAATAATGCTTTTAATGGAAACAAAACAGTGAAAGAAGTTGTTTTACCAGAATCTATAGAGACAATAGGCAAACAAGCTTTCTTTAATTGTGAAAATTTAAAAAAAATTAATTTACCTGATAGTATTACTTCAATAGGTGAAGCTACATTTTATAATGCATTGAAACTTAAAAGTGTTTATTTATCAAAAAACATTAAAAACATTGGTAAAAATGCTTTCTCTTCTACACGTATAATATATATGGAAAATCAGACAATCCCTTCAACATGGAATTCTTCTTTCTGTGATTTTAAAGAAGTATGTTTACATTTAAATTTAAAAAGAGAAGAATTAAAAGAGAATAATAATTTTGAATATGTAATCACAAACGAAGAGGTAACAATTTTAAATTATATAAATTCTTCTAATGATGTAGAAATTCCATCAACAATTGATAATTTAAAAGTTACAAAAATAGGTGAATATGCATTTGACAATAGTGAAATAACTAGTCTAAAACTAAACGAAAATTTACAAGAAATTGGTGATTATGCTTTTAGAAGTAATTTGATTATAACTTTGACAATGCCCAATACTTTAAAAATAATAGGAAAATATGCTTTTAGTTATTGTTTTAATCTTGAAGTTCTAAATCTTAATGAAGGCTTAGAAAAAATTGATAATGCTGCTTTCTCATCGGATGAAAACATAAAAAAAATTATTTTACCAAAAACACTTACGACTCTTTCCGATTATGCCTTCCAAAACTGTTATTACATTGAAGAAGTATATATACCAAGCAATGTAACCTATGTTGGTGAATATACATTTTATGCAATGCATGGAACAATTTATCTTGAAAAAGATAGCGTTCCTTCTACTTGGGCTGCTAACTGGAATCCTAGTGGAGCTAAAGTTGTTTTTAATCATCCGTATAATTTTTAAAATAAAAAAGAGGATAATCCTCTTTTTTATTTAAAAATAAATTAATTATAACATGAATAACTTCTAAAGGTATTAATGCGAACGATAATTTTATAACAATCTAGGGCATCATAATCAAAATTATTGAAAGATGCCTTTGATACTTTAGCGACACCATAACCAACAACAGAATCGGTTCTATTATTAGTTGTATTAGTAATATATATACAAACATTACTGTTGTTTGTAATATTTTCAATTAATGGCTGATATTTATCCAAATCAAAAGAAAAATAATAAACACCATTATTGACATTGACTTTGTAAGCTAGGGGCAAAATACAAAGTTTTTGATTGTATGAACTCACAAGAGCACAAACATTAGTTTGATAGATTAAAGAATTTATTTGATTATTTGTCATAGAAACTCCCTTCTAATAAATTATATGCTGAAATGAGGTAATTTTATTTGTAATATTTAAGAAATAAGTATATAATATTTGATACTTGTAATAAAATTTTATAGATAAAAAAATCTAAAGGAAAGTAATATGAAAAAATTATTAGTAAAAATATTTATAAAAGATTACAAAAATACTAAATCAGAAATTGTTCGTTCTAAATATGGTACCTTAGCTGGTGCAGTAGGTATTGTTACCAATATGTTTTTAGCTATTTTTAAAGTTGTAATAGGAATAATTGCGGTATCACCAGCCATTATAGCTGATGGTATTAATAATTTATCAGATGGTCTAAGTTCAATAATAACATTAGTGGGCTTTAAATTAAGTACAAAAGCCGCTGATAAAGATCATCCTTTCGGTCATCAACGTATTGAATATATATCTGGTTTAATCATATCTTTTATTATTTTAGCTATTGGCTTTAGTCTTGGAAAAGAATCTATTAGTGGTATTATTGATTTAATTAAAGGTAAAGCGAAACCATTAAATATAAGTAATCCATTTTTAATTATTGGTTGTTTGGTATTATCTATTTTAGTAAAATGTTGGCAAGCCGTTTTCTATAAAAAAATGGGAAAAGACATTGATTCTTCATCACTAAAGGCATCATCAAGTGATTCATTAAATGATTGTATTACAACATTTGCTGTTTTAATAAGTACGATTATATTTATTGTTTCAAAAGAAAAGGTAAATATTGATAGTATAGCTGGCTTAATTGTTGCTATATTTATCATTTTTTCCAGCATTGATTTAATAAAAGATACGGTTAACCCTTTACTTGGTAATATTCCTAGTGATGAAGAAGTAAAAGAAATCTCAGAAAAAATTAAAAGCTATCAAGGAATATTAGGAATTCATGACTTAGTAGTTCATAGTTATGGACCAAATATAAATTATGTCACTGTTCATGCGGAAGTTTCTAGAGAAGTAGATGTTATGGAAAGCCATGAATTAATTGATACTATTGAAAGAGACTTTAGAAATAATCTAGGCATTGATCTAACAATTCATATGGATCCTATTGAAGTCCATGATGAATATACCTTAGAAATAAAAGAAAAAGTAAGGGAAATTTTAAAAGATATTGATCCTAAATTAGAATTTCATGATTTTAGAGTAGTGAAAGGACCTAACAAATCAAATATCTTATTCGATGTTGTTATGCCTATTGACTATCCGATAACCGCCAAAGAATTAAAAGAAGGAATTGCAAAAGTTATTCATGATTATAACAATAATTGGTATGCTGTAATCCAAGTTGATCAATTTTATAATAGAATTAATTAAAAGTTTTTAAATCATATTAAAATATTTTCATAGTGGTAATTGAGTGCTACCTGTATGACAAAAAACTTAAAATTTGGTATAATAACCAACTAGAAGAAGGATAAATAATATGTATAAAGAAAAAGATTTAACAACAGGGTCTTTATGGAAACAAATTCTATTTTTTAGTTTACCTTTAATGGTTTCTAATATCTTACAAGTATTATTTAATATGTCAGATATTGCCGTTGTAGGTAAGTTTTCAGGAGAAATAGCTTTAGGAGCTGTAGGATCAACGACTACTTTGGTAACATTGTTCACAGGATTCTTAATTGGACTTGGTAATGGTGTTAATGTTGTTGTCGCTAGATTCTTAGGTGAAAAAAACCAAAAAAGTACCACCCAAGCTGTTTTTACATCTTTTATAACAAGTATTGTTTTAGGTGCGATTATTTTAGTAATTGGATTATTTTGTTCACGTTTTTTTCTAGAACTAATTCATACAAAAGATGATTTGATTGATGGTGCGACTCTTTACTTAAAAATATACTTTTTAGGTATGCCAGCTTTAGCCATCTATAATTATGGTAATGCTGTATTTAGTGCTTGTGGACAAACAAAAAAGCCAGTTGTCTTTTTGTTTATAGCTGGAATTATAAATGTTTGTTTAAACTTATTTTTTGTTATTGTTTGTTCTCTTGACGTAGCAGGCGTTGCTATGGCATCAGCTGTTTCGCAATATGTATCTGCAATTTTGATAATAATTTCTCTATGTAGATTAAAGACAAATTGTAAGCTAGTATTTAAAGGTAACAAATTCAATTGGCATCATTGTGGATATTTAATTAAGATTGGTTTTCCTTCTGGATTCCAAAATTCTATTTTTGCTATAGCTAACTTGTTTATTCAAGATGCTGTTAATAGTTTCGATTCAGTAATGGTTGAAGGAAACTCCGCAGCTGCTAATTTTGATGCTTTAATATATGATGTTATGGCAGCCTTTTATATGGCATGTTCAAGCTTTGTTAGTCAAAATTATGGAGCTAAGAAAAAAGAAAGAATCCTAAAAAGTTATCTTATTTCAATGCTATATGCTTTTATCGCTGGTGCAATCTTAGGACTTTGTCTAGAGTTATTTGGAAAAACTTTACTTTCTATTTTTACATCATCACCAATAGTAATGGATGCAGGACTGAAGAGATTAAGGATTATGGGATATTCTTATGCTTTCTCTTGCGTAATGGATGGAACCATTGCCGCATCGCGAGGCCTTGGAAAAACGATAGTACCAACGATAATTGTAATTTTAGGTTCTTGTGTTTTTAGAATAGTTTGGATTTATACAATATTCAATCACTATCACACAATACCTTCACTATATTTATTATATATTTTCTCTTGGTCAATAACGGGACTATGTGAACTTGCTTATTTTATCTATATATATATCAAGATAATGAAAAGACCAATTGTTAATATCGAATAATCTAAATAAAATAAAGGGCGTTAAGAATTTTCTTAGCCTTTTATTTTAAAATAGATATTTTTTTATAAAAAGTCTTGCGTATACAAAAAAATATGATAAAATATATGTGTAAAGACTAATAAAAGGAGAGAAAATTGTGAACGAAAAAAAGTTAAGTTCAAAAGTAAAAAAATTGTGGGAAATTATAGGTGGGATTGTTTTTATTATTTATGTTGCGGTATTTGCAATTATTTTGATTTTTGCAGAAGAAGCATTTTATCCACTTTTAATATCAGTAATTATCTGTGGTATATTGATGATTTTTGCTTGTTTTGTTTATCCAATACTTAGATATAAAAGTTATAGTTATTATTATGATGAAAAAAAGATTGTAATAAAAAGAGGAGTATTGTTTAAAGATACAATTACAATTCCTGTTTGTCAAATTCAAGATTTACATATCATTCAGGGTCCTTTAATGCAAATTTTATCTCTTAGTTCCATCGAAATATCAACAGCAGGAAGCAATCATTTCCTTTCAGGATTAACAAATGATGATGCTAAAGTAATGATTGATGAATTAAGTAAGTATTTAGAAGCAAGAATAGAGGATTTAAAGAATGAAACATTATAGTAAAAAATTTTTATATTATAGACTGGCAATCAGCATTCTTATTTCACTATTGTATAGTTTCGTATTTATCCTATCAGCTTTATCATCTTCTGAAGATGAAGAGAGTTTTCAATTACAAGATTATCTAATTTATATAATTGCAGGCTTTGTTGTTATATATATGTTCCTTGCGATTTACAATATAATTTTTTTTAAAATTTCAACGTATGAAATAAAAGACAATGAAATAATTTGTAAAAAGGGTGTATTGTTAAGAAAAAAATCTTTTTTAGAATATGATAAAATTCATGCTATAAATAAAAAACAAGGGATTATTCAAAAAGCCTTTGGTATTTGTGTTTTAACAATAGATTCAGGATCTGCAAATACGGCTGGTAATCCCGAAATAACTATTTATGAAACAAGCGAAGAAGTTGATAAAATAATGGCTTTTATTAATGAAAAACAATCCAAAGAATTAGTAAAAGATACTTCAAATCATGAAGAAGGGAATTTATACACTTATAGTAAAAAAGTCAAATTCATAAGTGTTATTTTTTCAGTTCTTTCGGCCGCATTCATTATTTTTTGTTTATTTATTTTGTCTTTAATAGCATACAATATTATAAAAAATTATGAAGAAATAACTCTCGAATTCTCTGAAATTATTATTTATGGATTAATAGCTATTATAATAATGTTGATGGTATCATTTGTAGGATCTTTGATATTTGTGTTTGTAGGATATTATGATTTCTCAATTCAAATAGTAGGTGATACACTAAACATAAATTATGGATTACTTGTGAAAAATAATAATTCTTTTTCATTAACAAGAGTAAAAGCTGTTAAAGTTTCACAAGGATTAATAAAGAGAATTTTTGGTTTCGCGACAGTACGTTTAGAAGTAATAGGTTATGTTGCTGGTGATGAAAATAATAATAATGATACCATCGGAATATTAATTCCATTATGTAAATTAGATGAAGTAAATAATTGTTTAAATAAAATATTACCTAATTATACATTTTTACCAAAACAATACAATTGTAAAAGTTTCTACTCATTTATAAGTATGCATTTGTTTTTTGGTAGCATAATTAGTATCATAATACTTTTCATTAGTTATCTTTTTGCTAGTTATTTAGGTAGAATGGATATATTTTATATAATCTTAATCGCCTATTGTTGTTATGCATTTTTATATTTGCTAAAATTAATAACAAATAGTATTCTTTCATATAATACTAATAGCATTAATATTGATGATGAAAAAATAACGATTTATCACGGTGGTTTATCTAAAGAAATAGTTACCATAAAAAAGGAGAATATCATAGGTATAGAGTCAGTTACCACACCACTAAGAGAAAAGAAAAACATATATAGTTATATCATACATTTTAAAACAAATTCATCTTCTAATACAATTAAGGTTGCTAACTTAGATAAAAACTTAAAAGAAAAACTAGAATCATGTATGAAATATTAAAATAGTTTTTTATACAATATTGACAAAAAATTAAAAAATATAATATAATATTAATGTGATTAAAAATATTTATTGCAAGAGGAGGAAGTAATTTATTATGCAAAATATTATTATCGGTGTTATTGTCGCATTATTAGTAGTTTTAATAGTGATAGGCGTTTGTTACGTAAAGGCCCCACCAGACACAGCTTATATCATTACAGGTTTTCGTAAACAGAGAACACTTATAGGAAAGGCTAGTTTTAGAATACCTTTTTTAGAAAGAGTTGACAAAGTTCCATTAAGTTTGATACAAGTAGATATTAAAACCCCAGATGCGGTTCCTACATGTGAATTTATCAACATTTTTGTCGATGGCGTTGCCAATATTAAAATTGGTAGTCACCCTGAGGATTTACAATTAGCTTCACAAATTTTCTTACAACAAAAATTAAGTGGGATTCAAGCTATTGCTAAAGAAGTTCTTGAAGGTAATATGCGTGAAATCATCGGACAAATGAAATTAACTGATCTTGTTCACAATCGTGATTTATTCGCTGAAAAAGTAAAAGAAAATGCTATGCAAGACATGAAAAGAATGGGTCTTGAAATCATTAACTTAACAATTCAAAACTTTAGTGATAAAGAAAATGTTATTCAAAATCTTGGTGTAGATAACATTACACAAATTCAAAAAGATGCTCAAATTGCTAGGGCTAATTCAGAAAGAGATGTTAAGATTGCTCAAGCTGCCGCTTTAGAGGCTGCTAATAAAGCTAATGTTGATGCCCAAACAAAGATTATTCAACAAAATACAGAATTTGAATTAAAACAAGCTGCTTTAAAACAACAATCGGATACAGCTAAAGCTAATGCTGATGCTGCTTATAGTATTGAGGAACAAAAACGAAAAGAAGAGATAAACGTTGCCGAAATTAATGCCAATATCGCAAGACGTGAACGTGAAGTTTTATTAGGTGAAAAAGAAGTAGAACTTCAAGAAAAACAACTAACGGCAACAATTAACAAGAAAGCCGAAGCTGAACGTTATGCTATTGAACAAAAGGCTCAAGCTGAATTGTATCGTCGTCAAAGAGAAGCTGAAGCTAAAAAATTTGAATTACAACAACAAGCTGAAGCTGAAAAATTACAAGCTGAAGCCGCAAGATTTAGTGCTGAACAAAAAGCATTAGGTATTCAAGCTGTTGGTCAAGCCGAAGCTGAAGCTATTGAAAAGAAAGCTGAAGCTATGAAAAAAATGGGCGATGCGAGCGTTCTTCAATTAATCCTAGATTCTGGCGTTTTACCAGATGTTGTCAAAGCTAGTGCTGAACCATTAGCTGCTGCTTATAGTAAGATTGGTAACATTACAATGTATGGTGATGGTAACACTGATAAACTAGCTAAAGAAATTACAAATAGTGGTTCACAAATTATCACAAGTGTTGAAAAAACTCTAGGAATCGACTTAAAAAGTGTTTTAGCTGGATACTTAGGTGGCAAATTAATTAATAAACCTGAACAAAAAAATGAGCAACAAACCGAAACAAAAGAAGAAAAAGAAATAAAAGAAGATAAAGAAAATAAGAAAGAAACAAAATAATTTTATCTTCATAGTTAAAAAACCTCTTATCGAAATTTGATTGATAAGAGGTTTTAATATTATTTAAAATATCCTTAGTTTTTTATCAAAATGTATATTAAAAAAATTGTGTCAAAAAAAGAAAAACTAAAACAAAATATGTTATACTATTCTTACATGAGGAATAAATAATATGCGTACATTTTGGAACAGATTTAAAGGCCCAATTATTTTACTTATCACAGCCTTTTTTTGGGGAACAACCTTTGTGGCCCAAAGTTTAGGAAGTGACTACATCGGACCTTTTACTTATAACGCTAGTCGTTTTTTAACAACGGGAATAATATTATTGATATATATAGCTATCAAAAGAAAAATAAAAAAGGATTCATACAAGTTACTAGATAATAAAACCAAAAGTACTAAATGGATTTATACAATGGCTTTGTTTGTAGGCATTAGTCTATTTATTGGTGCTAGCTTACAACAAATGGGTATTAACCTTACCAAAAGCCCTAGCAAGAGCGGTTTTATTAGCACATTATACATGCTGTTCGTTCCTATTGTAGGCATCTTATGGCATAAAAAGGTAAAACCAATTTTATTTGTATATCTTTTAATTGCTTTACTCGGTTCCTTTTTAATCGCTTATACAGGAAGCTTTTATTTTGAACTAGGTGATATTTTAACATTTTTTTGTGCTATAGGTTTTGCTTTTCAAATCGCAATAATTGATCTAGTAAATCCTTATATTGATAGTGTATATTTATCAGCAATTGAATTTATTGTTGCCGGGCTTTTATCATTAATTATTTCAATATTTAAAGAAGAATTTATTATAAGTAATTATATTCAAGCTTTACCAGCAATTTTTTATGCTGCTATATTTTCAGGCTGTATTGCCTTTACTTTCCAAATTATTGGTCAAAAGTATACAGAACCAACCATTGCTAGTATGATTATGGGATTAGAATCAGTCTTTTCCTTGATAAGTGGTGTACTTGTGCTTCATGAAGTGTTATTAATTAATCAATGGATAGGTTCTCTACTAGTATTACTTGCGGTAATGCTATCACAAATAGATTTAAAAAGGAGAAAAGATTATGCCAAGAAGAAAGAAAAAGAATAAAAACAAAAAAGTTTTATTAGTGTTGTTAGTAGTTATTTTTATATTATTACTTGCAGGTTTTGTAACTTATAATGTTTCTCCTGCTTTTAGCAAATATGTTGATGGTATTATTGAAAAATATTTTAACACTAACAAAGAAGATAACAAAGGTAATGTTGAAGGAAATTTAAGTATACATTTCTTAGAACTTGGAAACAAATATACTGGCGATTGCATATATATTAAAGCTGGTGATACAGATATTTTAGTTGATGCTGGATCAAGAACTTCAAGTTCTACAACCATAAAAAATTATCTATCAAGTTATGTTACTGATAATAAATTGGAATATGTCATAGTTACACATGCCGACCAGGATCATATTTCAGGATTTGTTGGTTCAAATGCAGCTCCAGGAATATTTGCTACTTATGAGTGTGAAAATATTATTGATTTTAACTTAACAAATAAAGATACAACTAAAACAACAAGCCTTATTGGTAAATATATAACCAAAAGAAATGAAGAAGTTTCTGCTGGGGCTAATCATTATACAGCCCTTGATTGTTACAACAATACTAATGGTGGAAAGAGAAAATATACTTTAAGTGATGGAATAGAATTAGAAATATTATATAATTATTTTTATGATCACAAAAGCGCGGATGAAAATAATTATTCTGTATGTTTTATGATAAATCAAGGAGATTCTCATTTCTTGTTCACTGGAGATTTAGAAAAAGAGGGAGAAGAACATTTAGTTGAATATAATACCTTACCAGAGGTAGAATTATTTAAAGCAGGTCACCATGGTTCTAAAACTTCATCAAATGATGTTTTACTAGAAGTAATAAAACCAAAAATTGTTTGTGTATGTTGTTGTGCTGGTAGTGATGAATATACCAAGGTAAATGATAATATGTTTCCAACTCAAGCTTTTGTTTCTAGAATTTCTAAATATACGGATAAAGTATATGTAACAAGTCTAGCTACAGATAATGAACTAGGATATACATCAATGAATGGAAATATCATAGTAACTTCCACCAAAGAAGGAATAAATGTTAATTGTTCTAATAATAATACCATTTTGAAAGATACCGTTTGGTTCAAAGAAAATCGTAAATGGGAATAAATAAAATAAAAATCTTTTAAGGATGAAATAGTCTTTAGAAGATTTTTTTATAAAAATATGATAAAATATTATAAGTAAAATAAAAAAAGAATAGGTGGAGAAATGCAAAAAATTTTAAAATATTATAAACCATACATATTTAAAGTACTAATATGCTTAATAATTAAAATATCTGGCATTGTAATGGAATTACTAATACCTATTTTACTATCATATTTATTAGATACGGTAGTTCCTAATAAAAGTATGGGAGAAATAGTTTTTTATGGTTTTTTAATGATAGGGGCTGCATGTCTAGGTTTTTTAGGAAATTGCAAAGCTAATCAAAGAGCTGCTTACATAGCTAAAACTATTACGATATCATTACGTCAAGATTTATTTAGGAAAATAATGAGCCTTAGCGAAAGACAAATTGATGAAATTACTTTACCATCACTTGTAGCAAGAATGTCTAGTGATACATATAATATTCATCAAATGTTGGCTATGCTTTTAAGACTTGGAGTAAGAGCCCCCATTTTATTCTTTGGTGGTATGATTGCTACATTATTTTTAGATCCTATTTTAACGCTCGTAATAGTTGCTACTTTACCACTAGTTGGTCTTTTACTATATCTAATATCAAAAATAAGTATTCCGCTATTTACAGATGTACAAAAAGCCATTGATAAAATGGTTTTATCTTTAAGGGAAAACATTACTGGTATTAGAGTTATTAAAGCCTTGTCAAAAGAAGATTATGAAAAGGGCCGTTTTGATGCTATTAATAAAAATGTTATTAAATATGAACTAAAATCTAGTTCAATTATGACTGCTTTAAATCCTTGTATAAATCTAATTCTTAATATTGGGTTAGTAGGCGTTATTATCGTTGGTGCTTATCGAGTTAATAATGGTATAATTTTACCAGGTAAAGTATTAGCTTTCACCACTTATTTTTCTATGATTGTTACTGCCCTTATTTCTTTAAATAGAATGTTTACAATTATATCAAAAGCTTATGCGTCAATTTTAAGAATCGATTATGTATTCGATATGGGTAAAACTCTAACAAAAGAAAATCATGAAGGAACATCAAAGGCCTATATTGAGTTTAGAAACGTTTCTTTTTCTTATTTGGGTGAAAAAAATAATTTAGAAAATATATCATTTAAACTTTCTAAAGGTGAGACTTTGGGTATAATTGGTTCTACTGGTAGTGGTAAAACAACAATTATAAATCTTCTTTTACGTCTTTATGATGTAAATAAAGGGGCAATTTATATAAATGGTAAGGATGTTCGAAATTATTCTGATAAAGCTTTAAGAAAAAAATTTGGTGCTAGTATGCAGTATGATCATTTATTTAAAGGAACAATTAAAGAAAATATTGATTTCTTTAGAGGTATTAAAGATAAAGAAATTGAACAGGCTATAAAAACGGCTCAAATTGATTTTATAGATAATTATGATGATAAAATTAATCACCAAGTAGCACCTAATGGAACTAACTTTTCAGGAGGCCAAAAACAAAGATTATTATTGGCAAGAGCTCTTGCTAGTTATCCCGATATTTTAATATTAGATGATGCTTCAAGTGCTCTCGACTATAAAACCGATGAAAGATTAAGACATGCTATTAAAGAAAATTATCCTAGCGTTACATCAATTATTGTTTCGGCTCGTATTAGTTCTATAAAACATGCAGAAACAATAATTGTATTAGAAAATGAAAAAATTAATGGCATTGGAACCCATGAAAGTTTGCTGGCTACAAATAAGATATATAAAGAAATATATGACCTTCAATTAGGGGGTGATGAATATGATGAATAATAGAAAAACAACTTTTTCAAAAGGTAAAGCTAAAAATAAACGTTATACCTTAAAAAGACTTTGGGATTATTTGTATAAATTTCGCTTCTTACTTATAATTGCTTTTTTGTTAAATGTTGTTGCGAATGTTTTTGCTCTTGTTGGCCCATTATTTATAGGAAAAGCTATGGATGCTATAAAAAATGGTGGAGTTGGAAATGTTGACTTTAAAATTATAAATCATTATGCATTAATGCTTGTTATATTTTATGTGTTATCAGCCTTATTATCATTATTTATATCATTACTAATGTTGAAAGTAAGTAAAAAAATAGTTTATACAATGCGACATGATGCCTTCTATAAAATGATGAGTTTACCAATTTCTTATTATGATACATCATCTACAGGTGATATCATTAGTAGATTATCTTACGATGTTGATACTGTTAATACATCACTATCAACCGATTTAATTCAGATATGTACTAGTTTAATTACGGTCATTGGTTCTTTAGTAATGATGATTATAATTTCACCATTATTGGTCCTTGTATTTGCTATAACAATTCCTATCTCTTTCTTATTTACAAACATTATGGTAAAAAAGACCAGCAAATATTTTAAAGCTAGAAGTAGGTCGTTAGGCGAACTTAATGGATACATGGAAGAAATGATAACTGGTGAAAAAACAATAAAGATTTATGGAAGAGAAGATGAAATAATTAACAATTTTTATGAATATAACGAAAAAGCGGCAGAAGCTAGTTATATGGCTGAATATTATAGTGCTTATACCGGACCAGGTGTAAATTTTGTTAATAATTTGTCATTAGCGTTAGTATGTTTATTTGGTGCTATATTAACCAAAATAGAAATGTTATCATTTGGAGATATATCTTCATTTGTTCTTTATTCTAAAAAGTTCTCTGGTCCTATTAATGAAGTTGCCAACATTATAACCGATTTACAAAGTGCTCTTGCGGCAGCTGAACGAGTTTTTGAGCTTATTGATGCTAATGATGAAAGCAAAGATTGTCCTGATGCTATAAACTTAAAGGAAATAGAAGGCAACATCAGCTTTAATCATGTTTCATTTGGATATAATAAAAATCAAATGATATTAAAAGATATATCATTTGAAGCCAAAAAAGGTATGAAAATTGCAATAATAGGTCCAACTGGAGCTGGTAAAACAACAATTGTAAATCTATTAATGCGTTTTTATGATGCTAGCTCTGGTTTAATAAAACTGGATGGAACTCCAATAAATATGATAAAGAGATCAGACCTAAGAAGAAGTTTTGCAATGGTTTTACAAGATACATGGTTATTTGAAGGAACTGTTTATGAAAACTTAACTTATGGTGCTAAAGATGTTACAATGGAAAAAGTAAAAGAAGCAACAAAAGCTGCTCATATTGATAATTTTATATCCTCACTTCCTAATGGATATGATACTATATTTAAGGAGGGTGGAACAAATATTTCTAAAGGACAAAAGCAATTATTAACAATTGCAAGAGCAATGCTTTTAGATGCAAATATGCTTATTCTAGATGAAGCAACATCAAACGTTGATACGAGAACCGAAATAAGAATCAATACCGCTATGAATAATTTAATGAAAGACAAGACTTGTTTTATCATTGCCCATAGACTATCAACAATAAGAAATGCTGATGTAATTCTTGTAATAAATAATGGTACTATTGTGGAAAGTGGTAATCACGAGAATCTACTCACTAAAAAAGGTTTTTATTATGAATTATTTAACTCACAGTTTAAATAATTAATTTAATGAGCAACAAAAAAAGGAACATTGTTTAATGTTCCTTTTTTAACTTTTCTATTAGCAGTTTTCTGCGAAGTACTTAATTGTACGTACCATTTGTGAAGTATATGAATTTTCGTTATCATACCATGAAACTACTTGAACTTCATATAAATCATCAGCAATCTTAGCTACCATTGTTTGAGTTGCATCAAATAATGAACCATATTTCATACCGATTACATCGCTTGATACGATTTGATCTTCATTATATCCATAAGAAACTGAAGAAGCTTCTTTCATAGCAGCATTAATAGCTTCTTTTGTGATATCAGTACCTTTAACAACAGCTGTTAAAATAGTAGTAGAACCAGTAGGAACTGGAACACGTTGTGCAGAACCGATTAATTTACCATTTAATTCTGGAATAACTAGACCGATAGCTTTAGCAGCACCAGTTGAGTTAGGTACAATATTAGCAGCACCAGCTCTTGCTCTACGTAAATCACCTTTTCTGTGTGGACCATCAAGAATCATTTGGTCACCAGTATAAGCATGAATTGTAGCCATAATACCAGATTGGATTGGAGCAAAGTCATTTAATGCTTTAGCCATAGGAGCTAAGCAGTTTGTAGTACAAGATGCAGCAGAAATGATTGTATCTTCTTTTGTTAATGTGTGTTCATTTACACCGAATACGATTGTAGGAAGATCATTTCCAGCAGGAGCAGAAATAACAACTTTTTTAGCACCAGCATCAATGTGAGCTTGTGATTTAGCTTTAGAACAATAGAAACCAGTACATTCAAGTACTACATCTACATCTAGAGCACCCCAAGGAAGGTTTTGTGCTTTAGGTTCAGCATAAATAGTAATTTCTTTTCCATCAACTGTGATAGAACCAGGAACTTTTACAGTCTTTCCATCTTCTTCAAATACAGGTTCTTTTGAGCTTACTGTGTGAAGATTTTCACCGATACGGCCAGTGTAACCACCTTGAGCAGTATCATACTTTAATAAATTAGCTAGCATTTTTGGGCTAGTTAAATCGTTGATTGCAACGATTTCATAACCTTCAGCACCAAACATTTGTCTGAAAGCTAAACGACCAATACGGCCGAAACCGTTAATTGCAACTCTTACATTTGCCATTTTTAAATTCCTCCTATTTTAAATAAATTTTATAAATGGTTTTACATTTATTATTTTACCACTTTTATCTATTTTATTCAAATATTTTACTTAATACAAATCGTGTAATCGCTTTAGAAGTTCATTTACTAACACAATTAGAGAATAATTTGTTATAATATGTGATACTATGGTGATTAAAATGGGAAAAGAAAAGAAAATAAAGAAATATGAAATGGACATGTGTAGTGGCAATCTATTTATAAAAATGCTTAAATTTTGCATACCACTATTATTAACGGGTGTATTACAACTATTATATAATGCAGCTGACTTAATTGTTGTTTCTAATTTTAGTACTGCCCCTAATGCTTTAGGAGCCGTAGGTTCAACTTCGGCACTAATTAACTTAATTGTTAATTTATTTATGGGATTATCAGTAGGTACAAATGTTTTATGTGCCCGTTATTTTGCAGCCAAAGATAGTTTTGGTGTTAAAAAAACTGTTCAAAATGGTGTCATAATTAGTTTTTTGACTGGTATTGTTATTGGTATTTTTGGTTTCTTTGCTGCTGAATGGTTACTAGAATTAATGTCTAATCCTATTCCCCTTGCAGTAACATATTTAAAAATATATTTCATTGGATTGCCTTGTAATTTGTTATATAATTTTGCGGCTGCTATACTAAGAGGTGTAGGTGATACTAAGAGACCTTTATATTTTTTAAGCGTAGCTGGAATAATAAACTTCCTTCTAAATCTATTCTTTGTTATTGTTTGTAAGATGGACGTTGATGGAGTTGCTCTTGCTACAATTATTTCACAAGCCATCTCTTGTATTTTAATAATGTTATGTTTAATGCGTACCAAAGAATGTTATAAATTTAGTTTTAAAGAAATGAAACTTTACAAAAAAGATTTACTTGAAATGGTTAGAATTGGTCTTCCAGCTGGTCTTCAAAGTTCAATATTTTCAATATCAAATGTATTAATACAATCAACAGTAAATACTTTTGGTACAAATATAGGACCTTATATAATTGATGGTAATTCTGCCGCAAGTTCTTTGGAAGGATTTGTTTATACTTCCATGAACTCCGTTTATCATGCTACATTAACATTTACAAGTCAAAATGTTGGTGCTTCTAAAAAAGATAATCTTTTTAAAGTTCTTTTATATGGATTGATAATTGTAACCATTATTGGTGTAGTTGGTGGTGGTGGCATGTTTATTTTTGGTAAATATGCTTTAAGAATTTATACTGGTCATGCTGATGCTATTCAAGTTGGATATATAAGACTACATTATTTATGTTTACCTTATTTCCTTTGTGGAATTATGGATGTAATGTGCGGTGCAATTAGAGGATTAGGTTACGCTATAATGCCAATGATTGTTTCATTAATTGGTGCTTGTGGATTTAGAATATTATGGATTTTATGTTTCTTTAATAAAGTTGTAACTTTTTATGATTTAAAAGAACTTAACCTATTATATGTATCTTATCCTATATCGTGGATTTTGACATTCATTGCTCATGGTGTTTGTTATGCAATTGTAATTAAAAAGGTTAAAAAAAGAATGACAAACCAAATGGCACCTATAATTGATTAAATCTAGCTGAAAATGTTTTCAAGTGCAAATTAATCATAAAATAAAATAAAAGATATATAATAGTAGTGTATTTAATAATTAAAGATAATGATAAGAAGAGTAAATAGAATGAGTTTATTTTAGAGAGGTTACATATGGTGAAAGTAACTATAAAAGCGTCTATTGAACATGGTCTTTGAATCGCTTGATTGATATTTAAATCAAGACGGGATTGCCCGTTACAGCAATAGAGTATAAAACAATTAATTGGGAGTACTCGAAGAGGTTATTACTGTGAAGTGATAATGAATTAAGGTGGTAACACGAAAAACGCAATTTTCGTCCTTAAGGCTATATTTTAGTCTTAAGGACTTTTTTATTTTTGTAGGAGGAAGACATGATTGTAATTAACAATTTAGAAAAAAGTTTTACCGATAATAAGAAAACTACTAAAGTATTAAACAATATTAATTTAGAGATTAACGATGGTGAAATTTTTGGATTAATAGGATTATCAGGAGCGGGTAAAACAACTATTATTAGAAGTATTGCTGGATTAGAAAAAATTGATAATGGCAGCATTATTATCAATGGAAGAAGCATAGAAGATTTAAAGAAAAACCGAAAAGTTTTTAAAAAGGAAATTGGAATTGTCTTTCAAGGATTTAATTTACTTAAACAACATACTGTTTTTTCTAATATAGCTTTTCCTTTAATTGGTGAAAAGTTAAAAAAAGAAGAAATTGAAGAAAAAGTAAAATCAATTTTATCACTAGTAGGATTAGAAGATAAAATAAACGAATATCCAAGTCATTTATCCGGTGGACAAGTTCAACGAGTTGCAATTGCGAGAGCATTAGTAAGCAATCCTAAAATCTTATTATTAGATGAAATTACAAGTGCATTAGACCCTTCAACAAAATATCAAATTTTAAATTTATTAAAAGATATAAATAAAAAATTAGGAGTAACAATGATTATTATTACTCATGATATGAAGGTCGTCGATATGATTTGTGATAGAATAGCCATACTATACTCGGGATCAATTATTGAAAGTGGGCTAAAAGATGAAATAATGAATAATCCCAAAACTGAAATTGGAAAACTTCTTTTAAAGGATGGTGAATACAAATGATTAATTATTTGAGTATATTTGATATTTTCAAAGAAGTAAACATGGGAAAAGGCATTCTTGAAACCCTGTATATGGTTTTCTTTTCAACTATATTTGCATATATATTAGGCTTACCACTAGGAGTGTTCACGGTTCTTACAGATAGCGACGGAATCTTAAAAAATAGAATATTACATAAGATTTTAAGCACCTTAACTAACATTGGTCGTTCAATTCCTTTTATAATCTTAATTGTAACTTTGGTTCCAATTACTAGATTTATTGTAGGTAAGTCATGGGGACCAACTGCAACCATTGTGCCATTAAGTATTGCTGCTACCTTTTTTGTTTCGCGAATTGTTGAACAAAGTTTAAAGGAAACAGACCATGGAGTTATTGAATCCGCCATTTGTATGGGAGCTAATCTTCCAACTTTGATTTTTAAAGTATATATAGGAGAAGCTTTACCATCACTTATACGCGGTGTTGCGTTAACGGTAATTAATTTAATCGGTTATTCTGCAATGGCCGGTGCCGTTGGCGGCGGAGGATTAGGAGATATTGCCATTAGATACGGATACTATAAATATCGTATTGATGTTACCCTTGTTACATTAGTAGTTATAATAATAATTGTTGAAGTAACTCAATTATTATTTGACTTTATAGCTAAACAAATTGATAAAAAATAAAAAAGAAAGGAAATTTATAATATGAAAAAAACATTAAGTTTAGTAATTTGTTTATTATTACTTGCCATTTCATCATGTGGTAAAAAAAATGATGATAAAACTATTAGAGTAGGTGCTTCCACTTCACCTCATGCGGAAATTTTAAAAGAATGTAAAAGTTATATTGAATCTAAAGGATACAAACTAGAAATAGTTGAGTTCAGTGATTATATATTGCCAAACGTTGGTGTAGCTGAAAATAGTCTTGACGCAAATTATTTTCAACATCAACCATATATGGAAAACTATAACAAAAAGAATAAAACATCTTTAAAGGCAGTATTAAAAGTACATTTTGAACCTCTAGGTTTATATGCTGGAAAGAAAAGTAAACTTGAGGACATTGAAGTAGGATCAACAATTGGTATTCCCAATGATGATACCAATTGTGCAAGAGCTTTATATCTATTAAGAGATTTAGGCCTTATTAGTGTTGATGAATCAAAAGGTTTTGAGATTACAAGTAAAGATATAACATCTAATCCTAAAAAATTACAAATTGTTGAATTAGAAGCTGCTCAATTGCCAACACAACTACCAAGTTTTGATTATGCTGTTATCAACGGTAATTATGCTCTTGAAAGCAACATCACCTCAAAACTATTAAGAAGTGAAGATTCTAATGGAATTGGCGCAACAACTTATGCTAATATTTTATGTGTCAATGAAGGTAATGAAAATTCAGAAAAAACAAAAATATTAATAGAAGCATTATCACAATCATCAATTAAAGATTTTATTAATAATAAATATAAAGGTGTTGTTGTACCTTTAATCTAAAATCAAAACAAAAACAAATCTTGTGAGTTTTCATTTCATTTATTTTATTCAAGAGGCAAAAGCCTCTTTTTTATTTTAAACCTCAAAAGATATTTCGGTGAATTATCTTTTGAGGCTAGAAAACCACCTGCTATGCGTGTGGTTTCAAAAAGCTTATAGCTTTACAACAAAATAAAAAGCCTCCATGACATAATAAATTTGAAATCCGCCAAGATTTTAAATTTATTATATAGGAGGTGGTCCAAATATGGACACTAATAGTTTATCACACACAAAGTGGAATTGTAAGTACCATGTAGTATTTGCATCAAAATATAAAAGAAAAGTAATATATGGAAAGTTAAGATTAGAGATAGAAAAAATTTTAAGACAACTAATATATACAAAGGAGTTGAAATAATAGAAGTAAAGGCATGCCTGAATCATATACATATGTTAATATCGATTTCACCGAAAATATCAGTTTCATCATTCATGGGATATTTGAAAGGTAAAAGCAGTTTAATGATTTTTGATAAATTTGTAAATTTGAAATATCGATAGAAAAATCGAAGATTTTGGTGTGAGGGATTTTATGTTGATACCGTGGGTAGAAACAAACAAGCCATCGAAGAGTACATCAAACATCAGCTAGATAGAGATATTACACTTGACAACCAAACAACGAAAGAATATGTAGATCCGTTTTCACACGAACCAAAAAGAAAGAAAAAGAGGGTTATATCCTCATAGTAAACCACCCGTTTTACGGGTGGTTATGATTAGTAAATTAATTTTTCAAATATAAAAGAATAGAATAAACAGTGGCAAAGATTGACCACAAGACTAGTGGTAACGAACAAAGTGTAAGTTTTTTTGACAAAAGGAGACTTTGCATTGATATTAAAATAGCTGTCATAGCTGTCATCATTGTAACAATATATCCTAAAAAAAGATTGTGTGCTACAAAAAAGACAATGGGAAAAATAAATATAAATAAATAATTTATGCCGACAACAATAAAATAGTGAATTAATTCTTTTTTATTATATTTTCGGTAAGAAAATATGTAATAACTATGCTCGAAGGCAAGGAATAAAAAAATTACTGACCAAATAATTATAAAGGCAAGGGGAGGAACAAAAGCTCCTTTTAGATTATTATAAAATTCCTTATCGACCTTAAATAATAGTGAAGGAAGAAAGTAAAAGAATAAAATTAAAATATAAATAACGGATTTCTTAAATAATGATTTCATAAGTAAAAGTCCTTTCTAATAAAAGTATATGGTATTTTTAAAATATTATAACAAAAGAGCTTAATTTTTGTTAAGCTCTCGTGTGGTTACAGCAACAATTTTGATATAGAGGCTGTATTTTATTCATTTCTTTCTCTAATTCATATTTTTCAACATTTTCACTTTGGTAATACCCTAATGACTCCATTTTCTTATATATCAAATGTTGCCATTCTAATGTATGATTTAAACAATTTTGAAATGTTTGTTTAACATGGGGATTAGTAGCTTCAATCGTGGCATGTAGAAAAATATCACAAAGATTTTTAGCCGTTGTTAGTATTGACTCATAATAAAATCTATCTTCCATTAACAGTTACCTCCAGTTTTTATAAGACTAACTAAAGACATATAAGCATCTTTAGGCTCTTTTGACAAGGCATCTACAAACTCTTTACTGTCTTGATCTTTTAATAAGTCTTTATAATAAGTGCATAAATCAGTATAATGTTTTAAATGGTTAACTGCATCCATTGTGTAAAGCAATTCTTTATTTGTCATATTTTTTTTATCCTTTCTCTTTTATTATTAACTAATTTCTTAAAAATATTTATTGGTAAAAATTGTAAATATATAAAAAGAAAATACTTGAAAAATAAATCAAATTTTGATATAATTATGCTAGAAGAAACAAATATTTAAGATGAATGGAAAGGAATATATTAATGAAAAAAATACTTATAGTATTAGTAATGTTATTGGTTAGTGGTTCCCTTATGTTTAGTAGCAAACCAACTAAAGCTGATGGAACTTACGAGGCTGTTATTGATAATAATGGAGCAACAGTCAAATATCGTAATAGTAATGAAGCCATTATGAAGGCTTCAAGTTATAATTATCCAACTCAAAACTTAAGAGCTTGTTGGGTTTCGTTATTTGTTGGTAGTATGCCTAGGTATACTAATGAAGAAACTTGGAAAAGAAATTATAACCAAGTACTAGATAACATGGAAACATATGGACTAAACTGTATAATTTTCCATGTTCGTACACATAATAATGCTTTATATAAATCTAAACTAAACCCTGTTGCAACATGGTTTGAAAATGTTAATTTTGATGAATTTGATCCTCTTGCTTGGGCAATTGAAGAAACACATAAACGTGGTTTTGAATTTCATGCTTGGCTAAATCCTTATCGTGTAAGTGATAGTTTTTGTGCTGAAAGTTATCCAGCTAGCAATCCTGCAAGTAATAAAGAAAATTTATTAACAGCAGGTAGCACTATTCTTAACCCTGGACTTCCTATTGTTAGACAATTTTTGGTGGATACTTGTATGGAAGTAGTAGAAAACTATGATGTAGATGCAATTCATTTCGATGACTATTTTTATATTAAGGGTGTTGATGATACCGCAACAAGAAACATGTATAATCCTAACAATTTAAGTGTAGCTGATTGGCGTAGGGAACAAGTTAATATGTTTATTTCATCACTATCAACTTCTATTAGAAAATACAATGAACAAAATAATAAATGTGTACAATTAGGCATTGCCCCTAGTGGTATATATCGTAATGGTAATTATGTACAAACACCAACGTATGATGCAAATGGTAATCTAACATCACCACTTGCTTCTGATACTGTTGGCATGGAACATTATGGTGGTTATCTATATGCAGATACTTTAAAGTGGATTAATGAAGAATGGATTGATTATATCATGCCTCAACTTTATTGGGCTTTAGAACATACTGCAGCATCTTTTGGTGCTCTTACTAGATGGTGGAGTTGGGCTGTTAAAAACAAAAAAGTAAACCTATATTGTGGTATGGGTATATATATGGCAGAATCAACAACAGGATCCGGTGCTTATTGGCAAAAGAACAATAATGAAATTCGTGATCAAATTTTAAATGCTAGTATGTATGAAGAAATTGGTGGTATTAGTTTATATAGTTACAATTATATAAATTCTTCTAATAGCATTATTAAAAGAGGTATGGACTTATTAAAGAATGACTATTTTAGCGTAAAAATCCCATGTGATGTAAAAAAATCTTATGCTGGTAAATTGGCCAAACCATTAGTTAAAAATATAAATACAACCGATAATTTATTATCATGGCAAGAATGTAATAATGTTAGAGGATATATGATTTATAAAGTTATCAAAGGTGGTAAAGTAAATCAAAACGATATTAACCAAATCTATTATTATGGAACAAGTAATTCCAAAGAATTAGAAGATTTAGAAAATTATGATTATTATATTTCTACTATAAATTATGCTAATGAAGCTAGTGATCCCATTTTAGCTTATACAAGCGAAGCTAATTCAAGTTATGTTATTAATTTAATTAAAGGGCTAAGCGATGCGATATCACTAGATGATAAAGAAAAACTAGATGCTATTGAAACATGTTATCAAAACTTAACAGAAACTGCTAAACTTGAAGTTACTAATTATCAAGTTTTAGAAAATGCCTTCTTAGTGTATAATGAAAAACTATCCATTTATAATGATATTTTATCTTATATAGATATATCAAAATATAGTGACAATTATCAAGAAACAATTAAAAAGAATCAATTAGAGTTTAGAGAAAAAATTAATAAAGCTAAAAACGATGAAACTTTTTCTATTTATTTTGATGAATACAAAGTATTAATAGATTTTTATCCAACTTTAGAAGAAGAATTAACTTCCACCAAAGAAAATGCTAGAAAAGAGATTAAAGTATATTATGATAGTTTAGACAAAGAATATTATACTGATGAAAACTTAAAAAATTTAGAAGAAATTTATCAAAAGTGCTTAGAAGATATTGATAATACAAAGATTCTTGAAGATATTACAAATATAGTGGAAAAAGCCAAAGATGATATGTCTAGTATCCTTGATTTCAAAGATACCTATGTTGAATTATTAGAAAAATCTAAAAAAGAATTAACGACTTACACAAATGGTCTTATTTCTAATGGTAATTATGATAATGATGAAAAAAGTAGAATTACAAACTTATTAAACGAATGTATAAAAAACATTGAACTTGAAAAAAAGAGCGATTTAGTAACATCTTATCAAACCATTGTCAACAAATATAAAGATAACATTGATTCTTTAGATAAAACAATGAAAGAAGAAAAACTAGAAAATGCTAGAAAAGATGCAGTAAAATTAATCAATGATGCAAAAAACAAAAAGGATTTAGAAACTTTACAAAATGAATATTTGTCTAAAGTAAATAGTGCCACAAGTGTAGATGAAATTAATGAATTAATTGCTGAATTCAATCAAAAATATGAAAAATTAGATCCTATAGCTACAAAGAAATGTTCTAAGAAAGCGACAATATTTATAGAATTTTTATGTGGATTATCATTACTAACAATTATAATAAGAAAAAAAGATAATTAATAATAGGAAAAAAGATGCGAGAACTAAAGACAAAAGATTTAACAAAAATTATAGAATCATTACTAATTTCCTCAGTTGAAGAAATCCCTAGCGATGTACTTGATAGATTAGAAGAAGGAAAGAAACTTGAAAAATCCCCACTTGGTAAGGAGATTTTAATAAAAATAATTGAAAATGATTTTTATGCCAAAGAAAATCATTTACCTATTTGTCAAGATACGGGAATTGTAGTTTGCTTTTTAGAAATCGGCTATGATGTTCATTTTGACGGTGATATATATCAAGCTATTTCATTAGGGGTTAAAAACGCCTATGTAAATGGCTATTTAAGAAAATCAGTAGTAAATGATCCAATAGAAAGAATAAACACCAAGGATAATACTCCGGCCATTATTCATATTAAATTAGTTCCAGGAACAAATGTAAAAATAACCGTTGCCCCCAAAGGTGGTGGCAGTGAAAACATGAGCTTAGTGAAAATGTTAATTCCATCAGATGGTATAGAGGGAATAAAAAAATTAGTTTTAGATACGGTTTTTACAGCTGCTGGAAAACCATGTCCACCAATTATTATTGGAATAGGAATTGGCGGAAATTTTGAAAAATGTGCTATTCTTGCAAAAGAAGCATTACTAAGAAATCTCAATGATGAAAATCCTAATCCAACTTTAGCGAAATTAGAAAAAGAAATAAAGGATGAAGTGAATATGTTAGGCATTGGCCCAATGGGGTTTGGTGGTACAACTACTTGTTTAGCTGTTAAAATAGAGACATATCCTTGTCATATTGCCAGTCTACCTGTAGGTATTAACATACAATGCCATGTAGCTAGACATAAAACATATATCTGGTAAAAAGAAAATGTCAGAAATAAAAAAATTAAAGTTACCATTAGAGGAAAAAACAATTGCTTCTTTAAAAGCAGGTGATGAAGTTTTATTGACCGGAGTAATTTATACAGCTCGAGATGCTGCTCATAAAAGATTAGTAGAACTAATTGATAAAAATTTACCCCTCCCTTTTGATGTAAACAACGCTACTATTTATTATGTTGGTCCAACTCCTACAAAACCAGGTAGACAAATTGGTGTAGCTGGTCCTACATCTAGTTATCGAATGGATGCTTACACAACACCATTACTAGAAAAAGGGCTAAAAATTATGATTGGTAAAGGACCAAGAAGTAAAGAGTATAAAGAGTCACTAAAAAAGTATCATGCTGTATATATATCTGCTATTGGTGGTTGTGCAGCCTTAATTTCTAAAACAATCAAAAAATGTGATTTACTGTGCTACGGAGATTTAGGAGCTGAAGCTATATATGCTTTAGAAGTGGAAGATTTTTTTGGTATTGTTACTTATGATATGTATGGAAATGATTTATACGAACAAGAAACCAAAAAATATAAAAAAATATAATGTTTAATCTAAAAATGCGTAAGAAACAAATCTTACGCATTTCTATTAAAAAATATTAATTTAAATCAATTAAATAAAATCCAAAAGGATATAAAGAAATTTCTTTTTCAAAAAAGATTTCATCACCACAATTGATACAAAACCTAGTAGAATCTTTAATACCATTAGGAAGAGGTATTAAAACATCAGTAGAAGAAGTATTAATTATAATCATAACTGAGTTTTTTTTGTAGATTTCGTAGGTGGGTTTGCAATTTATAATTTCTAAATTAGATAATATATCGTTATGATATAAAGAAACAACATTTTTTATAAATGAAGTGAAATCATTATCAAGACATTTAGATATATCATAAGAGCAAATAATAAACAAATATATATAAATTAGCATTACCATATCTTCATCATATTTTGAAAAATCAAAATTGTTTAAAAACAAATATAAGTAATTTTCGCAAGTTAAATTAGATAAAAATTTTTCTTTAAAATCAAGAAAAGATATTTTCTTGATTAAAAAATCTTTTAGAACTTTTTGATAATCATTCATAATAAACCTCCTTGTTACAAATAGTATTATACTTTATTTTTTAAAAAAAAGCAAGCATATAATTACTCGGTAATTATCGTTAGTCATTAAAAAAAAAGATTATTTTATTAGTTGATTAAAAATAAAAAAATAGTATAATATTCAATGTTAATATTACTAAGAGGAGAAATTAAGATGGATATAAGACGCAATAATGATGGTTGGATTGAAGTTATTTGTGGTTGCATGTTTGCGGGGAAAACAGAAGAACTAATTAGAAGAATTAATCGTATTAAATATGCAAAGAAAACAATTGTTGTTTTTAAACCTAAAATTGATAATCGTTATGACAACATTCAAGTAGTATCTCACTCAAACTTAAAAGTTAATGCGATTCCTATCACAACTGTTGAGGAAGCTTGTGAATATTTAAAAGTTTTACCATATGCGGTAGCTTTTGATGAATTTCAATTTTTTGATTCTAAAATAGTTGATTTATGTGAACGCCTTGCTAATTCTGGAGTAAGAGTAATATGTGCTGGTTTAGATATGAACTTTAGAGGAGAACCATTTGGAATAATGCCAGATATCTTAGCTAGAGCTGAATTTGTAACCAAATTAAATGCAATATGCGCTGTATGTGGTGCTCCAGCTGCCCGTACACAAAGAATAATTGATGGTAAACCGGCTGACTATGATGATCCAATTATACTTGTCAGTGCAGCCGAAAAGTATGAACCTCGTTGTCGTTCTTGCCATCAAGTTCCTCATAAGAACTATGAATCAAAATGATATATATTATATGCAACTAGCCTTAAAAGAGGCTGAAAAGGCTTGGAAAATTAATGAAGTTCCAGTGGGTTGTATCTTAGTCAGTAATGGAAAAGTTATATCCAAAGCCTATAATAAAAGGGAAAAAAATCATTCAGTTATTTCTCATGCTGAAATTGAGGCTATAAAAAAGGCTAATAAAAAACTTGCTACATGGATATTAGATGATGTCACATTATATGTTACTTTAGAACCTTGTCCAATGTGTGCTGGTGCCATTTTACAATCGAGAATAAAAAGGGTGGTATATGCTACTAAAGAACCTAAATTTGGAGCTATGGGGAGCATTATTAATTTAGCTGATTCTTCTTTAAAATTTAACCATAAAATTGAAGTTACTAGTGGTATTTTAGAAGAAGAATCTAGTTTAATGTTGAAAAATTTTTTTAGAGAATTAAGAATTAAAAATAAAGTTAAGGAATGAGGTATTAAATAATTGTTTGTTTTTGCGAATAAAAAAATAAACTTTTATTGACAAAAACAAAAAAATATATTATAATAATAGTGGATCTTAATTTAAGTACCTTCATCCAAGGTTGCATAGCGAACTAGGTCAGGTCGTGATTGAAGCAGCCTTAAACTTTTTGTAACTTGTGGGTGGGGGGACTTAAGTTAAGATCTTTTCATTTAGGAGGTAAAACATGAAAAAAATCTTAAGTTTGTTAATTTTATTATTGTTATCACTAACCTTTGTTATTAAGACTAAAGCAGATGTTATAGTGAAAGAAACACTTGAAGAAGAAGTTCTTGATGGTGGCGTTTTATTTAGTCATCAAACTATCGCAACCAATGCTTATAACAATAGTCTATATACAAACAATGATGTTTTCAGTTATACTGTTAATGGCGATAATAAAGAAGTAAAACTTGCTAGTTGGAGTTATATGGGAAAATATGCAACGAGCCTAGTTACTTTAGATAGAATTGCTAAAGACTATGAAGCCCAACATCCTGGTTGGATAGTTGTTGGAGGAATTAATGCCGAAGGATATCACCAACAAAATGGTTCAACTGAAATATCAAATATGTTTGTTCAAGATTATGATTTAATTAGAACGGGTGTTAGTAGTGAAAACTTTAAAGAATTAATCGGTTTTAGAGATGATAGAAGCCATTTTATTAAAAGAGTTCCTTCCTTTACTAAAACAATGATTTTAAGATTATATGATGAAGTAGGAAATACCATTGGTACTTTAAATGTTGATGATACTAATAGATTGCCAAATGATGATGAGTTGACTCTAGTTACAAGAGATATAAAAAATTCCTTAGATTTTACCAATTATTTTGCCGTTAAAGGTAGTTATGAATTTTATAGACCAGAAACATTCTTTATACCTGGCACATATTCATTATCAAAAACCAGCAATGGTATTACTTTAAAAGGTGATATTGAAGGTGAATATCAAATTGGTGAAGAATTCAATCAATTTGCTAACTTTTATCTTGTTACTAAAAATAGTACAGTTAAAGAAAAAATTTTAACAGCTAAAAACATTCGTTGTCAATATGAATTTACAGATGAATTCAGTGAAGCATCATCAGTAGTAGGTTATATGTATAAACTTGTAGAGAATGGAAAAGTTAAATTACCAACTGATGTTGAAGATAATTCTGATGATTTTAGAAATGGTTACACAACTAGTGATGATTCATTTACTTATGGATGTGCTTACTACAATACTACAGGAAAAGAAAGAGCCGCAATCGGTTTTAAAGCTGATGGTTCTATTGTCCTTTTAACAGCCAATGTTGGTAAGGGTGGACCTACACAATATGAATTAGGAAATATTTTGAAAAATATGAATTGTGAAAATGCTTATCAATTTGATGGTGGTGGTAGTGTTACCTTCCTTAAAAGAAATGAAATGGGAAATTTCAAAATGCTAAATACTCCTGGAGATGGTAATCCAAGAAGTATTGCAACAGGTGTATTTTTAGTTGTAAGAGATCCTAAAATTAAAATTGGTGATACAACAAGAAACACAGTTACAATTGATGTTCCAACTGATAACACTATAAAAAATGTTGTTGCTAATATTAATGGCAAAGAATATAAACTTACTCAAGGTACAAATGTTATTGAAGGATTAGAAGAAGATACTAAATATGATATATATTGCACATATGATATATTGTCACATCTAGATAATAGTACATATATATCAACAAGAACAAGAACTTATCAAACAACTACTAAAGCATTTGAATATCCTGATCCTGCTTTTAAAGCAACCGCAATTGGTAAAAATATAATCAAAGTTGAAAAACAAAATTTAAACGATCAAATATTTGATGTTATTATTCATCTAGGTTCTTCTACATATATGATGAATGATGAAAAAGAATATGTAATCAGTGATTTAATTAGTGATACAGAATACAATATTTATTTTACATTCTCAGTAAAAGATAAAGAAACAGGAAAAACTTACACGAAAGATACCGAAGCTGTAACCGTAAAAACCTTATCTTATGATTTACCAGAAATCAAAGAATTTAAGGAATCAAAGAAAAAAGA
>CAKONV010000016.1 GCA_934098295.1 uncultured Bacilli bacterium | reverse complement strand
ATTTATTTGGGCTGTTAGATATCTATCAAGTATTTCTTTTCTATTTTGATCTTTATATATTTTAATTGCACCTTCAGAATATGATAAATTAAAATCATTTGCAGAACAATAATTGCGATATACTTCTGCTGTATATTGTCTGCCTCTATCAGAGTGTAAAACAATCACTTTGTTTAGTTTTCTCGTCTAAATAGCATTTTCTAATGCCCCTTGAACAAGTTCAGAAGTCATTCTTTTATCAAATTTCCAACCTATTAATCTTTTTGAATGTAAATCAAGTATTGTGGCTAAATAACACCAACCACACTCTTTAGTATAAACATAGGTAATATCAGATACCCACTTTTCATTAATTGTGGTTGTTGAAAAGTCTCTTTTTAAAATATTTATAAATTCACCTTCATCTGGTTTATATTTTGATGGTTTGTATGTTTTGGTGATTATTGACTTGATATTTAACCCTTTCATGTATTTTTGAACTGTTTTTTGACTTATTTGAATATTATATTGTTTTTTCAACACTATCGTTATTTTTGGTGTGCCATATCTTTTGAAACTATCTAACCAAATCTTATTAATCAATTCTTTTACATTTTGTTTTTTTAATTCACTTGTGGTTGGTTCAATATTTAAGAAATTATAAAAACTTGATCTTGTTAGGTTAAAAACCTTACACATTTTTGTAATATCAAATAAATCTGAATTGTCATCCATAAATATAAATAAATTAGTATCAGTTATCATTTTCTTTTCGCGAATATGGCAGTAGCTTTTTTTAATATTTCATTTTCCTCTTCAAGTTTCATTATTCTTTTCTTCAAAGCTATAATATCACTCTTTGATATTTCTTCATCATCCGCTTTCAATGCTGGTTTGTTTTGATTAATCCAACTATAAATTGTTACCTTTTTTATGCCATATTCTACTGATAGGTCAGTTACTGATTTTCTTGAGTTGTATAAGTCTATAATCGTTTGAATAAAATCCTTAGTATATGATTCTCTCATAATAGTGATTCATTTCCTTACGTAAATTATATTTGTTTTTTTACTCAAAATCCACTAATTTGATAAACTATCACTTCCTATAGGATTCTATAAAAATGTGTCCAATATTTTTGGGTAGGTTCAAAAGCGACAAATTTGATTAACTATAGAATCATATTTCAGAGTCATAGAGATGTTAGATCTTAAAAATCCTGATAGTAAATACCTAGTATAATTAACAATAATTTTGATGCATTTCTAATTATAATTTAGGAAATAAATTTTTCTTCATAAAACAATCTCCTACTTTCTATAATTCTTATTATAATATTTTTTAAATACCAAATAAATAATGCCCTGATAGTTCTTCAAACATCGTATCTACTTTTTTGGCTTCAACTGGGTATATTAAGCCTTCACATGAAAAAAATGTTCCATCAGTAAATTCAATTTTTAAATGCCAACCGCTTTTTGCACATGTTGCATCAGATTCAGGTTCATATTTTTCTTTTAATAAAAATAACCCATTTTCGCTGGCATTAATAAAAAATGCGTTAATTTTCTCATCATCTAATGTCATGACAAATTCAAATTCTTTATCAAAATCAACATTACCATCTACTTCAACAATATTTTTAGTAAAAAATGATTTAGTTTCAAAATCATATAATTGATGATATTCACCAATAAGCATAAATTCTTCCATATAATAATGAATTTTTTTTATTTTTTGAATTTTGTTGAGGCTCTTGATTCGTTCCAATTCTAAAATTGTTTGCACAAAAGTATTATCAACTTCATCTGCGGATTGTGAATTATTAATTAATTTTTTTCCATTATCATGAATTAAATTTATATTTTCAATGCTAATTTGACTATATTGCTCTTCAGTTTTGATGTTTATGTATGTATCTAATTCATCAATTTTTTTTAATTTATATTCGTTTAATTCATCACTTGTGCATCCCGTTAAACTCATCACAAGCATTAAACTTATAAAAACAACAAATAATTTTTTCATTTCCATTTTTCCTACCTTCCAATTTTTAAATTTTGTCACTATACTATACTTCTTAATAATTCCTATTAATACTATATAAATGTTTATATAATATTCTCTTTTATTTAATGAACTTAAAAGATTAGTGTATGTATTAAAACTAATAATACATATACTTTATAAATAAACTTTTTACCTTTCTATCTAAATACTTTTAAATAAATTTTACATTCATATTTTGCATATCTATTTTATCCATTTTAATTACTAAAATAGTTGGCTCTGGATCTGTTGTATAGTGAACTATATGATTGATGCCTATATACATACAATTATTTTCTACAAATACTTCTTCTAGCTCGTATGTGCAATTTGTACTGGCAAATAAATATAAAATGCACATCTCATTATCGAAGTTTACATCTTGTCCACTAATGAATTCATCATCAAATATTTCTTTACTCTTCTCAAGTGAATCAATAATAAATACTAATATTTTAGGACAATTTTCATACCATATATATTCTTCTGAATAAGGATCGTTTTTATCATATGATTCATTATAATACATAGCATCAGAAATCTTATTTTTACTCAAAAAATCATGTTTATACCAACGCATTCCCTGGCCCTTTAACTCACCATTTATTGAACCGTATGCCATAAGTTCGGCATTAAATAGCATATTTTTTTTAGGTTTAGTACAACCTGTAAAAAATGCTACAAATATAGAAGCAATAAAAACTATAAATATTTTTTTTATTTTCATTATTCATTTTCTCCTTTCCAATTTAACCAATAACTTTCAAACATTTATGATAAAATAATTACTCATTAATTTTTTATATTTAATAAATCTCATATAATGTCACTACATTTAATTTTATTTTTAATTTAAATTTATGCTAACAAAAACAAGGATTCTATCTGGTGTTGAATAATGAAAAACCACACCAGCGATGTTTTCATCAATGTTAAGATCTTCTGCAGGATATGCAAAATAAGGATCATCTATCATAAATGCCACACTTTTATTATACGTACCATAATATTTAGTAATTGTAAAATCACTAGCCTTGGCTTTATCTATGGAATTTGACTCTTTATTTCGCATATTGTATGCAGCTATTTCTTTTATTTTATTTGCAACTATTTGCAACTTCTGTGTTTAAAATATTGTCTACTTGTTTTCCATTATTGTGAAGTACTGCTATACTTTGTAAATCTTCTTTTGTAAGCAGTTTTTCCTCATAAGCTTCTTTTAGTGTGTAAAATTTTTCCATTTTTTGGTCTTTTTTACATCCAACTATAAATAATACATTTATTAACATAAAAAATATCATTAATCTTTTCTTCATTTTTTTCATTCTCCTTTCAATTTTAAATTAATTAACATGTCTTTGACCATATATTAATGGTCTAAAAACTCCTTGGTAATTCGTTTTAACGATAAATAAATCTTCATATAATACCTCACATTTAATTTTTTATCATATTATTATATGAAATATATAAGTTTTTTAAAAACAAAAAAACTCTTCTTATTTTTTATGGAGAGTGAAACGTTTTTAAATTATGTATTATTCTTAAGAATGTCCCCATATAAACTTAAATAATATTTATTTTATGAGCACATTTTATCATACTATGAAAAATAATACAAGCGCTTTATGAAACTTTTATAATAAAAAATATTGTTTATTTTATTTTTACCACAAAAAAAACACCCCTTTCTTATTCTTATACTACACTTTTAGTGTAGATAAAAAGGGGGTGAATTTTTATTAAATTATTTGTTCAATGTAGTAAAATATTTACTTGAATCATTTAAGATTTCTTCTAGGTTGTTAAAACAATCACATAGTGGTTTGCCGTCAACAAACGCATGTGAAACAGTAATATTCAACATCATTTTGTAGCGATTATCTTTTAGAGTGAATTTACCCCAACCAATTCGGGGCACTGATTTTGAAGATGGTTCTAAAGATGGAATGGGATGGGTCATGCTTGTAAAATCAAGCCAAGGAAGACAAGTTATGTAATAGCATCCATAGTCATTATCATTGAAGGTTTCGTCTTCACATTTTATGTTCTTTTTGTTTGTTATTTCTTCTAAAGCTCTTTGATAAAATTCATTATAATCATAAGTCATTTTATGACGACCACTTTCAATATTTCCATCAATTGTTCTTACAACATAACTTGGATCAATGTCATCATATAATACAACATTTCCATCAACAATTCTTAATCGCATTTCTTCAACCTTGTTTAAAGAAAGCATTAGTAAATACAAAAAATTTATAAAAAATGATGTTTTTGTATCCTTACTGTAGTTTACAACTTCTGTTACATCTATTTCTTTATTTATGCCATAACAAGGATTATCAAAACTATTAAACCATTTAAATAGTTTGTATCTTGGCATTTTTTTGACATCAACTATTTTATACATAATCTTTTACCATTTCCAAAAATTCTTCTTCATTATAAACTTTAATTCCTAGTTCTTTGGCTTTATCTAATTTTGATCCGGCTTTAGGTCCGGCTACTACAAATGATGTTTTTTTAGATACACTACTAGCAGCTTTACCACCTAGTTTTTCAATTAATGCATTTCCCTCATCTCGAGACATTTTTTCTAAAGTTCCTGTTAACACAATTGTTTTACCTGCGAATAATTGTAGTGATTCTTCTATTTTATTAATAGGATTAACTCCATAACTTAACAATTTATGAATTAGTTCCAAATGATGAGGATTTTTAAAATAGTCTACTATACTTAATGCCATCACATCACCAATATCGGGAATTGTTATTAAATCATCATATGGTGCGTTCATAATATTATCTAGGGTTTTATACGTTTTGGCTAAATTTTTTGATGCCTTAGCACCAACGAAGCGAATACCTAATCCAAAAATAAAGCGGTCTAAACTTTGATTTTTAGAATTTTCAATTGACGTTAAAAGATTTTGAATTTTCTTTTCTCCATATCTATCAATCATTAAAATTTCATCTCGATAATTTTTTAATAGATAAATATCAGATACATCTTTTAAATAGCCAAGTTCATATAACTGCTCTATTTGTTTTTCCCCAAGGCCATCAATATCCATAGCCGCTCTAGAAGCAAAGTGGATGATGCCTTCTAAAATTCGGCCACCGCATTCAGGGTTTTTACAATAATGTTCTGCTTCATTATCGGCTTTTACAATTTTTGATCCACATTCAGGACAATAAAGAGGTAATTCATAAGGCTTTAAATCAGGAGTTCTCCTTGATAAGTCCACATCAACTACTTCAGGAATAATTTCACCAGCTTTTCTTACTCTTACATAATCACCGATTCTAATATCTCTTGTTTTTATAAAGGTTTCATTATTAAGAGTAGCTCTAGCTACAGTTGTTCCCGCAATTAATACCGGATCTAATACTGCATTAGGGGTGATTATTCCTGTTCTACCAACTGTCAAGATAATATCTTTAAGTTTTGTTGTTACAATTTCGGCAGGGAATTTATATGCTACCGCCCATTTTGGAACTTTCACGGTGTAACCAATAACATCATATAGATTTAACTCATTAACCTTGATTACAATTCCATCTGTAGCATAATCTAATTTTTTTCTTAAACTATCATACTCTTCGATTGTGTTAATAACTTCTTCAATGTTTTTACAGTGTCTATAATTAGGATTAACATTAAATCCCATTTCTTTTAAAAATTCTAAAACACCAGTTTGGGTTGTCACGCCATAAGAGGCAGGATTAACTAGGGTATAAGCAAATTGATCTAGATGTCTTTTTTTAGTAACACTTGGGTCAAGTTGTCTTAAACTTCCACCGGCAGCATTTCTAGGATTGGCTAAAAGTTGTTCACCATTTTTTAATCTTTCTTCATTAAGAGTAGTTAAAACACTTTTTTTCATGAAGACTTCACCACGAACTTCCATGGTTAATGGTTTATTTAATATTTTGGGTAAACTATCTATTTGCAGCATATTTTTGGTAATATTCTCACCAATAACACCATTACCTCTTGTTGCTCCTAAAGTAAGCATGCCATCCGTATAATGGGCTGTTGAAGCAATGCCATCAATTTTAAGCTCTACATCATAAGTGAATTTATCAGTTATTTTTTTTATACGTTCATCAAATTCTCTTAATTCATCAAAACTAAAAACATCTTGTAAGCTCATCATGGGAACTTCATGTGTAATTGATTCTAAATCAGTTTTTAAATACCCACCGATTTGTTTAGTTGGTGTATTTGGCAATACATCAGAAGGATATTTTTCTTCTAATTTTTTTAATTCATGCATTAAACTATCATATTCTCTATCATCAACGGTTGGATTATCTAAAACATAGTATTGATAACCATATTGATTTAGAATATTTACAAGTTCTCTCATTCTTTTTAAATCATCAGTTTTCATGTTTACCCCTTTTTATTATTCTTTTAATCTAAGACTTTTAAATATGGATAATCTTTCTTTATTTTTTTAATTGATTGGTCTTTTTCAAAAATTATTTGAACGAATAGATCATCTATCGCAATAACTTTGCCATATCCAAAATATTTGTGATTAACCTTAGAGCCAACTCTTAATTCATGATTAGAGTTTTCTTCTCTTTCTTTTGCTTTCTCAACATTTTCTTTAACATCTTCTGCTGTTAAATATTCATTTAAGAAACGTGATATGTGATTTTGAACCATTCTACCATATATTAATCGACGTTGAGAACATGATAGATATATCTTAGATTTTGCTCTTGTAAAAGCAACATATGCTACTCGACGTTCTTCTTCAATTTCAACATCTTCTTTGACACTAGGAAAAATTCCTTCCTCTAATGCGACAACGAATACTACTTCAAACTCCAAACCTTTGACTGAATGAATTGTAGACAATGTTACAGCATCCGCTCTTGCATCTTCTTCAAAAGATTGATCTAACATGATATCATCAATACCAATACGTACTTTATCTTTTTGGGTTAAATTTTCATCTTTATAAGCATTGTCAATATTATATAGTATTGATTTAAATTCTTTTAAGTTATCAACACGATGACCTTCATTATTAAAATCATCTTCTTTTAATTGTTCCAAATAGCCACTTTTATCTACTAAATAATCGAAGAAATCTGTTAAAGGCATTTTTTCAATTTGATCATCAAAATCTAAAATTAGTTGTTTATATTCATAAAGGACTTTATTTTTAGTTGATGGATTTTCATCGTATACCTGATCAATTGCTTCAAATAATGTTATATTATTTTCATCCATTACTTCCATAACATGAGCAATAGTTTTATCTCCGATGCCTTTAGGTATTAAATTTATAATTCTTTTAAAGTGACTAATACGATTGTTATCAACAATAAAACGGAAATAACTAATAATGTCTTTGATTTCTTTTCTTTTTAAGTATGAGAAACCACCATAAATATTATATGGTATTCTCTCTTCTAAAAAACTCATTTCAAAGTTTCTAGATAAAGCACTATTACGATATAATACCGCAATATCTGAATATTTATAACCATCATGGTTAACTAAATGGCTAATTTCATTAGTAACAAAACGTACCTCTTCTTCATAGTAATAAGCCTCTTGAACAACAACATCATCCAAAGAACCTTTTATTTCACTATATAATTCTTTAGGTTCTCTTATTTGGTTATTTTTGATAACCGCATTAGCACCTTTTAAAATGGAATCATGGGATCTATAATTTCTTAATAATTTAAAAACTTTAGCATCGGGGTAATCTTTTGTGAAATTTAGCATATTATCGATGCAAGCACCTCTAAAGCTATAAATGCTCTGATCATCATCACCAACAACGAAAATATTATGGTGAACAGCACCTAACATTTTAATGATATTATATTGAACTTTATTGGTGTCTTGAAACTCATCGACTAAGATATATTCAAAGTTCTTTTGATATATATCTAAAACTTCTTCACTCGTTTCAAATAATTCTTCTGTCTTTAATAATAGATCATCAAAATCTAAGAAATTATTATTTTTTAATTCTTCTACATAAGCATCATAAATGGGACCTATTAAACTATTTAAATTTCCAATTCCATTTTTATAATCACTAATCATCTTAGCAGCTATTTTAGGTGGAAAGTTCTTTTTATCAATATTATCTCTTTTATATATATCTGTTAAAACTTTGATAACATCTTCATCATCAATTATTTCGAAATTTTTACTATAACCAATCTTATCAATATAACGACGAAGAATTTTAACACATAGTGAATGAATAGTCGAAATGTTTAACATTTTCGCAGTATCATCTAAAATACCTTCTAATCTTTCTCTCATCTCGTTAGTAGCTTTTTTTGTAAATGTTATTGCTAAGATATGGTAAGGCTTTATACCACACTCTTCAACCATATAGGCAATTCTAGCTGTTAAGGTTCTTGTTTTTCCCGTTCCTGCTCCCGCAAAAACCATAACGGGACCATTAATGGTTTTAACAGCACAAGCTTGTTCTTCGTTAAGAACATCTAAAATTGATGACATATATTACACATTAAATGATGATTTCAAACCAGCAATACGGTTGAAAACTAAATCATTTCCTTTCGATTCTTTATCTGTTGTATAATAACCATTTCTGATAAATTGATATTTATCTTCTGGTTTTGTATCTTTTAAATATGCTTCCACATATCCGTTTGATACTACCCATGAATTTTCATTAACTTGTTCTCTAAAATTCTCAGTTGATACTTTTTCATCTTTCATTAAGAAATCAAATAAATTAAACTTAGCAGGAAGAGCTGTAGTTGCTTCTACATAGTGAATTGTTCCATTTGGTTTTCTTTCATCAAAACCACTTCCTGATTTTGTAAGAGGATCATAAGTACAATGAAGTTCGACAACCTCTCCCTTTTCATCTTTAATAACTTCATTACATTTAATAAAGTAAGCATGCATTAAACGAACTTCTAAACCTTTTGATAATCTCTTCCATTTCTTATTAGGTTTTTCTTCCATAAAGTCTTCTTTTTCGATATATAGGTATTTACCAAAAGCCATTTTATGTGATCCTAATTCTGGATTTTCTGTATTATTTACCGCATCAACATACTCAATTTGTCCTTCAGGATAATTAGTAATAACAACTTTTAAAGGATTAATTATGGCCATTGGTCTAACCGTTTTTAGTTTTAAATCTTCTCTTAAGAAGTATTCTAACATTCCATAATCAACAGTAGAATTTATTTTGGATAATCCTGTTGCCATAATAAATTGTTTTATAGATTCTGGTGTAAATCCTCTTCTTCTTAAACCAACTAAAGTTGGCATTCTGGGATCGTCATAACCAGTTACTATTTTTTCATCAACTAATTGTTTTAAGTAACGTTTACTCATCAAAGTATGTGTAATGTTTAATCTTCCCCATTCATATTGATGAGGACGAGAATTAACATTACAATTTTCAACTACCCAATCATATAGTGGTCGGTGATCTTCAAATTCAATACTACATAGTGAATGAGTTATACCTTCAAAAGCATCTTGAAGAGGATGAGCAAAATCATACATTGGATATATACACCATTTATCTTTAGTTTGGTGATGACTGATATGCATAATACGATATATTACAGGATCTCTCATGTTCATATTAGGACTAGCCATATCAATTTTAGCTCTTAATGTTTTTTCTCCATCTTTATAGATACCTTGTTTCATTTCTTCAAATAATTTTAAATTTTCTTCTACTGTACGATTTCTATATGGAGAATCCTTACCAGGATGATTTACATCTCCTCTATATGAAGCCATTTCTTCATGACTTAAATCATCAACGTAAGCCAATCCTTTTTTAATTAACAAAATGGCTTTTTCGTATGTTGCGTCAAAGTAGCTTGATCCATAATTTACTGTAGCAGGTGTATATCCTAACCATTTAATATCATTAATAATAGCATCAACATATTCGCTATCTTCCTTAGATGGATTTGTATCATCTAATCTTAAATTAGTTTTTCCACCAAAAAATTTTGCTAACTCAAAATTATTAATAATGGCCCTAGCATGACCTATATGTAAGTATGCGTTAGGTTCTGGTGGGAATCTCGTTAAAATATGGTCTACTACACCACTATCTAAATCATTTTTCATTATTGTTTTAATGAAATTAGAATTATCATTCATCATAATTTTTGTCTCTCCTCACTAATGTGTATTATTTTTTCACACTTTATATATTTTTCATATAATTCAATTAAAAGTTTCTCATCTTGTCTATCATCATGATTGGAAAAGAAGCATATTAACATTACTAAAATATTTTTGGTTTCTTCAGTAACCATTGTCCTTAAAGTATCACTTGTTGGACAACCAAATGGTCCAAAATCATCTGTATAAACTGGTATAGATGTCACATTAATCATTCCTCTACCAATTCCTTCATAATTATCTTCTTTGTTTCCAATTCGAATTTTAACATCACCAACAATTTTATCGGCATCAACGACGCAAACACTCCTTTTAGTTTTAAGTGATAAAACATTTCCTAAGTCGATTACATCGCCTAATCGATAGAGTTTTTCCCCTTTTACAACTCTTCTTAAAAGAGCTTCGGATGCAAGTCTTGTATGAGATGGATCTTTTCCCAGTATTTTATAACCATCTCGGCTTTCTTTTAATTTCAAATCTTTGGTTATATTTGAATAATCATATTCTAAAGGATAGCTTTTATATATATCTTCAAGAAGAACATCAACTTCTTTCGTTTTCTCCAAAGCACAAGAAGAAAATGATATTAAATAAGCATAAACATGAAACTCTGGCAAAATTTTAAGTAAATCATTGGCTATTATTAATTTCATCTTGAAGCACCAAAATTCTATTAATTATTTTATCATAATCTTTTAAAGATTCTTCTAAGGATTTTAATTCATCTTTTTCTTGTTCAACTTTAACTTTTAAACTTCTAAGGAAATTATATAGAGTTGGAAGATGGGCTTCGGCGAACTCTTTTTCTCTTAAAACAGCCATTAATTTTAAGTTGGATGGATTTGATTCAATCTCCCTTATTTCATCTCTTATTTGTCTTAATTGACCAGCAAGTTGATTCTTTATAACATTATTACGATTTAATTTTTCCGTATATTTCTTAATTTCATCTTCAGAATAGCCTACATGCATATAATCAATTCTATTGGCTTCTATTTTTTTATCTTCTGCAATAATTTTGTTATATTCATCTTGAGCATTTATCTCTTCTTTTTTTAAATATTCATATCTATCAACACAAGTTTTATAGGCATCATTTTCAGCAATAGAAAGAGCGGCACTATCAATAAAATCCATTAACATATCAATATTCTTAGATGCTTCTAAGTAATTTGTATATAATTCATTTTCTTCTTTTTTTAAGCTATCATATCTTTTGGCTTTTTTTGATAAGTACGTCTTCTCCTCTAATAATTTTTTTAATTCTAATTGTTTGTACATTAACAAGTTAGTCAAAGTATCTTGGCTTTCAAGACTTGTTAATTTTTCTTTTAAAGTTTGTTCTATTATACAAGTGATTTCTTTTGATGATTTTTCCACCATTTTATTGTATTTTACTTGTTCAACAATATCTTTAATGTCTTTTTTCATTACTTTTTCAAATGTTTCTTTTAATTCAGCATATAGTTTTTCATTCAAAACTATTTCTTTTTGTAAATCTTGTTGCAAGCTTGTTATTTCTTCTTTTGATTTACTTTTTACTTTATCAGCAATTTGATTTTTCTCTTCTTCAATATTTTTATTTTCATTAACAATTTTTGTTTCTAATTCTTCTAATTTTCTTAAATTTTTCATATCTTGAAAATTTAAGTTACGGCATTCTAAAATTAATGAATAGAGAGTAGCTTTTAACTGGCCCATAACAAACTCCACATTGGTCATTACCAAAGCTGGATCTACTAATGGTTCCATGGATTTAACAATGGTACTATAATACCCTAAAGTGGCATCTTTTAATACTTGTTGTTTATCTAAATATACCTTATGTCCTTTATCATATTCTTCGGTTTGTTGTTTTAGTATTAGATTGTTATCATCAATCATTTTGTTTAATTTTTCATAAAGAGCTGCATACTCTTGATTGCTTTTTAATTGCGAAGAAAATGATGTTAACTGTAGTGACAAATCATTGTATTCATTTTTTAATTCTTCTAAGTGATCATTAACTTCACTTAAACGCTTATTTAATATTTTGTTATATTCTACTAAATACTTATCTGTATAATAATCTTCTAAAGAATTAGAAATTGAAGAAACTAGTTTATAAACTTCTAATGAACTTTTTAAGGTTTCGTTCTCTTGTTTAAGATTATTATTTTCTTCTTTCAAACGATTTAATTCATCATTCATCATAACAAATTATCCTCACTTACTTTAGGTTTATCTTCTAAAGAAATTATAGCACATTCCGTTGTAAGAACAATACCGGCAACGCTAATAGCGTTAGTAATTGCCGCTATTTCCACATTAACAGGATCTATAATTCCACTTTCTTCGATTGGTACTATTTGTTTTTTCTTAGCATCATACCAATTATTCTTATTAACTTTCAGGATGATTTCTTCCTTTTCTATACAAGAATTTTCTAATATTTGGAAGAATGGCTTTTTTAATACTTCTTTTAATATATTATAAGCATCTTTGTATTCTTCAACAAACTCTAGTTCTTCAGAAATTTCGTAGAATGTTTTACCTCCACCATCAACAATACCTGATGATTTAGCAGCTTTTGTAGCATTAAGGGCATCTTCTATGCGTAATAATTTATCATGTAATTCTACTTCCGTAGGAGCACCAACTTTAATAACCGCAATGCCACCTGTTAAAAGAGCTATGCGTTCTTGGTAAGATTTTTTTTCATACATTGAAGTTGTATCTAATAATTGTTGTTGTAACATATCTACATAGCTTGTGATTTGTTCATTATTTTCTCCATCACTTATAATAATGGTTTTATTACTAGAAACAATTATCTTTTTAGCATGACCAAGTACCTTTAAAGGATCTTCAAACTGATAGTCTGTTACTACCGAAGCTGATGTCGCCACTTTAATATCCGTAAGTAATTTTACTTTTTTATCACCAAAACTTGGTGTTTTTGTTATGACAACGTTAAATACCCCTCTTAGTTTATTCATAACAATTGTAGACAAAACTTCTTGTTCAATATCATCACAAATAATTAATAATGGTTTACCAAGTTTCATTGCATTTTCTAAAAAAGGAACTAACTCTTTCATTGAAGTTATCTTTTTGTCAACAATTAAAACAATGGGATTATCTAAAACAGCTATTCTTTTTTCCTCATCATTTATCATATAACTAGATAAATAACCACGATCATAACAATATCCTTTTACAATATCCACCGAAGTATCTAATCCTTGAGATTCTTCTACTCTAACTTCACCATTTATACCAACACTATTAGTGGCTTCTGCAATCAACTTACCAATTTTATTGTTTCCAGATGATAAACTAGCCACTTGATATAAATCAGCAATAGAACTAATTTGTTTACTTTTTAATTTAATTTTTTCAATGATAATAGGAGTATAATATTCGAAACCCTCTTTTATAAGCAATGGATTTATACCTTCTTCTAAAAGAGATAATCCTTTTAAAATACATTCACTAGCCAATATCACGGCTGTTGTTGTACCATCGCCAGCTAAATCATTAGTTTTAATAGCCGCTTCAACAATTAATGATGCTCCAAGATTTTGATATTGATCTTTTAATATAACATTTTTAGCGATTGTCGCTCCATCATTAACAATAAGTGGCGATCCAAAATTTTGTTCAATCAATACATTCTTGCCTTGAGGACCTAATGTCACTTTCACAGCATCTTCTAGTTTTTTTATCCCTTCAGCAATAAGCATTCTTGCTTCACTACCGAATTTTAAATCATTAGCCACGATTAATTACCTCCTTTTTAAAAAAGTATATACTTCTCCCATTTTATTATAAATATATTATATCACTAAGAACAAGTATTTTCAAGACTAGTGAAATTTTTTTACATCGACACATTTTTTGTTTCCTACACCACTTATAAAACAAACGAATTTAATCTTAAAAATTTTAGCAGCCTTTTTATTTAAGAATGTATAAAAGCGATAATAGCTTATACGCTATTACCGCTTTTTAATTTTTATCTGATTATTTTTATTTCTCCACTTTCGACGTCAATGTTTTTTCCATTTACGTTTAGTTTTAAACTGCCATCATTATTGACATCTATAATAGTGCCAGTTTCTATTTCATTATTTCTATAAAAACTCACCATTTCATTTATTCCAAATAGATGTTCTTTTAAGTAATCTATTGATGAGTAATTGTTTAAAAAGAAACTATTTAAATCATCAGTTATTTTTTTACTCAACTCTACAATTAAATCTTTTATTTCAAATTTTTTGTTAGTTTCTATACAAACACTTGTCGTGTTATTTATCAATTCTTCTACAAAATTTTCTTGATTAACGTTTATTCCAATTCCACTAATAATTGCCTCAATGCAATTGCTAGTAGAAATGCCTTCCGTTAGAATACCACATAGTTTTTTACCATCAACTAATAAATCATTGGGCCATTTTATCTTTAGATTGGAAACATATTGTGAAAGTACTTTATGAACACTTACCGCAATTTGAAGGGTTATACAAGGAATAAATGATACTGATTCAATTAACTGTTTGTCATTTATTAAAACTGACATTGTAATGTTATCACCTTTATTCGCTTGCCACTTTCTATTTGTTCTTCCTCTTCCTTTGGTTTGATAATCAGCATAACAAATTGTATAGTTTGGTAATTTATTATAATTATCTTTTAAATAATCATTAGTAGAAGTGATTTCATCAAAATGAATAATTTTATTCATTTGTGGTCTTTCCTCACTTTATATCTTTATCGATGACTACTTTTAGTCGGCGTTTAATTACGATAGCTAAAACCATTTTGATTAAATCAATTGGTATAAAAGGTATTACACAAGCAAGTAAAGCCGCTACAAATGTTACTTTATTATCAACATTTAAGTAAACATTTTTTACAATGCAAAAATAAATTGTTCCAATTAAATATAAAACAAATAGGCCAATTATTCCTTTTACAATGCTTTTAAGCCAATCTGATTTTATTGGCAATTTGTCAGCCAACCACATAACAATTGGCATAACTACAAATCCTAAAATATATCCAAAAGTTGGTTTAACTAAGTAACCAATACCACCACCTGCAGAAAATACTGGTATTCCAATTAATCCCATTACAATATATGCTAGAAGTATTATCATTGAATCAGTCAATGGCAATAGATAGCATATAAGAAAAACAACGAGTAATTGTAAAGTAAAAGCTATTTCTGTTATCGGAATAACAACATTTGTAAATGCACTAATAATTAATATGCATAGAAATACACTATCTGTTGCTAACCTTTTTACGTTCATTTTTAGTTACCAAAAATCTTTAATAATAAACCAGCAGCAATAGCAGAGCCAATTACACCAGCTACGTTAGGTCCCATAGCAGCCATTAATAAATAGTTTGAACTATCTTCTTCTTGACCAATTTTGTGAACTACACGAGCAGCCATTGGAACTGCTGATACACCGGCAGCACCAATCATAGGGTTAACTTTACCACCTGTTAATTTGCACATTAATTTACCAATTAATACACCACCAGCAGTAGCGAATGAGAAAGCAATTAAACCTAAGAATAAGATTGCAAGGAATAAAATTGCTGTCCTTGGATCATCTAAACGGGCAGTAGCACCTACTGATAATCCAAGTAAAATAGTAATTGCATATAACAATGTACGAGAAGCGGCATCAACTAAGTTAGGAACAACGCCTGATTCTTTAATTAAATTACCAAGCATTAACATACCAATTAAAGCTGCACAGTCAGGAAGAGCTAAAATTACGATAATCATTACAACGATTGGGAAAATAATTTTTTCTCTTTGTGATACTTCTCTTGTTTGATCCATGTGAATTAAACGTTCTTTCTTGCTTGTAAGAAGTTTGATAATAGGAGGTTGAATAATAGGTACTAACGCCATGTATGAGTAAGCAACTACGGCAATTATAGCACATAGTGTTTCACCAGATACATTATTCAAACCAAACAATGTGTTACTGAATACACCACCACTTAGTAGACGATTTGATAAGAAAATAGCTGTAGGTCCATCAGCACCACCAATGATACCAATTGAAGAAGCAACTAAACCATCAAAACCAAGTAAGATACCACCAATGAAAGTGGCAAAAATACCTAATTGAGCAGCAGCACCTAATAATAAACTTTTTGGATTAGAGATTAGTGGGCCGAAGTCGGTTGTGGCACCAATTCCTAAGAAGATTAGAGGTGGAAATAATTCTAATGTTACTCCCTTGTGCATTTCATATAATAAGCCTGAACTATTCTCTGGGTCGTATAAACCAGGGGCTAAATTAGTAAGTAGAATTCCAACACCAATTGGGATAAGTAGGTATGGTTCAAAATCTTTAGCTATAGCAAGATAAATCAAAATGATACCAATAACCATCATGATTAATCTTAAATAAAAGTTTGAATCCATGAATCCCATACTAGAGAAGAATTCTTTAAATAAATCTCCAATAAATTCCATGTTATTCACCTATTATTTAACAACAATAATTACATCACCGTTTTTAACAGCAGAACCTTTTGATACGTTAATAGCTGTTACAGTACCAGCTACTTGTGATTTTACTTCGTTTTCAAGTTTCATAGCTTCAAGAACTACTAAAACATCACCAACGTTAATTTGATCGCCAACATTAACTTTTACGCTTAAAATTGTACCAGCCATAGGAGCCTTTACAGCTTTTTCTTCGCCACTTGCTTGGGCTACTGGAGCTTTTTTAGCTACTTCAATCTTTTCATTATTTTCGCTTACTGTTTCTACTTCAACTTCGTAAGCCTTACCATTAACTTTAATTTTATAAACTTTCATATTTATTCTCCTCTTTTTATTTAAATTTCTTTAATGGATACAACATGTACATCCTTTTTAGTTTCATTATGGTATTCAATAGTTGCAACAAGAGCAGCTACCATCATATCTTCATCCTTAATATCTTCTAACTTTAAAGCTGGTTTAGATACAACAGCTTTTTTAACAGCTGGAAGTTCTTCTTTTTTCTTTCCAGCAGGGATAAACTTAAATAATGATACAATACCCCATAAAATTGCTAACATACCAAAAACGATTAACATGCATATTAATGATATTAAGCAGGCTTCACCAAAGCCTAAATTATATGGATCAATACTTGGAATACTTAAAAACATATTATTCACCATCTCCTATAACAACATTAAATTCTTCAACTTCTTGTTCTGGTTTTTTATTATACTTATTTTCTAAGAATTTTACAGCAATATTTTCAAATAATGCGCAAGATAGTACATCTTCATCGCTTCTACATACATTACTGTATTTAGCTTTAATAGCTTCAAACTCAGGAGCAATTTTATCAGCAGGACGATATGTAATTACTTCTGCATCGCCGATGATTTTGTGTCTAATTTCTTCATCTACTTTAGCAGGAGCAGCTCCATAATTTCCTTTTAAATAGTCAATAATTTCTTTTGGACAAGATTTGTATCTTTCACCAAATAGTACATTCATAACAGCTTGTGTACCTACCATTTGTGATAATGGTGTTACTAGTGGAGGATAACCTAAGTCTTTACGAACACGAGGAATTTCTTTTAAAACTTCTTCATATTTATCCATAGCACCTTGAGCATTTAATTGGCTCATTAAGTTTGAAAGCATACCACCAGGAACTTGGTATTTTAAAATACTTGGGTTAACTGTTAAAGCTTTAGGGTTAAGTTTACCTTCTTTTAAGAAGCGATCCTTCACAACTGTTAATATATCACTAGCTTGTTTTAGATAGTCTAAATTTAACTTTGGATCATATTCAGTATTTTGTAAAGCATACTCTAAAGATTCTGTACATGGTTGGCTAGTACCACCAGATAAAGGTGATAAGGCAGTATCGATGATATCGCAGCCAGCTTGAATAGCTTTCATAACGGTCATTTCGGCAATACCACCAGTACAATGTGTATGTAATTCTAATGGTAATTTTACGCTAGCCTTAATTTTTGATACTAACTCATAAGCTTGTTCTGGAAGTAATACTCCCGCCATATCTTTAATACAAATAGAATCAGCTCCCATTTTTTCTACTTCTTTCGCTAAAGAAACGAAATAGTCAATAGTGTGAACAGGGCTAGTTGTATAAGATAATGCTATTTGGCAATGTCCGCCATATTGTTTTTTGTACTTATTTGTAGCCTCTACAGCACTCTTCAAATTACGTAAATCATTTAAAGCATCAAAAACACGAATAATATCAATTCCATTTTCTAATGATTTTTGGACAAATTTGTCTACTACATCATCAGCGTAGTGGTGATATCCTAAAATGTTTTGACCTCTAAATAGCATTTGTAATTTTGTGTTTGGGCAAGCCTTACGAATAAGACGTAATCTTTCCCATGGATCTTCATTTAAGAAACGAATACAAGCATCAAAAGTTGCTCCGCCCCATACTTCAAGGGCATAATAACCAGCCTTATCAAGAAGTTCTGCTACAGGTAAAATATCTGCAGTTGTAAGTCTTGTAGCAAGTAGTGATTGATGACCATCTCTTAAACAAGTATCAACAATTTTTACACTCATTTTTTTTGCTCTCCTTTTTATTTATTTTTGCTGTTGTGTTAACAGTAGTTATTAAGAAATTGCCTGGATCTAAAAAAAATCCAAAAACTTCAATTAATTTTATCATAATTTATTTTTTTTTTCAAATCAATTGCAAGACCTCCCCTTTTTATTTTCATCTTTTTAATCATATGTGGGAGTTAGAAAAAAAAGTAATGTTTTATGAAAAAGCATTACTTTTTAATTTTTTCCTATTTATTATATCCTTTAACAAGATATTGAAAATATGCTGCAGCCCCAATCATGCTAGCATTGTCAGTACAATATTTAAATGAAGGAACAACTAGTTTAATTCCTAGTTCATCCATTGTTTCTTTCATAGCACTTCTTAAGCCTTTATTCGCAGCAACGCCACCAGCTATAATAACTTGTTTTACTTGATATTCTAAGGCAGCCTTTTTAGTTTTTGAAACTAATACATCAATAACGGCAGATTGAAAACTTGCGGCAAGATTATTGTAATCTAACTTTTCACCTTTCTCTTCGGTTTTATGATATAAATTTATAACAGCCGATTTTAATCCCGAAAAACTAAAGTTATATGAATCTTTGCCTAATTTTATATGAGGTAATTGGTAAGTTGGTTCCCCTAAAGCAGCCATCTTATCAAGAATTGGCCCACCTGGATAGCCAACATTTACTACTCTTGCTACCTTATCATATGCTTCACCGACCGCATCATCTAAAGTTTCACCTAAGAGTTGAAAGTCAAAATGATCTTTCATTAGAACAAGTTCCGTATGTCCACCTGAAACAACAAGGGCCAAAAGAGGAAAAGAAAAATCATCTTCTAGATAATTGGCATATATATGTCCATGAATATGATTTACATATAAAAGAGGTTTATTGTATATTAAACTCAATGTTTTAGCTGTATTAATGCCGACCATTAATGAGCCAATTAGTCCTGGTTCACTTGTTACTGCGATAGCATCAACATCATCTACTCCCATTTTAGCTTCTTCTAAACATGATTTTAAAACTCTCGTTACTTTAGCTATATGTTCTCTACTAGCAACTTCAGGAACAACACCACCATAAAGAGTGTGAATAGCTATTTGTGTATATACAACGTTGCTAATTACTTTTCGGCCATTTTCAACTATGGCCATGGCTGTTTCATCACAGCTTGATTCTATTGCTAATATTATCATATTTTTTCCTTTATCATTACAATGGCATCATCGCCATTTTTGTAATAATTCTTTCTCACTGAAATTTCTTTAAATCCTTTTTTTAAATAAAAGTTATATCCTTTTTGGTTACTATCTCTTACCTCTAAAGTAAGGCTTGTAACTTTATTGATTTCCATTAATTTATCAAACAGCATATTTCCAATTCCTTGTCTTTGATATATATCATCGACTAGAAAATTATATATTTCTCCGATGCCATCCATAAAATAACCACTGATATATCCTATAACTTTATCGTTTTGTTTTGCTACTAAAAACATTGAAGGATTATTTATTATTCCTTTTAAAAGGAATTCTTCGCCTAATGTTTCTCCTAAAATTTTTTCTTCTAATTTCACTACTTGTAAAACATCACAGCTAGACATTTCTAATATTTTTATCATATTAAATACCACTACGAATGTAATTAGGGGTATAATCTAAAAAGTCTTCTTCTCGATATAATTTAGCATTAGCTATAATGTAGCCAAGCATTTTCCCATTTTCAAAAAATTCATCATTTATGTCAATAATTTTGTAGTCAGTAAGTGCTTCTATTTTACTATTTTCTTCAAAGCATTCATCAATATCAACTTTAATGTTTCCATTTTTGATGGTAACAGCTTTATAATAACTATGATTCTTTTTAGCATCAATTCTAGCAATATAGGCACCATCATTAGATATAACTGATGCTAATATTAAATCAAGGGATGAAAAACTATAAAATGCTGTTTGTTTACAAAAACTAAATACTTTAGCAATTGTTCCAGCGATTCTTAATCCTGTATAAGAACCAGGTCCTCTTCCTACGTAAACTTCATCAATGTCATCAACACTAATTTCATTATCTTTTAAAAACTTTCCTAAATAATCAACCATCGTTTCAGAATGATCACATTTTCCATATCTAGTAAAGTATTTAACAAAAGTGTCTGATACTATTGATAAATATAAATAATTAGTTGAACTATCCATGAATAACTTCATAATTTTTCTCCTCTAATACTTTTTCTAATTCGCCTACATTGGTATCATCATTAAATATTATTTTTACTAATCGACTATTTTCATCTATATTTTTAATTTGCATACGCCAAAGTTTTTCGGGTAATAAATCTTCAATTATATCAGCCCATTCAATTACAGTTAATCCATTCATTTCAAAATATTCTGATAGTTCAAAGTCATCACTTGAAGAAGTTACTCGATATACATCTAAATGATATAGTTTTTCAATGCCATTAATTTTATTAGTAGCATCATATATTTTCATTATTGTGAATGTCGGACTGTTGATAACTCTTTTAATGCCTAAAGCTAATCCTATTCCTTTAGTAAAAGTAGTTTTTCCAGCACCAAGATCACCGGTTAATGCTATTACTAAATCGGGATATGCAAATGATGTTAGTATTGTTCCTAATTCAATCATTTTTTTATCTTCAATAACTTTTAGTGTTAGTTCTTTCATTTTTTCACCTGTTTTCTAAGTAATCTAATATTCCCATATATATATAAAGACATAATCTATTCAGTTCTTTTTCATCTGTCATTTTTGTTAAATCATCTTTATTAGTCATGAATCCCAGTTCTACAATGCAACCAGTAGTATTAGCATTTTCAATTAAAAATTTGCCAGTTATACTTTTTTCAAATCGTGTATTAGTTTTATCAAAAATTTTTACCATTTTTTGAATTGAAGAGGCAAGTTTTTCAGATTCTAAATCATTCTTTTTATAAAAGCATTGTGTACCATGAGGAATTTTGTTTGTGTAAATATTAGCGTGAATAGATATATATAATAAATGATTACTATTAATTACTTTAAGCCTTTTATGCATGTCTTTGGTTTTGTTAGTATCTAATGATTCATCATCTTTTCGCGTATAAACCACATTATATCCTGTTTCTTCCAAGTACATTCCTATAGTAAGTCCTGCCTTCAATGTGATATCTTTTTCTAGATTTTCACCGACTACCGCTCCAGGGTCATATCCACCATGGCCAATATCAATACAAATTGTATTTTTAGACTTATTAGCACCAACAATATATTTACAGCTTAGAAAAAAAAGAATGCTAATGGAAAGTAAAAACAAAGACAATTTTATTTTTTTTCGATTCAAAAATAATCACCATTTTATTTTATTTTTGAATCTTTTATTTTAGAATATCATTTTATAGTTTTTTCTAATAAAGTATTAATAGTATTTTTTAATTGTTTATTTTGTTCGCTTGTTAAGGCAGGAAGCACCCCTGATTCATTTAAGACATGGTCGGTAACCGTGTTTAAATGGTATCCAACTAATTCGCCTTTATTTACGGCAATCGTTGTTGGAGCATTTATTCTTTTTCCAGTTTCTTTAGTATCTTTATTAGTATAATCAACTAAAGCATTTTCTAAGTATTTTGATAGTGCATAATAGTAAATTCTATTTTTATCATCTTCATTATCGCGCATTGATAAAATGTTAACATAATATGCTTCTATTTTTTTATTTGTATTTTTTTCTCTAATAGTTTCATCAAAAACGGGCATTAGTGCTTGACACCATGGACATTTAGGAAAGCCTAATACAACAATAAAAGATTCTTTATTGCTGATTTTTTTTATTAAAATTTCAGGAGTAATTTCCTCAACAACATGGTTTTTATTTAAGAGTGGGTATTCTTCAACTAATGCATCTTTTTTCTTTGAACAAGAAGTTACACATAATAATACCATTAACAAAACAATTATGCTACTAACTTTGTTTATTTTCATTTTCTTCTTCCTCCAAGCCCTTATAATTATCAATCCAATCATCTAAGCAATCAGCAAGAGACTTGAAGCCAATTTTATACTCTGGTATGCGGCATTTTACACCTCTTGTTTTATGCAATTGTTTATAACTTAATTTTACTTGTTTAGCTTCATCATTAACTTCTAACACTCTCAAGCGAACTTCATCGCCAGTTTTCACAAAATCGTTAATGTTTTTTACAAAGCTATCTGAAAATTCTGAAATATGAATTAATCCTTCATACTCTCCTAAGGATACAAAAGCACCATAGCCAACAATATTAGTTATCTTACCAATGACAATATCTCCTGTTTTCATGCTTGATCATCCTCCACTTTTTCAACACCAATAACATATGGAACTTCTTCTAATAGCATAGCTTCAATACTATTTTTAATTGTATCATCGCTACTCGAACAGCCCATACATGCTCCAAGTAATTTAATGTAAACAACACCATCTTTAAAATCAACGAATTCTAAATCGCCACCATCTTGATTTAAATATGGTCTTAATTTTCTAATTACTTTCTTTACTTCTTTTATTATTTCGTTATTATTCATAATAACCCTCCGAAATCTAGTATACTCTATTTTATATTATACAACTTTTTATAAGTTTTTGGAAGGCTTTTGAATAAATTTTTTATTCGATACCACCGGAAAAATAGTAAAGGGGAATTTTACCTTGTATTACTTGATTTATGATATAAATTTTTGATTTTAAGCATATATTTTTTTCACATAGAGGAATAAATGCTTCAATATTAATAATTGCTTCAATATATACTTCCACTAATGTATTATTAATCCCTGATTCTTTAGTAGATGTATATATATCTGTTGTGTAAGAATAAATGGGGGAAGTTTTGATTTTTATATTTGGTCCAACATTCGTAAAAAGAGAACTACTAAGTAATTGTCCTAATTTAATGTTAACATTTCCCATTTTCTCCTCAATAATTCCAGAAGAAATTTGTTCACTAATTAAATTTGATATATCTACTAAAAGTTTATTAGCATTAGTAGTATCCACATATACACTTGTTATATAAGCATCTTCATTGAGTTTATATTTTATTAATTCATCTTTATTGTAGTTTGCCACTATATTTGCAGCCAAAGAAAAAATATCACTTGTCGCATAAGTGGCGGCTTGTTCCATATATTTTTGAGTTCTTTCACTAAAATAATTATCAACCATTTTGAAGACAATCAAAGGAAGAAAAAAAATTAACATTATAATAATTAAAAGTCGTAGCTTTTTCATAAAATTACCTCTAGTTAATTTTATTATTTTTTTTATTTTTTATGTTGAATTAATAGAAAAGCGATAATAGTAAAACATTTTTTGTCTCTATTACCGCTTTTGTTTATTTTATATTGTCCAACCTTCCGTTTTTCTTCTAATTTCTATAAAACGATTATATACACCATTCTTTTATACTAATGCATCTGATCCTAGTCTACTTAATACTTCGCTATAGTTACCATCTATTTTTTCATAAAATTATTTGATTGTAATTATAATATCTCCATTAATTTATTTAAAAATTATTTAATTTCATTTTTATCATTTTTTATTAGTGCATCTTTTATATCCAATAAGCATTCTAAAAGTAAAGGATTAAACTTACCACATTCCCCATTAAAAATCATTTTCATAGCTTCACTAGAACTATAGGCGTCTTTATATACTCTTTTAGTAGTTAATGCATCATATACATCAGCTAATGATACAACTTGTGCAGCAATTGGAATTTCATCTCCCTTTAGTCCTTTTGGATATCCTTTTCCATCATATTTTTCATGATGATATAAACATATTTGATAAGCATATTTCACCAAGGGTTCATTATGATATTCATGAATATTCATAACAATTTCCGCTCCAAGAATAGTATGTTTCTTTACCTCTTCAAATTCTTCAGGCGTTAGTTTTCCTGGCTTATTTAAAATGTTATAATCAATTTCAACTTTGCCAATGTCATGTAATGTCGATGCGGTTGATATTAAATATACATCTTTTTTAGTTAAACCATACTTATCGGTCTTTTCCATTAATTTTGTTAAAAGTAATTCGGTAATCTTATTAATGTTTGTGATATGTTCTCTTCCCATTCCTGATCTAAATTCGGTAACTTGACTCAAAATATCTACAAGAATATGGCTACTTTTTTCTTTTTCAATTATTTCTCTTGAAACAGTAGATATAAGTCGTTTTTGTTTCTCATAAAGATTAATCGTATTAGATACTCTTCTATAAACAACTTTCGCATCAAAGGGGCGATTTATGAAATCGGAAACTCCTAATTCATATGCCTTACGAATAATTTGTTCAGATTCATCGCCAGTAATAGTAATAACAGGAATATCTTCTATATAGTGGTTAATAGTCATATATTTTAACACATCAAAACCATTAATATCTGGCATAACAATATCTAGAAGAATTAAAGATAATTTAGAACCATATTTTTCTAAGTCTTCAATGCATTCTTTTCCACCTGTTGCTTCAATAACATTAAATTCGTTGCCTAAGATTGAAGAAAGAATTGTTCTATTAATTTCAGCATCATCTACTACTAGAATGGTAGCTTTTTTTCCTTCATTGATTATTTTATCATCTTCATCCGTAACAATCGTATTTTTCGTTGTTTTGGCTCTATATAGCAATCTATCGGCACGATTAACAGCAGATTCTATGGTTTCATCAATAGCTACCGTTGCACCAATACTCGATGTTAAATTTATTTCAGCATATCCTGGCAAAACAATATTACTTACTCGTTGTAAAATATGTTTTAATGCTATTTCAAAGCCACTACTTTGAGCACCAGGCATAATTAGTAAAAATTCATCGCCACCATAACGAATTAATTTATCCGAAACACGGATATTTTTCTTTAATTCCTTAGCAAATATTGTTAAAACCGAATCACCAGCTATGTGTCCATAAACGTCATTATAAACTTTAAAATCATCTAGGTCGATCATTGCCACTCCAGCCCCAATTGTGGAGTCTTTTAATTCCTCTTCATAATATCTACGATTATAAACACCGGTTAAAACATCCATATACGCTTTTTCATAGTAATCATTTATACTAGCAATTAGTTTTTCTTTTCCATCAACATCAATAATGTTTTCAGAATCAAATTCACGTAACAACTCCATTACACATGGTTCACCATCTATTTCTAAATATTTTGCGATTACATAATAAACACCGTTATCAGAAAATTCTATTTTCGCTTGATCTTTTTTTAGTCTCATAGCTTTTTCAGAAATGCAATTTTCGCATGGTTGATGTTTTTTCCAAAAAGAATAACAAGGGCAACTAACTTTGTCAATATCTTCTTTTGAACAAATACCAGCAATTTGATTTCTCTTTAGAATTCTAACAACGGTAAATATTTTCTTATAATAATTAATCTCTTCTTCAACCTCAGCTTTAGTTAAAGCGTAACTGTTTCTCATGTTGCTTCCTCCTAGAAAAATAATCAAAACTTAAATGTTTCAAAGTGGCTTTAGATATAAATTATAGATATTATCAGCTCTAAGTCATCAAGAAAAAATTTCTATTTTTTCATATTTTTTTTACTATTAGTTCAATTATTATAGCACATACCATTTCTTTTAGCAATCAATATGGCTAGTTAATAAAAATAAGATGAGAACTTCTCATCTTATTTTTTATATTTTCATAAGAATAGTTGCTTCTGCACCAATTCCTTCTTCTAGTGCTATTAAGCCATGTTTATTTAAAGTAGCAGCCTTCACACAAACATAGTTGCAACCAGTTAATTCTTTAATATTTTTTATCATTTCTTTTTTATAGTCTTTTAGATATGGTTTTATTAGATATACCATAACATCTATGTTGACAATTTCAGCTTTTTCTAATATGACCTTTTTAATTACTTCTTTTATAAAATAACTAGAATCCATACCTTTATACTTCATATCACTATCAGGAAATAATGTTCCCAAATCACCAATTCCTAAGGCTCCCATTATTGCTTCGGCTACGACATGAAAGATAACATCAGCATCACTATGTCCTAAAAGTATTGGATAGTCATTGAAATGAACGCCACCTAAAACTAAACCATTTTCACTTCCAAAGGGATGATAGTCTAATGAATGACCTATTAAATATTTATTTTTACTAGATAGTAAATAACAAATGTATTCTAAATCATTAGCTGTAGTTAATTTTAAATTAGGTTTAGTTTCTTTAACAAAGGCAATATCTATGTCATTTTCAAACAGACTAATTTCATCAGTTATTGATTCTTCATTGTTTAATATTTTTTCAAAAAGGCATTTGTTAAAAAACTGTGGAGTTGACATACCCTTAACAGTATTTCTATTAATTTGTGATATAGGATTCTTTATGGTTCGCAAGGTGTCTGTTAAATCATGATATAAAGTGCCACAAAGATATGTCTTAGAAGATTTCATTAATTCTCTTATATCTTCTACACTAATTAGTGGTCTTGCGGCATCATGGATAAAAGCAACGTCTGATGTTGTTTTCTTTAACCCTTCTTTAACACTACCATTTCTTTCACTTTTTCCTTTGACGATTTTTACATTCAATCCATAATCACTTATAATTTCTAATACTTCATTATAGTCATTTTCACTACATACAACAATGTATTCATCAAAGCCAACTTTCATGAAAGTATTAAGGCTATAAAGAAACAAAGGAATATTATTTATCTTATAAAGAGTTTTATTTATATTAAGATTTGTTCTTTGGCCTTTACCTGCCATTAACAATATTAAACTTTTTGTCATTATTATTACCTCTTAGTATTTGAAAATCAAGTAATTAATTTTTCTTTAATGCTTTTGTTAATATTTCTTCGGTTTTATAAACAATTGGTGTAACTGGTGTTTCTGAAAGATTTGACATCAAGTCAACGGCTTCTTTAGTTGAAAGAATATTATCATTAATATTTTCATTATCTAGTGATGTAATATGAATTATAGATATATATTCTTGCCCCTCTTTCGTTAAGAACAAGGAATCTTCTATAGCGTTAAAAACTACATCTTTAATTTTCATTCTAAATTTAATACGAGTTACATTTATGCTATTAACCGTTTCTGTTTGCATATTATAATGTTCTTTATCTTCGTCAACTATTAAATCATAAAATTCCTTAAAAGTGTATGTTTTTTTGTTACTTAGTGTGTAATTCAAAAATTGTTGAGTTGCAAAGAAAAGATTCTCTTGATAATCATAGTATAAGGCTACTCCTTCTGATAATGATAATAAAATTTGAGATACATTTTTGTAATCTTTAAGCCTCTTTAGGCTTGTTGTAACTTTTTTTCTTAGTTCTTCAACAATATCTACCTTGTTAAAATATAAATAAATGGCGGTAGCAATTCTTTTATTTCCTAAATAAATTGGTTGGGCAAAACCTTTATATGATTTTCTATTTTCGTTTTTTTCACTTTTTACTTCTAAAATAAATTCATACATTTTGAATTTGGAAGAAGCTTCCAATAAACTATTTTTAAAGTCATTAATGGTATCTATAGAATATTCTTTACCATTAATGGATGTTACATTGAAAGCTTTAAAAGCCATAACTAAGCCTTTTTTACTCATCATTTGGCGTTTAGTTAAATTACATGTAACTCCAAAGTTATAGCCATAATCAACAATTTGATTATTTTGATTCAAACAAAAATAATAATCGCTAGTATCATTTTTTACCTGTTCTAAGATTTTTTGTTTTATGGTGTTTGTCCAAACAATAGTGTAAATAAACCAAACATTACCAACAATAACAAAAACAAGTTCTATTCCAAACAATAAATAAAAGCAATAGGGTTTTAATACTGATTGAATAATTATAAAGACAATGTGTATTAATAAGAAAAAAATAGCTAAATAGTCAATCTTCTTATTTAGGAAATATTCATATAATCCTAAAATTATAATTAAAAATGCTAGTATAAAATACGTATATGAAAAGAAAATAGGTATTTTTGTAATGATACTTATTGCCATATGGATACCTTCCTATTTAACAATAATATGTTGATTTAACGATTGTCGTAAAGCTTCTGAAGATAAATTAGAAGTAATAGTTCCTCCAATAGTTGTTGATATTGATCCTGTTTCTTCGGAAACAACTAAAGTAAATGCATCGCTATCTTCACTAATACCAATAGCAGCACGATGACGTGATCCATAGTGTTGAGGAATATCAGATTTATCACTTGGTGTATAAAAAGCACTAGCACACATAATTCTATTACCTCTTATGATTACAGCTCCATCATGTAAGGCTGTATTAGGATGGAAAATTGTTTCTAATAATTCAAAAGTAACTTCCGCATCTAAACGTACTGCTTTTTGAATGTACATATTCAAGTTATTTTCTTCTTCAATGGTAATGATCGCACCTATTTTTCTTGAAGAAAAGTATTCAACAGTTTTAATTAAGGTATTAATTAATTCTGTTTTTGAGTCTTGGCTAGTTATATATTGTTTTGTTACTTTAGATGTATAACTACTACGCATACCATGACGAAGTTCACTTGATTGTGCATTTATTACCGTAATAATTAATACCACAAAAGAACCTAGCAATACCCATTTTGTGTATTCAAGATCAAGAACAATGCTAATTAAAGATGCTATGACATAAGCACTAGCAACATAGAAAACAACATTTTTCTTAAGTAGTTTATAAGCAAAATATACTAATAGTGAAAAGGCTACTATTACGATAGCGATATCAATAATAAAGCCTATCGTTCCCATTGTATGTTTTGACATATATTCTTCATAAATTAATTTAAAGTTTTTCATTTTTTCTCCCTCCGCCCTTTTTTCAACAAATTGATTATTTGCTCGTTTTGTTCATCTAAAGCATAATCTAAGGGCGTACAATTACGTTCATCGACTAGTGATAAATCTGCTCCACCATCGAGAAGAATTTTGACCATTTCATAATTATTTTCTGATACCGCAACATGAAGAGGGGTCTCATCAAATTCCGTAGCAATATTAATGTCCACATTATTTTTTATTAATTCTTTTAAAACCATCGCATTTTTTTCTCTTATGGCTTTATGAATGGGGGCATCATAGTTATCATCGCATAAGTCAAGATTCAATCCTTGTTTTTTTAAAAAACCAACTAGTTTTGGTAAATCATATTTAACAACATAGTGTCCTAAATTACGGCCTTTAATGTATTTGGTGTTAACATAGAAGCCTTGTTTACAATAATTTTTTATTGTTTGTTTTAAATGACCTATATGATTACTACCATCCTTCATCTCACCAATAATTTCTATAAACATTTGTTTATTACTAATCATATCTTTACTCACTATCATAATCATTACATATTCTATTAATAATTACATTAAAATTTTTGAATAATTCATCAATCGTATAATTTAAAATTTCCCATCCACGTTTTTGATATTCATAGACATAAAATAAGTAATCATCGACTATAGAATATCTGCCATCCGTTCTTTTACCAATTATACAAATACCGATATTTTTATTTTTATTTCTAAGTATTACATCAATATGGCCAAAACCGATTTCTGGTTTTAAGCCTCTTTTAACCAAATTGTCATATAAGGCCTTAGCAACTCCATCGATAACATTTTGACGAATATCATTTTTTCCAATTAATCCTTCAATTTCGGTTTCTAATTTTTCATTTGTATGAATGTTTTTATCATTTAAATAACAAAGTTGAATGCTTTCTTTAGCGATAACATAATTTCTAACTAGTAAATTATCGTACATTTCATCATGGTTTATTAAGTCGGGATACCATATATATGTTTCATCACTCAGTCTTGCGGCATCACCACTAGAAGATATTATTTGTAATGGATAATTAATGATGTTCAAGGTTTCTTCAACAGAATAATCTTTTCGCAAGCAATTTACTAAAGAAGAAAATACCTTTCTTCTTGTTATAGGGCTGTCCACAATGATATTAATTAAAATCTTATTTTTCTTATAGTGATCAACAATTTCTTCAACCATTTCATCAATACTATTAAAACCTCTAACATCTACTTTCATGTTTGGATAATATATATATTGATTACTTACTTCCCATTTATTATTAAATAATGATGGCATTTCGATATATCTTTTGTACAAGTGTACAATAGATTCATATCCAACTCTTTGCATAAGTGAGTTGGTAATCGATGTTTGGAAAGAACAATCACCAAAAACTAAAACATGGTTAGCATTAATAATATTATTATATTTGTTAGCTGTTGAAAGATGAGCATCATCAACTATTACTAAATCAAAATGATTTAAGTTAAGATTACTATTCAGTGTTGTAATGTCACCGATAAATATACGTTGATATGGCATTAAATTTTCTAAATCCAAGTTAGGGATGAACAAATTGAATTTTCTTTTTTCTTGGTAATTATTCAAATAATCTCTTAAATTTAATAAGTTATTTTCACATAGATTTTTCTCTAAGGTATGTAGTTCGTTAATCTTGTCTTCAAAGTCTTTGATTGTAAAATCAACAAATCCACCATCGTGAATTTCATCATAATATTTTTTCATTGTTGAGTAAATATAACGACTGGCAATTCCTTTGCTGTATCGTCCCTCTTGAATTCCCTTAGGTAAATCTTTTAGACCATATTCATAGAATATATCTAGTTCATATTCTATATTAGCAACAGCTTCTACTTGATCCATTGTTGTAACATAATATTCTAAGATAAGTAAATTTTCTTGGAAGGTTTTATTTTGCATTGACATTTTTCCACCATAGAAACAAGTAGAAAATCTTCTCAAAGCTTGATACCATTCGTTGTATAAGTTTACAAATGTAGTAGAATATTCAATAAAAGCATCATATTCTTTTTGGGTTTTAACGCTTACAGATTCGTTAGTTAAAATGTTCAGTATAACATTGTTTTTTTCAACTCTTTTCAAAAAGTTTTCAAAGTGGTCAATTGTTTGTCCAATGCCTGTTACATGTGTATCATATCCGTTAAATGATTTACCAAAAAGTCCTTTATAGTATGCTGATTTGTTATCAAAGTTTTTAATACAATCTTTATAATCTTTATCTACTTCGTTTAAAATTAAACAATCTAAGGTTGTTACATTATCTCCTTTTTTGAATATAGAAATAATATCATCCCTAGCCGCAATCACTTTGTCTAAATAGTTTAAATTATCTTTAATTGAATTTACTAATTCTATAAAATTAGAACCACCAACGACAATATGATAGTAATCAAAGGAATCGCTAAATTCTTTGACCTTAGAATAATTAGTAGCATTTACTTCCAATAGTTTTATTATATCTTTCATTCTTGAAAAATCATTTTTTTGTTCTTCTTTAACAAATGTTGAAAGAGTTTTTATTTCCCAAGGTGTTAAAGAGGCCACAAAATTAACAAATAGTTGGTAGTCACGCCATAATTTTTCATCATTATTTCCATTATATTTTGGCATAGAATCTTTAATGGCTGTTCCAAGTTCATAATATGTTTGAATATCTTTGCAAATACTCGTAAAATTACGATGATTTCTTTTTAATCCTGATAAGTCAACTATTTTTTTAAGGTGCCAATTAGGATGCTTATTTTTATAAATTTCGGATATTTCATGATATTTAAAGTTGTCTAAGAAAATATATTCAATAAAGCTTTTGTGTACTTTACTCAAGTCACCGAATTTTTCGGATATTTCTTTACTTTTATCAATTATTTTTTTAGGGTCATCTAAAAATTCTTGATACCAGTCTGGCAATACTTTTGATTTTGAAAGTAAATTATAGTATTTTACCAAAAATGTAAAGACATCTTCATTTAGGTTATCAAAAGAAAAATACTTCTCAAGACTTTCATAAGTTGTTAATGATGATGTAGTCCATTCTTTAGCATTTTTAGATAAATTATTTAAGTCCTCACCACTACTTAATATTCTATCAACATATTTTACATCTTCACTTGTATGAGTTTTTATTTCATAGTGCTTATTAGTAATTATCTTCAATAGTTTAGCAATTGTTCCGGGTTCATATGTTTCAACGCAGTTGTCTTTATAGTAATTATCATCATTGTAATGTCGATCTGAGAAAGCAGATATTTCATTTAATGCCACAACCGCTTTTTCATAAAAATAATCATTACACCAAATTTTTAGAGGTCTAATATTTGTAAAACTAACAATTTCATCGTTTAAACGGTTAAAATCAATAATATTATCTATACGTTTAAATTTATATTTTTTTGTAAATTCATCTAAAACTGATATAATTTCTTTTTCAACTTTGTAAAAAGCTTTGGTACGTTCAATAATTTCTGGTATTGTTGGTGCACTTTTTGATGAAAGTAATGTCGACCAAGGATTAGAAGGAAAATTATCAACTTGTTTTAATTGTTCTTCAATTAATTTTAAACATTTATAAATATGTTCAACTTCATGTCTTTCTAACGATTTTTCAAGTGGTATTTCTTTATCATTACCTTTCAATTTTTCAATCGTTAATTTTTCGATAATATAACTATATGGATAGCCATGAAACTTTTGATTATAGATGTTTTGATATTCTTGTAATTCCTCAATGGAACTGGCATCAAAATCGCCATGTCTTGTTACATCAAGTTCTTTTTCTTCTTCGATACTCCAAATATTATTTGTAAGATTATATGTACATTTTTCTAATCCTAATTTTTTTAATTTTCTTCTAAAATCATTGATATTATTAAGATCTTGATTTAAGTATAAAACTTTTTTATCATTTAATATTTGATCAGCAATAATGTTAATAATTGTATATGTTTTTCCTGTTCCTAATCTTCCATCAACTACAAAGTTTTCACCTTGATGAGCTTTATTAATTATATATTTTTGGATGATATTAGCTGGTAAGATTGATTTAATATTATTAATATATGTTTTAGTTATTTCATAGTCACTGGTCTCAAATAAGGAACGTTGTACTGCAAATAATCCCTTATTATCTACAAAATCAGGATATTCGATTTCCATAATAGTTAAATAATTATCTGTAGCAACTTCTAATCCCATAATATTTTTAAAAGCTATACAAACATTATCAATATCAATAACATTCATAATTTTATAGTTACGAAGATTATCCATTTCTACTTTCTTTTCATCAGGCAATAAATTATTCTTCTTAAAGTATCGCAAAATAACACTATTTAAAGTCACATCACCACTTAAACAAACTTTTCTAGTAATATAGTTAATGTCTAATGGCATTAATACTATTGGTGCAAACTTTTCTAATTTTAAATTATCACGATATTTCACAATACCACAAGTTAATATAAACTTATTAGAGGATGATCTTTGGTGAAGGCTATATAAATAATTTATTTGATAACTTTCATCATTTTCTTCTTCATTACTAATTTTACCATAACCATTTACTAATATTGGAGAATAAAATAATTTTTCTAAAAAAATAGTTTCACCATTTAATAACCTAGAAATTATGTTTACATCAACATTTCCAAGTTCAATGTAATAATTTTCTTCTAAGATATTTAGTAAATGTGTATTAAGAGATTGAATGTTATATGATTGAGCACCCATTTTTCTCATAGTTCACCTCATCTATTGATACTTGATATAGGTATATTATACCATAACCATTTAAAAAGATAAAGTTAATTGATACCTAACTTTATCTTTATTTTTTACAAATAAAATTATCTTCTTGCATCTTTGTTATTCTTAATCATCTTTTATTTTATTTTTATTCTACTTTTATTAATTCTAAACGACTATTTTGTTGTTTAATATCGTATGTTCCTTCCCCTATAATAATGGCTTTAAAGAAAAGATTTATTTGTTTTTCATATGTTAATTTTTCAAATCCTTTGATAATTATATTTTGTTGAATTAATTTTTTACATAATTCTTCATCCGTTTTGTTTTCTAATGTATTAATTTCATATTCATAAGTGTTATTTCTTTTTGTGTCTATAAAACCTACGTTATTTTCTTCTTTAACATCGTTAACGATAAACATTGTGTTTTTAAGTGTTATTAGCCTTGAATGAGAATCAATTACCATTTGTTTTTTAAATAAATTTTTGAAAAATGATCTTACATACGCTGAAGCATTTTTCATGTTTTTTAAATATATTAAACAAAAAGGGTATTTAAGAAGATGATTATAAAGAATGCCTCCTTGTTCGTATCCTACATATCCTTTTGATGAACCTATTAAGTCTTGAATTGATTCTCTATTTTGATAATCTTCTAAATCTAATGTTAATACCATTTCCTTTTTTAAAGAAAACACTTTTGATAAATCGCTAATTAATAAATCAATATTAAAATTATCATCAACTCTTATTACACCTAGGTTATTAAGAGATTGTATAGGATAATTCATTCGCAAATAAAATGGTTTTAATTCATTATAATTTAATTCAATTTTTTTTAGTTCTTCCGTAGTAAGGACAAAAAGACCTCCCATATCAAAAATAACATCTTTAGCTATTTTTTGTTTATCTTCACCAGTAATTTTATACCTTGATAAAGTTTCATCTAAAACATCGATAGCCTTGTCTGGAAATTTTTTAAGCGGTAAAAATAAATCAGTGTTTTCAACAATATATGTAATAAGTTCATTAGAAATTTCAGTTTTGTAATATGATTCATAAGTGCCTTTAATTCCCTTTAAGATATTTATTGTATCACTTTTTAATGGTTCATCGATAAAGATTTTTTGAAATCTTCTACTTAAAGCATGATCTGATTCAATATATTTATAGTATTCATCTAAAGTTGTGGCAGCAATTATTTGAATATTTCCTTTTGTAAGATATGGTTTTAAAAGATTAGCTAGATCTAAACTTCCCTCATTTGATCCCATTCCAACAATATTGTGAATTTCATCAATAAAAAGAATAGCTTTTTTTTGTTCTACAAATTTAACAGCCTGGATAATTTTTTCTTCCATTTCACCACGATACTTAGTTCCGGCCACTAACACTCCTAAATCCAATTGATAAATTTCTTTTGATATTTTCGTTGTTAATCCTTCCACTAAAGCCGTTTTTCCCACCCCAGCCGATCCTATTATTAAGGGATTATTTTTTTGTCTTTTAGATAATATATATATTATTCTTTTTATATAATTGTTCCTTGGTATATAAGGATGAACTTTTTTAGATGTTGAAAGATTTATTAAACAGTTTAGTTTATTACTCTTTTCTTCTTTGGGAATAATAATAGCACTTTTACCATAAAAGTTAAATATATCTTCAATATCATCCATTAAATTATTAATATTTATGTTTAAAGATTTTAAGACTTTAACGGCAGTATTATCTAGTTGTAATAGTGCGTAAAATAGGTGCTCATCATATACATACTCACAATTTACTTTTTCAGATACATCAGTAGCTTTCAAAACAACTTCTTCAAATTCGGTTGTAAAAATATTTTGTGCCTCTTCCATATCCGACAATTCTTTATATTTATCGTATAATTTTTCACAAGATATGTTTTGTTCGTCAAGAAGAAAATGGCAAATAGTATCTTTCGCTTTAGCCATCGATATAAGCAAATAAAAAGTGCCAACCTTTAATTTTTCGCCCTTCTCTTCTTTTTCTTCTTGAGCTATTTTTTTAGCTTCATCAATTAATTGAACAGCCCTTGTGCTAAAAGTTTCTAGCATTTATTTATCCTCCGTTCTCTAATTAATTATATTAGGATCCACTAAAAATTATAAATTAAAAAAATAGAAATTTCCCCCTTCTTATGATATTATAATACAAAAGATGTGTTAAGAAATTTATAATCACACTTTAATTAGTTCTTTTTAAAATATTTAGTTAACGTTGAAAGAAAGGAATGTATATTAAAATGACTTTTAAAACAAGCCAAAATAATGTACCAAAGTTTGTTTAAAATGGAAAATTCATTAAATATAAATGATAAGGCTATTATTGTAGGAGTTAGTCAAAAAGAAACCGAAGAATTTAATTACGAAATGAAAGAATTAGCAAGTTTGTGTGAAGCTTGTAACCTTAGTGTGGTATCACAAGTAATACAATTATTAGATCATCCTAATAATGCTACTTATGTCGGTAGTGGCAAAATTTTTGAAATAAAAAATTTAGTAGACATTTATGATGCAAGTTGTGTTGTATTTAATGATGAACTAAGTCCTGCTTGTCTTTCTAATATTGCCGATATTCTTGATGTGGAAATTATTGACCGTACTATGCTTATTTTAGAAATATTTTCTAAAAGAGCAAAAACAAAAGAGGCGAGTTTACAAGTAGAATTAGCCAATTTAAATTATATGCTTCCTCGTCTTGTTGGAAAAAGAAAAAATCTATCAAGAACTGGAGGCGGAAGTAGCGGTGGTAGTGGTGCTAGAAGGGGTAGTGGTGAAACAAAATTAGAATTAGATCGAAGATACATTAGTTCACGTATTGTTAAAGTAAAACAAGAACTAGAAAGTGTTGTTAAAGATCGTCAAACATCAAGAAAATCTCGTGCCAAAAATGGAATGAAAATAGTTGCTTTTGTTGGGTACACTAATGCTGGTAAATCTTCAACCATTAATACCATTATAGAAAAATTAAATGGGGGAGAAGAGAAAAAAGTTTTTGTCAAAGATATGTTGTTTGCGACATTAGAAACTTCGACAAGACGAATAGTTCTTCCCAACAATCATGATTTTTTAATTACTGATACCGTTGGTTTTGTTAATAAACTTCCTCATCACCTCGTTGAATCTTTTAAATCAACTTTAGAGGAAATCAAGGAAGCTAGCTTAATTGTTCATGTTATTGATGCTAATTCTCCTTATTTGTTGTGGCAAATTGAAACAACTACTAACGTCTTAAAATCGTTAGGGGTTGCCGATATACCTACTTTATATGTTTATAATAAGCTAGATTTAGTAACTAATCGCATTTTTATTCCTACTACTTATCAACCTATGTTGGAGATATCTAATAAAACCCTAGAAGGTATTGATGAATTATTAAATTATATTGATAATACTCTTTATAGCGATATTATCACAACAAAAATGTTGATTCCTTTTTCTAGCGGTAATATATATAACATTTTAAAATCAAAAGGCAACATAACTGTCACTAATTATTTAAATGATGGTATCTACATTGAAGTTTCTTTAAGTAAACATTTATATGAATTATATAAACAATATGAAATAACAAAATAAAAAGATGATGATAAGATTTTTTTCTTATCATCGTCTTTTTTATACCTAAAAATATTCTAGAATGGTTTCTAAGTCTTTTGTTTGTTGATACTTAGCATACACGACATAAGTTTTTAAGTTACTCATAAATGTTAATTTAATAATACCTGATATGCTTTTATAATTTTCATAATTAATCTTACTGCCGACAATTTTTTTAATACTATCTGTGTAAATATAAATATCCCCTACTGATATCATCGATAAATCTAGTGATAGTCCATCACTAAGATAGTTTTCAATTTTTGTAAGATATATAGTTCTATCCATTGAATTATGAATATATATATCAAAATCATTATTTTTTATCTTTACACTTACAGTAATAGAAGAAAATGATGCAGGTACTTCGATTACTCTATAACTGCCAATATTTAAATTATATTCTTTTTTACCATCGGTTAAAATTAAATTCTTTTTAAAAAGTATTTCTTTTGAAAAGTTTATTTGGTATTGATAAAGCACCCAATCTTTATTATTTATTTTTATTAAATTCTTATATAAAAGAGTACTTTTTTTAATCAAAGAATCATTTTTTATATATAAAGACTCTATCGTAGGTGATGAATAAATGTTTACTACTAGTTCTAATGATGATGTATTTAGATCTTCGACACAATATATTTGATCGGCATAAACAATTGTATCCCTTTCGTTTTTACAACTGAAAAGAAAGAGAAAAGAAAAAGACAACATTAGAATTAAATACTTCTTCATATTATAAATATAGTAAATAAAGAAAGAAAATATGCTTTTTAATTACTAATTCTTTTAAAAAAAGAATATTCATTAAAAAGCATCTAAATTTTATTATTTAAATTTTTCCTATTTAGAGTATACATTTATATCATTAATTATGATTTTTGAAAGTTTCTCTAACTCTTCTAAACTTTTGACACTAACGACATCGACACGATACTTTTTAGTTCCTATCAATTGTTTTAAATACCAAGCAGCATGAGTACGCATTTCTACCAAAGCAACATATTCTCCTTTTAAAGTTACAAGGCGCCTTGCGTGTTCTAACATTAAAGATATGATTTCTTCTTTAGTAGGATTATCAATTATAATTCCTTTAGAAAAATAAGCATTTAATTTTGAAAATAACCAAGGATTACCACAAGCAGCTCTTCCAATCATGATGGCATCACATCCTGTATATTCAAACATCTTTTTAGCGGATTCTATATCTTTAATATCACCATTTCCGATAATGGGTATTTTCACAGCTTCTTTTACTTGTTTGATATAATCTAAATTGCTAGTACCATTATACATATCGGATCTAGTTCTTCCATGGACAGCAATTGCTTTTGCCCCGGCTTTTTCAATTAATTTAGCTACTTCAACACAATTGATAGAATTGTGATCCCAACCAAGTCTAATCTTTACGGTGACTGGCTTTTTTACGTTTTCAACAATAGCTGAAACTATATCATATATTTTATTAGGATCTTTTAACAATGCAGAACCTGAGCCAGCTTTAACTACTTTTTGAACGGGGCACCCCATGTTAATGTCAATAATATCAGCTTTAGAATTTTGATCAACCATCTTTGCAGCCTTGACCATTGTTTCTACGGTTGAACCAAAAATTTGCATTGCTATTGGATGTTCATTTTCCCAAACATCAAGCATTTCTAAAGTTTTATTATTTTCGTAGCATAAACCTTTATCACTAACCATTTCTGCATATACTAGCCCTGCTTGTTTTTCTAAACATATAGTACGAAAGGCGGGTGTTGTTACACCTGCCATAGGAGCTAAAAAGATATTATTTTTTGTTTCTATATTACCTATCTTCATTTTATTTTGCCTCATATATATCCAAGCAAGTATCTTTAGCTACCGTTTTACTAAGGTATATTAAAGCTATTAAATTAGGAATAGCCATTAATGAATTAAAGATATCTGCTATTTGCCAAACTAAATTTATTTTTAAGAAAGAACCAATTAGTATCATTATTAAATATAAAACAAGATAAATCTTACCAACAACTTTTTTATTTCCTGATAAATAGTTTATGCATTTCATTCCATATAAATTCCAACCAATAATAGTTGTAAAAGCAAAAAAAGTAATACATAAAAGTAATAAAATCGAAGAAAATGTTTGATTAAAACAAAGTCCTGTTTGAAAAGCATTATTAGTAATGTGGATACCTTCTAATCCTATATTATATGATGATGTGCAAACAACTACTAGGCCCGTCATTAAACAAATAACAATAGTAACAGCCATTGCCCCCATTGAAATTAATCCTTCTTTTACAGGATTATTACTTTGAGCAGTTGAAAGTGCTATAGGTGTTGAACCAAGTCCAGCCTCGTTAGCAAAAATTCCTTTTTGAACTCCTGATGTTAAAGATTTTGTAATTGTATAGCCAATAAGACCACCTGATGCACTCTTACCATTAAAGGCCATTACAACAATATCTACTAAGGCTTTAGGAATACTAGTTATATTTAATATCAGTATTAATAAACAACTAACAATATATATAATAGCCATAAAAGGGACAATTAATTCGCATACTTTTGATATTCTTTTAATACCACCAACTAAAACTAATGTTGATATAACTGTTATACTTATACCTACAATTATGGTTACTAATGTTACCTCATGCCCAAAAATACTTATTGTTTGTAATTGATTATTTTTAATTTCACTAATAACATCATTGAATGATTCTGCTATACCATTTGATTGTGTCATTGTTCCAATTCCCGCTAAAGCAGCAATGGCCCCAAACATAGCAAATATCTTTGCGAGAGGGAGAAACTTTTTACCCATACCATATTCAATATATGCAAAGGGTCCACCTACAACATACCCATCCGGATTAATTTTACGGTATCTTATTGCCAAATAACCTTCTGCATACTTTGTTGCTAGTCCAATTAAAGAAACAATAATCATCCAAAATAAAGCACCTGGCCCACCAATAAAAACGGCGGTTGCAACACCAACAATATTTCCAGTACCAATCGTAGCGGATAAAGAGATACAAAGAGCAGCAAAACTAGAAACTTCGCCATGACCTTCTTTTCCTGAATTAAACATTAGTTTAATTGCCTTGCCAAGTTTTCTAAATTGTAACCCCTTTAGTCTAACTGTTAGTATAATACCCGTAACAAATATTAAAATAATTATTGGATAATACCAATAGGTCTTAATAAATTCAATCATTTTTTGTTCCTCATTCTTGCCATTTAATTTCCGCTATTTTTGTTGATGGTCCTTCCATATATATTAAGCCATCTTTTTCTGATATTTTTAAACTTTGATATTTAAATTTAACTGTAATTTGTTCTTTCGTTATTATATTTAATCCTCTAGAAACAATATAACTAGCACAGGAACCAGTTCCACAAGCCAGTGTTAACCCTGCTCCTCTTTCATAAGTAGTAACATATAAGGTTTCTTCATCAATTTTTTTAACAAAGTTAACATTAGTTCCTTCTTTAAAAGAGGGATGAAGAGAAAAATATGAACCAATTTTCTTTATTTTTTCTTCATCTAATTCTGATGTATAAATAACTATATGAGGAACTCCAAAATTTATACTATATACTAAAAATTCTTGAGTATCATAATTTAGTTTAAGTTTTTTAAAAGGAACAATAGCTCCCATCATTATTTGACAAATAAAAGGATTAAGGCTTTTAATTTCTACGGTCTTCTTACCATCATGTGTAAGAATTTCGCCATTGTTTCCTTTTAATAAATTATGTAAATAACAATAATGTGTAAAACATCTAATTCCATTGCCACACATATTAGCAAAACTGCCATCAGCGTTATAAATAAGCATTTCTAAAGGATTTGTTTTAACAATTATTAATCCATCCGCTTCTAATCCAACTTTAGGTAAACACATTTTTTTAATTTCTTCAGGGTTGTAAATTAGGCTTAAATCTTCTGTTATAAGAAAATCATTGCCACATCCGTGATATTTTTCTAGTTTCATCTACTTAATTTTCCTTTTAAACATTACCATCATTATACTATTTTTTTAAATATTCTTCCAATCATTATACCTAAAAAATGTATCAGAAGCGATAATCACAACATTTTTTGTACTTATATTATACTTTTCCTTTATTTTTCTATATGCAACAATTGCTGACAAACTTTCTTTTCCTAACAAAAGACCTTTTTTAGCTTGTACTCTTAATTCTTCATTCATCTCATCCTCTTCGACATTAATAACTTCATCAAGATTATAATCGTTATAAATTGAAGAAGAAAGCTTACTAGCTATTGTTGTAACACCCACAATTTTTACATATTCATTAATATATTTTATATATTCACTTATTCCCATAGCCATGCTACTTGAATACATGGGAATAATTATAATATCAATGTTGCCAACAAGATAATCAACAATTAATTTTCCCGTGACATTTTCATGAAACTTTTCTTGGCGTTTATAATTATCTAACGATAAAGTTGTTAGAGACATGTTTTCTACTAACATTTTGTTTATTAATTCTTTTTTTACTTTCTCTTTTACATTTAGAACTGTACTACCAAAAAGATTTATTAGTTCAAGATTTTTTCTTGTCTCTTCTTCTGTTACTATCATTGATTTAATATTTAAAACACTTGCTGCATACGCAAAACTTACCGCATCATTATCTTTTAAATTTTCTATTAAGATTTTATTTTTAATTTCATTATTTTGCTTTAACTCACTTGATAGAATATTTAAATATACTTCATCCTTAATTGATCCCGTTTGCGTATCAATTTTCATTAAATATGTTTTTCCTTTTCTTTTTTTCTCATCGAATAACAAAAATTGTGCTTTAGAAAGCATATATATCACCCTATTATATTTTATTTTCATCATTTTTAATTTATGAGTTAAATTATTTTACTAAACGATTAATTAAGTTTAGTTATTTTTAAAAAAATAAACTCTTCTTAAATGATATGATGTCTCTAAAGTAAACAGACATCAATTCAAAATAAGAGAGTTTATCTTCCATTTAATTTACTATTTTACAATATCATTTTTCTCATAGTAAGCAACATTACTATTATATACTACTTCGTATTCATTACTATTAAATACTAAAGTACCATTTAGGTAAGCTTCAATGTCTATATCTACAAGAACAATAACACCATTAGGTAAAATATAACTACCGTTTTGACTTCTTAATGTATTAACACTTTCGTAACCAACAAATCCGATTGAGGCATTTCCACCACAAAGAAGACATTTTTTATAATTTCCGCCGCCACCAATTGCGCAAGTACTAGCAGAACTTGCACTTACAGCATGAGGTTCTAAACCGCTATCACCACAATCACAACTATAATGGTGTTGTGTATAATTTCGCCATGCGTAAGTATAGTCATGAACATGTTTTTTTCTAATTGTTATTGTTATGTCACCACTAGAAGTAGCATCATTGAAGATAATTCCTAGATAATATACATCTTTTTCTAAGTCTTTAGAAAATGTATAAGCATTAGCATTTTGTGTAATTGATGATCCTCCAAAAAGTTCTGCCATTTTGTTATCATAGAAAGTGTATCTTAATGTTGATGGATAATTTAATACAAATTCATATTTATTGGCAGCTGTAACGTTTAACTTAACGATTTTGCCTTTAGATGCATCAAGTGAGAAAGAAATATTTTTTTCACTTGTATCATCAATACTGTATGTTGAATATTCTGTTGAACTTGTAGTCAAATATTTTGTAGAACCTACCCAAGATGGTTCATTAAGATATTCCATATATCTATTTTGAGGAACTGTTATTGTCATAAATGGATAACACCACATAAAAACATCAGTACCTAGGGTAATTATGTTATAGTTTTCTTCACTAATATCAATATTTCTAAGCATTCCACAGTTTTTAAAAGCTTCATTGCCAATATAAGTAAGATTAGTTGATAACGTAATTTCTTTTAAATTTACGCAATCCAAGAAGGCATTATCACATATTCTTGTTACTGTATTAGGTAATGTAATTGTCATTAATACATAGCTATAAGCAAAACAATTTTCAGCAATAGTGGTAACTGGACGATAAGGACGATTGGACCAGTCTGCTAAGTTTTCATAATCATAGTCTAGTAATTGACTAGGAATATCAATATAATTCATATTACCAACATGAGTAATATGAGCTTCTCCATCAACGATTTCATATTCATAAGGCAATTTTCCTTCTGCCACAATTTTGTCTTCTATGGTAAGTATAAATGGTACAATAATACCCTTAGTTTCAGCTACAAGACATAATTGTTCGTCAATTCTGCCTGTAGACATTTGATACGTATAAATCTCTTTTATATTGACGCCTACTTTAGTAGAATCTACATATTTTTTCTGATATACAAAATTATTACCTAAAGCATAATATGCATCGTAATTGTTTCGTCTTTTTATTTGGTCAAGTGTTAAAGAAAAACTTGGTTCTTCAAATTCCGCAATGCCTACTACTTCTTCATTTTGAGGTATTTCTTTAGAAATTAAATCCACATATTTTAATGCTCCCCAATTAACAGGTGTATAATAAGTATGTCTATCCGGATTAATTAACATATGCGATAATAACTCTGCTGATAAAAGATATTGTTTTTGATAATACACAGCAATAACTGATGTTACAGCAGCTTTTAAACCCATATTCACAATTTCATCATCGATTGCAGCAAGTTCATTTCCATTTGCTATTAATTCGTTTTGAACAGTTTTATACTGAGTAAAATAAGTGATTTCATTATTAATTTGGTTGATTAAATCTTGAGTTTTTGTAAGTTCTTCACCTGTAAGGTTTGCGAGACTTTCTGTATACAAACCTTTTTGATACTCAAGGATACTTACTACATCAGCATTGTTCTCCATTAGTTCTTGTTCGGAAGTATTAATTGTATCATTTATTAATGTATAATCACTGATAATACTAGCTTTAGCTGTTTCTACATTCATTGTTTTTACAATAAAAACAAATGCTACAAAAATAAATACAATTGCTACTAAAATTTTTTTAAAAAATTGTTTTAATTGTTTTCTCTTCATTTTTTCTTCCCTTCTCTTTTTAAAAATATAAATATAAAAAAACTCCAATTAACTTGGAGTTCCTATTCTTTATAAAAATTACTAATATTCTCCCCCAAGAATCTTCATTTTTTTACATTATATCATAAAATATTTTTTTATGCAAATGAAAAGATTTACAATTTTTAAAATTTATGTTTGGGGACAAATTGTAATATCAAGTGCAACAAAATAAAATACTAGGTTTTTATTCTTGTATAAGATATTTTTGTTGCATTTCTAATTACAATTTAGGGTTATGTGATTAAAAATTAAATAAAACATATCTTTTATTTGTTTTTTCTATATATGGTTCTTTTTGAGTTTGGAATAATTATAAATAAAAAACAGATATACCTGCTCTTATTGCTAGATAAAGTTTAGCATATTTTTATTTTTTATTCATATTTAAATTATACAAAATTTCTAATTTAACTTCATCATTGCTATTGAATACAATTTTTTCTATACTATCTAAATTAATTTCTACTAAACCATCTTTTTCAGAGTTTTCATTAACTAGTGATATTTCTACACTATTTTGATTTATTCTTTTAACAAATCCAACAATGTCAAAAACATTACTATTACAACTTAAGATTGAGCAAATTTTTTTAGTTGATTGAATAAATTCTAAAAAGCCAAAAATAATTGCACTAGATTCATCTATTGAAATATAATTTATCTCAATATTATAATAACTAATTAATTTTTTAATGTTATTCAAATATATCGAATCTTCCTCAAGTTTAATGATATCTTCTATTAAATTGCAAGAATATCCATCGAATTTTCCATATGGTGAAATTTCATATAAAATGTATGATAATTCATCAACATATAGAATATATCCAACAGAAAATGAATCCGAATTATTACTATCTGTATATATACCAATTAACTTTTTATTTTTATATGCGTTTAGAATTTTGTCTTTCATTATTTCTTTGTATAATATAAACATATAATATAGTTTATAAGTTTATATTAAATCCTTTCTTCATTTTTTATATAAACATAATAGATTATGTTATAATTCAACTGTACTGTGGATTTGTTTTTGTTTTTCTACAGTTTTGACTGTTGAGACAACTGGCAAACCCAGTTTCACTTCTTTACCACTAAATGTAAGAAAGGATGAAACTGTATAATACTGCTCCACCCTTAATGTTAAAAGTGATGTTTGTTTTATTTTATTATTTTAAATTCTTCATTCAATTGTTTCCACTTCTTACAATTAGAAGCTAATTTTTTATCAGCAAGTCTATCAATTAAATTATCAGAAACATTTAATTCTGAATTAATATACAATAATGCATTCTCATATTTATCGATAAAATTCTTCTTATTAACAATTAATTCATTCGCTATTTTTTCTAAAAGAAAATCACAATATTCATCTAACATTATAGATATACCTCCCCAATAATTAAATTTTTCCTCAAAATCATTTTTAATTTTTTTAGGAAATACCATTAAAAATAATTCTTCTTTTTTAGGCATTGGCGTTCTATAAAAACCATTTTCTCTTCCCCAACCTAAATCATATAATTTAGTAGATTTCCAAATTGATCCATCCTTTTCTAAAAGAATTGTATTATTATCAATAAATTTAAATCCATATTTTTTATAATCAATTGGCATAAAACGAGTTGTTTGAATAAAATAAAGCATTATAAGCCTCCTCTGATTATTTCAACTAACCTTTGTATTAAAATTGCTTCCTCCGAAAACCAAATAGCATCTGGTCTCATACCATTATAGTACAAAATTGCTCTTACAGTATCCCCATAACGAACTTGGTTAGCAAAATTTTGTGAGGCATACATCCAAGCATCAGGATTATATGGTTTTGTCTCCAAATATTTTCCCAACCTAGTCATTTCTAATGTTATTCCTCCGTTATTTTGAGCAAAAGACATAGCTCGATTTTTTGCAACATCTCCACCTGACCAAAATACATGCAAAGAATTATTAAATGAATTTGATAAATTATCTAACATCATATATCCAGCGGCAGTTGCACCACCATATTTAGCCATTTGATAAACTCTTATACCACCAATCACAACATCTTTTACACCAGAAGCAAATGATCCTGTTAGTGCACCACTAATTCCTGCACCAAGTAATGCTCCAGTTGCAAATCCACCAGCTCCACCAACAAGTGCACCCAAAGCTATATCACCAACTAAATCCAAACCTGTATTACCAGCTTCATACGATTTAACTCCGGCATATACTCCGCCACCAATTAGCCCGATTGCACCTAGTACAAGGCCACATGCTAGCCAAAAAGCCATATGTCCACTAGGATCAGCATAAGAAATCGGATTGTTGTAACAATAACAGTATAAGTTAAGTCCATTAATAGTACTTGGATCAAGATAACTTACATCATCTGGACTTATGAA
>CAKONV010000015.1 GCA_934098295.1 uncultured Bacilli bacterium | reverse complement strand
AAGACAAAAAGTATTTTAATAGTAGATGATAACAAATTAAATATAAAAGTAGCAAGAAGAAGTTTAGAGCAGTTAAACTTCAAAACTATTGATGAATGTTACAATGGTAAAGAATGTGTAGATAAGATTAAGAATAATGAGAAATATGACATTATTTTAATGGATATAATGATGCCTATTATGAGTGGAGAGACAGCATTAGAAGAACTTAAAAAGATAGAAGGATTTAATACACCAGTAATAGCACTTACAGCGGATGCAGTAGCAGGAGCAGAGGAAAGATACGAAAAAGAAGGCTTTGATGGTTACATTGCAAAACCATTTAATAAAGATCAAATAAAAATAAAACTTGATTCTCTTTTTGATAATAAAAAGAAAGTAAAAGAACTTGAAGAAGATATATGGAAAGATGCTCCAACATATGTATTTACATCTTCTCTTGCAAAAGATGATGCTCAAACTGATGAACAACAAAAAGAATTTTAAAATCATAAAACATTATCAGTTTGGTAATGTTTTTTTGTTTTAGTCTAATTCTTTTAAATGCTACATAATATTTTATTGGTGATCTATAATGAAAAAAATACTTGTAATATTTATAATACTTTTAATGCTTTGTTGTAATTTAACTGTTTATGCAATATCAGACAGTGCAACTTCTTCAGTAGTTTTAGATACATCTAGTAGGAGAATCTTATATCAAAAAAATAAAGATGAAAAAAGACTTATTGCATCTATTACAAAAATAATGACCGCAGTAGTTGCAATTGAAAATAAAAACTTAGATGATGTTGTAACTGTTGGTGAAGAAGTTTTACCAATGTATGGATCCAATATTTATATAGAAGTTGGAGAAAAAATGACACTTAGAAATCTTTTGTACGGACTTTTACTTAGAAGTGGAAATGAACTAGCGTTAACGGAATAGCAGCTGGAACTTATGAGAGAAGATTTAATAATATAACATCTTTTAAACCTTATACTTTAACATATTATTGGAAATTATATATATAACAAATGACATAGCATATTTATATAAATCTACGAGATACTAAAATAAAACTAGTATCTTTTTTTATTAGGAGGTGATTATGATGTCAGTATTTAAAATAGAAAAAAATCAAAACTATACTGTTATGAGTAATCATCATTTAAGAGATAGAAATTTATCATATAAGGCAAAAGGATTATTGTCCTTTATGTTATCTTTACCAGATGATTGGGATTATTCTCTTGCTGGATTATGTTCTATTAGCAAAGAGAGTAGAGATGGCATACGATCAATACTTAAAGAATTACAAGAACATCATTATGTTGAAATTGAAAAAGTAAGAGGAAATAAAGGTTATTTTGAATATAACTATTTAATATATGAAATACCACATTTTATTGATTTAGAAAACGAACAAAATAATCCAGATACGGAAAATCCACACCTGGATACTCCAAATGTGGAAATGCCTACACAAATAAATACTAATAAAATAAATACTAAAAAACAAATAGATAAAGATGATAAAACCAAAATATCATCTTTTTTTGTTCCTGAAGAACATAATAAATTAACATTGGAATTAATAGAAAGGGGTTATATAAATGAAGATGATATACAAATATTCTATTATGATAAGTTATTTAATCAGTTATTAGAAGAAGATAATTCGTATCAAGATTTAATACAAATAATTCATTATATTGTTCCAAGAGTAGTTAAAAGAAATTTTAAAGACGAAGACGATAATGTAATAGAAAATAAGTTTGGATATTTTAAAAATGCAATTATTAGCAATATAAATAAACTTAATATGAATATAGAAGATTTATGGGGTGAGGAAGAATTAGAAGATTTATATAATTCCAGTATGGAAAGATAAGCACAAAAAAATCGTCTCTAAACTAGCAGACGATCTCACTACTCAGTTGAAAATACTACATTACTACATCAACTGAATCAAATCAACACGACACTACTTGTGCTATCTGATAAATTATTGATAACACATAATTAATCTAAATGCAACAAAAAATGACAAATTTCTTCAAATTTTCAGCGATACCACCTCGTGTTTAAATTTCTTTAAAGAGGATAAACTAGAATTGGTGGTGTGATATGAAATATCCTAGTATTCGTAAAATTTTAGGTGATAATATTAAATATTATAGATTTAAGATGGGATATACACAAGAGAAATTAGCAGAATTAACTGATTTAAGTCCCAGATATATAAGCGATATTGAAAATTATAATGGTAATATTTCTATTGATACTTTAGAAAATATAGCAAAGTGTTTAAAGGTTGAATATTATTTATTAATTAAAAATGATCACCGAAAATCTTTACCAAAGAGAGTTAACTTGAAAAAGTAGGCTCTCTTTTTTGATTACTTTTTATGTTATGCGATATTGTATTAAAATCACAACTAGAACTGACAATTCTATAAAAAATATGTTAAATATCGTTGTTTTTCAACAAAAAAAGTTAATATCATGATATAATAATATAGAGAAGATAGTGTTGTTAAGATAAACAATGTATCATATATGGAGGAAGAAAATGGATTTATATAACTCTCAAAATATGCCTCTTTCTTTGGATAATGAAATAAGAACTATTCAGGAAAAACAATTACGAGGAGAAAAATTAAATATGTCCGAACTATTGGTATTAGTTCGTAAAGATGTTGGTGGAAGAGATCATACTATAAGAAAAATAGGTGATTATGAATGCAAACCAAATTGTTGTTATAGGTGTGTTTCAGAAGAAGTATACCAAATTTATAAACAAACTGGTTTTATATTAGATCAAAGAAGATCTGATTATATAGAAGGTGTTAATAATCAAGGTATTGACTGGTATTTAGGAGGAGCAATGCCTAGTAAAAAATATGGATTTATAGTAATTGAATGCCCTGCTGATAAAAAGTATTTTAAACCTACAAAAGATGGAGGTTATGGTATGTCAAACGATATATATGTTAGACATATGAAATCATCTCCACAAAATAATCCAATACCTTTTTCAATGATTACAAATGTTTTTGATTATAAAAAAATAATGCAAGAGCAAAAGGAAAAATTCGATTTAATTAGACAACAAGAAATGATCAAAAGGGCAAGTATAAGAGAACAACAAATTAACTCTGCTATTCAACATGAAGAATTTGAAAAAACTGGATTTAGCCGTTAAATTAGTTATAGGAGGTGTTAAATTTGAACGATGTAATGTTAAAAGCATTTGATGAATTAGATATTAATAATAAAAGAAATCAAATTAGTGATGAGTTATTAATCATATTTGAATTAATAAGACAATATGAAAATAAAAAAGGGATATCTCCGATTTCAAAGGTGAAAAATTATGATTTGGTTAATGACGAGATATTAGATGAAAATGAAATGTTAACTTTTCTTTATGAAGATATTTTTAATATTGAACAAGAATTAATAACATTATTAAAACTAATATAAAGGTATTGACTTTACACACGACTGAAATGTTAAACTTTAGTTGGAAGGAGGAAAATGCTAATAAGTAAAGGAGTAAAGATAGTATGTATAAAATTGGTGATTTTGCAAAAATTGTAGATATTCCTGTAAGAACATTAAGATTCTATGATACATATGGAGTTTTGCAACCATCTGAAATTGATAACTTTACTGGATATAGATACTATAGTGATGAAAATATAGTTGAATGTGAATTAATAAAATTACTTAAATCATTAGATTTTACTCTCGAAGAAATTATACTTTATAAAGATTGTATAGATGAAGAAATTCTTGAAAAAAAGAAAAGAGAGATTGAAGAAAGAATGTATCTTCTAAAATTAAAGCATAAAAGAATAGAAATTATGCAAGAACAATTAAGAAATAAAAAAGAAACTAATATAGTTGAAGAAACATCTGAAGAAAAGGTGTTAAGGAGGAAGTATGAAAAAAGAAATATTAGAAAAAATGTTTAATAGTAAAAAAAATTTAATAGTGTCTGGTGATATTTCAACAGGAAAAACTGAAAATGTAGTATTCCCAATTGTTGATGAAATAATGAATAATAATCAAAGTTTATTAGTATTAGATTCAAAAGAGGAATATATTAATAAATATTATGATAAATTAAAAGAAAAAAATTATAATATAATAATTTTAAATTTAAAAAATTTAAGTAAGAGTGAAGGCTGGAATCCATTAGAATATCCATATAATTTATATAAAGAAGGTAAAATTGATGAGGCATTAGATTACATAGAACAACAATCAAAAATAATGTTTTATGAGGGAACAACAGTAGATCCTTTCTGGTCTACTACTGCATCTGATTTTTATACAGGACTAGTTTTAGGCTTATTTGAAGATGGTAAAAAAGAGGAAATTAATTTAAATAGTATAAGTTTAATGTTTGATGGAATAAATAATAGGTTTAGATCAAGTGATTATATTACAAATTACTTTAAAATGAAATCACCAAGTTCACAAGCATATGTATATGCTTCAACAACTTTTCTAGCTCCAAAAGAAACTAAAGGAAGCATCGTATCAGTAGCAAGGCAAAAATTAAGAACATATGTTAGTAGGGAACTTTTAAGTTATATGTTAAATAAGACAACATTTAAATATGATGAAGTTATGAATAAACCAACTGCTATTTTCTTAATTTCAAAGGAAGAAAATAATTATATAAATAATGTTGCAACAATGTTTATAGAACAATTATTTACTGTATTAATAAAAAATAATAATAAAAATGGCTTTAATTTTGTTTTAGATAATATCGATTCATTAGAAAATATAAGTGAGTTAAGCAATATGTTAAGTACTGGAATTTCAAAAAATATGAAATTTATTATTGTAACTCGTTCATTTGAAGATATAATTAATAAATATGGAAATTATGTTACAAAATTAAGTAATAATGCAATTGTAAATAAAGAAATTAAACTAACTATAGATGGCGAAGATCTAACTATAGATAAGGAAAATATTACAAAAAATAAGGTTTATCCTGATATAGAATATCCAATATTAAGTAAAAATAAAATTGAAATGTTTAATATTGAAGAATTTGTTAGAACTAATTTAAAAGATGATTTGGAAAATTCTTTTAAATTAGATGCAATGCCTGAAGCAAATCTTGATAATAATATAAGTATTGATGAATTAATTAAAAATATAGATGAAAAGATTGAACAATTAAATCAAGAAGAAAAAATGGCAAATGTTGAAAAGAAAAATATTGAAGTGAAATCTGATTTTGAACAATTTAAAACAGAATAAAAATTACAATTAGATGGTGATAAAATGAATTTTTTTGAAAAACCAAATGAAGATACAATATCAGAAAGTGATAGAATCATTGGTAGTTTATATGGTTTTTTCGTTGGGGATGCTTTAGGAGTACCAGTTGAATTTTTAAATAGAGAAGTTTTATTAAATAAACAAATAAAGACTATGGAAGAATATGGCACTCATAATCAGCCAAAAGGAACATGGTCTGATGATAGTTCTATGGTATTAGCAACAATAGACTCAATGTATAATAATAAGTCAATGTTATTAAATGATGATTTTGTAAATTACACTGATTTGATGGTTAATTTTTCTAATTGGAAAAATGAGGGAAAATATACACCTAATAATAATGTTTTTGATATTGGAATAAGTACAAGTGATGCAATTTCCAAATTTGATTATAATAGAAAAAATCCTTTTTGTGGAAATAATAGTATAAATTCAAATGGTAACGGTTCACTTATGAGAATCCTTCCTATATCAATATATTCACATTATTGTATTCATTCAACTTATGAATTTGTAATAAAGAATGATAGTTATGATGTTATAAAAAAGGTTTCTTCATTAACGCATTCACATGATTTAAGTACAATGTCTTGTTATATATATTCATATTTTATAGATTATTATATGGAATTGCTTGATGTAAAAAAAGCTTATAATTTAACCAGAAAATATTTTACTGATATTTTTGAAGGGAAAATAAAAAAAGAATATGGAAATCTTGATATATATATAAAATATTTTAGCAGACTCATTTATAACGATATAAGTACTTTAAACATAAATGAAATAAAATCTTCTGGTTTCGTTATAGATTCATTAGAGGCATCTATTTGGTGTATTCTTACATCTAATTTATTTAATGAAGCAGTTTTAAAAGCAGTTAATTTAGGAAATGATACAGACACTATTGGAGCATTAACTGGTGCATTGGCAGGGCTTATATATGGTGTTGATAGTATACCAAAAGAATGGATTAATTCATTGCAAAAAAAAGAATATTTGGATGAAATGGTAAAAAAATATCTAGACATAATAGAATTTAAAAAAAATCAAAATATGATTGAAAGAAAATCTGCGGTAGAAGAGTATACTCAATTAAGAAAAGAACGCAGAAAAATAAAAGCAACTAAGGATAGTTGGAAAATCTTGCCAATGAAAAATAATATTAAAGAATTAGATATAAATATTGTCTTTTCGAGTGAAGAGATTGAATTGATAAAATTAGGACATATACCATTTGAAATGGAAGACCATTGGTTTATGTATTTTGATGAAAAAGATAATACGATAAATTATTATCGTTCTTGGAGTGGACTTCCTGTATTTAGAGGATATTTAGATCCAGATAAAAACAATATTTTTAAACTTGAAATTAGTTTAGAAAAAGAAGTATATTCAGATAGAGAAACAGATGATTATTTGATTAATTTATTTAAAAGATTGCTGAAGTCTGAAATAGATTGTCATAAATAATATAGTAGAGAAAGTGTAGTTGATAAGAAATGACAGATGAAGATATAAATAATATTAAACTTAAAAATCTTGATAAGTTATATGAATATAGACAAAAGTTATATCAAAAGCCTATATTAAAAGATTTATTTATAGAGATTACATCAAGGTGTAATGCTAGATGTGAACATTGTGGAAGTAGTTGCGGAGATTTTATTCCAAAAGATGAAATAAGTGCAGATGAATTAAAAAAAACATTGTTAGATATTTCACAACATTATAATGCAAATGAAATATTATTAAATATTACTGGTGGAGAACCATTGATTAGAAAAGATTTATTTGAAATAATGGATTATGCTAATAAATTAGGTTTCAGATGGGGTATGACTTCAAATGGTATGCTTATAACTGATGAAATATTAGAAAAAATGAATCAAACGAATATGGAAACGATTTCAATAAGTCTTGATGGTCTAAAGGAAACACATGAAAGCTTTAGAAAAGTTTCTAATTGTTTTGACAAAATCATTGAAAACATAAAAAAATTACAAAAAGTTCCATCAGTAAAAATAGTTCAAGTTACGACAGTGGCTAATAAGAAAAATCTACATGAATTAGAAGATTTGTATAATTTAATGAAGGAACTAAATATTATATCATGGAGAGTTATTAATGTTGATCCGATAGGAAGGGCAAAGGGAAATGATAAAATATTACTTGATAAAGATGAATATAAGTATTTATTTAATTTTATAAAAGAAAAAAGAGAAGAAAATTTGATGAATGTTGAATATGGTTGTAGTCATTATTTAGATATACCTATGGAAAAAGAAATTAGAGATACTTATTTCTTCTGTATTACTGGTTTGTATGTAGCAAGCATATTAAGTAATGGAGATATATTTGTTTGTCCAAATGTAGAAAGAAGATCAGAATTCATACAAGGAAATATTAGAACAGATAGCTTTGTAGATGTATGGGAGAAAAAGTTTAAAATTTTTAGATCTAATGATAGAACTAAATGTGATAAATGTAGTAAATGTTCTAAATGGAAATATTGTTTAGGAGATTCATTTCATACATTTAATTTTGATGAAGGAAGACCTAATTTCTGTATAAAAGATGTATATGGAGATGAGTAGTATGTTTGACAATAGATTAAAAAGAAAAGATTTGAATAATAAATACGATTACTATCATGTTAAAAACAAAATTAATGATAAAAAACAGGCTTTGATATATTTGGATGAATTATTAAATTATTTAAATCAATTTGACTATTATGATGATGATAATTTCATTTTTGGTGGTAGAAAAAAATATTTATATGATGAAATTGTTAGAATTATAAGGAACGAACAAAAAGAAAAAGAACCACTTTACTTTGTTTTGGGATCATTAGAAGAATTTATGTGCAACGGGAATATGTTGAATTATAATGATGTTGATAAAAGTAAATGGATTAATGGAAAAATAATTGATGGAAAAGATCTCATTGAATTAAGAAATAAAGATGATTTATATACAAATAGTGGATATATTTGCAAACAAGAGAAACTAAAAATAATTGAAATAATTGATATGATAAAAAAATATATAGTTGATGATATGGAGGAAAAAGATATGGGATTATTTAATAAAAAAGATAAATATAATATTGATGCAGAAGATAATAGACCACAAATAGTTTATGGTGTTCCTGATGCAATTAGAAAACAATGGGAAGAAGAAGCAAAGGCAAAACAAGATGAAGCTAAAGAAAAATATGATATAGAATCTGAAGATAATTTACCAAGAGAAGTATATGGAATACCAAATTGGCTTCAAGAAAAGAGAAAAAATGAAAATAAAGAAAAATATGATATAAATCCAGAGGATAATGTTCCACAAAAGGTTTATGGTGTTCCTAATTATGATTTTTCACAAGACAAGGTGAAAAAAGAAAGTATTAATATTGTTGTTGAAAACTATTGCTTGTCTTTAACAAAATGGGATAATAAATGTGATTTATTATATGTAAACAATAGTGAAACATCTTATATTAAAGATTCTATTGTTTCAATTCCTATTACAAAATTTGATAAGTTCTGTAATAGATTAAAAACAATTATTGCAGATTGGAATACAGAATATTCTGGTGATAAAAATATAGTTTGGAAATTAAAAATTAACATAAATGGATTAAATAAACAAATAAATGGTAATGGTGCATTTCCTAAAAACTGGAATGAGTTTATTGATTTGCTATCAGAATATGAAATACTTTTTAAAAAAGTTTTATCTTTTGATAAAGAAGGAAACGATGAAAAAATAGATTTATCTTTTGAAAAGATAGTTGAAAGTAAAGTGAAAGATTCTTTTTTCTCAAAATTAATTATTGATTATTTCAAAAATGAAATAGGAAAAAGTGATGCAGTTCATAAATTGTTGTTTAAGGATCTATCAAAGTATGATGATATATTCAATGAATTTACTAAATATTTAGTTCAAAAAACTTATGATATACCTAATGCAATTAATGTTGAAGGATATACTGCAAAACAAATTGCAGAATTAAATCCTAATTTTAAAGCTACTGGTGTATATACATTTTTAAATTATTTAAGGGAAAAACCTGAAGAAGCAAAAGAAACGATAAGGAAAGGTTTTCCAAATAAAGATGTTATACATCCGACTATGAATAATGATTATTATATAAAATTTACTCATATTCCATTTCATGGATGTTATGGAACTAGAGAAGAGTTGGAAAAACAAGAAGTAAAGCCAATAATTTCATATTATAAGGTTATAACGAATACACCAATAGTTATGGATAAAATCACTGTAATAGTTGATGAAATAACATCAGATGGAGTGAAATTAACAATTCCATATCAAGATGGTATAATAGGCAATCGTGAAAAATATAAAAATAAATTACCTAATGAAGTTACATTAAAGGTAAATGATACATTTGAGCTTCAATTAGATGTCTATGATGCAATGGAAAGTTGGGAAATAACTCTAGAAAAACAAGATAAAGATGTTGATAAGTATTTAAAAGAAATAGAAAATGAAGTTGATGAAAAACTTATTGAACAAGGATTATTAAAAATAGAAAATGGCAAAAAGATACCAGTTTTTGGAAGTTGCCATACAAGATGGGCAATAGAAAAAAGTATTTTAAAAGAAAGATATAATATTGATTGGCTTACTCCTGCAGAAAGAAATCCACATATTAATTATGATTAAAAAATCTTATTTTCTCATAATAGGTAGATTATATGGATAATAGTATAATAAATGTAGGATTATTAAAACAAATACATTCTTTTCTAAAAGATTGTGATAGTTTAAAATATTTAGATCCTAATATATTTGAGAATATAGATAAGAGTAAAGAAAATAATAATGTGTCTTTCGTTGAATATTATTTAGAATACATAAATAGTTTACCTAAGTTAGATTTTGAAAGTGTAGTAAAAATATCTAGAGAGGTATATCAATTATATGGAAAAGAAAAAGAGTTTGATAGAATATTAGAAAAATTAAAAAATAGTTATAGTATAGATAAAGGAACATTGAATAAAGATGACGATAATTGTATAACAAAAGCTTCAGAAAGTAGAGTGTTATTATCTGGAACTTGTTATGATGTAGTATTACTATGTCATGAAATTGGACATAAATTAAGATTTGATAATTCCAAAAAATCTACTGATATTATGGATAGTTTCTTTTTTGAAACTCCATCAATTATACTTGAATTTACTGCAAACGATTATTTAAGAGATAATTATGGCATTGATATCAAAGCAGATGAATTAAGAAAAGTACATATATTGAGTATTAAAAGAGAAAATGGTATAGAAAATAATATATTTCAAATTGTAATGAGTTTATTAAAAGGAAAAAGGTTAAATATTATAAACTTATATAAAGAGTTTATTAAAAACTCGGATATAGTTGAATATTTTAATAAGCAAGGTTCTTCTATTAAAGACTGTATTGATGAAGGAATGACAGGTTATTCTTATGATATAGGTTACATATTGGGGGAATATGTAAATAATAGCGATAATAGAGTTGAACTCTTAAATATGTTATTAAAGTATAAAGACAATGGAATTAATATGCCATTTACTATTGAAGAAGAAAATGTTAAAACGATATTAGGAAATCAAAAACATATTAAACATTAAAAAAATATTACAATTGATTCTTTTTGAAAAAGCATCTAAATTCTAGATGTTTTTTTATGAACTGACAGTTCCATATGAAATGAGTGTATATTTACATTTTTCTTATTCAAAACAGTGTAAAGTATGATATAATTAATAGTAGGAGGATAAGATATGGAGTATCAAAAAGAATTTAATTCATCTTTTGAATCTGAAAATAATAATATTGATATAAATAATATTACTATGAATATGGCACAAACTTTAAATTTCAGATTACACGCAGAACAATTTTCTATACCTATGCTACAAAACTTTAAAATAGAGGAGACTCAAGATCCTCAGATTGTATTTAATGCAACTGATGGTATGTTTCTCCAACAATTAGTATCAGATGGAACAATGAGAATGAATGAAACTTTGGAACAAAGAATAGATTTAGTTGTAAAAAATACTATTAATTTTATGAAAAAATATTCACAATTAAATAATGATAATAGTTTGTTTTATTACAAAGATTATAGTAATGGAATATTCAATTATAAAGTCTATGTGCAAGATTTTATAATTGAAGTAGATAATGTCAAAAAAATAATAAGACAAATGAATGCTTATTTTATAGAACCTAATTTTAGAGATTTTTATCAACTTACTATATCATCTCCAGCATTGCAGATGCCAACTGAAATTTTGAAGTTAGGAGTAGTTGATTTAATAAACGATCAAATAACACGAAGTATAGATAACATATTAAACCAAGTAATGAGTAATATGTCATACAAAAAAACTGACAATAATATTTCAAAAACAGAAAATAGTGATTTTTCACAATTTAAAGTAGATTCTAATAATAATTCTAATGAAATACCTGAATCAACTGAAAGTGAGGCTATAAAAATGTATAATAATGAAGAAGTTGAAACAACTATAAATAATGAATTTGATTATTCAAATATAGTAGTAGGCATTGAAAATTTGGCGTATATTGTTCAATATTGCGACAATGTATATTCGCGTTTTAAGAGTTTATTAGATGAGGATGAAAAGAAGAATGAAAGATTGAAATATGAATTTAAAAATTTTGATTATAAAAAATCTTATGGAGATGGTTTAGATATTATGATAAGACAAAAGAATTATTATAATAATACATCATGTAAAAATTATAATTCATTTATGGATGCAGTACATCAAGGACAATTAAAAAATATTGAGGCTTTAGAAATAGATCTTACTTTAGATTATAAAAGAGGAAAAAGTGATGAATTAAAGGATCATGAAAATTCTTTTAAAATATCTTTTAAACCTTATGATATAAAATTTGTTAGAAAATCAAACTATAATGAAAAAAATATGAATCAAATAGAAGAAAATATAAATGCAATATTAAAAAAATTTCCAATAGCAAATAGTATTTTTTGTTCAAAATAATCAAGATAGGAGGTAAAAAATGTATAATGACATTATAAAAGTAGCTAATAAAATAATTTCTTATGAAGATTTATTTGAGATATTTTCTAAAATGCAAGAAAAATTACTACATTATCAGAAAATAAATGACATAGAAGAAAAGAAGAATAGGATGTTAGAATATAACTATCAAAATTGGACTTTTAAAGATAATGGTAGCAGATTGACTTTTGATGTTAATTTTACTGATGATACTTCAGTTAGTTTTGATAATTATAATAATTTTATTTCAATATTTAATAATAGGTTAAATGAAATAAAATATATATATGTACACTATGCAATCAATTATACTGTTGATTTAGAAGGTCAGAAAAGTGAATGGTATAATCAACATATCAACATGACTATATATGAAGATAGAATGGATATTGATGTATCTTTAAGTAGTAAAGATGATAAAATAAATGATATATATGAATTAATAAAAAGTAAAATTTTAAATGCACCACCTAAATATGATAAAGTAATACAAAAAAAGGGTACAATAAGTACAGTGGTTGGATTAGCAATAGGATTTATTCCTTCATTAATTATTTTGACTTTATTATTATTTGTACCAACTATAAGACAAATATATGCTATGGGTTATGTTGCTTTTCCAATAGCATCATTAGTTTTAGCGTTTATTATTGGAGGAACAATCGGTTCTTCTGTACTTGATAAATGGTATAGTAGTATTAATCCAGAGCAAAAATATGCTGGTTATGATACTACTAATTATAAAAGCATTTATAAAGATGATATTGATGGTTATGTTAAGTCAAGCGAAATTTTGATAGGCAAAAATGTTAATAATTTAACTTGTAGAAAAAATATAATTTCATGTTATGAAAAATATAAAAAATATATTCCTTATGAAATAGGTGTTATGATTTTATTATCTATAATAGTTTTGTTTCTAGGAGAAATTTAATTGGAAATTAAAACGATAACTGATGTTAATAATGCTAATTTATTTCCAGATAGTAGGTTTAATAGCATTATGCATCAAACAGAACAAATATTAAAAGAACATGAAAAAGATTTTTTAAGCAGAAATATGGATATAGGTGATACTCCAATATCACCAATGAGTTTAGATGATGAATATACTCCAATTTTATTGACGAGTGATGTAGTTGCCACATATAAGAAAATTGTTGAAACAATAAATAATCCAGATACTGCTTTAGAATATTCTTTTCTACTATTAGGAAAAAGAGCGAGTTTAGCTGGTGAAACTTGTTATGTGATTGATCAAATTGTTGATTGTACTTTATATAATGCAAATTTAAGTAATAGACAAACTCAAATTGATAGCGAAAAATTAAATGAAGTTATTAGAAATGCTCAAGAAAATGGTTATAATTTTATTAGTTTAGGTCATACGCATCCTAATATTCCTCAAAAGGAAAGACATATTACTGTTGCAAATTTTTTGACAGATGAAGAAAAAACTGCAGAGTTTATAAGAGATGCTGGATTGAATCTATCTTTACAAGATTTTGTTTCTTATGAAAGTTTATATGATTATTTCAAGAATAATCCAAACATAAGAACAGGACAAACTGTTATCATGTATAATGTTGAAATGGTAATGCTTGGAAAGCAACAAAATAAGTTAAGTAGAATGACTACCATAATGGATATGTCAACTGGTGAAGAAATCTATGTTTCAAGTAAAGAAAATTACAAAAGGGAAACTCATACATTACAAAAGAGAAGTATTTGAAATAATATTTCTTTTTTTTGCCATAAAAAAGCACCTGGAACTGGTACTTCAATATAATTTTTATGAAATTTGCTAAAAACAAAAGAAAAATGTTGATTTATATGATATAATAATATATATGAGGTACTGTATGGTAATTTAATCTAATACCATTATATTGTTTCTTTAAAGGTGATAGAATTATGGGTGAAAAAAATAAGAAAATTAGTGAGTATATAGTTAATATTTCATGTAGAATGAATGAGCAATATAATGGAATTATGAATGATGAGAAAATTCAAAGGGCTATTAATATGTTTAGCAATTCTGATTTACCATACGAAGAAATTGTTGTACAAATAAATAAACTTGCTAGTCAAGTAATAAAAAGATATGTTGAAGAAAAAGAAAAAAGATTTAATCCAGGACTTGTAAAAGAAAACCATAAAGAAATATATGATAAATTAGAAATACTTATCAAAAAATTAAATGAACGAGGAGTTGATTATCAATTAGCGGGGGCATTGTGTGCTTATATTAAATATGGCGTGGAATCTAGCAGAACTCATGATGATATTGATATAAACTTAAATGAAAGTGATATGAATAAATTTAGAGAAGTTTGTGAAGAAATGGGATTACAATTTCATGATAATAGAATGACTACACCAAGAGTTTTAAAAAATGGTATTCCTGCTGGAGAACATGAGGTTTTAGCTACACTTGATGGTTCTGATTTTCATATTGGTGCTTTTTGCTTTGAAAGAAAACCAGATGGGACAGTTATTAATAAAGGTTATTATCATGATGATAGTGGTCAAATTTATACTAGAGATGAAATTATAAGTCCTGAATTGGCTGAAGAAATATTCGGTAGAGAAGAAGTGGACTTTAGAGGGCAAAAATTAGTGATTACACCACCAGAATTTGTTTATAGATTAAAGAATTATACAAAAAAAGATAAAGATTTAGTTGATATTATGTTTATGGAAGGAAGAATTGACAAAAGTAAATTAGAACGAATTAATGAACTGTCTAAATATTCTAAGGTTGAACATACGAAGGTTGATATGTTAATGCAACTAACTCCTGAATTACAAGAAATATTTGCTAAAATAGTTCAAGATTCTAGATATACTAGTAGTGAATTGCTAAAAAAATATGGTGAAAGTCCAGAGTTTCAAGATTTTAGTAAACAATTGCAAATACAATGGCAACAATTAGTACAGCAAATGATAGAAGAAAGAAAACAACATTCTGAAATGAGTGATCAAGATTTCTTTAAATTTCAAGTTATGAAACATTCAGCCAAAGTTATTGAAGGTATAAAAAAAGATTATAAAGGACAATTGACTTCTGAAATACTTGATAAATTAAATAAATTTAATTTAGAAGTAAAATATGATGCAAATTTTAAACATGATATAACTGCTTATGCTGATAAAGGAATGATTAGTATAAATACTGCATATTTTGCTAAAGGTAAGTCTTTAGAAGAACAAATTGTTCAAGCAATGGGGACTATGCCACATGAAATATTTCACTTTGTATTTAAAATGCTAAAACCTGAACAATTAGTAGATGAAAGAATGGTTTATCAATTAGCAAATGGTGAAATAGCATCTAATTTTGGAATGGTTGGTCATATGTTAAATGAAGGGTTTGTTGAAAAATTATCAACGGATTTTAATAAGAAAAATGGTATATTTTATACTATTTCGCCATCATATATTGGATTCGTGAATTTATGTAATTATTTTATGAAACATAATCCACAAATGACAGAAGAGTTTTTAATGAAACATAATTATGAAGATGTTTTAAAATTGTGTACTCCAGAAGTCACGGAAGCATATAAACAAACCGAAAGAACTGAATATATGAATAGATTTGAATTAAAAATGCAAGATGGAACATATAGGGTTGTAAAACCAGAAGAAATTGTAAAAAGTTTTAATCAATCTATAAAGGTTAATGACAATGCTTTAGGACAAGATTTTAATTATCATACTCACACATATCGTTCAGGTCATAGTGATATTGTAGTGATGAAGAAATACTGAAAGTATCTAAACAAAAAGGAATAACTAAATTGGGCTTTAGTGAGCATATTCCTAATCCAAGTTTAATATTACCAGATGAAACCCATAGAATGTTATATTCTGAAGTAGATGATTATATTAGTTCTATTAATAAAATGAAAAAGGCTAATCCAGATATGACAATATTATCAGGATTTGAAGCAGAGTTTGATCCAATGAGAGAATCATATCTTGGTGAAATGAGAGAAAAAGTAGATTATATGATTTTAGGACAACATTTTGTCCCTAGAGGATTAATGAATGTAACAGGAACTAATAATCCGAATTATCCTATAGAATATGCAAATATGATATCAAAGGCAATAGATAGTGGAATATTTGATATTGTCGCTCATCCAGATATATTTATGCAATTTAGAGATACTATGGATAGTGAAGAAAATAAAAATTTATTTGATGAAAATAGTGTTATAGCGAGTCAGATTATTTGTGAAAAGGCTAGAGATATGGGGATACCTTTAGAAATAAATTTAAATGGAGCATTTGATAGTCAATTACATTCAAATGATAGTTTAAAATATCCTAGTAAGACTTTTTGGAAAGTAGCAAGTGAAATAGATGGGTTGCAAGTATTACAAGGAATTGGTGCTTATAATTTAAGAGGCATTCAAGATGTTGATAAAAGTGCTATGAAAGTATCAGATATTACAGAAATGATGAGAGATAAATTTGTATCAAAAGATTATAATCCTGTTGTTGCAAGACAAAATAATGTTAAATTACAAGAGGCTTATAAACAAGGGCAAGATAAAGCTTTGACTTTTGAAACTCACATGGTAAATCAATCGGTCAGTAATATTTGTAATAATTTAAATGATGGAATGAATTCAGAAGATATAGCAATAGGAAAATGTTGCAATGCAAGAATGTATAGATAATGCAAATGCAAAAGATAAAAGTGTAATAGATGAAATTTCATCTGTTGCAGAAAATGATAAAATGCCATTAGAAGAAAAAAATTAATAAAAAAAGGAGAATGCACCTACACAATTCTCCTTTTTTTATTAATTTTTTTCTTCTAATGTTAATAAACTTAATCAGGAGGAGAATGTACTTTGGACAACAACATTACTTATGAAGTAGTAAAAAAAGAAGTTCAAAAAAAGATAATAAATTATTTATATCAAAATAACGATATTACTATTAGTGAGTATGAGGCATTAATTTCAAAGTGTGATGAAAAGATAAATAAATTAAATGAACAATTAGAAAAAAATAAAGCAAAATATTCTTATCCAATGAAAGTTGATATAAGAATATAAAAATAAATGGAGGTGATTTAAGTGGATTTATATGCTATAAGAAATATGCTAGGTCAAGGAAAAAGTATTTATGATTTACCATTAAGAGTTACATTCTATGCTCGTGTATCAACTGATAGATATGAGCAATTAAACTCATTAGAAAACCAAGTAACATATTTTAGCAATTTTATAAAGGAACAAGAAAATTGGACTTTTGTAGAGGGATATGTTGATGAAGGTATAAGTGGTACAAGTGTTAAAAAAAGAGAAGACTTTTTAAGAATGGTAGATGATGCCAAGAAAAAGAAATTTGATTTAATTTTAACAAAAGAAATATCAAGATTTTCAAGAAATACATTGGATAGTATTAAATATACACAAGAATTACTTTCAAATGGTGTGGGTGTTCATTTTCTAAGTGATAACATTAATACATTTCAACCAGATTCAGAATTAAGACTTACTATAATGTCTTCAATTGCTCAAGAAGAAATAAGAAAACTTTCTGAAAGAGTTAGATTTGGATATAAAAGAAGTGTAGAAAAGGGAATAGTATCAGGCAGTAATAATATTTATGGATATACTAAAAATAAAGGTAAGTTAGTTATTGATGAGGAACAAGCTAAATTCATTAGACTAATATTTGAAGCTTATGTATCAGAAAACATAGGTGTTCATAGATTGGGTTTTAAATTATTTGATGAATCTGGTGTAACTAATTATTCTGGCAAACCAATTGCAGGCACTGTCATAAAAAACATAATTAGAAATCCCAAATATAAAGGATATTTTTGTGCTCATAAAGAAACCACTGTTGACTATCACGATAGAAAAAGAAAACGATTTAAAAGGGATGAATGGATTGTCTATAAGGATAATGAAACTTGTCCTCCAATAGTGTCAGAAGAATTATGGGATAAAGCAAATGAGATATTAGATGCTAGAAGTAAAAAACACGATCAGATAAATAAAAATAATAAATATAATAAGTTCCCATTTTCTGGTTTGATGCATTGCTATTTTGATGGTGCTACATTTGTAAGAGGTACTTACCAAATTGGTAAAGGAGATAGAAGTAGAAGAAGAAAGTTTTGGGCTTGTAATAATTATAGAATACACGGCAAGAAAAAAACTGAAGGGTGTAATTCTCCTGTACTTTATTATGAAGAACTAGTTGAAGTATGCAAAAAGATATTGAATATGATACTTGTTTGTCAAGATGATTTAATAAGCGAAATAAATGATATGATTAGTGATATTAGAACAAAAAAAGATTACAAAAAAGAAATAAAACTGATTGATGAAAAATTATTCAAAACAAATAATGAAAAAAAAGAACTTATAATGATGAGAATGAGAAAAGAAATAGACCCAAAAGAATACAACTCTCTTAAAGATGATTTAGATGGCAAAATTAACTCATTAGAAGAAAATAAAAGAAAACTGATAGAAGAAGAACAAAATAAACAGTCTAGTGAAAAAAATTATGAAGATTTTAAAAAGAAGATAAATGATATGGTTTTAAATGATGATGAAAAGATTTTGGAAATTGCTCAATTATTTTTTGAAGATATAAGAGTAGAGTCAATTAAGGATGATGAAACGGAACAAAAGGTTATATTACATGCTAAATTAAATGTGTCAAATTCAAAAGATGACACATTTGATTTTAACAAATTTTTGCTGCTTTTCTGTTCACGCCAGGGATGCTGCTGTAGTTATTGCAAAGTATGTTGGTGGAAGTGAAGAAAATTTTGTAAAAATGATGAATAAAAAAGCTCAAGAAATAGGAATGAAAAATACTATTTTCAGCAACAGTCATGGATTAGATGAAGATACACAAAATTATTCAACAGCATATGATATGGCTTTACTTTCTAGTTATGCTTCAACGCTTTTAGATTATTGTGATATATCAAGTACTAAAAAATGGACTGTTTCAACTGGAGAAAAAACTTATGTTTGGTACAACAGAAATAAACTTTTAAAGTCATATAAATATGCAACTGGTGGGAAAACTGGTTATACACCAAAGGCTGGTAGGACACTAGTTACAACTGCTAATAAGAATAATTTAAATTTAACCGCAGTCACACTTAATGATGGTGATGAATATTATGATCACGAAAAACTCTATGAATATGTTTTTTCTCTATATGATAATATACTTTTAATAGATAAAAATAATTTTAGTGTAGAAAATTTTAATTACGATGGAAATGTTTATGTAAAAGAAAGTTTCTTTTATCCGCTTACTAAAAAAGAACAAAAGTTAGTTAAAGTAGTATCAGATATATATACTGATGGAAATTTCAAAGATGATGAAAAAATAGGGGATGCTATAGTTTCCTTAAATGATAAAGAAATTTATAGAGAAGATATTTATGTCACCACTTTAAAAAAATCTGAAAAAAAAGAAAATTTTTTTGTTAGAATATTTAATTTCTTTAAAAACCTTTTCAATTAGGAGATTTTCTTTTGTTTTTCTTTCTTTTGATGTTATAATGTTTATGGTGATTTGAAATGGAACGTTTACAAAAAATTATTGCAGAAAGTGGATATACTTCTCGTAGAAAAGCAGAAGAATTTATTAAGCAAGGAAAAGTAAAAGTAGATGGTAAAGTAGTAGATACTTTAGGTACGAAGGTTAATGAAAATTCTACTATTGAAGTTTGTGGTGATATAATTTCTAAACAGAATAAAGTTTATTATATCTTGAATAAACCTCGTGGAGTAATTACTTCTGTTAGTGATGAACATGGAAGAAAAACTGTTGTGGATTTAATTGAATGTGAAGAGAGAATTTACCCTGTTGGACGTCTTGACTATGATACGACTGGACTTCTTATACTTACTAACGATGGAGAGTTTGCTAATAATTTGATGCATCCTAGAAATGAAATTGACAAAGTCTATGTTTGTAAAATTGAAGGCATTCTCGATCCTAAATCGCAAATGATTTTGAAAAACGGTGTTGTAATAGATGGTGTAAAAACTAGTAAAGCAAGAGTAAAAGTAAGAAAGATAGATAAGACTACTAATACTTCTATCGTTGAAATTACTATTCACGAAGGAAGAAATCATCAAGTTAAAAAGATGTTTGAATCTGTTGGTTACAAAGTGTTAAAACTTAAAAGAGAAAGAATTAGCTTTTTAGATTTGACAGGCTTAAAATCAGGAGAATACAGAAAACTTAATCCAAAAGAAGTAAAAAAACTTTATGCTGCTGCAAATGAAAAATAGATCAGGAATTATTCTTGATCTATTTTTACTTCTATAGCACTAGTTGGGCATCCTTCACTAGCTTCTATAACTTCATCTTTTTCTTCATCTTTAATTTCATTTTTTATTGTTTTTGCATATCCATCGTCGTCAAGTTCAAAAACTTCTGGACATACTGCTTGACATGCTCCACAACCAATACAAGCATCTTTATTAACTTTAACTTCCATAATATTTAATTCATCCTTTCTTTAGTAAATTATATAATAATATTACACTGTTTACAACAAAATATTTACACTTGTTTTACAATTATTGTAATAGAATTATTTTAATAAAAAAAAATATATGATAAAATTAAAATTGAAAGAGGTGAGGCATTGTGGAAAGACGTAGTGAGAGATACAGCGATAATTCTAATGCACCGAAAAAATCTAGAGTAGATAAAAATAGAGTATTATATGATGAAATTAACAGTAAAATTGGATATGAAGAAATTTCTGTAAATGACGATGATGCAAGTATTGATTTGTCTACCATAGATATGAAAAAACCTAATAGAGAAAATTATCAAAAAATAAAAGAATATAAAGACTTAATTGGCGAACCAAAAGAAGAAATAAAAGAAATTACTCCTAAAGTATTTAAACCTAAGGAGTTTGATATAAATAAAGTTTTGGAGGAAGCTAAGAGGAATCGTAAGGAAGATGATGACATTCTTGAGAAAAGAAGAAATATACAAGATGATGATTATAATGTTTTGTCTTCATTAAATAAAAAGTATTTATACAAAAAAGAACCTACTGAAGAAGATAGTGAGGAACTTAAAGAACTTATTGATACAATTACTTCTAAAACTTTAGCGGATGACATTAAAGATGAAGAAGAGAAAGAACTTTTAAGTGATTTACTTGCTACTACTATTGATATTAAGCTTGAAAAGCAACTTTCACAAGAAGATATAAACAAACTTTATGATGAGAAAGAAGCAGAAAGTGAAAGTGAAGAGGAAAAAGAGAAGGAAGAAGAGAATACTTTCTATACTGGTTCTATGGAACTTTCAAAAGAAGATTTAGTAAGTAAAGCTTCAGAGAGTGATACTGATTCTAGTGATGAACTTGATGAAGATGATGAAGACTTGAAGAATAGCCATAGTACATTTAAAATAGTATTTATAAGCTTTATTTTACTTTTATTACTTGCTGCACTTGGATATTTTGTACTTAAACAAATGGGTATACTTTAAAAGCTATCAAATTGATAGCTTTTTTTCATATAATTTACTGGAGTGGTATAGTGAAAATAAATAAATTTTTGATTATCAATTTAGTGATTATTGCTTTAACAATATTAAATCTTTTTTTTATAAACAATACTACTCAAGAACGTATAAAAGATTATTCCTATATGATAGCAACAAAAGTAACAAAACAAATTGTAACAACTGCGTATAATTCAAAAAGTTATCATGTAGATAATAATAAACTTTATGAAATTATATATGGAAGTAATGATGATATCAAGACAATAGTATATAATTCTAGTGAGGTAAATAAATTTTTAGATGCTGTTACAGAAAATGTTTATGACATGTTTAATAATTTAGAATATGGTGATTTGTCAAAAATAAATATTAGAGAAAATATTGTTGTTAATGATAAGAAAAATTTTACAAAAGATGGAATTGTAATAATGATTCCCTCTGGTATAGTGTCAAATAATTATTTATTTGCAAACTTGGGACCAAGAATTCCTGTTAAAATTTCTCTTACTGGGGAATTTGAATCATGCATTTCTACAAAAGTAGAAGAATATGGTCTTAATAATGCTCTTATTTCAATATATATTAACATTAAAGCAACTGAACAAATAACAATGCCATTTATTACTGAAAAAGTTGAAATAGAAAATCAAATACCACTTTCTATATATGTAGTTAATGGGAAAATTCCAGAGTATTATATAAATGGTTTTGATAGGACTTCTAATATATATAGAAGTAATAATTAAAAATAATAAAGTAATGATTTAAGGAATTTGTAAATGCTTTTTATATAATATTATTATGTTTAATATTTTTAAAAAGGATAAGTATACTTTTGGTAAGTATACATTAGATAAAGAACAGACAAAGGCAGTTAAATGTATAAATAGAGCCCTCTTGATTGTTGCAGGAGCAGGAAGTGGTAAAACACTTACGATAGTAGCAAGAGTTAATTATTTAATTGAAAATGGTATAAAACCAGATAAAATATTATGCATATCCTTTACTAATGAAAGTGTAAATTCTTTAAAAGCGTCATTAAATAAAAATAATATTGCTGATGTAGATGTTAAAACATTTCATAAATTGTCCCTTGATATATTGAATCAAAAAAAAGAAATTGCAAATGATAATCTTTTAAAATATATAACAGAAGAATATTTTTATTCTTTTATAAATTATGATAAAACGAAAGACTTATTGGATTTTTATATAAAAGATGAAGAACTTAATAAAAAGACATTTTTAACTAACTTTGAGAGTGTTATTGTTTCCTTTATAAATTTGTTTAAATCCTATAATTATGATAAACAATATTTTTTAAATATTATTAAGAAAGAAAAAGATAAAGATAAGAAAATACTTTTAATTGTTATTTTTAAAATATATGCATTATATGAAGAAGAACTTTTTTGTAACAATAAAATAGATTTTAATGATATTATTAACTTTGCTATAAAGAAAATTGATAAACTTAAATATTTTAAATATAAATATGTAATTATTGATGAGTATCAAGATACGTCTTTTTCAAAATATTTACTTATAAAAAAACTTTATGATAAATTTAATTTATATTTAACTGCAGTAGGAGATGATTTTCAGTCGATATATTCATTTACAGGCTGTGATTTAAACATTTTTTTTAATTTTAAGAGAAATTTCCTAAACTCAAAAATTATAAAATTAAAAAATATTTATAGATGTCCAAGTGATGTTGTTAATGTATCTTCGCGTTTTGTTATGAAGAATAAAAGACAAATGAGAAAAAGTTTGCACTCTTTTAGAAGACTTAAAAATTCAATAATTGTTGTATTTTCTAAAAACATAATAAGTGATTTTATACATATTCTAGAAAAACATAATGATATATTAGTGCTTGGAAGAAATAATAAAGATGTTCTTTTACTTATAGACAATGATAACTTTACTTTAGATAATAATAAAATAATATATACAAAAAATGAAAGTAAAAATATTACTTTTTTAACAGTTCATTCTTCAAAAGGTTTAGAAGGTGAAAATGTTGTTATTTTAAATGTAGTTGATGACTATCTAGGATTTCCAAATAAGATTGAGGAAAATGATTTACTTAACTATTTGTGTACAAAAAAGAAGGAAAACGTTTTATATGGAGAAGAGAGAAGACTTTTTTATGTTGCACTTACTAGAACTAGAAATTATGTTTATATTTTTACTAATAGATTCAATAAGTCTATTTTCGTAAATGAACTTTTGACTTCATATAGATGGAAAATCAAAATAATGGAATTTGAGGTTTAAAAAAAACTTATTATATAATATAATTACTTTAGGAGGAATGTATGAAAAAATCTTTGATATACATAATACTCGGGGTGGTTTTGTTATCTTTAGGTAGTTTTCTTTATATAAAGGGAAGAAGTAATAATGTTGTTGTTAAAGAACATGAAATGACAAAAGATGAAGCAAATAATGTTGCAAAGGAACTCATAAACGACGTAATCAAAGTCTATGAAAATCCAGCAGTAATTTTTAAAACATTACAAGTAACAAAAGATGATGTAAATTTATACCAAGTTGATGACTATGAATCTGTTGTTAAAAATATATTTACTAGTAATGGAATTTCTCAACTTGAAGGTATGACTTTTGAAAATAAAAAGTATGTATCTAAAATTGATAACGTTACATATTTTTTAACTTCTATACCACAAAGTAATAGTTATATAAAAAGTAAAATATCTATAGATAGTATTGAATTTGATAATAATAAGATAATTGTTCAAGTAACATTTTCTAATAGTGAAGTACTTGCAGATGAAATAAATTATTATGTAATTACAAAAACAATAGAAATTGTCAAAGAAAATGATAAATGGTTAATCAATGATTTTGATTACAGTGATAACAAGGAGTAAATTAGTAAATTATGAAAAAAGATAATATAAGAGATAGAATATTAGTTTTTTTGAAAACACTTCCACCAGTTGTGTCCGTTAAAGCATATGGTTCAAGTATTGCTTATCAGGCTGGTTATAGTGAAAATGAAAAAAAACAAGTTGATTTGATAGTAATCGTTGATGACATAAAGAAATTTTATATGGAAAACTTGCAAAAGAATCCTTATATGTATGATTTAATCCCTAGAATTTATTTTAAAAATGCCAAAGAAAAGGGACTTAGAAAACATGCAGGTATATGTTACACCACAAATATTGACTATGGTATAGATACTTACAAGATGGGTGTTATAGAAAAAAGAGATGTTTTAGAAGATTTACTTGAATGGAAAACATTTTATATAGCAGGTAGATTTCAAAAAGAAATGTTTACTGCCATAGAAGATGAAGATATAGAGAAAGCAAATGAAATAAATAAGAAAAATGCCTTAACTGTTGCACTTCTTCTTTTAGATAAAGAGAATCCAACACTTAGTGATTTATACGAAAAAATTTGTTCACTTTCTTATATGGGAGACAGCAGAAAAAACTTTAAGGCTGAAGATCCTAATAAAATTAAAAAACTTGCAAGTGGAAGTAGAGAACATTTCGATAGAGAGTATAGAGATAAGACAGATTTATTTGAAGTAGGAGATAATGAAGTTATAAAGATAGATAAAGAAAAACTTTATTCACGTATTAAATTCTTGCCTACGAAGTTATATGAAGAGATCAAGGAGAATACAAATGGAGATGTTCATAATATAGAAGTTGTGAGAGATACTATTTCTTCTTATTTAACTAAAATAATAAAAAAATCTAGTAATGGTCAAACAAGAAAAGGAATACTTACAACAGGTCCTAAAAATTCTTTTACTTATGCGCTTGCTAAATTAAAAAAAGGTAGAAAAAAAGGTTAAATGAAATGAGGTGTTTTATATGAAGGCAGTTGACCATAAATGTCCAAATTGTAATGCTAGTTTAAAATACAATCCTAAAAGCAAAGGGTGGAAATGTGAATACTGTGGAGGAACATTTACTCTTAATGACTTGAAAAAGAATGAAGAAAAATTTGAAAAAGAAGAAGTAAAGGTTTCTAAAAAGGATTTAAAAGAAAATGAAGAATCTACAGATTTTGATGAATATAACTGCAAAGATTGTGGTGCTAAGATAGTAGCAGATAAAAATACAGCGGCTACATTTTGTGTTTATTGTAAGAATACAGCAATACTTAAAAGTAGATTATCTAATAAATTTTCTCCATCTAGAATAATTCCATTTGCTAAAACAAAGGATGATGCTGTTGGGGCTTTTAAAAAGGTTGGAAAAGGAAAGTTCTTAATGCCAAAGGAATTTACACTTCCTAAGAATATTGAAGAATTAACTGGTATATATATTCCTTTCTGGCTTTATTCTTGTAAAATAAGTGGAAATATGGAAGGTACTGCTAAAAATGTTACTTCATGGAGCAGTGGCGATTATATGTACACAAAAACAGATACATATAGGGTAGAAAGAAATGCAGAATATCCTTTTATAAACGTTCCTACTGATGGTTCTGTTAGATTTAATGATGCCATTATGAACTCAATAGAGCCATTTGATTATACACAATTAGTGCCTTTTAATGCATCATATTTATCAGGATTTTTGGCAGAAAAATTTGACGTTGAAAAAGATGAAGCTATGAAAATATCTTTAGAAAGAGCCAAGACTACTTGCCAAGATGAACTTCGTTCTACAATACATTACACATCATTTATAGAAAGCAGTCGTAACTGTACTACAAATGAAGAGGATGCTGAATATGTTCTACTTCCAGTATGGATGGTTAATATTAAATATAATGAAAAGTTTTATACATTTGCCATGAATGGAGAAACAGGAAAAATGATAGGAGATATTCCTTACTCTAAGAAGAAAGCTTTTATATACTTTATAATATTGTTTGTGATTATTACTGCTATTACAGCATTGATAACTTACTTTTGTTAAGGAGAGTATAATATGAAAAAGAGATTTTTAGGTATTTTAATAACGATTTTGACACTTTTTTCACCAATAATTTCAAATGCTTCTGTTACAACTTATGAACGAAATGAAAATGAACATCTTGGAATATGGGAAAGTATTGAGATAACTCCATATAGAAAAGATATAATTCTTAAAACTCCTAAGGTTGATGAAAAAGAAAAAGTTTATGATTTTGCTGATTTATTTACTGATGAAGAGGAAGTTTTACTTTACAATAAGATAACAGAATATATAAATAACCATAATATGGATTTAGTAGTAGTTACTACTACTGATAATAATAAAGCTAGTGCAAAAGATTATGCATATGACTTTTATGATTACAATATGTTTGGTAAAAATAAATTCCATGATGGTATCCTTTTCTTAATAGATATGGATACTAGAGAAATATATTTTGCTACATCTGGTGAAGAACAAATAATGTATGATGATGAGAGAATTGATGACATACTTGATGTTGTTTACTCATATGTGAAAGATGAAAGATATTACGATTCAATTGACAAAGGTATTGATAAATCTTCTGAGTTTGCTTCAAGTGGTATTCCTAGTTCTAATGAAGATGTTAGACTTGATGAAAATGGAAAACCATATGTAGTTAAAATAAGAAAAGTTAATTGGCTTGTGTCAATAGCAGTTGGACTTGTACTTTCACTTACAATTACTTTTATTACGATTAGTAGATATAAGAAAATTAAACTTGCAACGGATGCTGATGGTTACTTGGACAAGAAAAAAATTGTAAAGGGAACATTTACTGATCAGTTCTTGACTACACATACTACTAGAACACGTATTCATACTGAAAGCAGTTCTGGTGGAGGAGGTTCTTCTGGTGGTTCAAGCATTAGTTCTGGCAGCAGTGGTGTTAGCCATGGCGGAGGAGGAAGAAGTTTTTAATGAAGAAAAAAATTATAATTAACATAGCAATAACACTTTTAATTGCTGCAATATCATTTTATATATTTTTGCCACCATTAAATATTACATCACCAGAGTTCTGGACATTTGCTATATTTATGTACTGTATATACTTATTATTGAACTTTCTTAGTTTTGTTGGATTTGTATCTAATCATGGAAGAATTACAACCATTAAACTTTCAAAAAGTTTTAAAATTATGATTCTTGCAGTACCTTCTTTAGTAGCACTTATATTTATAATCAACTTTGTTTTATCCCCAATTTTTAACTCAGAAAGTTATGCTTCAAGACTTTCTATTAGAAAAGAAGGAAAGTTTATTGAAGAAATTAAACCAGTTGACTTTGACCATGTTCCACTTCTAGATAAAGATTCAACTAGTAAAATAGGCGATAGAGTCATGGGAGAAATGACAGATCTTGTATCACAGTTCTACGTTTCTAACATGTATACACAAATTAACTATAATAACAAGATAGTACGTGTTACACCTCTTGAATATGATGGAATAATTAAGTATTTTACAAATAGAAAAAACGGAGTTGCTGGTTATATTATGGTTAACTCTACTACAGGGGAGGCTAATTTAGTAAGACTTGAAAAAGGTATGAAATATATGCCATCTGCTTTATTTAATGAAAGGTTAGAAAGAAAACTTAGATTTAGCTATCCAACTGAAATATTTGGGAAAGAAAACTTTGAAATAGATAATGATGGTAATCCTTACTGGGTTGTTCCTACAATAAAATATACTGGTATTGGTTTAAAAGAAGAAATCACTGGTGTAGTAATATTAGACCCTATAACAGGTAATTCTAAAAAGTATAAAGTAGGCGAGATACCTTCTTGGGTAGACCATGTTTATAGTGCAGATTTAATAATTGAACAATTTAATGACTGGGGACTTTACAATGGAGGATTTATTAACTCAATATTTGGTCAAAAGAATGTTGTTGCAACTACTGCTGGTTACAACTATATAGCACAAGATGATGATGTATATTTATATACAGGAGTAACTTCTGTATCAAGTGATGAATCTAACCTTGGATTTATACTTACTAATATGAGAACAAAAGAAACTAATTATTATTTGATTCCTGGTGCTGAAGAATATTCTGCTATGGCTAGTGCAGAAGGTGCTGTACAACAGATGAAATATAAATCAACGTTCCCACTTTTAATAAATTTAAATAATAGACCAACGTATTTGATATCATTAAAAGATAATGCAGGACTTGTTAAGATGTATGCCTTTATTGATGTTCAAAATTATCAAAAAGTTGTTGTTACAGAGTCTAATCTGGGAATAATAAAAGCAAAAGATAATTATTTAATGAACTTAGATAATAACATAGAAAGCGAATATTTAGAAAAAGAAATAACAATTAAAAAGATAGAGAAGGCCTCTGTTGATGGTAATACATATTATTACATTATGGATAATGATAATGAAAAATATAGAGCAGTTATAAAAATAAATGAAGAAATATTACCATTTATGTCAGTTAATGATAAAGTTAAAATTAAATATAAAAAAGTTAATTCTCTAAATGAGATAGTAACAATTACTTTATAGCAAAATAAAAAGAGCTTCAATTATGAAGCTTTTTTTCTATTCTTTTATTTCTAGCCCTAAACTTTTATATAGTTTTCTGTAATAGTCATTTTCTAGAATTAACTTAGAAAATTTAAATTTATTATATATTATATTATTTAAACTTTTAATTTCTTCATCAGCACAACTTTTATCACCGTGTGGTATCATTTGTTTTGTAAGTGAATTATATCGGCATTTATCAGTTATAAAACTTCTATTTGAATATATTACAAGAGGTAGGCTATCAGACATAATATCTGTTCCCATTAAAAGTCTTGAGTCGTAATCAATACCAAATAAATTTAATACAGTTGGTAAGATATCTAAACTGCTAGCGTATTTATCCACTTTAACTGGTTCTTTCATTTCACTGTTCCATACTAAGAAACTCATGTGATGCATTTCAAAGTTTTCATCTTTTGTATAATTTGATAATTCATTTACTTCATCTAGTGTTAATCCATATGGATAATGATCTCCACTGATTGTGATAACTGTATCATCAAGTTTTCCAGCTTCTTCAAGTCTTTTTAAAACTTCTCCAATAGCTTTATCAAACTCAATATTACATGCTATATATGATTTTGCGTGTAATGATAAATTCAAATTTTTTACTTTACTCCAGTTCCAAGATACCATCATATTATCATTTGGAGTATATTGCAAATGTCCACTTACTGTCATGTAGTAGGCTAGGAAGTGATCATCATTTATATAATCATCAATAGTAGTGTTTACCATTTGATAGTCACTTTGTGGCCAAACTCTACAATTTATTCTTTTTTCAAGCCCATTTTTACATGCTAGGTAGGAATCATATCCCATTGTTTTTATATATGTATCACGGTTATAGTAATTATATGTATTGTTGTGATAAGCATGTGTTGTATAGCCAAGATTTTTAAACTCATTTGCATAAGAGAATGGCATATAGTTGCCTTTAATTCTGTAGATGCTCCAGACACCTTCTTTTGGAATTAGTGATGTATCACTTATATATTCACCATCTGCTGTAGATACTGGATATAATGGAGTATAGAAATTATCAAACTGAAAACCTTCTTTATATAACTTGTAAAGATTTGGTGTTAGTTCTTCATTTATTGCCATAGGTGAGAAAGCTTCTGCTACAAACACAATCAAATTTTTACCTTTAAACATACCTGTATAATCGTTTTGATTTGTAGCGGATTGAACACTAAAATATTTATGCATTGACTTTATTTTTTCGTCTTGCTCATTATTTATTAAACTTTCCCAGTCAATGTCGCTTGTGTTATATTTTATTTCTTTAGGCTTTTCCTCTTCTTCCTCTTTTTTATCAATTAACGAATCAGTATCAGGAACTTCTACTTCAATATCTTTTTCAGTGAATCCGAATATAGTTCTTTGACAGTCAAGCCTAAACATAGTTACAAGTCCAAGCCTTTCTGTTGTAAGAAGAGGAGAGTGTATGCTTGAATATAAATTTTTATTAGAATAAATTTCATCAGTGTCAATAAATTTAATACCAGTTAATGCAAGTAATTGGATTAAAACCACACCTAGCAAAACACTTACTTTTGCTAATGGACTGGTCCTTTCATAATTAACTTTTTTAAGTATATCTAGTACAATTAACACGATTAACGGCAAAAGCATAAGCACTAAAACATACCAGTTTTCTTTAGCAATCTTTAAGATATGATTTAAAAATCCTAGAACCTGATTACCATTTAAAAGAGAATAAATAGATATTATAGATATATATACCTTATTATAAATAAAGTTTGCTATGAATAAAAATAATGTTAATCCTGTAAAAAAATAAGTTGGAAGTCTATTTAATTTGTTCTTAAACAGGTTCGATAAAATGTAAAAGATTCCTCCAACTGGTATAGAAAACAATATGACATATAAGAAGTTCATTGTGAAATTTTTAAAGACAAAAATATGAAAAATTAACTCTTCGTAAATAAATAAAAATATAAAAAACAAGAGCAAAAACAAATTATTCTTTTTCATTAGTTACCACCTACAATAAATATAACATATATATATTCTTTACGCAAACAAAAGAGAATATTAAATATAAATAGCAAATTTTAGTTTTAAATGATATACTACTAAGGAAAGAAAAAAGTGAAAAAAGGAATTTGATAATATGATACAAGTAAATAATGTTACATTAAAATTTGGGAAAAAGACTCTTTTTGAGGATGTGAATGTAAAGTTCACTAGTGGAAATTGTTATGGGATAATTGGTGCTAATGGTGCTGGTAAGTCTACTTTTTTAAAGCTTATTTCCGGTGAGCTTGAAACAACTCATGGTGAAATAATAATATCTAAAGGTGAAAGAGTAGCAACTCTTAAGCAGAATCATTATGAGTATGATGAATTTACAGTAATGGACACTGTTATAATGGGAAACTCTAAACTTTATGAAGTTATGAAAGAAAAAGAAAAAATGTATATGCAGACTGAGTTTACTGATGAAGATGGAATTAAACTTGGTGAACTTGAAGCAACTTTTGCAGAGTTAAATGGTTGGGAAGCAGAAAGTGAAGCTGCAACGCTTCTTACTAATCTTGGTATAGAAGAGAAGTTTCATTATATGCTTATGAAAGATGTTGCAAATAATATAAAAGTTAAAGTTTTACTTGCTCAAGCACTTTTTGGTAATCCTGATATACTTCTTTTGGACGAACCTACAAATAACCTTGATGTTGATGCTATTAACTGGCTTGAGGAATTTTTGATTAACTTTAACAATACAGTTATTGTTGTATCACATGATAGACACTTCCTTAATAAAGTATGCACACATATTGCAGATATTGACTATGGTAAAATAAAACTTTATATAGGTAACTACGATTTCTGGTATGAATCTAGTGAACTTGCTTTGAAGCAAATGAAAGAAGCTAACAAGAAAAAAGAAGAAAAAATAAAAGAGCTACAAGCATTTATTGCAAGATTTTCTGCTAATGCATCAAAAAGTAAACAAGCAACTTCTAGAAAGAAAATGTTAGAAAAGATTGAACTTGATGAAATTGTACCATCATCAAGAAAATATCCTTATATTGATTTTAAGCCAACACGTGAATCAGGAAAAGAAATTTTAACTGTCAAAAAACTTAGTAAGACAATAGACGGAAAGAAAGTACTTAATAATGTTAGTTTTGAAGTTGCTAAAGGAGACAAAATAGCATTTGTTGGTAGTGATAATATAGCAAAAACAACACTTTTTAAAATTTTAATGGGCGAAATGAAATATGATAGCGGCAGTATTGAGTGGGGTAAAACAATAACTAAATCATATTTTCCACAAGATAATTCATCTTATTTTAAAGGTGATGAGTCTATAATGGAATGGATAGGTCATTTTTATAATATAGATGACGAAACAGTGTTAAGAGGTTTTTTGGGAAGAATGTTGTTCTCTGGTGATGATGTATTCAAAAAAGTACCAGTATTATCAGGAGGAGAGAAGGCTAGATGTATGCTTTCAAAATGTATGTTGGAAGGATCTAATTTTCTTATATTGGATGAACCAACAAACCACCTTGATCTTGAAAGTATAACTTCACTTAATAATGGACTTATAAAATATAATGGTGAGCTTCTTTTTGCATCACATGACCATCAATTTGTTCAAACTGTAGCAAATAGAATTATCGAAATAATCGAGTATGGAATAATAGATAGAAAATGTACTTACGATGAGTACTTAGAAAGTAAAAATAAAATGAGATAGGTTTTATCTCATTTTATTTTCTTTTATTTTTCTTGCTGCGTCTTGTGCATATTCAGATACATATCTATATCCAAGTAGAGCAGTTTCTATAGTCTTTTGTGTAACATCTTCTCTTTGAGCTTGATTTTCTACGTAGTTTGCAACAATTCCATAATTACCAGAGTTGATACCTTCTAACTTTAATATTTGAAGTAGTAAAGCTTTATATGCTAGAAGACTAAATCTTTTATTATTGTATGCAACGTAGTCTTGATTCCTTATATGTGATTTTTCAGAATACATAGAACTTATTGTTACATCTCTATCATGATCTATCAAACATAATCTTTCACTGCCATTGATTATTTCTGGCAATAAGTTATTTGGATTAGAATCCCTAATTGCTACACAGTTAGGAGAAAAGTGTTTGTGAATATCTTCTCTTAATAATGTAATTTCTTGTAAAAAAGTATCGGTACTCATAATTACTATACCATGCTTTTTTTCTTTGACATATCTTTCTGTGTAACCAGTTGCTATATTTAATCTATTATTTGGTTTTGTTCCAAATTCTCTAACAATTTTTCTTGGAAGAACTAGTCTAGATGTAGTTCTTTCTTCTTCTTCTGTAACACATTCTCTCAAATCTTTTATTTTTTCTTCCGTCATTAAACAAGAATTACATAGCTTAATTACCTCATTGTCATTAAGCCTATAAACGTCACCATCTTTACCACTATCTATTCTTTTGTCAAGTAGTGAATTTGTGTCAATAACTTCTTTACTTCCTTCAATAGTAACTAACATTATATCAACCCCCTAAGTTGGACACATTATATCATACTTTCCTAGATTTGTAAACTAAAAGGTGATAAGGCATATAATAGTACGGGAGGTACTTAATGAAAAGTATAACCATAGAAGAGATGAAAAAACAGCTTTCGACGATAACACTTATAGATATACGTGACAATTATAAGTATATTATTGGAAAAATACCAACTGCCATAAATATCCCTATGAATTTTTTACTAGTTAATCCCGAAAATTATTTAAAGAAAAATCAAAAATATTACATATACTGCGAATATGGTACTAGAAGTGAAAAACTTTGTAATAAATTATCTAATCTTGGATATGATGTTGTTAATGTTATTGGTGGATATAATGAATATAAGCTTTCTAATCATAGAACATAGTTTGACTTTTTTTCCTTAATTTGTTAACATCTTTGTAGTAGTGAGGTATCTTTATGGATGTAAAAAAATTTACTATGAAAGATGAAAATTTTGTTTGTGAGGTTTGTGGTGCATTAGTAGAAAAACTTAGTTATACTGCTAGAGATCACTGTAATAAATGTTTATGTTCAAAACACGTTGATATAAATCCTGGTGATAGAAGTTCTTCTTGCAAAGGTGTTTTAGTGCCAATTGCAATAGAAAAAGGAAAAAAAGATGAGTTTAAAATAGTGTACAAGTGTAATAAATGTGGCATGATTAAAAGAAATGTTGCTGCAAAAGATGACAACTTTGATAAAATGTTAGAAATAATGAGACAAAGTTCTATTTAAAATAACCGTTTTGTACAATTTTTGTTTCATTTACCATTATAAATGCTTGCTTATCGTTTTTTTCGATAAGCTTTTTTATATGCCCTAAATCTTTACTTTTTATTTCGATTAGAAGCATAAACTTTTCTTTGCCATTTTGACCTTCAACCTTTAGACTTGAAACAGCATAATTGTTATCACGTAATACCTTTGCTAATTTTTTGGATTCCGTTATTACTTCAATTCCAAATATACCTTCAATATATTTATTAGAAAAAATACTTCCAATGTATGTTCCTGTTGCAAAACCCAGGGAGTAGCTAAATGCTATTAAAAGACTAGATTCAGTAGTATTTAAAGCTTCTCTTGCAATTACAAACCATACAAATACTTCTACAAAGCCAATAAGACTTGCAACTAAACTTTTTCCCTTTACCATTATAATAGTTCTTGCAGTTCCAAGAGAAACGTCTATTATTCTAACTAAGAAAATTTTTACACATAAAAATAAAATATCCATATATATCACGCTCTTATGATTATATTATTAACTTTTGTTTGAATTTTATTATAAATATTTAAAAAATGTATTATAATTGATGTGGTGATATATAAATGGAAATATCGGCTATTTCAGAATTTGTAACAAATTTTATTTCATCGATAGTAGATATACTTCAAAAGGTTGGTCCTTTTGCTGGTATTTTTATTGTTGTACTTGAATCTATGATTCCAATACTTCCACTTGGAGTGTTTGTAGCATTTAATTTTAGTGCCTATGGAGTTTTCCTTGGCTTTGTTTTGTCATATCTTGCTACAATACTCGGCTGTGTTATGGCATATTTCCTCTCTAGTAAAATGCTTACAGTTTATGTTATGAATAAAGCAAGAGAGTACAACAAACTTAATAAAGTAATTATGAGAATACGTAATATAAAATTTGCAAGTTTTGTACTTATAGTTGCACTTCCATTTTCACCAGCTTTTTTGATAAATCTTTCTTGTGGTATAGTAGGAATGGATATTAAAAAATTTCTTTCAGCATTATTCATAGGAAAGATTTCTATCATCTATTTTTGGGGAATGGTTGGAAAAAGTTTAATAGACAGTGTAGCAGATGTTAAAACGATAGTTATAATACTTATGTCTTTATTAGTTAGTTATTTACTTTCAAAGATAGTTGCTAGAAAAATGAATTTAGAGTAGGAGAGGTTTTATGGAATATGTAATTGTGGCTCTTTTAATAGTGGTATGTATAATTTTGGTTGTACTTATTATGAATGTAAAAAAAGATAAAATTGATGAAGCTAATATAACGGAAAGACTTGGAAGGTTTGAGGTTAATATAAATAGAGAGATAAATGATTTTAAGGGAAGTTTAATCAAAGACTTAACGGAATTTAAAAGTGGTCTTACTAAAGATATAAATAATGATTTTGAGAATCTTAATAGAAAAATTGAAGATAGGCTTAACAATATAAATGATAAGGTTAATGAAAGATTAGATCAAAACTTTGAGAAAACTAATAAAACTTTTACAAATGTTTTAGAAAGACTTAGTAAGATAGATGAAGCTCAAAAGAAGATAGAGTCTTTATCAGGAGATATTGTGTCTCTTCAGAGTATTCTAACAGATAAGAAATCTAGAGGTATATTTGGTGAAGTTAATTTGAAACATATACTTACAAGTGTTTTTGGTGAAAATAATACTAAGATATATGATTTGCAGTATAAACTTCCAAATGGTACAATTGCTGATTCAATTCTTTTTGCACCAGAACCTCTTGGTACTATTGCAATAGATTCTAAATTTCCTTTGGAAAATTATAGAATGATGGTTGATAAGAAACTTCCACTAGAAGCAAGAGAAAGATATGAGAAACAATTTAAAATTGATGTAAAAAAACATATTGATGCAATTAGTGAAAAATATATAATTCCTGATGTTACATCTGATCAAGCCATTATGTTTTTACCGGCAGAAGCAATTTTTGCTGAACTTAATGCATATCACAATGACTTAATAGAGTATGCTTACAAGAAAAGAGTATGGATTACTTCTCCAACTACTTTAATGTCAACGCTTACAGTTATAGAGATGGTTATCAAAAATATTGAAAGAGATAAATATACTTCAATAATACATGAAGAACTTAATAAACTTGGAGTAGAATTTTCGAGATATAAAGAACGTTGGGATAGACTTGCTAAAAGTATTCAGTCAGTTAATAAAGAAGTTGAAAATGTTCAAATTACTAGCGATAAGATTAGTAAAAAGTTTGATATTATTAGTGGTGTAGAACTTGAAAAATTAGATTCAAAAGAAAAAATGTGATATTTTGGTGAAATAATGCTATTTTATTTGTTATTTAAGCAAATATTTGATAAAATTTATTTGTAGATGTAGGAGGAAGTTATGAAGAAATTTAGTAAATTTTTACTAGTTATCTTATGTGCTGTTATGGTATCTTTACCACTTGTTGTAAGAGCAGAAGAAGAGACTGGTAGTTCAACAGATGTTGATGAAAGAAGTAAAATCCCTGTTTACATGTTCAGGGGTGAAGGCTGTGCTTTTTGTGCTAAGGCACTAACATTCTTTGAAGAAATTCAAGAAGAATATGGAAAATATTATGAATTAAAAACATTTGAAGTTTGGAATGATGCGACTAATAAATCACTTATGAATCAAGTTGCAGAATATTTAGATATTCAAATAAATGGTGTGCCATTTATAATTATTGGTGAAAAAACTTTTAGTGGTTTTCCAGAAGAAACAAAAGCAGAGATAAAAAAAGAAATCTTAGCAGAGTATAATAGAAGCGATGAAGATAGAACAGATATAGTTAAAGCTGTACAAAATGGTGAAGCTAGAAAAGCAAATAAAGTTGGTGAAGCTGTAACTGTTCTTGTGATAGTTGGTTTAGTGGTACTCATTGTATTTGCTAAAAAATCAGTTAATGCAAAGAAACCAAATGTTCATGTTCACACAGTTAATAAAGAATGTGAAGAAGATGAAGATGAGATGAAAGAATACGATAGTGAAGAAGAAGAGGAAGAAGAACATCCAGTAAAAGCAAAAAAAGTAGAACATGTAATAAAGGAAAAGACAACATCTAATAAGAAGAAAGATGATAAGTCAGTAAAAAATAATAAAGAAAAATCAACATCTAAAAAAGGAAATAATAAAACATCCAAGACAACTAAAAAAAATAATAAGAAATAATTAAAAAAGGTACATAGCAATATGTATCTTTTTTTGTGCAAAAATCGAAAATTTTACTGTATAATTGTAAATGATGTGATACCAAAAAATCAGAAAAAATATATTCAAAAAAGAATTTTAATAAATATGATATTTAGTTTAAGGAGATGATTTTATGCAATTGATACTTTGTGGTGGTGGTTCTGGTGAGCAAAATACTTTGGCAAACCAAAAGCTTAATGAAATTATTGATCATGTAAGGCCACTTTTATATGTTCCACTTGCTATGGATGAGGATGAATATCCTTACGATAGTTGTTATGAATGGATACAAGGTGAACTTTCAAACGTTGATATTCCTAGCATTGAAATGGTTAGAACATTTGAAGAACTAGCTTCTAAAAAGTTGCAAAGTTATACTGCGATATTTATTGGCGGTGGAAATACATATAAATTATTATCTGGACTAAAACAAAGCGGAGCTTTTGATAACATTAAAAATTATATCAATAATGATGGAATAGTAATAGGTGGAAGTGCTGGTGCTGTTATTTTTGGATATGACATTGATATTATTGAAAGTATGGATCCAAATAATGTTGAATTAAAAGATACTAAAGGATTTGACGTTTTGCAGGGAGTTTCAATTTTTCCTCATTATACTAATAAAAAATCAAAACTTACGGAGCAAGAAAACGAAGTAAGGTTAAATAAGTTTACCACTTCAATTGTTAAGTTTTCAAAATCAGTAGGAGAAGTAATTGCTATACCAGAAGAGGATGCTATTTACATAAATGATGATAAAGTTGAAATTTTAGGTACTAGACCATATTATACTTTTAAAAACGAAATATCCCAAAAATATGAAATAGAAAATAATTATAATACAAAGAAAATTTAGCAATAAAATAAAAAAAGAATTACTTTGTATAAAAAATATTAAAAAAGTAGAAATAGTTAAGAATATTGCTAAAATAACTTATTTAAAAAAGATAGATGAAGCAAATGTTATTGATACAATAAACAAATTAGGTTATTTTACAAAAAAAGATTATATGAGTGAAGATATTAAAGATATAGACTCGGATATGAAGTTAAAAAAATTTATTTTTATATTAGTTTCTATTTTATTACTGATATTTTTTATTAAGAAAATATTTTGGTATAATATTTTTTATATGATTACAAATAATATTAAAGTTATAGATGATGAAAAGTATTTTGAGGTGAGATAGTGAAAAAGGTAATTTTAAAAATTGAAGGTATGACTTGTAGTGCTTGTTCATCAAGTTTAGAGAAATATTTACTAAAACAAAATGGTATTGATGATGCCTTGGTAAATCTTGTTATTTCTTCAGCAAGTATAAGTTATGAAGATAGTGTTACTTTAGATGATTTAAATAGATTTGTAAGTGAAGCAGGTTTTAAATCCCTTGGAATTTATAATGAACAAGATAATGATAGCCTTAATAAAAAAACTTATTTTATAGTTAATGGTTTGCTTGCTTTATTAGTTTTATATATTTCTATGTCACATATGATACATTTACCTGTAATTCCTTTTCTACATATGATGAATCATCCGATAAATTATTCAGTATGCTTGTTTATCTTTAGTTTGTATTTTATTTATTTTGGTAGAGATATTATTTATAATGGCGTAAAAAATATTAAATATAAATCTCCCAATATGGATACATTAGTTACACTTGGTGTTATTTCAAGCTTTATATTTAGTACATTTAATATGTTTATGATACTAAAAGGAAATAATGAATATGTAGAAAGTTTGTATTTTGAAAGTGTTTGTATTATCCTTTACCTAATTAAGTTTGGAAGGTATATTGATGATATTAGTAAAGAAAAAACAAAAGATGCTATAAAAGGCTTAGTCACTATTACCCCAAAGACAGCATTGTTATTTGTTAATAATAAGGAAAAAGAAGTGTTTATTGATGAAGTTAAAAAGGAAGACATTTTAATAGCTAAACCAGGAAATAGGTTTGCTGTTGATGGAATTGTAGTTAAAGGTAGTACACATGTTGATGAATCATTTATAAGTGGTGAATCAATACCGGTTAAAAAAAGTATAGATGATAAAGTAATGGCAGGAGCTATAAACTTAGATGGTGAAGTTTTATATAAAGCGGAAAATATAGGCAAGGATTCAACAATATCAGAAATAGTAAGACTTGTAGTTGAGGCTACGAACACAAAAGCACCAATTGCGAGAATTGCGGATAAAGTAAGTGGAGTATTTGTTCCAATTGTTATAACTTTAGCAGTAATAACGTTCATTATTCATTTAATATTAGGCTTTACTTTTAGTGAATCGATTGTTTATTTTGTAACTGTGCTTGTTTGTGCTTGTCCTTGCGCTTTAGGGCTTGCAACACCACTTGCAATAGTGATAAGCGAAGGATTATGTGCTAAAAATGGGATATTAGTAAAGAAATCTGAAATTCTTGAAAATGCAAACAAAATTGATGTAATTGTGTTTGATAAAACTGGTACATTAACTTATGGAGACTTAAGAATATCAAAAATAATAAATAATTCTGGTTATTCTAATAATAGTTTGTTAGAGATAGTGTCATCATTAGAAAGTAAATCAACACATCCAATTGCTAGTGCTTTTAAAAGTTATGCAAGTGATAATGGTTTAAAAAGTTTAAATGTTAGTGATTTTAAAAATTTAGCTGGTATTGGATTAAGTGGTGTTATTAACGAAAAAGAATATTTAATTGGAAATAATAAAATATTTGATAAATACAAGCTAGATAATAATATGTTTAAGGAAGAAAAAGAGTTATCTTTAGATGGTAATAGTATAGTTTATGTTTTAGAAAATGGAAAGGTTATTGCTCTTATTGGTGTTAAAGACATTATTAGAGATAATGCAAGTCGTGTTATAAAAAAATTAAAGCAAATAAATAAGAGAATGATTATGCTTACGGGAGATAATGAAATTACTGCTAATATAATTGCTAAAAGTATTGGTATTAAAGAAGTAATAGCAAATGTGTCTCCTAAAGATAAGTCAAATAAAATTAAAGAGTTAAAGAGTAAAGGTTTAAAAGTAATGATGGTCGGAGACGGGATAAATGATGCTCCAAGTTTATCACTTGCAGATATAGGTGTAAGTTTTAATTCTGCTATTGATATAGCAGCTGATTCTGCTGATGTTATACTAATGAGAAATGATTTAAATTCAATTTATAACTTATTTGATATAAGTAGAAAAACTCTTGCTAATATAAAAGGTAATTTGTTTTGGGCATTCTTTTATAATGCTTGTATGATTCCAATTGCGTGTGGTTTATTAGAGTTTGTTAACGTTTTAATGAATCCGATGATAGCAGGACTTGCTATGACGTTATCTAGTTTTACTGTTATATTAAATGCTTTAAGGTTAAAAAGATGGAAGGAGAGATAATACATGTTTGGTAAAAAGATTAAAAAAATAGTTATTATTGATGGTATGATGTGTGAACACTGTAAAGCAAAGGTAGAAAAATCATTACTAGAGTTAGAAGGAGTTGTTAAAGTTAAGGTAAGTCTAAAAGATAAAATGGCAACTATATATTCCAAAAATAACATTAGTAATGATGATATAATTAGTGCAATAGAAAAGCTAGATTATAAGGTTACAAGTGTTAGAGATGATAAGTAGTGAAAAAGGTAGTATATTATTTGTTATGTGTATATTAGCACTTTTTCTAACTGGTTGTACTTCAAACAAAAAAATTCTGAGAGAACTCCATCTAGTGTAAAAGAGGTAACTGGAGAAATAAAAAGGGCTGAATTAAATGAAAATAATGATATTGTAATTAAAGAAAGTGACATCACTGATGAAGCAGCTTATATAAATTATGAATATGAAGGTGTGACAATTGGATTACTTGCGGTTAAAGATTCAAAAGGAAATACAAAAGTTGTTGTAAATACTTGCCAATCTTGTGGTGGTTCTCCATATGTCTATTTTGTACAAGTAGGAAATATGATTCAATGCTAAAATTGCGGAAGTACATTTGCAATTGATAATTTAGATAAACTTATAGAGGATGGTTGCACTCCAATACCAATAGAGGATAAAAAAGTAAAAGATGGAGTTATAACTATAGGAGTTGAACAATTAAAAGTACTAAAAAGCAAATTTGAAAACTAGGAAGGACTAAAGGCGTGAAATATTTAAATAATAAGTTTTTTTAGATATATCTATTTAGCTAAAAAAATATATAATTAGATTTAGAATGGAGAAAGAATAATGAAAAAAAATATTAGTGATTTTATTATTAGTTTTGGCATCAATAGGTTTAACTGCATGTACTAAGAATGAAGAAAAATTGAATGATTCAGAAATGTTTAAATAAGAATATGAAAGTTTTAATGACAAGGAGAATGATTATTTTAAATATAGAAATTTGTCTATAGATAAAAATAATCCGTTTATTTATACTCCTGCTGAAGATATTGTAAAGAAAATAGAAAATGAAGAAACATTTATTGTGTATTTTGGTGATCCAGAGTGTTCTTTGTGCAGAAGTGTAATTGAACAATCTGTAGAGTCTGCAAGTGAAAATAGTGTTGAAAAAATATACTATGTACGTATATGGAATGGTTTTCACAATGAAAAATTAAGAGATGTATATGAGTTAAAAGACGGAGAGCCTACAATAAAAAGTAAAGGTACAGATACTTATTATAAATTGTTAAGTTATTTTGATGAAATATTAGAAGATTACACGCTTACTGATGAAAAAAAATATAATTAAAATAGACGAGTTTACTAGCACTTATAAAAATAAGTGCTTTTTACATAAAATAAAGTGAATTATGTAGTATAATTATATTAGAAGTTGCAGATAGATAACAATTCATTTTAAGAAAATTTTATAGGTGGTATAAGATGAGTAAAAAAAATATTTTTGATAAAATAATAAGTGATGTAGATAAATCTTTGAATGAGAATTTTGAAAATTATAAAGATATTAAAAAGAATTTTAAGGAAACTTTTAATCAAGAAAAAACAAATGAGAATACAAAAGAAGATAATGATATATCATTTTGTACTAAATGTGGTGCCAAAATGGATCAAGATGATTTATTTTGCCAATTTTGTGGTGCTAAATCCAAAAGAAAAAAAACTCAAGTAAGTAATAAAAAAGTAGAACTTGAAGAAAATAATGAAGAAGAGACTAAAAAAGGCAGTAAAACAAAAGAAGAAGCATCTTATAGGTGCCCAAATTGTGGATCTTCTTTGGAGTCATATACAAGTAATTGTCCATATTGTCATACAGAAATACGAAATATTAAATCTTCCGAAGCAATGGAAAAATTTTTTAAAGGGCTAGAAAAGATAAGATCTAAAGAGATGCCTAAATATGATGGTAAAGAATCTTTATTAAAGAAGACAATTGGAATCGATTTAAGCAAAGATGTTAAAGCTCGTGAAGAGTTTGAAGATAATTTTAAAAATAAAATAAATGAGGAAATTGCAGATTATATAAATAATTATCCTGTTCCCAATTCTAAAGAAGATTTAGTAGAGTTCATGATTTTAGTAACATCTAATGTTAATTCAAAAAATGGTGATCCAAATGTAATAAAAAAAGCTTGGGAATCTAAAATGGAACAAATATATAAAAAATCTAAAATTACGTTAAAAAATCAAAGTGATATGAAACTAATTGATGATTTATATAATTCAAAAAAGAAAGAGTTAAAAAGTAGCAAGGTTGATAAAGGTTTTTATATTTCTTGCGGCATATGTTTATATATTGCACTAGCAATTACTATAGGAAGTTGGATGTTTGGATTATCGTTCGTATTTTTTTCTTTAGGTGTTATGACAATTTTATATTATTTAATAAATGGTGATGGTACAAAGATATTTAAAACTTCGATTATTTTAACAAAAAAAATAGTTAAGATTATGTCAATTGTTTTCTTTGGAATGTCATTACTATTTGCGATTTGTGGAGTGATAAAACTAAATACCCATTCTGAAGAATATAACAATTATTATAATAATACAGTAGAAAAACATAATGTTGATGTTGAAATTGATTTTGAAGAAAACCTACTTTTTAATAGATATGATGTTAAATTAAATATTTATGATTATGAAGTAAACATACCACATGGGGAGAATAAAACATTTGATTTAAAATTGCCTAATGGAAAGCATCGACTAGTATTTACTGGTGATGGAATGGTAGAATATGTTGATTTAAATGTTAAAGGCGATACTAGAGTTAAATATAAAATTTCTTGCCATTCAGATGAAATTAAAGTGTCGCTTCTTGAAATAGAGTATTTTGATGATTCTAATAATGATGATGGTAATAACGATGATAATGATAACAATAATAATGGCAGCTCTGATGAACCAAAATTAGATGATGTAGAAACAGAAGAAAAAGAAGAAACAAAAAAAATAGTATTATCTAAAAGTTCATCTGATTTTATAGGTAAAAATTATAAAGACGTCGAAAACGATTTAAAAAGTATAGGATTTAAAAACATTAAAACAAGCGAAAAAGAAACAACAGAAAAAAATAACACTAATGATAGTGTAGCTTTAATTACTATTGGTGGTAAAACTTTTGATGCAAATAGTGAGTTTGATGAAAATAGTGAAGTTAATATTGTGTATTGGTATTTAAAAGAAGAGCCAAAGAAAGAATCAGTTTCATATTCTACAAATGATAAAGATTCAGTTAAAGATGGAAATAAAGGAATTTATGCATATAAAAATAGAGGGGGACAATATGATATCTACTGGATAATAGATTTTGATTCTGGATATGTATATAATTTTTTTGAGGGTAATGGTGATGATACTTGTGACAGGGTAAAAATTGATTATGGTAATCTAAATGATTATGTAAAAATAACTTGGCATGATGGTAATGATAAATGGTCATATGGATTACATTTTAAATACAAAAGACAGCCTGATCACTTAATTGTTCAAGATAATGATGGATTTGATTTGGATTTTTACTCAACTAATTTAAATACTGCTTTAAAAGTAAGAGAAACAAAGACAATTAAGGATTACTAGAAGGAACTGTTGAAGTTAAATTTTTATAATACTGATAATAACAATTACAATTTATTGGCAAGATTAGCTTGAAATACAGCTAATTTTTTTGAGATAATAGGTAAAAAGTAATTGATAAAGGAGAGTTTGCAATAAGCCAAAATATACTAATTGTACTTTTATCAGCGAGTGAAATAATAGTTGGCCTTTTTAATAGTTTCAAAAAATTTGAATAAATAACCTGAAGAGACAAGGCTAAAAAATATATATTCTGGGTAATATCAACTAATAAAATAGTTCATAATGTCATTATGTATTTATTGTGTTTCTTGTAATAATGTAACTAGCACGTAAGTTGTATTTAATTTGAACCATACCTTTCTTATCTTTGGGAATTCTACTTATCCAACAAGTTTAAAAGTTTGGGAGGATAATTGGGAAGCAATTTGTACTTTATTTAAGTATTCTAAGGAATTAAGAAAAATAATGTATACAACTAATGCGATTGAAAGTTTAAACCGTTCTTATCGCAAATACACAAAAACTAAAGGAGTATTTACTAGTGACAATTCTCTAATGAAATGTTTATATTTATCTACTAAAAACATTGAGAAAAAATGGACTACTAGATATCCTAATTGGGATATGATTTATAATGAACTTAATATTTTATATCCTGAACGTTTAATTTGATATTTGAAAATTTATTAAATTATGATAATATTTGATTATAAAAAAGAGATTGATTTTATCAACCTCTAAAAAATCTTATTACCATAGATTGGTATCTTTACACAAAGTTTTTTACACTCTCACAACATGATTTCATAGATAATAGATGACCTATTTTTCAAAGTCATCTTTTTCTTTACTTAAATTCAACTCTTTAATATCTTCTTCATCTAAAATATTATCTTCATACATTTCATTAACTACATCAATATACTTATCATCTTTATCGTACCAACTATGAAGCTTTTTATGTAAGAAAGATATTAATATGCAAAATTTATCTTTAAAATACTCTAAAGTACCTTTTAAATCATTTAATTTAGATACTTTTAATTTATTTATTTTATCCTTTATATCTTTTGAATTGTTTTTTAATTCATTAGATTTTTTATTTACTTGTTTTAATTTTCCGTTATTTTTTCTATTTTTTTTATATCAATATAGTTATTCATATTAGATATATGAATATCTTTATTTCTACCTTTTTGTTTTTGCTTTGTTTTTTACTACAATTCAATTATAAAACTTGGGTGTTACTCCCGGTCAATACTTTTTATCCAATTGCAGCATTTTTCTAACATAACATCTTTTCCTGATTTATAATCCTCTAGTGTCAAGTTGATATAATAATCTATTTTTAAGTATTTGGGTTCATAAAAACTTTTAGACATTTTAAGAAGTTTCTTTTTAGTATAGATTCCTTTTATCTTGTGTTTTTTTTCATCTTCATACCAATAGACTCTTGCAAAGTTAAATGTGAATTTAGTATTTGGGAGCTGTCCATTTCCAAATATGTATCCAAAGCAATTTATTGGAGTACCAATATCTTGACCAACTATTTTACTTCCGATTCTGAGCATGCCTATAGCTGCCATTCTGCCACTTGAAAAGACACTTTTATTTACTAGAGTTACTAATTTTAGTTTAGTACGTTTTAAATATTTTATTAATGGCTCTATTAATGAAGATCTTCCACCGGAATTACCCCTTAAATCTAAAATAAAGGTATCGATGTTATTATCATGTATTAACTTCTTTATCTTTTGAATGTCTGGTATAAATTTATCTGCGCATTTTGGATATTTAAAAATTAATATATTATCTTTGATTTGATATTGTTTAAAATCTTCTTTTCTAATAAGTGCAAGCTCTTTAGAATAATCTTTATTTATTTCATATTTAATAATTCCTTTTGAAGTTTTATATTCTATATATTTAGCATTATTTTTTATACTAGGTAAAGATAATAAAATGTTTTTATCATTTAAATAAAAATGTAGTCTATTTAGGAACCAATTGGTTGTTCCATAACTAGTAAATTTTTCTACTTCATCTATTATTTTGTTAATACTTACTTTATTAATTTCTAGAAGCTCACTGTAACTATATTTTTCATTACTACATTTTGTAACGTATAATTTATTGTTTATGGCTTGAATAGAAAGTGGGTAAGCATTATCGTTATCGCTCATTATTAGTCTGGTGTGAGCATCAATGTGACCTCCCATATATTTTATGATACAATTCATAAAGTAATAAAAGTCATAATCGTCATTTATCTTGTGAAGTTTTAAGAATGTATTTATAAAGTCTTTTAATTCATTTTTACTGTGTAAGAAATAGAAGTCCAAATGCATGCTTTCATTAGGATATTTTTTATCAAGTTCTTTTCCTCTTTCGCTTTCGGCAAAATTCAAAAAATAGTCTAAATCTTCTTGATATCTTTCGTTCATTTTTCCTCCAATTTCAGTTAAGTACGCTCATTTTAAATTTATATATTTTAATAATTAAAAATCATTTTTGGAGCGATAGATAAGATAATTTGAAACTATCACTATATAAGTTAATACAACTAACTTCTATATAAATTATACCACATTTTCCAAAAATATAGTAAAAAAAATAAGAATAGTGTATAATTAAATTGTAAGGAGGAATACAAATGGATAAAAAAGATTTATATTTAAATCCAGAACAAATTGATAACATAACTGATTATGGTAAAGGTTTAGAACCAAAGATTGATAACATAACTGATTATGGTAAAGGTTTAGAACCAAAGATTGATAACATAACTGATTATGGTAAAGGTTTAGAACCAAAGATTGATCCAAGAACTGATTTTGGAAGAGGTATTTCTTATAAAACATGTGATGGAAAAGATGTTGCTACTATGGAAGAAGTAATGCAATATAATCAAATGTTTTATGAAAGAATGATGAATAATTTTGAAGAAAAAAGAATGCACAGATAATTCAGACGATAGCTTACAACGATAAGCCATCGTCTTTTTCTTTATCCTTTTTAGTTTTATAAAATTCTTCAGCATAATCATCCATTTTATCATTAATATGTTTAGTTGCTTTTTCAATTTCTTTTTTATTAAATAAATTAAAACCTTTAAATGATTTTTCTCTCTTTCTTATAACTTCAGGATCATATTGTTGTTTAAAAAAATTAAGGTTTATATTATTGTAATTAAATAATCTATCAATTAAATTTTGTATGAATTCTGGAAGCTTTTTGATTATTTTATTTAAATGATAAATAAGATAATCTGTTCTTTCTTTTAAATCATTGTATCTATTTTCAGTTTGATAATTGATGCTCTTTAAATGTTCATTTTCTTCTTTTAATTTTTCATTTTCATCCCAAAGTTGATTTTTAGATTTAATAATAATTTTATTATTAATTTTTTTCTTTTTATCAATTTCATCACTTATATCGTTTTTATCTTTATTAAGTTTAGTTATTTGTTTATTGATAGATTCTTTATTATCTTCTAAATAAGATACTTCATTTTCAAGATTAGATATTTCTTGTTTAAGACCTTTAACTCTTTCATTAAAGAGTTTTCTTTCATATGATGTAATATCTCTATTTTTACCTTTTTGTTTTTCTTTAAGTTTTGAATCCATACCGTAAGCAATATTAAATTCATCAATGCATCTTTCTCTCATTTTATCTTGAATAACTACTAGTGATTCTTTTGTAAAAATAGATGTTTTACCAACTTGCCTTGATAAACCTGTTTTACAATTTTCTTTAACTGGAACTCCAACTATGTGCATATGTGGAGAGTGTTCATCATAATGTATAGTTGCATTTGCTATATAAAAGTCTGGAACTATTTCTTGTATATCTTCTAGTTGTTGCTCAAATACTTGTGTCATCTGATATTTATATTTTAAACTTTTCTCATCCCAATATTCCATATTTCCAAGTTCAATAACTATTTCACAAGCTAGATCATGTTTTATGTCGTTAGAAATCTTATTAAAGTAGTTATCTATTTTTCTATCATCTCTAGTTTGTTTATTATTGTATTCTAATCTTGCTTCATCAAATAAATCTAAATATAAATCTTTAACATCTTTAACAATATCATTTGAACCTTTAATAGTTTTAATTGGTTCTTGTTTGTTATCATATTGTCTTAAATTATGATGATTAACTTTTCCTAATTGCTTAACATTTTGAATAGCATTATTATTTTTAGATGTTGTTCCTGATGGAGTATTCTTTGCTTCTTGTTTTGCTTTAATAGATTTGTTTTTATCATTTCCTAAATGTAGTGAATAAGATAATTCCATATTTTTAACACCCCCTAAATTATGAATATTGAAAATGGCACGAAAGTGGCTTTGTCATTATTCATAACTTCCTATATATCTTGTCAGAGA
>CAKONV010000014.1 GCA_934098295.1 uncultured Bacilli bacterium | reverse complement strand
ACTTATTTAAAGGTTAAAAAACACCAACATTATTTAAAGGCTATTCTTTTAAAACCCCCAACTTATTTAAAGGACCGATATAACAAGGTTTCGTTAATTTTATTCTTAGAGTTTTGTTTTTCTATGTCCTATTTTCTTTCTAACAACACTATGTTTTCTACATGTTGGGTGTGAGGGAACATATCCACGGGTTGGATTTGTTCGATTGTGTAACCATCAGTTGTTAGGGTTTTTAGATCTACTACTTGGGTTCTTGGGTCACATGAGATGTAGATTATTTTTTTTGGTTTTAGTTTTAGGACAGAGTTCAAGAATTTTAGGTCTGAGCCTTTTCTTGGTGGGTCCATGACGATTACGTCTATTTTTTCTTTTTTGTTGGTTAAGTTCTTTAAGAATACTGAGGCGTCAGCTTTAAAGAAATGGATGTTTTTTACGTTGTTTACTTTAGCGTTTAGTATTGCGTCATCAACTGCTGATGCTTCTAGTTCTACACCGATTACTTTACCTACTTTGCTACTAGCGATAAGGCCAATGGTTCCAACTCCACAGTAAGCATCTAATAAAGTGTCATTTTTACTTAAATTTGCCATTTCTAAGGCTTTCGTGTATAAAACGGCACATTGCTTAGAGTTTACTTGATAGAATGATTTTGATGATATTTTAAATTTTTTGTCTAGTAAGATGTCGTTAATATAGCCTTTACCAAAAAGGATTTTTTCTTTATCACCTAAGACAGCACTTGTTGATCTTGAGTTTACGTTTTGAATAATGGTTGTGATGTCATTGTGTCTTGCTACTAAGGCCTTGACAAAGTTTTGACATCCTGGGAATACTTCACTACTAGTTACGATTACTACCATTGTTTCTTTCGTTGTATCGCTTCTTTTTATTAATACGTGTCTAATTAGACCATTTTTATGATCTTCATCATAGGCATTATAGTGCATTTTTAACATTAGTTCTTTAATTGTTTGAACTATTTTATCGCTTGTTTCATCTTGGATGTAACAAGTTGTAAAGTCAACAATTTTGTGACTATTTTCTTGGTAAAAGCCACTAGCTAAACGGCATTTTCCTCCTTTAACGTTTTGGAAGACAATTTGGTTTTTGTTACGATAATGGGAGGGATTTACCATACCTAGAGTGTCGTTAACTTTATAGAATCTTTTAAATTCATTGAAGAAAAGATTTTCTACTAGTTCGGTTTTTATTTTTAATTGTTCTTTATAATCCATGTGTAAAAGTGTACATCCTCCACATTTGTTATAAATAGGACAAGGAGGAGTTACTCTTTTCTTTGATGGTTCAATTATTTTTTTTAAAGTAATGTTGTTTAAATCTTTAGATGCATCAAGTTCTATTACTTCATCTTTTATAACACCATCTAGGGCTATTTCTTTGTTATTAATCTTTACTACACCTTTTAGATTTTCATTATAGTTTAGTACTTTCGTTGTTATTATTGGCATTTAATTCACCTTTTACTTTTATTTCGTTTAAAGCATCAATGGCTTGAACCCATTCGGTTACTGTTCGTTTGTTTTTAGGTACGAATTCATAGAATTCTTCATCATCAGGGATGTTGAATCTTTCTCCTGGTGCAAACGGTAATTGATAAATGGTATTAATATTAAAATCTTTATGGATTACTTCATTTAGGTAAGTTCCATCATAATACAAGCTATCTATATTAAATGTTAAAGTTCCATGACCAGCAAGTTCAATAGTTTCTTTTTTACCTTGAACAGTATATAAGTCTACTATAGAGGTTAGGCTATAGTTATTGTTGGCAATTTGTTTCATGATTAAATGTTTTTGGTAATCATACCAAACGGATTCATCTTTCATTAATACGTAGTTACTTCCAACGCCTTCAAGTTTTCCGTATTCATTATAAAGAACGGTATTTGAACAAGCGGTACAAATGATTTTATTTTCTTCCGTTTTAAGAGTATATTTCTTACCACAACAAGGACAGATATAAAAGACATCTTCAATTCCTTTTGCGAGGTTTTTACCTTTAATCTTTTTCATTACTTGATTTTGATAATCAAGATCACTAATGTTTAAATCTTTAACAATACGGTTATAACAATAATCGATATCATTGTAAGCTAATTCTTCTTTAGTTAATGTTTTTACGCATTTTACACTAATAGGGTAACTTCTTTTTTCTTTTGCCCATTTAGGACTCGCAAGATAGGATCCACTTATTTGAACGGTGTAAACATCAACTTTACACATTTTTAAAAGTTTTACAATAATCGGATTAATATAAGGCATTCTACCGTCAATGGTAATTTGACCGGCTGGAGCAAGGGAAACAATTCCACCTTTTTCACAGGTTCTTTTGATTTTAATAATCGAAGCTGTATCATTTTTAAATTGATCTCTAAAGATTCCTCTCGCTAAAGTTACAGCTTTTCTTACTCCTAAATTATAGTAGAATCTTCTCGTAATAACATAACGAACTCTTGTAGATCTAAACATTCCGGTTAAAATAAAATGATCGCTATTACATGAGTGATTATATAAAACAATACAACCTTCTTTTTTATTACGTGATGTAAAAGCTTTACGATTATATTTAATATGGTATTTTAGTTTTAAGTATATTCTTGATACTATTTGGTAAAAATTCCATATAAAAAAATTAGCTTTAAGTTTTTCTTTACTTTTTTTCTTTGGCATATTTTTTATCCTCTTATTTTAAAAACTTTTTTAAATCAACAAAATATTCACTAATAAGATTAGGAATAATTGAAGTAACACTAACAGCTTTATCTAAATCTAATTCTAGATTAACTGGTAAGGTATAACTTATTTTTAAATATTCTTTTTCTAAATTAAATTTAATAAAACTTTGACTATTAAAGTTATCAATTGTTTTTAATAATTCATACATTTCTTTTTTTAAAATAGCATTGTGACGAAAACAAGCATTCATTGTTAAAAATTCATCATCTAAAAAATATACGGCTATTTTATAACTAGGAATTATTCCTTCTTTTTCTATAGGAATAATTAAGGTATTATTACCACTTTTATTAACACAAGTAGTATCTAAGACTTTAAAGTCTACGAAACGTTTTTGCATTTGTTCTATAAAATCATTACTATTCATTGTTGCTCCTTTTTATTTATTCTTTTTATTTTTTAAAAATTAAAAAAAGAACAAATATTTTAAAAAACATAATATAATAATAATTATACCACATTTTAAAAATATTTGTTCTTTTTTGTATAGGGAAAACTCTCATAAAAGTGAGTTTTGAATTTTTCCCTACCTTTCTTCTTAAAATTAACTAATTGAATAGTTGTAAAAACTAAATCTAAAACAAAAAACGTAACTAAAGAAATATCAATTATTAACTTTTGCGTATTAGTTAAAAGATTTAAAAATTTTAATACTAAAGGATGAACTACGTAGATTGCGACAACGGCTAACATTCCAAACAAAAGAGAATTTAATAAACAAATCCTTCCATTAAGATTAAACTTATAATTAGAATAATCCCACCATTTTTGTTTAAACAACTTCTCCATAACAAAACTTGTTATATACTCTAAAATGGTCGGAAATAGAATACCACTAATTAATACAATCAAAGGATTATAATTAATGTTATTTAAATATAATAAAAGAATAAGTAAGCCAGCTCCATAAATTGGACACACCGGACCAAAAACAAATCCTCTATTTACGGCTTTTTTACCATTACTACAATATATTACCTCACACATCCATCCAATATAACTATAAATAAAAAAAACTAAAATATAATCGAGAATATTCATATATTTAATATTTTCCCATTTTTTGTGTTTTATACTATTAAAAATAAAAATAAATAAATTATTTGCCAAAAACATCTTTTTTTGGTATAATATTAGTAATGCCAGTGTGGCGAAATGGTAGACGCGATGGACTCAAAATCCATTGTCCTCAAAAGACGTGTCGGTTCGAGTCCGACCACTGGCACCATTGATTTATACAAAAAGTTAAGTCTGATACGCACTATCAGACTTTTTTTAAAGAAAAATATTATCTATATATAATAAGGAAGAGAAAATGAAAAAAACTAGTATATTTAATAAAGATTTTTTTACAATTAATGGTGATTCTCTTAAACTTGAACTAATTGACACTTATAATGGCAATGGTCAAGAATTACCATTTTATTGGTGGAATATTGTTTTAAATAACAATAACACCAAAGTTGGAAAAATAAGTTTTAGAATTGGTAATAATTATCATTCCTATTATAATGGAAATATTGGTTATGAAGTAGATGAAGAATATCGAGGAAATCATTATGCTCTAAAGGCGTGCAAGCTAGTGCTTAGGGTTGCTAAATATTATAATATGGATAAAATATATTTAACCTGTGATTTTGATAATATTGCTTCCTCAAAAACCATTGAAAAACTTGGTGCTAAGTACTTAGAGGAAGTTAAACCTCCCAAAGACTATGTGTTTTATTATGAAAACATGCCAAAACAAAAAATCTATGAACTAAAATTATCGTAATAATGTTTAATATTAAGTTTGGAGACTAAATAATATGAAAATTACTCTAGCAGCGATTGGCTTTAAAAATAAAGATATAGAATTTAATAAAAATTCTATAATTTCAAAAATAAAAGAATATGAAGGAAAAACTGATCTTCTTCTTTTTGGAGAAACATTTTTACAAGGTTTTGACTCTTTATCTTGGTCTTTTGATATTGACAAAAATATAGCCATTTCTAAAGATCATAAAATAATTAATGATATTTGTGAAGCTGCTAAAAAACATAAGCTAGCAGTTTCATTTGGATACATTGAATTAGAAAATGACAAAATCTATAGTAGTCAATTAACTATTAATCATAAGGGCATAATTATCAACAACTATAAAAGAGTATCACCAGGATGGCGTATTAAAGAAACTGATTATCATTATGCGGAAGGATCTAATTTTCAAGTTTTTAAACTTAATGATAAAAGTATAATCATTGGTTTATGTGGTGACTTATGGTATGATACTAATATTGATAAAATATCAAAACTAACATCAAACCTTGTTTTATGGCCAGTATACACCGACTTTAATTATAACAAATGGAATAATACTGAAAAATTTGCCTACGCAAAACAAGCAAGTTTATTAAAAAGACCAGTCTTATATGTTAATTCTTACTGTCTTGATAGCTTTGAAGAAGAAATTGCTAGAGGTGGTGCGGCATTATTTAGTAATGGTTTAATCATTGATGAAATTCCTTCTGGAAAAGAAGGTTGTATAACAATTAAAATTTAAAGATCATGTGCTTTTATAAAAGTATATAAATTTCTTGATTAAATTTTTAATATTATTTATAATATACGTATACAAGGAGATTAAAAATATGATCCATCCCTACGATGAATATTACTTAGATATTGCTCAAAATAAACTGGCGTTAATGTTTGAAATAGCCGTTTATCAAGAAAAAATGAATATAGATGATTTTTCAAAGAAATTCATTGAATCAGAAATTTGTCAAAGACTTGAAAAAGCAGACCCTATTTATCTTGCTGGAAAATCTGCTTATGAACTTTTAGAACTTATACTTAAAAAATATTGAAGGAAAAGAACTAAATATGGCAGCATCTCCTGAATATTGGGTTGGATGGGTTCTAGCTTACACTAAAGTGGTATACATGTAAATCATTTAAGGAAATAATTACATCTTACCCTTGCAGCAAATTATTACTTAATTATTTTTCTTACCATGAAATGGATATAATGAATGCTGTTAACTTAATAAAAAATCATTTACCCCTAGAACCTACCTTAAAACTACTAAGAAAAAAAAGACAACTTAGTCAAGATGAATTATCTAAAATTAGTGGTGGCACTTTAAGAACAATCAGATCTTATGAACAAAGAAAACTAGATATTTCTAAAGCTCAAGGCGAAACCTTGTATAATCTAGCTAGAACGCTCGATTGCACCATGGAAGATTTAATCAAATAAAATATCACAAAAAGGAGATAAGTATAAATTATGTATGAAACCTTAGAAGGGAAAAATATAATTTTAAGAAAAGCAAAAATAGAAGACACAAAAAGTATGTTAAAACATATTTGGAGTAATGAAGAAGTCTATAAATGGATGTTATTTAAACCAACCTTTACATACTTAGATGCTATAGAAAGATGCAAAAGATCCATTGAATTTCAAAAAGGCCATTATGCCTATTTTGTAGCTTTAAAAACTACAAATGAAGCTATTGGCTTATGTGCCATGCGTGAAATTGAAAATGGAATCTTCGAAGAATCAGGAATTGCGGTAGGTTCTTCTTTTCAAGGTAAAGGCTATGGTAAAGAAATTGTTTCACTTCTTTTAAAACTTGCTTTTGATAAACTAGGTGCTAAAGAATTTAGATACAGTTATTTTGACAACAATATTAAATCAAAGGCTTTAGCTAACCATTTTGGATTTTCTTATTCTTTGAAAGTACAAATGATTCGTCCTTGGGATAATTCATTAAAGACAATCATCATAACTAAATTATCAAAAGAAAATTATGATAAATTAAAATCTACTAATGTTTTATCTTCATCATCTATTTAATTGCTAAAACCAATCATTTATGATAAAATTAGTATAAATTTATTAATAATATCTAAAAATAACAATTTTGTTATTTTTAGTTTTTGCAATTGTGACGAAACTGGTAGACGTGCTACATTCAGACTGTAGTGTTTTATTAAACTTGTGAGTTCGAATCTCATCAATTGCACCATTAAAGAAGTAATAGGTTTGATACAATTTGTGTCCAACCTATTTTCTTTCGATTAAGGTCAGTAACAAAATAAAATACTCTTTTATATTTTTGATAAACAAAAAGTCGTTATAAAAAGCATAAAACATATATAAAAACGCCCTGTAAAAAGTGCGTAAAATTCTTGATAAATGTTAAAGCCAAATATAAAGCAACCAAAAAACTAAAGTTAAATTAACCACGAACTATAACTAAGTTTAATTTTCCTATACACTTGAAAATATCCTTTGATGTATGTTTTCACAAATTATACAAAAAATATATTGTAAGAGTTAATATTATGATAAAAAGAGAATTGCTATTACAAAAATTAATAGATTACAAAGATAAAGATATAATTAAAATAATTACGGGATAAGACGTTGTGGTAAATCTTATTTACGGTTTGAAATATATTATAAATATTTAATTGAAAAAAATCATATTATTTTTATAAATTTAAAATCTAAGAAAAATGATATTTAAGAGATGCTAATTGTTTATATAATTATGTTGAAAACAAAATCACTGATGATAAAAAATATTATATATTTATTGATAAAATACAAATGTTTGATGGCTTTGAGCATACAGTTAATTGTATAAAACTGATTTTAATTCTGACTTATACATAACAGGATCTAATTCAAAATTACTATCAAGTGATATTAATACAAAATTGCGAGATAGGGGAATTGAAATAAAAGTATATCCATTTCTTTTAAAAAATATTATGAAAATATAGGTGGATGTAAAAATAAAGCTTTTAATGCATATATCATGTATGGTGGAATGCCCTATGTATCTACATTAAATAAAGATTATGAAAAAATAGAATGATAGTTATAACAATGGATAATAATCCCTTAATAAGACTATAAAGTGGTTATAAAATGTAACAAATAATTTTATTTTAAATTATACTTTATTAAAATTATATAATTTAATCGGTTCTTAAAATATAGGTCAAAAATTTGTTAAAATGTGGGTCAATTTTGTTCAAAAATATAGGTCAGTTTTATTGACAAATGCAGGTCATTTTGATAAAATTACTATATATTTAATTTAAAATTAAGGAGATATTTGTATGAGTATAGTAAAAAATAAAACTAAATATAAAAAAAGAATTGTCGATTCATTAATAGAAAGGGATTTAAAGATCTTTGGAGCAATCTGTATCGAAGGTCCAAAATGGTGTGGAAAGACTTGGACTTCTTCTTATCATTCAAATAGTGAATTTCTAGTTGGAGATCCAAGAGGCAACTTTTCTAATCGTTTATTTGCAGAAGTTGAACCTTATACAGTACTCGAAGGTGAAACTCCAAGGTTAATCGATGAATGGCAAGAAGTTCCAAGCCTTTGGGATGCTACTAGAGCATATGTAGATAGTAAAGCAGAAAAAGGTCAAATTATTCTAACAGGATCTTCTACTCCCCAAGAAAAAGGAATATTACATAGTGGTACAGGGAGAATTAAAAGTATAAGAATGAACACAATGTCGCTTTATGAATCAAAAGATTCAAGTGGAGTTATATCATTAAGAGACTTATGCGAGCAAAAATTTACATCTAAAATACTAGAAGAAAGAAGTTTAGAGCAACTGGCATATTTAATTATAAGGGGTGGTTGGCCAGGAAATTTAGATGTTGATATGACCGACTGCACTGAGCTTGCTAATAGTTATATGGAAAATGTTATAAAAACAGATTTAAGAAAATTAGATAAAGATGTTGATTATAATGAACAAAAAGCAAAATTAATATTAAAATCTTTAGCACGAAATGAATCAACCACTGCATCTAATCAAAGTATTCTAAATGATATTATAGAAAATGATGCCGAATCTATAAGTAAGAATACATTGGTAAAATACTTTGATGCCTTTAATAGAATGTTTTTATTTAATAATCAAGAGCCATTTTCTCCTAATATTAGATCATCATTACGAGTAAAACAAATGGAAAAACATCATTTTTCTGATCCAGCTATGGCTTGTGCTATGCTTAAACTAACACCCAAAAAAATGTTAAATGATTTAAATACTTTTGGTTTTATGTTTGAAAGCATGGTAGAAAGAGATTTATCTATTTATGCTCAAGCAATGAATGCTAAAATATTTCATTATCAAGATTACAAAGGAAATGAGATTGATGCTGTAATTGAACTTGAGGATGGTAATTGGTGTGCTTTTGAAATAAAATTAGGACTTAATAAAGCTGAAGAAGGTGCAAATAATTTAATTAAAGTTTGCAATGATATTGTAATAAATGGTGGTAAAGCACCATTAATTAAGTGCGTAATTTATGGTGTTGGCAATATTGCATATCAAGACAATAATGGTGTTTATATTTTTCCTATTACCGCATTAAAAGATTAAAACTTAACAATTAATAATCTCTACTGAAAAAAAATGCGTAAATACGCAAAAAAAATCAATAATAAGTATTGATGATTCTTTCAAAAAAATAATTGTTATTAGGGATTCTATTAAAGTGACACATGATGAATACGGAATCACAACAATTGGTATTTTAGAATTTTTATCTAATCCTAATAGTATGGATTTCTAAATACACTATTTCAACAAATTATGCTCATTTGTAGAAATTACAACAAATGACATTTATTTGTTGTTGCTTTTTTTTCCAAATTGATGTATCATATTATCGTATTTAGAAAATAATAAATTGTGAGGAGATTATTAATTATGAATTTACTAAAAGAAGCTTTTAAAAAATTTAAATGGGAACAAATTGTTCTAGCTATTGTATCAATTGTCGTTGGTATTTTATTTATTGCTTTACCAGAAAGTTCAGCTGATGCTTTATGTACTATTTGTGGTGTTATGCTTATATGTGCTGGTATTTCTGTAATCATTGCCTATATCGCTTATGGAATTTTCTTTGCTGCCCATCTTCTTATCTTAGGTATTGCTTTAATTTTACTAGGTGTTTTTGCAATTAGCAATCCTGATGCAATCAAAGGTATTTTAACAATTGTCTTTGGTATTTACATCATTGTTGATGGTAGTAGTAGTTTAGTTGATAGTATTCTTTGTGCTAAAGCTAAAATTAAAGGTTGGTTCCTTTTACTTCTTATTTCTATTATGACAATAGTTTTAGGAAGTGTTGTTATGTTTGGTAGTTTTGAATATATCATGACTTTCGCTGGAGTATGTATTATCATTGATGGTGTTTGTGATTTAATTGAAACTCTTGTATTTAGTCATCGTATTAGAGAAGCTAAGAAAATGTTACTACAAAAGTATAATGCAATTGATGAAATAAAATAGTATCTATAGTTATAAAAAACAGTATTGACCTTCAAATGGTTAATACTGTTTCTTTTTTATTTACAAATTATGTTAGTTTAAAACAATTTCTTTTAATTTTTTTAAATTTCTATAATTGCTAATAAAGTAGTCAACACCTAAAGCTAATAAATCTTTTTCACTTAATGAAGATGTTAAACCCACTACTTTTTTTGCACAACCTCTTTTGGCTCCTATTATCCCTGAAATGGCATCTTCAAATACAATACAATCTTTAAGGGATAAATTTATTCTTTCAGCAGCTCTAATATAAATATCAGGAGCTGGTTTACCTTTAATATTACCATCATCGTAAGATACTTTATTAATATCAAACCATCTTGATAGATTAAAGGTTTGAAAGAAAAATTCTAAGTTATCGATGCCTGCAGCAGTTGCAATGTTCATAGGAATTTTATTTTCTTTTAAGTAGTTTAAAAATTCTTCTAAGCCATCTACTAAATGATATTCATTTGATTTTAAACACAAATCTTTATAAATAGCTTCTTTTTCTAAGGTAAGTCTTTTTAGTTCTTCTTTTTCAATATAACGTTTTAAAAAATATCTTAAAGTATCTATTACATTAACACCATGAACATATTTATCCATTTCTTCTTGGGTTACTTTTCTACCTATTCTTTTTTCTAAAAATTCTTTCCAAGCAATGGTATGAAATTTTTCATCAAATACCATCGTGCCATTGAAATCAAAAATTATTCCTGTCATATTATATTCCTTTACTTATTAGTTTAGTGACCAATCAATTGGTTTTTCAGAACATGAAATTAAAATTCTATTAATTTTAGAAAAGTGTTTACAACCAAAAAAGCCATAGTTACATGATAAAGGACTTGGATGAGATGCTTCTAAAATATAATGTATAGGATTCGTTATAAATTCTTTTTTAGCTTTAGCATCTCTACCCCATAAAACAAAGATAACAGGCTTTTTTCTTTCATTTAATTTCTTAATAATCTCTGTTGTAAGATTTTCCCATCCTTTACCTTTATGACTATTGGCATAATGTTCTCTTACCGTTAAAACCGTGTTTAATAATAAAACACCTTGTTTAGCCCATGGTATAAGATTCCCATTTTTAGGAATTTTTATACCTAAATCGTTCTGTAATTCGATGAAGATATTTTGTAATGATGGAGGAAAAGAAACCCCATCTAGGACGGAGAAAGCTAAGCCATGAGCTTGACCTTTTTCATGATAAGGATCTTGGCCTAATATTACTACTTTTACATCATCATAGTCGGTATATCTTAAGGCATTATAAATATCAAACATTGAAGGAAAAATATTATAATGACTATATTCATATTTTAAAAATTCCCTTAACTTTAAATAATACTCTTTTTTAAATTCATCACTTAAAATATAATCCCATTCATTGTTTAATTTAACCATTGTATTCTCCTAATATTAAATTTCTTCAATATGATAGATATAATCAATTGATTTTAAAGCTTCGATAATTTCTTTATGGGTTTTATATTTTTTTAATTCCTTACTAACAATTGAAAGCGAAATTGTATAAACACTTAAACCAGAAGAAATATAGGCGGGATTACTTTCAATATCATCTACTTTTAATCCCAAGTCTCTTATAGTAGTTATAAAATCTTGTAAATTAGCACTATTTTTTAACTCCAAATGGATTTCAAAATGATTTGATCTATTTTTTAAATAGATTTCAATACTAGGAAATCCTGATAAAATTATTAAATAAGCCGCAAAACAAATAAGTACAATTGTATATTGTCCTGTTCCAATTAATAATCCTAAAATGCCACTTGCCCATAAGGCTACAGCAGTTGTTAAACCTTTTATTTGATTTCTAGAACTATATAAAATTGTATTCGAACTAATAATTGCCACCGCTATAATAGTTGCAGCTGATACAATTAATATCGTTCCAATATTATTTTTAAAAGCATACATTTCAATTATCATCGCAACCGTTGAGGCAAGGGTTACTAAAATAAAGGTTCTAAGACCTGCGGCATGCCTCTTACTAGATCTTTCAAATCCAATTATGGCTGATAGAAATACCGCCAAAACAATTTTTAATAAAGTACTGTATATATTAATCTCTTTTGACCAATCGCCAAATAAATTAGCTATAACATCATTTGTCATCATTTTTATCTCCTCCTAAACTGATTTCTCACAAAGCCGCGTTTGTAATTTGCATATTCTTCGGCGGCCTCGGTAAATGCTTGTTCTTCTTCAGATACTTCATGTTCGGGAATTCTACTCTGAATTTCTTTAATTCGTTCGACAAGTAGTTCAACATCGCTCTTTTTGCTGCCATCAACATTTTCTTCTTTTACTTCCGTAATATCTTCTAAATCATTTGAATATGACTTTGATAAATATAATGACAACTTAGCACAAGCAGGACCGATTAATTCATATAAAACGCTTGATGAAAGAATTATTGTATTTAAATCTACCCCCATATCACCACCAAGGGTTCTTGCACCGAGGGCCGCAAGACCAATGGCTACCCCAGCTTGGGGAATTAAAGCTAAACCTAAATAATTCCTAACTTCTTTTTTCTTCTTGACAATAAAACAACCAAGAAAGGCACCAAAATATTTACCAATTATTCTTACAACAAAATAGATAATTCCTACCACAATTAACGGAACAGTACCAATTGATACCGATGAATTGAAAAGTGAATCTAATTTGAAATTTAATCCTGAACGAACAAAGAATAGTAGTAAAATTGGTGGACTAAAATAATTTAATTGTTTAAACAATTTATCATCATCAGTGATATTTATATAAATTGTAGCCATTGACATACATCCAAGAAGTGGAGATGTATCAACTAAAGCACAAATTCCACAAAATAGTAATATCATCGCAATTAAAATAATTAATCTATTATCGGTTGAACGTTTCTTTGGCATTAAAAGTTTTAATAAAAAGCCAAATACACCACCTAAAACAAGTACTAAAATATTAATAAAAATTGGTTTTGCGATACTTATAAAACTAATCTTGCCTTGACCAGTTGAAGCTACAGCTACTGATATAGCAATACTATAAGCAAGTAAGCCCACAATATCATCTAAGGCCACTACTTGTAATAATGTTTCTACAAAGTCACCTTTAGCACCTGTTTGTCTAATTGTCATAACGGTTGAGGCTGGAGCAGTGGCAGCGGCAAGAGCAGCTAAAACAATTGAAAAAGCTAATGATAAGTGTAAAATCCAATACATAACAATAAATATTAACAGCGTTGCAAGCAATGATTCTAAAACTGTAATAATAACAACCTTAACACCATTTTTCTTTAATACCGAAAATTTAAAAAATTCTCCCGTACTAAAAGCAATAAAGGCTAAAGCAATATCTGATAAAAAATCCATTCCATCAATAATCTTTTGAGGAATCATGTTAAAAACATAAGGACCAAGTAATATTCCTACAATAATATAAGCAGTTACATTGGGAAGCCTTAATTTTTTTGTTATTCTTGTTGCGGCAAAACCTAAAAAGAGCATTAATGCTAACGATATAATTACCATCGCTACATTCGATGTTATATTTAATTTTTCGTAAATATTTACCATTAATAATCCTCCTTCTCTTTTCTAAACATATAATTATATTATTAAAATAAAAAAATAATGAATTATAAAAATAATTAATTATTTTCCGTACAAATAATATTTTATTATGATATAATTATACCATCTTTTTTTAATAAAGTCAATTTATGATTACTTATCTTATCATAAAAAAATTTTATAGGTGAATATTATGTTAGATTTAAAATTATATACCCTTCTTACTGTCATTGAAGAAAAAAGTTTTACAGCAGCTGCTAAAAAGCTGTCTTTCACCCAACCGGCTATTACCCAACAAATTAATAGCTTAGAAAGTGAATATGGTGTAAAAATATTTAATCGTGATAAAAAGCAAATTACCCTTACTAAAGAAGGTGAAATTATTGCCAATTATGCCAAAAAATTTAAAGCCATGGACGATAAACTAAAAGAGGAACTAAAAAACATTAATAGTTCCCATATTTCCTTAAAAGTAGGAATTACTCATACCGAGGAAAGTAATAACCTAATTAGTGCTATTGGTAAATTTTGTCTTCAAAATGCCAACATATCTATTTCAATTATATCAGATACTACCGAAAATCTATATGAAATGATTAAAAACTATGAACTTGACTTTGCGGTAGTAGCGAGAAAAAATACCGACAATTATATTAATAGTTATCCTCTAGATAGTGATCAAATTGTCTGCGTATTAAACCCATCTCATTATTTAACAACTAAAAAAGAAGTTACCCTAAAAGATTTATCAAAAGAAAAACTAATTTTAAGACTTAATACATCCGAAACAAGAAAACTATTTGATTCCTATCTTCAATCTATTGGTGATTCAATAAATAATTATAATGTCATCCTAGAAGTTGACAACATTGCGACCATCAAGGATTTAGTAAGAAAAGATTTTGGAATTTCTATACTACCAAAAAGTGCTTGTATGGATGAAGTAGGAAAGAAAAAACTTGTTGTTTTACCAATTAAAAACAGCAACATTGAAAAACATAACTACTTAATTTACAACAATTACTTTAGATACCCTAAAATAATTGAAGAATTTGTAAATTTATATAAAAAGACTTATTTATAATATTTTTTTTATTTTGATATCATCTAATACTATTTATTATTTCACTTTTTAAATTTTTTGTTAAAAAATTCTCTCCATTACAAAAAAATGTAACACAAAAAAATATTTTTAACTCATCAACAAATTAAAATAACTTTCATTCTTAATATTTCATAAAGTATTATTTATTTGCAATTTTATATTTTTGTAACTCGTGACAATTTTATAAAGTGGGTTGGCTATGATAATCAAAAGAGATTTATATTTAAATAAATTAATTGAACGAAAACGTAATGGTTTAATTAAAGTAATCACGTGGATTCGTAAATGTGGTAAATCTTTTCTTCTATTTAAAATTTTTAAAAGACATTTGCTGTTTAAAGGGGTAAAAGAAGATCATCCATTTGTGAAAGATGATGATGAAAATTTTTTAATTCATATTGGAGCTGCTAAACGTGATAATAACGGTGTCGTTCGCCCCACAAAAGCAGGGTTATTAATGTTTGGTAATTTCTATAACATTACTAATGTTTACACTAACTACTTTCTAGATTATCAAGATCATCGAAACTTAGAAGGAGATGACATGAGGTGGTCATTTAGAATAACTTCTACTAATGGTGATTGGAGTGGAAACTTATACGATTTCTATTATCGAATTACATTTAAGTTAACCGAAGATATAGCAGTTCCTTTTAAAATGAATGGCATGTTCCGTGATGATTCTTCTCCAATGAAAAAAGCAATCCGTGAAGCTTTATGTAACACTTTATCTAATGCCGATTATAATGGTGAATTAGGATTAGTTATTAAACAATATCATGATAAATTAGTATTTTCCAATCCAGGAATTCTTGCTATGCCATTAGAACAAATTATGTTAGGTGGCGAATCAAAAGCTAGAAATAAAACTATTCTTAACATCTTCTCTTTTGTAAATATTGGTGAACGTGCTGGAAGTGGATATCCATTAATTATTAATGCAGCTAAGGATGGAAATTATTCAACTCCTGAAGTCTATGATAAGTTCAATCCTGATGTAACTAAACTTACAATATTCATCAAAAAGTTAGCTTCACATGATGAAAATCTAGGAAATGATGTAAAAAACTTACCGGTTCAACCGGAAAACTTACCGATTGATATAATTAATAACTCTATACATAAAAATGATGTAAAAATAAAATTAACCAAAATTTATGATGAATTAAAAGATGAAGTAATTAGTAGAAATGTAATTTCGAATCTTTTATCAGTTTCTGATAAAACATCTTATAATTTAATTTTATATTTATTAGAATTGGGTTTAATCGAACCAATTTTAGGTCATGGTAAAGGTAAATACAAATTTAAATAATCATTAGCATCTACATTCTTGTAGGTGCTTTTTTAATAACAATCTAACAAAAAACATAAGATTAAAAATGCTTATCATTTTTTCAAAGCATCAATAATACTAAATTTTGGTTACCTCTTTTATTCTATTACTAACAATAAGCAAATAAATATTTTTTAATTAAATTATTTTTTATTTAATTTTAATGAAAGTTTAAAATATACTCTAATAGGTAATAAAATTTACCTTTTTGAGTATAATTTTAACCTTTTTGATTGATTTTTTAAAGGATGGTAAATCACACTAATTTTTTAAATAACTGAATTATTAAAAAATCTCAATGAATCATATTTCTGAGTCATTGAGATGTTAGGACTTAAAAATCCTTATCGTAAATACCTAATATAATTAACAATAATTTTGTTGCATTTCTAATTACAATTTAGGTGTTATCTTATAAAACCTTAGCACCTAAATAATCTAAAGTATGATCAATAGTATTATATGTAATAATGTTCCTTTTATTATTTTATTCGATAAATAAATTGATATATTTTTGTGCAACTTTCAATTTAAGTTTGCCATTAGATACTAATTTATTTATTAATTTCTTTTCCAATCTACAAAGAACCTTTGTTATATTATTAATTAGAGCGTCTTCTTTTAATTCAATAAAATTAAATACATAATAATCTTTCATTGTTTATAATACTAATTCATTTTGTGGACTAGGAAGTTTTGTAGGAAAATTAGAAATTTTCTTTTGTTCAATTTGATGTCATAAAGATTAGTATCAATTTAATAAACTAAAATTTTTACTGATCAACCATTTTCATTTGTTTTATTAATATACCAAAGTCTTTGTCTTTGAGATTTTATCCTTAAAATTTCCAAATTATGGCTCTATGAAATTTGGGCAGACAGCGTTTGACCAATTTCAATATCGGAATATTCTCTACAAAATTTAGCCATATTTTTAAGGTTAGAAGCAGAAAAATTTCAAATTAATCCTATCTTCTTTCAAGACAAACTACACACTCAACGTTGGTTGAAACTACCAAAGGTATATTTATTATTTAATTTTCTAATTCATCCCAAATCTCATGAAGTGTTTTATTATTAAATGCTTTAAAATAAATAAGTTCGTCTACTGAATCAAATACTAAATTAGTCGTTTTGTCTTCTGAAGAAATATTTAGTTCGTACACTTTTTTCTTACCTTCATAATGGAATGCAATATCAATTGTTATATTGTTCAAATAAAAACAAAATTCCATATTATCATTTAAGCATTTAATAAATAAATCCCATGTTAATTCTTTTTCATATACTTTAAAACATTTTGTATATTTTAATGTTTTTTTCTTTTTTTGTTTTTCCATTAAAACCACCTTTCAATCATAGTATAAAAAGTATTTAATCAATTGTGACTTTTTCTAAAAATTCTTTAGGTAATTTCTTTAAATCAGAATACTTAACGAAAAAGCCATAACTATACGTTTTGTCAACATAATTTTTGAATGTTATTTGGAACCAACCAGGCGGATAATCTGAACCATACGCAAGCAAAAAATTAATAAACGTTATACGGGTATAATTGATTTGTTTAATGTTATCAATAGGACATTTAATTTGTTTCTTTTTTTTATTAATTATTACTTCATTTTTAGTAAACGTAATGTTTTTTAAAGAAAATGATTGCATATCTTTTTCAAATTCCTTTCATCAAATTATCTTTTTTATTCTAACAAAGTGTAAACATCTATCATCAAGACAACTACATTTCTACAAGTTGGTATTACAATAAATTGTTTCTTAAAAATATATTAATTACTTCTGTTAATAGCACCAAATACTTTTTAGCATCGTTATCATAACTTGAAATATCTAATTGTTCTAAAAACTTTGCATACTCTTTAAATTCGTTTTGAACATATTCTAAGCTCATTTTTTTATTTTTTAAAAGTATATTACACAAATCAAAATCAACATGTTCAATATATAATATATTATCAGTATTATCCAATTTATACACTGAAGGTATACTAGTTTTTTGAAATTGTTTTATAACAATTTTTTCATTATTTGTTAGCATCTAAAATCCCTCCTATTAAATATACCAAAATGATCTAATTAATCAATATTAAGAGTGCAAATATCTATCATCAAGACAATTACACTTATGCAAGTTACTGTTAATTTATCTTTATAAATTTTTTCATAATAGAAATTACTAATCTCATAAAATCAAAATAAATTACATTCTCATTATTTCGATAATTAATATCTTTAGTTAATTGATTCTTGAGAGATACTATTTTTAAAAATGTATCATTATCAATTTTAGAACTTTTTAAGAATATAGTGCATTTACCCTTTAAAAATTCATCAAACAAAATCTTATCAGGTGAATTTAAAAATTCATTTGGTACATTTATTTCTAAAAAAAGTTTTACAATATTTTTTTCAATCGAATTCATTTTATCCTCCAAAAAAATAAATGTAAATAGTTTCTTCTCTTACTGACTCAATTCTTCTGAATCAGCTTGGACCTACGGTTAAAGAATTTATCTTTATCATAGCGAATTACAAATAATTAATTCTTTATAGTGTTAAAATCCTATTAAGATGATTAGAAAAAATTTTTATTCCTACATCATTATCGTATATGTCGATTTTTTAATTGAGTTGCATTTAATTTACTTCTTTAAATATCATGATGACAGACTTTTATTCTATCTTCTTTCAAGACAAACTACACACTCAACGTTGGTTGAGACTACCAAAGGTAATATAAACGATAATAAATTCCTATATATTTTTGAGTTAAAAAACATATTTTAACGCATTTGAAAATCTTTTTATAAATATTTCTTCATTAGTTAAGCATTTAGACTCATCATTTACTATTAAATCAATTTTTTCTTTTAGAACATTTAAATTCAACAGATTCAAAATATTAAAAATTATTTTATTTATACTTTTATACTTCATTTATATTTCACCATTAATATTCAATTTATATTTTGACAAAAAGACGTTAAACACACAATAACGAGTTAATTTAATAGATTTTTTATGCTAAAAATGTTTATTGTAAACCTATATAGAATGATTTCTCATATTGCATATATTATTAATCTTCATAAAATTATTAATCATATAGTCTTATAATTACTTCTTTACTTCCATCATAAAAATAATAGTCTATAAAGTTATCAATATTGGTATTAGGATTATTAGATTGTTTTTCAAAATATAAAGGTCCTTTTTCACCAATAGGCCATTCGGAAGATTGAAGCCATTTTGGGGGAATAACTGCATATTTATAATGTTCTTTTATTTTATCACTTATCCATTCTTTTCTTTGAATAGTTCCAACTTTAAAACTACATTTATTTAAAATATTATTGACAAACCAATTATCATCAATATTTATATACTCAGGCACAATTTTAATTAATTCACTATATAATATTTCATCCACATTATAGAAATTCACTTTGATATTTCTTCTTAAAAAGTAACATTTCACAACTCTAAAAATTTCACACCTATGGTATAAAAATCTTAAATCAATATTTTCATATAAAAATGGTTTATTTTTCACAGGTAATTTTTTATCATTATATATTAAATTTTGCAAACAATCATTATTACAAAATTCTTTCCAAAAATCATATACCGTAATATTACCTTCAGCATATGATAACATAATTCTCTCTGCTTTCATTAGTAAATCAGTACCTTTTTTCTTTAAAAGCATTTACAACCTCCTAATAAACCACCACCAATCAGTAAATTGATAGTATTGACTAAATTTTCTATTTTTACCTATCCTCTTTCAAGACAAACTACACACTCAACGTTGGTTGAGACTACCAAAGGTATATTTATTATATCATGAATTTAAAAATATTAATAGATATTTGTTGAAAAAGCTTCAATTTTCCTTTTTGTTCTCTAACATTACATTTATTTCAATTTGTTTTGTAATCCTAACAGAACGTCAAAAAGCGGCTAACAGTGTCATTCTGCTAGCCATTTTTTACTTATTCACATTTGAATTTAAACTCAAGTTCATATCTCTTTCTTATAATCACTTCGTCAACAAGGTTTGTAAAAGTATCTTCATCAAATCCATTTATATCAAAATTAATTATTTTAGTATATTTTGATAATTTTAACATTTTTTCTCATCATAAATACTGATTTTTTTGAGTGTTAAACATTTCATAATAAATAGATTGATTTTTCATAAGAGTGTCATGAGTGCCAATTTCATGAATTGCGCCATTATTCAATACAATAATTAAATCAGAATTAATTGTTGTAGCCAACCTATGTGAAATAGAGATTAAAATCTTATTTTTAGCCTCTTCTCTTAGCATTTTATATATTAGCAATTCAGATTTGGTATCTATATGGCTAAAAGCTTCGTCAACAACTATTACATTATTATTATTTATTATTGACCTAATAATTGCAATTTTTTGCATTTCGCCACCTGATAATATAGTACCATTTCTATCAAATTCTTTTGAGACCACTGTATTTATTTTATTATCTAGACTATTAATTTTATCAAGAAGTTGAACTTTTTTAAGTTTTTGATTTATTTCTTCTTCATTATAATTTTTGCCAAAATCTATATTTTCCTTAATGGTTAATGGGTACATATTATAATCTTGAAAAACTACTCCAAATAAATGAGTATATGCTTTTAAATCACATTTTTTTAAACTAATATTATTTATCAATATTTCACCTTCATATTGTTCATATAATCCGATCAAAAGTTTAATAAGTGTAGATTTACCAGCACCATTTTCTCCTACAATTGAAACGTTCATACCTTTTTCTATTCTAAAAGAAACATCATTTATTGATAAAGAATTGGCCTGTGGATATTTAAATTTAACATTTTTAAATTCTATAGAATTAATTTCTTTGACCTTTGTTTTAGAAACCTCATCTGTATTTACGTACGAAAGAAATACATTAGTATCATTTACATACATTCCTATTTCTTTTAACCTAGGCAAAATACTAATAAGTGATATCAATGCTGCGTTTAATTGCTGCGAAGCATTAACTAATGACGCAATATCTCCAACTCCAACCTTTTTATTAAAATATGAAATCACTAAATACGCAAATACCATCACAATAAGTAATACTTCTATCAGTGATTTTGTAGCTTCGAGGAAAAATAATTTTATTCTGCTCTTTTTGATTATATCTAATCTTTCTATTGCTGTATCATTATATTTTTCTTTAAAAAAATCAGTATTGTCAAAAACTCTATTTTCAGCAATAAAGGTTCTATTGTAAAAAAGTGATTTTATATATGATAAAAATCTGTTTTTATTAGTTGTTTGTATATATCTATTGAAAGAATTCTTACTAATTTTTAGAGTTATGAGTGTAGAAATAATCACAGAAAAAGCTACAAAAAACACAATCCAGTACCCTAGTGCAACAATTAGAGACGTCAATCCGATTATTAGCAATATATTTCCATATATAGTAAAAAATATACTAATAGTCGAAAGATATTTATCAGCAATTGTTGAAATAACTCGGTTTGAAACATCTTTAAAATCACTATTTTCAAAATACTCAAATGGAATGTTTTCAATTTTTGAGCAATATTTAATATTAATTTTATCCTTGAAATCAATATTAGATATTTCAAGTTTATAATTGATAAAATATTTATTAATAACTTCAATCAATAAAACGATAATTCCATAAGCCAAAATTACAATCAATGATTTTCTATAATTATTATCAATAACTATTACATCAAAAATATACTTCAAAATATATGTTGCTAATAAAATCTTCAATATATTAAAAGTTGTTAGTAAAAAATTATATATGTATATACTTTTTTTCATTACCCAAACATCTTTTAAAATTTTTTTAATTGTCAATTTATTTTCCATTTATTCTCCTCGTATAATACCATTCATCTAAAATATGCGTATTAATTTTATATGAATTTTTACTTAATTTTCTATTTTTTAGTTCAAAATAGCACTAAATCACCTAATTTATTCTATCTTCTTTCAAGACAAACTACACACTCAACGTTGGTTGAGACTACCAAAGGTATATTTATTATATCATGAATTTAAAAATATTAATAGATATTTGTTGAAAAAGCTTCATTTATAATTAAGCTCAATAATTGTAATTTTGTTGTTTTTTTCTTTTATTAAACTCTATTATACGTGATTTAGTTAATTTTTTTATATCTTTCAATCTATTAATTTCTGGTAATTTTTCTAGTGGAATATTTAACACATCAGATAATAATGGGTAGTTGACAATAAAATTTTCAACACCCACATTAGCACATATTTCTTTAAGTTTTTTATTTACATTCCCCGCAACATTAACAGATACGTTATTATCTTTACATTTTTTAACAATGTAATCTATTACCTTTACAATTGATGGATGAGTAATATCATGAACTTCGCTTTCTCGATATGAACCTAACATTAAAGTTGTTAAATCATTCACTCCAATAGTTATATTAGATATTCCTAATTTTATAAACTCATCTATCTCAGTAATTGCAGAAGGAATTTCTATCATAACACCAAATTTATTTTTAAAATTTACTTTTTTTAATAATTCAATGCATTTTTTTAATTCATTTGAATCTTTCACATATGGAAATAATATATTTAAATTCTTTTTTCTTCTGACAATTTTGAAATATTATCCAATTCCAATAGAAATGTATCTGAAAATTTAATTCCTCTTCTCACTCCTCTTAGTCCTAAGATATAGTGTTTTTCTTCAATTATTTGATCTGCCCCTTTAAGAACATTAACTTCAGGAACAGTTAATTCAGATGTTCTATACCATACCTCATAGTCGTGAAAAATATCACAAACATTACTAACATAATTATAGACGTATTCTCTACATGAATTTAAAGTAAAATATTCTTCAATTGAACGACAAAGATATTCACTTCTAATCATTCCTACTCCTTTTAAACGATTATCAATAATATTCTCTAAACGTTCACCCTCTAGTCCTAACAAAAAATTCATAAATTTCTCCTTTATAGTATTTATGTTATTATATCATAAATTAAAAATTATCAATATATTTTTATTAAATTTATTTACAAAAATCAGTTAAATTATATTAAATGTATTGATTTTTTGTAATACTTAAATTACATCTTGAATATAAATTATCATTATCAATTAATTTTAATGCTAAATTTATTACTGAAGAAATAGTACTTTCAAATCCTTTTGCTAAACAGCCTTTGAATGTTAAAACATAATCATTTAAAGCTTTTTGCTGTTCCTCTTTAATTTCTTTTTCAAGTATTGACATTGGAGTATCTGGAGCAACAAACTGCATTCCTTCATATTCCAACCTATCAATTGATACAGGACAGTGATATCTCATTTTTCTTTCTTAGTTTTCTTCTTCTCTACGTGATATGATGATAGCTTGTCCAACTTCTTCTTCAACTTCTACCTCTGATATTGTTCCATCAGCAAACTTATAAATAATTTTCGTTTTCATACTTTTTACCTAACCATTCTTTGCAAAATGAAAAAAAGAGGATAGTATACCTTTTGTCAAGGTTTTACTATCCTCTTATATATTTTATTATAATATTGTTGTTTTCCGTTTTTAATAATCAATTAATTTTTTATAGTTAGTTTTCTGGTAAAAAAAGGAGACTACTATTTCTAGTAGCCTCTTCTTGAAATTCACCTATTAAATTAAGGTAATTAAATACTCCATCTGTGATTTATCAAATGTATCTAGTGCATAACTGAAATCTAATAAATCAACATCGCAATCAAATTCATTTTTTAAATATTCTTTAACTATCTTAATCATATCATTTTTTTCTTTATTTATTAATGATTCATTGAAAATCACAACAAAATCTAAATCACTTTTATTTGTGTTGTTCCCTTTTGCAAATGAACCAAATAAATATAATTTTTCTATATAGTAATTATTAACTAATTCTTCCTTAATGCTTTTAATCTTTTGAATTACCTCTTCTCTAGAAAGTAAACAAGGTTTCTTTTCTTTTTTTACTAATTCAATATCATAAAATATTCTAATCAAACTAGATAAATCATTATTTTTAATTGCTTCTCTATAATCATTATGACAATATTCATAAGGCATTAAAAACCACCTATCTTTTTTTAGCATTATATAATTTGATATTAAAAAGGCAAATTCTATATTGGACTTTTTAACATTATTTATTATAAATAAGTGAAGTAAAGCCGCTAAAGAATGTGGTGCAACATCAATATTTTTGTAATATAATTCCAATATTTTATTAGCTATTGTAGGATCAATTAATTCATTAGTTAATAAAAAGTACGTCTGAATAATTAATTCCTCTCGTATTGATTGGTTAATATTACTAAAAATATAATTTGAACTATTGCACAATTTTTTAATTAATATTTCGATTTTTCCAATACAATTGTTGTTATCATAATAAAGTTTTTGTACATATTCTTGGGTGATAAAAGTATCATAAAATTTTATTATATAATATATCAATTTAATTATTTCTTTACTTTTATTCATAAAAAATATTACTTATACATCAATAAAAATATTTTCACAAATAATATCAAACATTATATCACCATATTGATTTTTAATAATAATATGTATTAAATCACTTTCTCTCATTAATTCAAAAGAGTCAATTTCAATATGAGCAGTAATAATATTATCTTTTTTACATGATATTAAGGCGTTTTTTATATTAATATTTAATGTATGAAAATTTTCAAATCCTATAATTACATTTTTCGAATCAGAAATATGCTCATTTTCCCAAAAATAATAAACTTTCATTTTAATATTAAAGTTGTCATATAAGCAAACTTCATCAATAATAGACTCATAAAAATCATATTTTTCTAATATTTCATTTAAATCATTTATTCTCATAAAATCCTCCATAATAATTAGATTAATAATCTAAAAATAGAAATGAGTTAAGTTTCTAAATACCTGTTTAGAAACATCACTTAAAACAGAACCATTAGCACTCAAATAATTACCACCGCTATTCATAACTCTGAAATATGCATTACCATTAGCAGGAGCCACCTGAATTCTGAACGTTAAGTTACCTCGCTTCATAATGGTTGCTGGACCACTCGATGCACTTTTAAATGTAACTTCTTTTGAAAAGCCCAAATCATCTAATTTATTAATCAATTCATCAGGAGTATACTTACTACCAACCTGATTATAGTTTTCTATTCCTAATTCTTCAAAAATACATTTATTATGAACTAAAAATGAGTTTTCACCAACATAATATGTATGATAGTCTGATACTTCAAAGTTATATGTAGTTTCTTCAACTTCTAGTTCTTCAATTTCTTTTGCAATTAAACTTGCAGTACAATTATTATACAGTAAAACTAAATCATTTTCAAGTAAATCAATTGATTTTATCCAACCTAAATTATTCACATAGAACGGATGACCTTCTGTACATACTATTTCTTCAGTTGTTCCATCTAAAAATTCAAATAATAAGTGCACCCATTTTTTTGTTTTATTTCGAAATAATTGGGTAACTTTCTTTAAAGTTTTATCTCCTGTTTCTTCATTAAATGCCCATACTTCATCACCAACTTCAATATCTTCAATTTTTTTATTACCTAATGATGTCAAAATTAACGTTCCTGCAATAAAGCAATGATCCGGAACTTTGCATCTACTACTTGCAGCTTTAGATAATACACTGATAGCTTGACTCGCACAGAACATTAAAGCACCAGTCGTAAATCCATTAATGAATCCTTCAATTGCTCCTTTTACTAACCCTTCCATAAAACTATTACCATTAATTGCATTGATTATGCCACCAATTATTCCACCAATAATGGCACCACTTATCGCAGCTTTTAATCCTGCCATAAACATACCTACTCCAAATGCTGAAGTTGCAGGAATGCACATCAGGACTATGGAAACTATAAACACGACAGAAAACGCTATCCACTGAATTGCTTTTTTCCAGTTTAATGACCACCATGATTTATCAAGAAGTGGATCATAAGTTGGATCGGGATAAAGTTCAGTATCGGTAAATATTGTAGTTTCATTTACTTCATAAGTAATACTATTATCAAGTGTAATAGCATGTCTATCTAATGCGTTAACTTCAGTTGGAGTGATATTTTCAATATTATCTGCATTTAAATACTGCATTAATGTTGGAGAATAATATCTACCATTTACAAAGTATAAACCAGTTTCTAAATCTAAATAATGTGATTTCCATCTAAATGGATTATTGTGAAGTACGAATCTATCTCTTGCTCCATTTGTTGCATCACTATCAATTGATAATTCTTTCACTTGACAATTTCCCCACGCATCATAGATGTATTCACCAATTGTTTTTCCTTGATACAGAATTTTACTAACGTTACCTAGAGGGTCTTTTATAAAAATAAAGTTACAACCATCGTATCTTAATCCAGCAATTCCTTCTGCATCATAAAAATATCTCATTGATTTACTTGATGAACCATTTGAATAGCTCCAATCTTCTCCTAAAATTCTACTACCATCTAAATAGTATTTTACATATTGAGTTTTTGTAGAAGATTGTTTAATTCTCTTTTTATATCTCACGCCTTGATAATTATAGTAATAGTCGCATTTTTTTACGTAATCTGTAGTTGAATAATAGTTGTTACTTGTTGTACCAATATAGTAAGATGATAGTAGATTGCGGGAATTATATCCTATTGTTCCTAATGTATCTTTTATTATATTACCATAATTATCATAACTAATTGGATAATCTATTCCTAATAAGGAAATGTTTGTTTTTCTACCATTTTGATATGTAAACTTTTTATATACACTTCCGTTATTTAAAACTTTTCTTAAATTCCCAGATTTTTTATAATAGTCATATTCAATATTTAAAGTTTCTGAACCATCATCAGTTCTTGTTTCTTTAATTAATCTATCAAATGCATCATATTCATACTTATTAATTCTTGATACGTAATTTACTGTACTACATAGTTTTTCATCTGTTGGATTTTCAACAAATCTTTTTCCAAAAGATGATACCATTGTTAGATTATTTTTACTATCATATGAATTATCATAAGTTAATTCAGCATAATCATTACTATTGTTATCTTTAGAATTAATAACATATTTTATTTGCGAAACTGTTGTTTTTCCTACTTCATACTTTAATTTCTTATCTACATTAATTTTGTTATTATATGCTAAAAATTTTTTATGTTCTATTGCTTCATTTGATTTTTGTGATAATCGTCCTAGTTCATCATATGAATATTGAAAATTAAAGTCTTTATAATTTTCTTCAAACTCGTTTGAGTTTTCTCCATTCATTTTTACATACTTTGTTCTTCTAATTCTTGGATCATTAAATTTCGGCTTTTCTTCATCATATTCTGAGTCTTCTTTTACTACTTGTGACATAATATACTCATTTTCTTTTTGAAAATAATATTGAGTATCACCATTTCCAACTTGACGAACTTGCATTTCTTTATTATTGGAAGAATTACTTTTTACTCGATATCCACTAGGTCTGTTTTCATCATCGTATATATAATCATAAGTCACTTTTTCATATGGATCTACAATTTGAGTTACTTTTGCTACTGATTCACTCTCATTGGCTGATTGATAATTGAATAAAACTGTTGTTCCACTATCTACAGAGTTCTTTTTATTTGTTTGTGATAAAATTTTGCCATAATTATCTATCTTTGTTTCATTTTTATATGCAGTATTTATAATTTTATCATTAACAACTTCTTCATTATTATATATTTTCTCAACTATAATATCATAACTACTTTCTTTTTGAACATTTTTTTCTAATATTAAGCGTCCATTCTCAAAATATTTTAATGGTTCGCCAAAAGCATTATATATGAATCCATAAGTTCTATTACTTAAATCACTTACACTTTTAATTCTACCATATTCATCATACAATAATGTATTTTTGTATTCTACAGATGAATCCGAATTATTTAAATTTGAAACTGTAGTAATTTTTTCATTATATCCATCATAAGTAAACTTTTCTTTTGAATTTCCTTCTAATGTATAATTTGTAGTAAAATGTGGTTCATTATAATAAAATTCTTTTTTTACACCATTTTGAATGCAGCTTTTAGGATTTTCTCTTAATTTTTCTTCAACAGTTCCATAATCATATGTTGTTGTTAAATACTCTTTATTTATTACATCATCATTATAAACACTAGTAGATGTTAAATTACCATAACTATCATAATAATATGCTGTTACAACAGAATATTCATCTTTTTTAGCTCTTGGAGTTCCGTTAGCATTTTGCCATTCATATGTTTTTGTAGATTTGCTTTCTTCAACCCTTTTATCTACTTCTTCCATTAATTGAATTGCTACTTTAGTTTCATAATAATATTTTGTTGAAGTTTCTTTATGAAATCTAACTTGTGTCTCTGTAACACTCCATTGTTTTTTGGCAATTCTATTTGATGAATATGTGTAATAATTTGGTATTCCGTTACTATCAATTGATAAACTAACTGAATTAGAATTTGTGATAATTTTTACACTGCTTACAGATCTGACTTTAGTTCCACTACAATATACTAAATCAAATGTTGTTTGCCCCTTTTGTTGTTTGTAATATAAACTTTTATATGTAGCAAATAAATCACTATCTGTTAAAAAGAATTCAGATGAAATTGTTTCATTTTTTTGAACACTATTTTCTACATAGTTAACATTGGTTGCATCTTTTAGATCAATTATCGTTGATCCATTAATAAATTTAGTTGTTGTATTATTTCCAATTGCTATTCGAAAATCTGATAAGTATAAAATTTCTGAATTACTTAAATTTGAAAATTCAACCCAAATATCAGTAATTTTTTCTTGCTTTTCACCTAAGAAAACTGGAATAGTTACATATTGCCAAGATCCACTTTTTGTCTTATCAATCAGTGATTTTCCGTATTCACTTGTAACACCATTCTTTTTAATATGTATTTTTGCTAATACATCATTATTAATATCTTTATTTACTCTTAACCAAAATGAAACAACAAAATTTTCAGTATATTCATTTTTTCTTTTTTCTCCATTATCATAATCATCAAATATACTTAAAAAGGACGATAAATTCACTGCTTTATATTTATATTCGTTTGTATTTGTGATAACATTTGCTGATTGTCCATTAATAGCATAAATTGATGACCCTGAAGTTGATAACTGCCAACCACCAGTTTTAAATAATGTTTTACAATTGTTACTATTATTAGAGTCAACCTCTAGAATGCTTGATGTAAATCCGTTAACATTAAAATAATAACGTGTCCTTATGTTTTTGTCATTGATAACATCAGTATAACCTGTTGAATATATAAACGATGTTGTATTTTTTACATATTCATCAATCATTTTTAATTCATACCCTTTAACTTTTTTTCCATTACCTACTAAATAATGACCTTCACCTATATACTCATTATCTCCTGTAAATAATTCAGCCTGTAATTCTTCTGTAATAAGTTGCTTTTGCATTGCGCCTTCATATATAGTAACAATTTTAGGATTACTTGAATTATAATTACTCTTAAATTGTAAAGCTCGTAAACTTTCTGCATCTATTGCATAATTTAAAACTCCTATTGAATCATATTTAAAATACATCATATCTTTAGAACTAGTTCCATTATTTTTAATAATTTTTTCTAATTGATTTGAACTATTATAGCTACATTGTAAACTAACATTATATGTATCAGCAGACATTTCTTTTAAATTACCATTAGTATAATATGTTAAATTTATTTTTCTACCTGATTTTCTAGAATCATAAATAGAAATTAAATTATCACCATTATATGAAATTTCTTTATTAATATTAGCATTTACACTAGAAATAATATTAGTTATTCTCCCTTGTAAATCAAATTTTATAATACTATTATTACCATCATAAATATCCGAATATCTATTTTCGCCTATTAATAATCGTAACCCACTACCACTAGCATCATAATAAACGCTTCTTGAATCACCATATGTATTGCTATTTTTATATTTTACAAATCTATGAATATTCCAATTTGAATCTATATATACATAATCTCCTTCTTCAAAATTTGTTATATTATATGCAGAATCATATGGAAAAACATATTGTTGAATATTTAGTTTCCAACCATTTCCTAATCCAATTTTTAGATTTCCAAAATCTGAGTTTTTAATTTTTGAATTATATATTAGAGATGTAGAAATTTGAAAACTATTTGCTCCTATTGATAAACAAGGACATTCAAACAATAATCTTCCTGTATTTAAATTTAAGTTTGCTAAACCAAGTCCGCAATTAAAATCAAGTTGAGTTTGATTAATTTTACTATTATCCATAATAAATATCTCCATTCACTATTATTTTAATTGCTCTAAAGCTTGTTTGACTACATCACTATCTTTTAATAGTTTCATTGTATTTTCACTGTTACATAATACTCTTCTATTTCCTCTACCACTAATAAATACAACATCGCCTTCTTTAGAATCGTAAATAGCTTGTTTTATTGCCTCTTCTCTATCCACAATAATAGTTGAAGGTGTTTTTACATCCAAATAAGATTCTAACTCCTTACAAATTTCTAATGGATTTTCTTTCCCACTATCACTTTCAGTTAAATAAACATAATCAGCAACTCCTTTTAATAAATTCATTGCATATTTTCTAACTTCTTTTCTTTGTAAAGCAAATTCTTCAGTTTTAAATCTTTCTTCCCAATGTTTATACCCATGTCCTATTGAACCAACAACTACTTTAATTTGATTTACTTTTCCTTGATCTTTTAAAGTTTTTAAACATTCTAACATAGCAGGTAAATGTGTATCGACTACTACTAATCTACCATTAGCTCTAAATACTTCTGCTCTGCCTGGAATAACTAATCCATTTAGCATTTTTTCAAATTGTGATACATTAAGTACTCCTAATACTTCTAATGTTGTTAAAACTGTTAATACATTTAATGCATTATATGACATCAATAAATTTGTATCTAACTCATATGTTTTGCCATTTAATCTAAATTGTAATTTCATACCATCAATATCTGTTTCTAGACCTGTTAATAACCCAGTTACTTCGTTAGCATTTAATCCTTTTACATTTGCAATGTAATTACTTGCTGCAATATATTTAGGATATTTGTTTAATTGTAATAATTTATCTAATAATTCCTTGTCATAATCTTGAAATCCTAATACACATTTGCACTCTTCTTCAATATCTTTGAAAAATGATTTCTTTAATTCAACATATTCTTCTTCTGTATACTCTTCTAAATTATGTTTTGGATTTAAATTAGTAAGTACTCTTACATCAAATGGAACATCTTTTAGGAAACCTTTTGCTAATGCACTCTCATTTACTTCTAATACTAAATATTCTGCTCCATATGCTTCTGCTTCTTCAATAATGCTTAATAATGCTTTTTCATCTCTTACAGCAACTTCATAAGCTTCATTTTTCTTTAAATAACTAGCAGGGGAATCAACCATTACACTTGAATATAATGTAGATTTATATCCTATATATTTTAAATAATTATGAATCATTAATGCTGTTGTTGATTTCCCACGACTTCCAGTAATACCTATGATTGTTAACTTACTATCTTGTTTTCTACTTTTATTTTGAAATTCTTTTCTAATAATTCTTTTCTTAATTTGTTTTTTTTCTAATTTTTCTTTTATTTTTAATATTTTCATTTTTATTCTCTCCTTGTGTTTTTAGTCTTCGGGTGTTGTAGATGGTACTTGTAAAGTAACAGTACATGTTACTTTTTTAATCATCTCATCAGTTGCTTGCGAAATTAGTTTTACTATAAAATCAAATTCTGTAGTTTCCAATGTTTCTGGGCACTCAATTCCAGTAATATCAATAGTTATTGTTCCTGCTGTTGCAGTGTCTGGAGCAGAAACGCTAAAATATTCTGGATAATTATTTTCAACACTAATTCTTACTGCTTCTGATACTTCAATACTAACGCTATTGTACATAGCCGATGATCCATCAAACAAAATTGTAGTTTCAGTAGTTTCTAAAATAGCTAAACCATTTTCATGATAATTTTCTAATGCTTCTTTGATTTTAGTAATTATCATATCATTAATAATTGTATTTAACGTTGTTGCGTTTAGCGGTGTACCACTAATTGAAGCAACATCATTTCTAGAAACTTTTGCATAAATTTTTGAAATTTCACCTGCTTGATTTCTTTCAACACTTTCAACTTCTAAAATTCTTTTATTCAAGCCACTTCCTGCTCTATCTTTAAATTTACTCATTTTTTCCATCTCCTTTTTTAAATATTTGTTTTATTATTTGATTTGTACCAGTTGAACTAGTACCACTAACGATACCTATTCCTAATGCAATCCATATATTATCTACATTAAAAATCATTTCTGGACTTGTTAAATAAATCAAAATTCCTAATATTCCTCCAACCATTGCCATTAGAATAGGTATTAGTTTGTATGCTTCTGTCTTATTTTTAAAAATTGCTTTATATAATTCCCCTAATATATAGCAGCATACGACTATAATAGGCACACTTGTAAAATCCATTTTGTTTTACCTCCTTTCAAAACTTAACTAGTATTTAACTTAAATTGGTGTTAACTTCTTTATATATTTAATCATCTTTTACCTCCTCACTATAGTAACATGCAGCAACATTCAAAAAAACAACGTGATATCTAAAATTTTTAATTTTTTTTTACAATTCGTCTACCCTTTTAGTTACATTAGTCACCGCTTCTTCTACTTTGGCAAGTCTTTCTGCAATGTTTCTATATCGCTCATCAACTCTATTTAGATTCTTTTCAACACGATCTACACAAGCTTTTATGTATCCAATATCTGATAAAATTGCACCTTCAGTTTTACCATCTACTTTATGTTCTTGCATATTACTTCTTCTACATGCAAGATAAGCAAAAAAGATACTTGACAATGTTCCAATAATTCCAATTATTGAAACTACTAAGGTTAACTTTTCCATATTTTTCACCTCCTCACTATAGTAACATGCAAAAATTTCCAAAAAAAACAACTAGGCAATGAAAAAAGTGGAATTGTTTACTTTTCCACTTTGCAATTATTTTCTTCTATTTTTTTTAAGTATCTCTTTTTTACTCTTTTAAGTTTACTACTCACCGCTTGCTGAGTCACTCCTAATTTCTTTGCCACTTCTTTTCCAGTTAAAATTCTTTTTCCATCATAAAATAATGATGTAAATTGTCTATCTTCTTCCGATAATAAATCATACCAATTTAAAAGTTTACTCTTATTATCATTATCAGGAATTGTATCTACCATTTCAATATCATCCACTAATATTGTATTCAAACTTATTAAATCATTATTTTCCTTTAGATGATACTTTCTATAAAAGTAAGCAGTTTCTCTATAAAAAGATTTATTTAAATAATCAAAGAATTGATTCTCATTAGAAAATAAATTAAACTCATTAATGAATTCTTCTACTTTACTTTCATTTAAACAAGCATTCTTAAATAAATCATACCCATATTTATCTATAAATCCTGATAAATATTTATTCTTAAATAGTAAATTAACATTTTTAAAGTCACTTTTTTCTAAAATGTTTAATATATTAGAGTTAAAACGTGAATAATCAAAATTTTGTATTGTTTTAAACTTAAATTTTTTTATTACTCTATACAACCTATATATTAATTCTTGATATAAATCTTCTCTATAAAATTTAGAAATTTTTCTAATATAGTAATTTATAAGATTTTTTAATTCTATAATTAATAATTCAAAAACATATTCTGATTCTGTTGCTTGATATTCTACAACCAGTTTTATTATGTAATTCATTACTCCTCCTATTGTTATGAGGAGTATTTTCTTCTGCTTGTAATTATTATATAACTTACTCCTCACTATGGTAACATGCAAAAATAAGTCAAAAAACAACTACTTATATAAATTTTTTTAAATTATCTTTTCTTTTTATTCGAAATTAAAAAGCACCTACTAGCCTTTTAGGCTAATAGATGCTTTCTATTAGTATTTTCATACTATAATTTTTATTATTTCCCCTATATATTATACTTAGTGACAATAACACATCCCTCCCATTTAGCCTCTAATTCTTCTTCTATAACTACATTATCATTAGTATCTAGTAGTTCAGAAGAAGAATAAATAATTCCTTCATTACCTTTTTATTTGCGATTAAAATAACCATTGTACCCTATAATGTCGCACTTGTATCTTCAAAACATAATGCATATCCTTAATAATTTTCTCTATCTACAAACACTACTGAATAATCACTTAAGATTTTTTATTATTATCAATAGCTAGTATTGATTACCATAACATATTTTCTTTTCAAGATCAATTTCATAATTTTAATTACCTAATATCTCTGTTTGTTTTTAAATAATTGAACAATTCTAAAATTGACAAATACTTTTAAAACTATTTTCATCATTATATCTTACATATTCTAATATTTAATGTTTCAAGGCAATGGCAGTTTTCTATATTCTTTCGCGTGAAATGTTACATAAAAAATAAAATATTCTAGCTCGAATCATTTTAATTAATCTATAAAAAGAAAATCAACCTCCAATAATAATGAAAAAAAGATTTCGAAGAATGATAAAACTATACAGATTTTAATATTAAAACTCGCTGTTATGTTCCCTCACACTTGGACTTTTGGTAGTCTTAAACCTAGGTTGAACTTACAAAAGGTATATGCTATTTTTATAGTATTTTAAACTTATTTATATGAATTTTTGCTTAATTTTCTATTTTTTAGTTCAAAATAGCCATAAATCACCTATTTTTACCTATCTTCTTTGTAGCAACACTACACACTCGACATGATTGGTTTGAGGAAACATGTCAACTGGTTGAACAATATCTAAGTAGTAGCCATTGTTTGAAAGATATTTAATATCTCTAGCAAGGGTAGCAGGATCACAAGAAACGTAAACTACTTTATTAATTTGCATCTTTACAATTGTTTCTAAGAACTTTTCATCACAGCCTTTTCTTGGAGGATCAACGAAAATAGTGGTTGGTTTGATTTCTTGTCTCATCCATTTTTCAATTTGTTCTTCGGCTTTACCACAAACAAATGTAGCATTTGTAATCTTATTTATTTTAGCATTTACCTTAGCATTTTTAATAGCTTCATCAATGATTTCAACGCCATATACTTCTTTTATACTATTTGCGGCAATTAAGCCAATTGTTCCAATTCCACAGTAAGCATCGATGATAATTTCATCTTTACTTAATTTAGCCAGTTCAATAGCGGTTTTATATAATTTTTCACATTGATCGTGATTAACTTGATAGAAAGATTTAGGACCGATTCTAAAGTTCAAATTACATAATTGATCAGTAATATAGCCATCACCATAAATATTAACACATTCATCACCTAAAATTACGTTTGTTGTTGTTTGATTAATGTTCGCAACAATTGATTTTACGTTAGGATATCGTTTAATGATTTTATCTACTATTTCCTTTAATATATTATTTGTTGTAAATGGATAGCTTTTTACGACAAGTACAATCATTATTTCATTTTCAAGGGCATTTTTTCTTAAAATTATGTGTTTTAACTCTCCTGTTTTGTCTATTTCATTATAGCCTTTTACACCTTTTTCTGTTAAAATGTTTTTAGTAAATTTTACTATTTCTGTAGCTTCTTCACTTTGAATATAACATGTAGATAATGGAATTATTTCATGCGTATCTCTTTTATAAAAACCACAAATATTTTTGTTTTTTACGCATCCTACGGGAACTTGTACTTTATTACGATAAAATAATGGAACATTATCCATTTTTATGATTGGTCTTATTTCGATATTTTCAAAACCGCCAATCTTTTTCATTGTTTCTTTTATTAATTCTTCTTTAAATAAAAGTTGTCCTAAATAAGTCATATGCATGATATTACAACCACCACATTTTTCATAGGCACTACACTGAGGAAGATTGCGGTATTTAGATCTATTTTCACTAAATAGGGTTAAAAGCGAAGCATAAGCATAGGTTTTATTAACTCTTGTTATTTCAATCCAGCCTTCTTCACCTTTTAGAGCACCAAAAACAAAAACGGGAAAATTTGTTAGTTCTTCGTTTTTTTCATTTAAGGTATTAATTTTACAAATTCCTAGACCCTCATGAGTGTAATCACAAAATACAACTTTATATCTAGTTCCTTTTTTCAAAATTTTAGGACCTTTGACATTTACTTTATTTTCTACTTCTGTTTCTTGATAATTTCTTTTATTTTCTTTTGTTTTTATTTCGAATTCTTTTTTTTGATAAGTTTTCTTAAGGGAAGACTTATCATCTTTTTTTATTTGTTTCTTTTTTTCAAAAATTTTTGGTCCTAAGTCAAATCTACTATTATTCATATTTTTATTATGTTATAAGAATATTGTTCTTATTGCTCCTTTTTATTTGTAGCTCCTAGCAAGGCCACCCTTACTAGTTTCTCTATAATCTTCACGTAAATCTTTTCCCGTTTGTTTCATTACATCAATTACTTCATCTAAGGAAATATGATGAACTCCCGAGGTTAAAATAGCATAATGGGCACAACTATATGCTTGCATAGCGGAAATGGCGTTTCTTTCAATACAAGGTATTTGAACAAGACCATTTACTGGATCACATGTAAGTCCTAAGTGATGTTCTAAACCAATTTCGGCGGCATATTCTATTTCTTCATTATTAGCACCATTTAAAAAAGCAATCATTGCGGAAGCCATCGCACAAGCGACTCCAACTTCACCTTGGCAACCTACTTCTGCTCCCGAAATGGAACCATTGGTTTTTACTAAGTTACCGATTAAGCCACCAATTAATAAGGCGTCTATAAGTTTTTTTTCATCTCTATTGTTTATAGTTTTTTCAGCGTATAATACACCGGGAACAACGCCACTAGCACCACAAGTTGGGGCAGTTACTATTTTTCCGCCACTAGCGTTTTCTTCAGAAACTGCTAAGCTTGCCGCATACACTAAAGTTTCTAAAGATGGGTTTTTTAAATAGTTGTTATAAAAAGAAGCAGCTTTTCTTTCAACATTTAATCCACCTGGTAAGATGCCACTAGTAAATAAACCTCTTTTAACGGCCTCTTCCATACATGTCAAGATATTACTCAAATAAGGAATAATATCTTCTTTTTCCATGGTCTTTATATAATCAATTAATTGAAGATTGTTTTCTTTACAAAATGTCAATATTTCTTTCATGGAAGTTTCTTTATAAGTACTATCTTTAAATGTTTCTCGTGGTTCATTTAATTCTTTTAAAGTTCCACCCCCAACACTAAATACTAACCATTCACCAATTTTTTGATTATTATTATAAGCTTTAAACATCATACCGTTCGTATGATATTTGTAAATAATATCCGGTGAAAAAACAATAGTAGTTTTATTTTCACCTAAAACACTTAAAATAATTTTATCGGTTAAATGGCCTTTACCAGTTGCGCCAAGGCTTCCATATAAAATTACTTTATAAGAAGTGGCATGAGGATATTTTTTTAAGAATATTTCGGCGGCTTTTTCAGGTCCCATCGTATGAGAACTTGAAGGTCCATTACCAATTTTATATAGTTCTTTTATCGATTCCATGATTCTTCTCTTTTAGCCTCGTCTTCGGATACGATTTGAGATACCCTTGTCGTTGCGGATGCCGCAATAGCTCCAACAATATCATCTAAAAAAGTATGACACTTAGGGCTTCCTGGTTTACCTTCATCATTTAATCTTTTAACAACACCAGGTTTATTAACATCAATATCACCAAAATTAGTTTGGCCAATAACGCCATAAAGATTGGCAATATTTAAGCCAAAAATTTCATCAACGCCAAAGACACCTAAATCATTAAATATTATATCTTGAATAGGGCCTTCTAAAAGTTTTTCTTCAGCTAATCTATCAATTTCTATTCCTAACTGAACTAAATGAAATATGTCTCTTAAAGATAAGATTTTTTCAACGCTTTCTTCCACATCACTTCTTTTAATATTTTTATTATATTTTTGTTGTTGATTATATGCAATGTCAACTATTTCATCAATTTTAACTCCTCGTGATGCAAGTTTTGAAATATTTAGTTTTTTCATTTCTTCTCTTGAATAGTATAATTTTGTTGTCATGTTTGCTCCTTTATAGGTATTTTCTTAAACTTCCATTAATAAAATCTTGAGATTTCATTACCTTTTTACCGGCTGGTTGTAATTCTAAAATTTCTAGAACAGTTCCAAGTCCACAGGCAATCTTTAAATGATTTTTTTGATTTAAAATTAAAGTACCAGGTTCCTCAGTAGTTTTCTCATCTAAAACTTTCGATGCATATATTTTTATTACATCATCCTTCAAAGTCATATAAGCAACTGGCGATGGATTATAAGCTCTTATATGGTTAAATACACTTCTAGCATCTTTAGTAAAGTCAAGTTTTTCTTCTTCTTTGGTTATATTATACGCAAAGGTAGCTAAAGATGAATCTTGTTTGATTGGAGTAATTTTTCCATCTATTAATAAGGGAATAGTATCCATTAACAAATCACGAGCAACTATACTTAATTTATCAAACATGGTGCCACCGGTATCTTCATCTAATATTTCAATCTTCTTACTTGCTAAAATATCACCAGCATCCATTTGTTTTTCCATATACATAATTGTTACACCGGTATATTTTTCACCTTGTTTTATAGCTTCATGAATAGGAGCACCACCACGATACTTTGGCAGTAAGGAAGCATGACAATTAATGGAACGATATTTAGGACTATTAAGTAATTTCATTCCTACAAATTGGCCATAAGCAGCCGTAACTATTAAATCGGCATTTAACGCTATAAGATTTTCATATTCTTCCTTGATATGTTCTGGCTGAAAAACTTTAATATTATGTAAAACAGCATATTCTTTTACCGGTGAAGGTGTTAAGATTCGGTGTCTACCAACTTCCTTATCGGGTTGGGTTACGACTGCAATGACATCATATTTTTTATCAAGAGCTTCAAGAATGGGTACGCTAAACTTAGGAGTTCCCATAAAGATTATTTTTAACATTTTATTACCTACAACTTTCTTGGATATTTATCAAAAATTATAATCGCTGTATCACTCTTATAATGTTCATAAATTTTTTTATAAACATCATTTATTTCATTACTATTGTGTTTAATTATTAGTATGCAACCTTGAAATCTTTTCGAATAAGTTGGACCAATAATAAAGACTTTATTTCCCATTATTTCTTTAATGGTCTTTTTGATAGAATTGCTTATATGAAACATTTCTTCAAAAGATGTTTTAATGATAATTCTATTTACTTTATAAAATGGCTCATTATGCATAAGTTTTCGATTAGCAATTTCGGTTTTCAAAAAAGCATGATAATCACCTTTTATATAATTTATCAAACATGGAGAATCAATTTGCGTTGTTTGAACATATAATTTTCCATTATTTGATACGTGTTTACCACTAAAACAAAGTAAATTATAAGTCCTACTATTAGCATCATAAGCCGGTGTCTTAAGAGTCGAATCCAAATTAATAATACCAACTGTTTGAATATATGTATCAATTAGGGCTTTCGCATAAGTTTCTGTAGTGATGATAATATCACAATTTTGATTTTCAATTTGTAACATAGCATCATTAAATGCTCCCATAGCTGGTGAATCAATTACTAACATTTTAGCATCAGGTATTTTTTCACTAATTAAGTCGACAATGTTTTCAATGCCAACGCCCCCAAAAAATAATTCCTTACTACCACAACTATTACATTTATTTAAGAAAGGTTCTTTGTAACCACAACATGGACATACAAGTAAGTTTTTCTTTTCACTATATTGTAAGCTTACCTCACAGGAAGGACATTTTGCTACATAACCACAGGCTCTACAAATCACATAGTTGCTATATGTTTTATTATTTACAATTAATAAAGATTGATAACCATTTCTTTTCGTTTCTATTAAAGCTCTTTCTAATCTTTTAGAAAGATAGGTATTATTACCACATCTTAATTCGTTTTTCATGTCAATTACTTCAACATCCGGGTTAAAAGTAACAACTGAATTATCGATTAAAGTATAATAGTCTTTTAAGCCATAACAATAACTAGAAACACTTGGAGAAATTGATTCCATAACTAATAAACATTCATCAATGCCTCTTAAGTATTTGCATACTTCTTTTAAATCATAACGTGGGCTTTGGTCATTATAATAGTTATCGCTTTCTTCATCCATCATAAAATACATGCCAACATTTTGGTATGGTAAAAACATACCTTTGGGGGTAGTAACAATTACTTGATACTTATTAGCAACTATTTCAGTATAATAATCTAAATACTCTCCACTTGTAAGATTAGAATTGATACATGCAACATTTAAACCTAAATTTTTTCTAATTACACTAGCATACTTTACACTACTTAAAATATCTGAACAAATTATAATAGCTTTTTTACCTGATAAAAAAGTATTTTCTACCAATTTTATTAAAACAAGTTCTTTTTCATTGTAACTGGAAGGAACATATAAAACAGGTTTTTCATTACTTTTTAAAATGGCATCTATCGTTTTTTCAATCTCTTTAGAGATAATTTTTTTATAGGGAGAATAATGATCCTTTTCAACATCGATTCGGTATATTCTTTCTTTTATTTTTTTCAAGAATCCTTTCATTGTTAAATCAGTTAACATATATTCCGATATATCATATTTATCGATAATTTCATTTTTTGTTAAATTATCGCTTTTTAAATACTCTGTTAGAAAATTTCTTTTTGTTTCGTTTTTTAATGTGTTTAATTCTTGATAATATTTGTCTAAATTAATCTGATATTTGGTTAAATATTTAAAATTAGTAATTCCTTTAGTTTCATAAGTAACTTTTAAGTGACCTTTTTTTATTTCTCGATTAATTTTATTTTTATATGGTGTAAGTTGCTTACTGAAAGGGACTATTCTTTGACTACCAAATAAATCTATCAAATCAGCATCTAGAACTAAAGGATTATCAACTTCTAAGTATTTAAAGGTTTTAAGATTTAAAGCATCAGGAATCATTAAATTTAAAACTCTTATTAATGGACAAATCGTATCATTTTTTAAATAATAAGCCAGTTCCAATTGTTTTTTACTTATTACCGGTACTAAATCTAAAATTTCAATTATTGGTTTTGTTTCGCCTTCAAAACGTTTCAAATCATAAATTTCTAAAACAAATCCCATAACTTTACGGTTAGAAGGACCAAAAGCAACACTAACTCTTTCGCCAACTTCTAGTATTTCTTCTAATTCTAAAGGGACCAAGTATTCATACATATAATCAGTAGAACTACTTGTTATATTTATTATTACACTAGCAAACATCGTTACTTTTTCCTCCTATATAATCATTATAGCATATTATTGTTTTTTTTTCAATGTATAAGAATACAGCTATTTTTTACTTTCTAAATTATCTTATAATATACTAAAAATACTTATTTTTTTCATTTTCTATTTTAATTTATTAATTGTTTATATGGTAACATTTAGCTCTAAGATTACTATTTAGAATAAAATACCCTCTAAAAGTTTTTAGAGAGCAAATTTATTTTAAAATTAAATTATAATATTAAGGGTATATTTAGGATTTATCTTTAATATCCACGAATACAAACTATTAACTCTTGAGAGGTTGAACAAATAACCAACCAAACGGAATTCTCAATAACATAGTATTCATAATCTTCTGATAAATTAAGAAGGTAATCTTCATTAATTTTCTTTTTCTCATGTTCATTGTTCATATGGTCAAAGATGGATTGCAAAGATTTGACCGATTCCTCATCTTTTGGCTTAAAAGCAAACATGGAATTTAATTGTTTTTTATCGTTATCATTGCAACTCAACGCCACATATTGACAGGCTCTACCTGTAAAAGTTGGTTGATAACAGTTATATAGTTCTTTCATTTCTTCTGGTAATTTTACTTCCCCTGTTGTTTCCAAACGTTCCTTTATGTTAGCAGTATAATTTCTTTTACATAAGGTTAAATCAAAATATCCTATTATTAAAAGTATTCCTATTATGGTCATAACAGTAAGAATAACTATTCTAATTCCTTTATTTAATTTATTCATTTTTCTCATCCTTTTTTTAAAATAATAATTCACCAATATTTTAACAATAATTTTCTTGATTTGTCAATATTATTGCCGCAATAATCATCAAAAAAAATTCCTATTTTAAGAAAAAAGAGCTCAAAATGAGCTCTTTGGTTTATCCTAATTTTTTAACATCGTATAATGGGTTTTCATCATTTTTCTTAATGGTTACGTTGTCAACAAGACCAGTACCAGCAGGGATTAATCCACCAATGATGATGTTTTCTTTTAATCCTTCTAAATGATCGACTTTACCACGAATAGCAGCTTCTGTTAAAACTCTTGTTGTTTCTTGGAATGATGCAGCAGCTAAGAAAGAATCGCTTCTTAGTGATGCTCTTGTAATACCTAAGATTAGTGGTTTTACAGATGGGATTCTTACACCCTTTTCACAGCATTCTTTTAAAATACGATATAATTCAGGTTTTGATACTAAGGCACCAGGTAATAATTCGGTATCACCAGCATCAATAACAACAACTTTTTGTAGCATTTGTTTTACTATTATTTCAACGTGTTTGTCGGAAATAGCAACACCGGTACTACGATATACCTTTTGTACTTCTTTTAAGATATATTTTTCAACTTTGTCAACGTTAGCAACTCTTAATAATTCCTTAGGGTGAATCATACCTTCACTGATTAAATCACCAGGCATTACAAGTTGACCAACTTTAACAACGGCCTTTTTACCAGCATCTGTTAAATATACTTTATCATTGCCTTCAATGTTACTCTTAATTTTGATTTCAAAACGAGAGTCTTTAACTAGTTCAACTGATTCAACAACACCTTTGATTTCAGAAATAATACCTTGTCCTTTAGGTGTACGTGCTTCAAATAATTCTTGTACACGTGGTAAACCTTGTGTAATATCATCACCAGTACCAGCAACACCACCGGAGTGGAATGTACGCATGGTTAACTGAGTACCTGGTTCACCGATTGATTGGGCGGCAACAATACCAACAACTTCACCTTTTTCAACGATTCCATTCGTAGATAGATCGGAACCATAACATTTTACACAAACACCAACTTTAGCGTTACATGTAAGGTTAGTACGTACTTCAACTTCCTTAACACCAGCCTTTTCGATAGCATCAGCAATATCACCACTAATAAATTCATTACGATCTACTAGTTTTGTCTTCTTGCCATCTACTTTAGCATATACTGGTTTGGATGCAAAACGTCCAATGATACGATCTTTTAAAGATACGCATAAGTCTTCTTTTGGATTAAAGGTTGGATCATGTGGGTCCTTATTATAAAGATTAGTCATTACTAGACCTTTATCAGTTCCACAATCATCACAAGTAATAGTAATATCTTGAGATACGTCTACTAAACGTCTTGTTAAGTATCCTGATTCAGCTGTTTTTAAGGCTGTATCGGTAGAACCTTTACGAGCACCATGGGTTGAAATAAAGAAGTCTGACATCTTCATACCTTCAGAGAAACATGCCTTAACTGGGATTTCCATAGATTCACCATTAGGTTTACTCATCAATCCACGCATACCGGCAAGTTGGGTAAAGTTTGATGAACTACCACGGGCACCAGAATCGGCCATCATGAAGATATCATTAACAGTTGCTTGTTCTTTCATGACATTCTTAATTTCAGCTTCAATAGCATCCTTAGCAGCACTCCAAATCTTGATAACATTTTTCTTTCTTTCCGAATTCAACATGGTACCACGACGGAACATTTGATTATAAATCTTAACTTTAGAATCAGCTTCTTCAATGATTTCATTTTTTCTAGCAAGAGTTACTACGTCAAAGGCTGAAATAGTAATACCAGACATTGTAGAATAATAGAAACCTAAATCTTTCATCTTATCTAGAGTAAGGGAAGTTTCAGCCAATTTACATTGTCTAAATACTTCCGAAATAATCGTTGATAATGTACCTTTTTTAGCTGGTTCGCCAAGTGGCATTTGAGCGATAGCTTCTTTGAAGTTTGTTCCTCTTGGTAAGAAATACTTATCAGGAGTTCCTTCTCTTAAGTTATTTAATGCTTTCTTTGGATCTGGTTCATTGAAGAAAACGAAATGTTCAGGGAATACTTGGTTGAAAATTAATTTACCATAAGTAGTTACAACATACATTTCTTTTAGCTCATCATTATGTTTTTTCTTTTGAGCTACTTTTTCATCATGATGAGGGTCATCAGCATCTACTTCTAAATTAACAAAAGGTTTGTCGATGGCCTTACCAGGCATTACAAAACGAGTGTGGAAATCAATTTCATGATTTTCATAAGCATGTTCAACTTCAGAAATATCTTTAAAGGCTTTACCTTCTCTACCTACAACTAAGAACTTACCAACACTTGGTGTATGTCCTTCTTTTATGCTTTGGCCTAAAGCTTCAACATCTCTAAATTCTTCTTCTTCGTTAACAATAATTTTATTATCGAATTCAAATACACGAGCTGTATAAGCTTTATATAAGTCTTCATAAGTATTATAGATACGGTCAGGTTGACTTCTTTCAATTGTTAAATAATAGTTACCAATAATCATGTCTTGAGATGGAGTAACAACGGGTTTTCCATCTTTTGGAGCAAGAATATTTTTTGAGGCAAGCATCAACATACGAGCTTCAGCTTGAGCTTCTTCTGATAGTGGTACATGCACTGGCATTTGGTCACCATCGAAATCGGCATTGAAGGCGGTTGTTGCAAGTGGGTGTAAACGAATTGCTTTACCTTGTACTAAAACAGGTTCGAAAGCTTGAATTGACAAACGGTGAAGAGTAGGAGCACGGTTAAGTAATACTGGATGCTCAACAACGATTTTCTCTAAAGCTTCCATTGCTTCAGGAGCACCTTTTTCAATTAATTCTTTAGCTCTCTTAATACCCGTTTTTTCTTTAGCAGCTTGGCTAATTGGTTGACCATTAGCATCCACTTGTTCAGTTTCAACTTCAGCTAAAATATTTTTTCTTAAATAACTAATAATAAATGGTTTAAATAGAGTTAATGCCATTTCACGTGGAATACCACATTGATACATTTTTAAGAAAGGTCCTACACAAATAACACTACGTCCTGAGTAGTCAACACGTTTACCTAATAGGTTTTGACGGAAACGACCTTGCTTACCACGTAAAATATCTGATAATGATTTTAATGGACGATTCTTTTCAACAGCTACTTTCTTATTACGTTTTGAATTGTCGATTAAAGCATCAACAGCTTCTTGTAAAAGTCTTTTCTCATTTTTAGTAATTAAGTCTGGAGCACCAAGTTCAAATAATTTACGTAAACGCGTATTACGATTAATAATTCTACGATATAATTCATTTAAATCGGTTGTTGCAAATCTACCACCATCAAGTTGTACCATTGGTCTTAAATCAGGTGGGATAACAGGAATTACATCCATTACCATCCATTCTGGTTTATTTGTAGATTGATAGAAGGCTTCTACTATTTCAAGACGTTTTACTAATTTTTCTTTCTTTTGTTTAGTTGCTGTCTTAAGCTCTTCTCTAATCTCATCCATTATTTGTTTTAAGTTAAGGTTCTTTAACAAATATTTAATTGTTTCTGCACCTGTCATGGCTTTATATCTACCATAATAACGACGTTTATACATTGCATTTTCTTGTTCAGTTAACACTTGACCAGGATATAATTCTTCAATATCATCGTTAACTTCAATGACAATATATGATGCTAAATAAACAATTTCTTCTACATCTTTAGTTTTCATATCAAGAAGTAAGGCAATCTTACTTGGTGTATTTCTTAAATACCAAGTATGAACAACAGGAGCGGCAAGAGCAATGTAACCCATACGTTCTCTTCTTACTTTACTTTCTGTTAATTCAACGCCACATTTTTCACAAACCTTATGCTCACCAATCATTTTACGAGCAGGTTTACCACATGCACATTGATAATCCTTAGTAGGACCAAATATAACTTCACAGAACAAGCCATCACGTTCAGGTTTTTGGGTACGGTAATTTAAAGTTTCATGTTTTTTTACTTCACCACGTAAAGTGTATTCAACTTTATTACCATTATCATCTGTATAAGTTACTTTATCTTTTTTATTAGGATCGTATTCAAACTCTTTTCCTTGTAAAACGGGATTGGCCCAAGAAACTATTTCCTCGGGTGATGCAATTCCGATTTTCATATACTTATATTTTTTCAAAAGGAAATCCTCCTATTTCTTATAGACCACGTTTGCTGGCTTGAGCAGCGGCAAATTCATCAACAAGACTCTTATTAGCTACATCTTCGTCATTTTGATCTACTAGTTTAACGCTTAAGCCTAAACCTTGAAGTTCTTTTACCATTGCACGGAAGGCTTCTGGTACCCCAGCTTCAGGGATTGGTTCACCATCAACGATAGCTTTATATACTTTATTACGACCGATAATATCATCGGATTTAATTGTCATCATTTCTTGTAATGTGTGTGCAGCACCATATGCTTCTAGAGCCCAAACTTCCATTTCACCAAATCTTTGACCACCATTTTGAGCTTTACCACCCATTGGTTGTTGTGTTACTAGGGTATAAGGACCTTCGCTACGAGCATGTAATTTATCATCAACCATGTGGGCTAACTTAATCATATACATGACACCTACAGAAATCTTATGATCGAATTGACGTCCTGTACGACCATCATATAAATATGTTTTACCATTTTCATCGATTATCGCATGTTCATTACGTGGATCTTCTTCTAAGTCTTTTATATCTTTTTCTCTTGCTTCGTTCATTATTTCAATTAAGTCTTGTTGTGTTACACCATCAAATACAGGAGTTGCAACTTTAACACCTAATTTTTTAGCAGCCATACCTAAATGAATTTCTAGAACTTGACCAATATTCATACGTGAAGGTACACCTTGTGGATTTAACATAATATCGATAGGTGTTCCATCAGACATGAATGGCATATCTTCAATTGGAACAATGTTAGAAATAACACCTTTGTTACCATGACGACCTGACATTTTGTCACCTTCAGAAATCTTACGTTTTTGAACGATATAAACACGAACTACTTCATTTACTCCAGGAGGTAACTCCGCACCAGATTTCCTATTGAAACGTTCGATACGGTGAACAATACCGCCACCACCATGAGGTACTTTTAGAGAAGTAACACGAACTTCTTTAGAATTATCTGAGAATAAAGCTTGACTTAAACGCTCTTCAGGGCTTGGTTCTGTAACTCCTTTTGGAGTAACTTTACCAACTAAAGTGTCGCCTTCTTTTACTTCACTACCTAAAATGATTATACCATTTTGATCTAGATTAGCAATTGAATCTTTTGATTCACCATCTAAATCACGAGTAATTTCTTCTTTACCTAGTTTTGTATCACGTGATTCACAAGTGTATTCTTCAATGTGAATAGAAGTATAAACATCATCTTGTACCATTCTTTCACTCATGATTACTGCATCCTCGAAGTTGTAACCATTCCATGTCATGAAGGCAATAACGACGTTTCTACCTAAGGCTAACTCGCCTTGTTCCATTGATTGACCATCGGCTAAAATATCACCTTTTTTAACTTTTTCACCAGGTACAACAATTGGACGTTGATTTGCACAAGTTGAGTTATTACTACGTTCATACTTTAATAATTCATATTCATGTACTTTGTTGTTATCATCACGAACAACAATTTTCAATCCATCAGCATAAGTTACAGTTCCAGGAACATCTTCTTGGTATACTAAAGCAACACCAGAATCGTGAGCAACCTTGTATTCAATACCAGTACCTACAATTGGAGCTTCTGGTTTTAATAGTGGGATAGCTTGACGTTGCATGTTAGCACCCATCAAGGCTCTAGTTGTATCATCGTGTTCTAGGAATGGAATACAAGCTGTACCTACCGCAACTACTTGTTTTGGTGATACGTCGACTAAATCGATATCCATTTTATTAATTTCTACGAAGTCAGCAGCTTTACGTGCAATTACTTTATCATCAACAATGTTAATTTCACCAGTTTCTGGATTAGTTTTCATACCAACGTTAGCTTGAGCGATGGCATATTTTTCTTCATCATAAGCATTTAAATACTTTATTTCATCAGTAATCCAAACACGACCAGGGACTTTACCATTTTTGTAATCTTCATCTTCTTTGTTATTTTTAACTACTAAATATGGAGTTTCAATAAATCCAAATTTATTAGCACGTGCATAAGAAGATAATGAGTTAATCAAACCAATGTTTTGACCTTCGGGTGTTTCAACTGGACATATACGACCATAATGGGAAGGATGTACGTCACGTACTTCAAATCCGGCACGGTCACGAGTGATACCACCTTGACCTAAAGCGGATAGACGACGTTTGTGAGTTAATTCAGCAAGAGGATTAATTTGGTCCATGAACTGACTTAATTGGCTACTACCAAAGAATTCTCTAATGGTAGCAGTTAATGGACGATTATTTACTAAACTTTGTGGAGTAACGCTCTTAATTTCAACGGATGTTGACATTTTATCGCGGATATTCTTTTCTAATTTAGTTAAACCAATTCTAAATTGGTTTTGTAACAATTCACCAATTAAACGTAAACGTCTATTACCTAAGTGATCGATATCATCAATTCTACCAACACCAACATGTAAATTCATGTAGTATGAAATTGATGCGAAAATATCAGAAAGAACAACATGACATGCTTCTTCTCTTTGGTCATTACCAAGTAATCTAACCTTTACATCACCATTAGAAGTTTTTACTAAAATATCAAGAGTTTCTAATACGACGCTATTTCCTTCTAACATTAACTCATATTCATAAGTCTTACGATATAGTTCACGATTAGCTTCTAATATAGCAATTGTATCAACTGGTTCTTCTTTACCGTTTTTACCCTTAACTAAAGCTTTACGACTAATTTCTGTACCAGCAGCAATTAATACATTGCCTTTAGCATCTACTAAGTCGTTAGCTAGACGCCAACCAATTGCTCTTTTAACAACATCTAGTTTTTCATTTACTTTGTAACGTCCTACTTTAGCTAAATCATAACGACGATTTTCAAATAATAAACGTGCAACAAACTTACGAGCTGTATCAGCTGAAGTTTTTTCACCTGGACGTAAATTATCATATAATGCCTTAATAGCATCATCTTCGCCAAAAGTATCATCTTTACCAGCTGAATTTGTGAAATATGTTAATAAGTTTTGAGGAACAGGGGCAACATCTGAATCTTCACCGATGAAAAGATCAATCATGTCCGAGTTACCAGGTACACCTAAAGCTCTAATAAAGGTTACTAAAGGAATCTTTTTAGATCTATCAAGTTTAGCGTACCAAATATCCTTGCTACCCATTTCAAATTCAATCCATGCACCACGGGTAGGAATGATTTGTCCTGAGAATAGGGATTGACCTGATTTTTTATCTGTTTCTACTGAAAAGAAAATACCAGCTGAACGAACGATTTGGGTAACGATAACACGTTCAGAACCATTAATAATAAAAGTTCCTGATGGTGTCATAATAGGGAAATCACCTAAAAATACCTTATCTTCTTTTAGTTCACCAGTTTCTTTATTTTCAAGAGCAGTCTTAACATATAATTGACGACAATAATTTACATTGTGTATTTTAGCTTCTTGAATAGTATATTTTGGTTCTGCAAATTCATGTTCTAAAAAACTAAGTTCAAATTTTTCGCCATCAGCATTATCTTTAATTGGTGAAATTTCTTTAAACAATGTAGCTAGACCTTCGCCAAGCAACCATTTAAATGATTCTGTTTGTATTTCAATTAAATTAGGTAGTTCAACATTAGTTTGTACTCTTGCATAGTTTCTTCTAACGTTTTTTCTACCATACTGCACATTTTTGTAACTCAAATTCTCCACCTCTTCTATCAATTTTGAGCAACACATTGTGTATTACATTTAGAATGCAATCTACCGCATTGTATCATATCTTATTTAGTATACCAATAACACCCATTTTTGTCAAGTAAAATGTGCTTTTTTTTAATATTTTTGATTACTAAAATGCAAAAAAATGGTCAAAAGACCATTTTTAAATTCTATTTTGTAGCTTTTATGATACAATATCCTTTATCACTTTCTACAATTTCCACTTTTGAGAACACTGTAGATAAGGCTTTTAAAGCTGATGGTGCACCTTGTTTTTTTTGAATAACACACCACAATTTTCCACCATCATTTAAATAATTTACGCTATCTAGAATAATTCCATAAACAATTTTTTTGCCAGCTCTTATCGGAGGATTAGTAATTATCAAGTCAAATTTCTCATCAATTTTTTCATACATGTTGCTTTCAAAAATTTTTACATTTTTGATAGAATTATATTCAGCTGCCCTTAAAGAAAGTTCGATAGCTCTTAAATTCACATCAACCATACTAACTTCTATATCGTTATTTGTAGCCGCTAAGGGTAAACCAATTGTTCCGTATCCACAGCCAACATCAAGAATCTTTTTAGCATTTTCTATGTTAACATTCTTCAAAAGTAAGTTGCTTCCAAAATCTATTCCACCTTTTGAAAACACACCATTATCCGCAAAAAGAGTTAAAGTTTGATGTTTATAATAATACTTTATAGGTTTAATATCACTCTTTAATTCTGCATTATTTTCAAAATATTGATTTGCCATTTTTTCCTCCTTATATACTTTTTAAAAAAATCTAGAATATTAAATTCTAGACTTTTTCTAAACTATTTTTAAGGTTAATTAAGTTAAAACTTATTTAACTTCAACTTCAGCGCCAGCTTCAGTTAATTTAGCAGCAAGAGCTTTAGCTTCTTCTGGATCAACTTTTTCTTTAACTGCTTTTGGAGCGTTGTCAACTAAGTCTTTAGCTTCTTTTAAGCCTAAGCCAGTTACTTCACGAACTAATTTAATAACTGCTAATTTGTTAGCACCAGCAGCCTTTAAAATTACGTCAACTTCACTTGGTCCTTCTGCTTCAGCAGCAACAGCTGCACCAGCAACTGCAACAGGAGCTGCAGCACTTACACCAAATTTTTCTTCAATTGCCTTTACTAATTCGTTTAATTCTAATACGCTCATTTCTTCAATAGCGCTTAAAAATTCTTCTTTGCTAATTTTAGCCATTTCGTTTTTCCTCCTAAAATTAAATTTAAATTTTAAATGATTTACTTTTGTTCTGATACTGCGTTAAGAGCTACAGCAAGTCCACGAACAGGAGCTTGTAGAACACTTAATAACATTGAAACCATACCAAGTTTGTTTGGTAGTTTTGATAATGCAGCTAATTGGTTTTCATCCATATAAACACCATTAACAATACCAGCTTTTACGGAAAGCTTTTCATGATCTTTCATAAAATCATAAACAACTTTTGCAGCGCTAACTTCATCTGGTGATGTAATAATAGCACATGGACCTGAAATGTGTTGATCAACTTCAGCACAGCCAATTTGTTCAGCAGCACGTCTCAATATGTTGTTCTTAGCAACTTTCATTTCACAGTTTTCAGCATGTAACTTAACACGAAGTTGAGTAACTTCGGCTACAGTTAATCCTAGGTAATCAACGAATACTGTGGAACTAGCACCTTTAATCTTATTAAAAACGGCTAGAACCTTTTCTTGTTTTTTAGCGATAGTCGCTTCATTCATTGTTTTCACCTCCTGAAAATTTGTTCTTTCCAATTTTTTTAGGAAAGAAGATTTTGTCCTCGGTAGGATTTAAATTTTTAAGTAATTAAAACTTTCTTATTTTTAACTACTCCTACTGTCTACGGCAGAGACTTAATAATACTTATGAATTCTTTGAAAAATTATTTTTAATTAGTTTTTGGCATCCAAAGCTAATTTAACGCTAGGACCCATTGTTGTACTAACACTTGCACTTAAAATGTATGCACCTTTTACAGTAGCAGGTTTAATACGCATAATTTGATTGTAAATTGTTGAAATATTTTCTGCTAAAGCAGCATCAGTGAATGATACTTTTCCAACAGGTACTTGAACGTTACCAACTTTATCAGTACGGTATTCAACTTTACCTGCTTTAAATTCTTTAACAGTTTGTTCAATATTCATTGTAACAGTACCAGTTTTTGGATTTGGCATTAATCCTTTAGGACCTAAGATACGTCCTAATTTACCTAATTCGCCCATCATATCAGGTGTAGCGATAATAGTATCGAATTCAAACCAACCATTTTTAATCTTTTCTAGATAATCATGATCACCAGCATAGTCAGCACCAGCTGCTAAAGCTTCTTTAGCTTTTGCATCATGAGCGATAACTAAAACGCGAACACTTTTACCAGTACCATTAGGTAAAGATATTGCACCACGTAAGTTTTGTTCAGCCTTACGAGGATCAATATTTAATCTAAATACTACATCAACTGTAGCATCAAATTTAGTAACACTAGTCTTTTTTACTAATGCAGCAGCATCAGCAATTGCATATTGTTTATTTGCTTCAATTAACTTTGCTGCTTCTTGGTATTTTTTACCTCTTTTAGCCATTTTTTAAATTCCTCCTAAATGTGGTATAACGGAATCTCCTCCCACAATTTAGATTTATAAAGAGTACAGTAATCTTTCTTAAATCTATCTTGTATAGAGCTAATATTAATTAGTCTTCTATAACGATTCCCATTTGTTTTGCAGTACCTGCAACAATCTTTGCAGCTGCTTCTACATCGTATGCATTTAAATCAGGTAACTTAGTTTGTGCAATTTCATTTAATTTTGCACGAGAGATTTTTCCTACTTTATCCTTCTTAGGATTTGCAGATCCCTTTTGAACATTAGCAGCCTTCTTTAAAAGGTCAGATGCAGGTGGAGTTTTTGTAATAAAAGTAAAACTTCGATCTTCATAAACTGAAATTTCCACTGGAATTACATAACCTGCCATACTAGCTGTCTTATCGTTGAATTGACTACAGAATTGTTGGATGTTAACACCTGCTTGTCCTAGAGCTGGACCAACTGGTGGAGCCGGATTGGCTTTTCCTGCAGCGATTTGAAGTTTAACAACTTTTTTTACTTGTTTAACTTTAGCCACGAGACACACCTCCTTTTAATTGTCCGTGATGTGGTTTATGAGCACTATGATGCTCTCCCACATATAAAAATAATTCATAGTATTTATTGCGTCATTGCACGCTCATATATTTTACTATATTTTTTTATTTTTGTCAAACGTTATGTGTTTTTTTCTAATAGCTATGTGTTTATTTTATGATAATGTCTTAATAATTAATTTTAGAAAATGTCCCAATAATAAAATATCATGATATAATA
>CAKONV010000013.1 GCA_934098295.1 uncultured Bacilli bacterium | reverse complement strand
GAAAATGGGGGTAAAAGTATCACCACCCAACTTGTTTAAAGGTATGCTATTACCCCCAACTTATTTATATAATCGTTTTTAGCTACTGTTATCATAAAATGGTATCAGTAGCTTTTTTTATGAAATTGTAACTATAAAAAAATAAAAAAGAACACAAACGTGTTCTTATCACATTACCTTTAACTGCTAATTATAGTTGTGCTAAAACAAAAATTAAACTAAGAATAGTTCCTAAACCAAGAAGAAATGCTAAAGAAACTATAATTATTTTACCAAAAACAGTTTTTTGGGGAGCCTTAGTTACAATGAATTCTGTAGTACCATCGGCACGTTCATTAGTCTTTAAAAAAGGTTCTTTTTTTTGTTGTTTTTTATCTTTACTCATAATTAATACCTCTTAACTTATAATCAATAGATATTATATCATAAAATAAATTAAAATGAAAGCAATATAATTATTATTTTTTTTGTTAATCATAAAATAATTGGTTAAATATAAATTTTTATATCTTTTAATAATAAAAAATTAATAAAATATGATATAATTGTAGAAGTAATTTTTTAAAATTGTAATAATTTAATTTATTTTTTAATGTGGCTAAAGGAGTTTAGGATGTTATTAGAGGTTGAAAATTTAAACTTAACTTTTGATAAAAAAAGAATATTTAATGATGCATCATTTAAAATATTGCCAGGTGACAAGATTGGTGTAGTTGGTAATAATGGTGTTGGTAAAACAACTTTAATTAATGTTTTATGCAATAATATTATTCCAGATAGTGGCAAAATTGAGTTTAATAAAAAAATAAAAGTTGGCTACTTGGATCAATATATGAAAATAAATACATCACTATCTATTGATGAATATTTAAAGGTTGCTTTTAAAGATTTGTATCAAAAAGAAGATGAGATGAATCATTTATTAGATGAAATAAAAAGCACTAATGATCAAGTATTAATCGATAGAAATGTCCGCATAACTTCCCAAATAAGAGAATTTTTAGAAGAAAATGATTTTTATGCTTTGAATTCAAAGGTTGCTAGAATTGCAAGCGGACTAGGAATTGTTAATTACGGAATGGATACTTTAATGTCACGTTTATCTGGTGGCCAAAAAGTAAAAGTAATTTTAGCCAAGTTATTGTTAGAAAAACCGGATTTATTAATTTTAGACGAACCAACCAATTTTTTAGATACCACTCATGTTGATTGGCTTGTAAAATATTTAAAAGAATATAAAGGTAATTTTTTAATCGTATCACATAGCCAAGAATTTTTAAATGAGGTTGTTAATGTCATTTTAGAACTTGAATTTGGTAAAATTACTAGATATAAAGGGAATTATCAAACCTATTTATTGAAAAAAGCTGAAAGAGAAATGAATTATGAAAAACAATATAAAGCTCAACAAAAAGAGATTAAAAATTTGGAGAATTATATTGCTAAAAATAAAGTGAAGACTTCAACCGCAAAACAAGCTAAAAGTAGAGAAAAGGCTCTTGAAAAAATTGATGTTATGCAAGCTCCAAAAAGTGGTGATATTCACTTAAATATGTATTTTAACTATTCACCAATTGCTTCCCATAAGTTTTTAGAAGTAAATGATTTAGAAATTGGTTATACATCAAGTTTATTACCGCCTATTTCTTTTACGATAAAAAGTGGAACAAGATTAGCAATAACGGGATTTAACGGAATTGGAAAAACAACATTATTAAAAACTTTAATTGGTGTACTTAAACCAATTGCTGGAAGTTTTTCTTTTGTTAGTGATGCTAAAATAGCTTATTTTGAACAAGAACATCATTTTGAAAATAATAATATTTCTGCTTATATGGAAATATCTAATATTTATCCTAAAATGGATATGAAAGATGTACGTGGAGCCTTAGCTAAATGCGGCTTAAGGGGAGAAGTTGTAATGCAACCAATTCGTACATTATCAGGTGGAGAACAATCAAAATTAAAATTATGTAAGATAATGATGCAAAAGTCTAATGTTTTAATTTTGGATGAACCAACAAATCACTTAGATGCTAATGCTCGGGCTGATTTATTAACTGCATTAAAAAAATACCAAGGAACAATAATTTTTGTTTCTCATGAAAGAGATTTTGTTGAAAGCCTTGCTACACAAATTTACAGTATTGAAGAATTACTAATATCTTAATGCTAATTATTTAGAAAAGGACAGTATAATGCAATTTAAAGAATTAAAAATAAAAAAAGAAATAATTGATGCATTGGAAAACGAGAACTATATTGAATTAACCCCAATTCAAGAGATGGCAATCCCGATTGTTTTGGAAAATAAAGATTTGATTGCTCAGGCTCCAACGGGTACGGGGAAAACATTTGCCTATGGAATCCCTTTGATTAATATGATTAATAAAGAGGAAAAAAATGTTCAAGCTCTTGTAATTTGTCCTACTAGAGAACTGGCTGTACAAGTATGTAATGAACTTCGTAAACTTTTAGTAAATATTGAAGGTGTAAAAGCTCAAGTTTTATATGGTGGTCAAAATATTGAATTTCAAATTAAGGATTTAAAAAAACATCCTCAAATAATTGTTGGTACACCAGGAAGAATTCGTGACCATTTAAGTAGAAAAACCTTAAATTTTACCAATTTAAAATACTTAGTTTTAGATGAAGCTGATGAAATGTTGGACATGGGCTTTAAAGAAGAATTGGATGAAATATTAACAAATGTCAACCATGATCACCAAACATTATTATTTTCAGCTACAATGCCAGAATCGATAAAAAAAATAGCAGAAACATATTTAAATAATCCCTTAATGATAAAAACATTTCATGAAAAAAAAGAATTACCTAAGGTTAGTCAATATTATGTTGAATTATTAGAAAAAAATAAGGTTGATTGTCTTTGTAGAATGCTTAATGCATATAATTTCAAACAAGCCCTAGTTTTTTGTAAAACAAAAAAGAATGTCGATGAATTAGGTACTATTTTAATTGATAGAGGTTATAAAATTGAATGTTTACATGGTGATCTTCGTCAAGAAGCTCGTGACAAAGTTATGAAAATGTTCAAACAAGGTATGATTAGGGTACTAATTGCTACTGATATTGCAGCTAGAGGATTAGATATTTCTGGAATTGATGTTGTTTTTAATTACGATATACCTGATGATGTTGAATATTATGTTCATAGAATTGGCCGTACGGCAAGAGCAGGAAGAGAAGGTACGGCATATACCTTTGTAAATAGAAAACAACTAAAAATTATTAAAGAATATGAAAAAAAGTTGAAAACAACTATTTCTAGAATTGACCCTCCAACATATGAAGAATCTAAACTTGCTAGAATTCACCATTTATTAGATGAAATTATAGCTGAAGAAAATTTTAATAATATAAATGAATACAAAAAATATGTTGATGATTTCATAGCAGAAAAAGAACAAAAATATTCTATCAATGACATCTCAGCTTTATTGTTAAAACATGTAATTGATGGTGATGCTAAAACCTCTGATGATGGTACTGATATTAGGGTGCTAGAAGAAGTATCTAAAGAACATAAAAGAAATAAAACACCTGATAATTTTGTACGTATTTTCATAAATTTAGGATTAGTCGATAATTTAAATAAAAATCTTTTGAAATCATTAGTAACTGAAAAAAGACATGTTAATAAAGATGAAATAATTAATATTGATATTCTTTCGACCTTTTCTTTTTTTGAAATACCTTTAAAACAAGCTCCAATTGTTATGAAAAATTTAAATGGTAAATTTTTTAATGATAGAGAAATAACAGTTGAGATTGCTGGTAGTAGAGATAAGAAAAATAATGAAAGCAAAAAAAGAAGTAAAAGTGATAAAGATAGGAAAAATAATAAAATAAAATTTGATAGTAAAAAGAATAAACCTAAAAGAAAACAGAGAATAGATATTAAATGGTAAAAAGAAAGGAGTTTTTTATATGAACAAAAATCAGCGTTGGTTGAACATGTTATCTAGACTAAATATTAATCCTACTGATGATATTATATCTGGCAGTTTGGTTAACACAGAATTGTTAAAGGATAACAAAACATGGCGTTTAACTTTAGAATTTGATTCTTTATTACCTTGCAACAAGGTAAATAGTTTAATGGCTTCAATAAAAAATTATATGTTTAATAATTTAAATGCTATAGATTGTAAGTTTACATTTTGTTATCGTGACAAAACTATCGTTGATGATTTAATCGAAGAATACTTTCATGATGGAATAAGAGTGCTTTCTACCGTTAGAAAAGAAATTTTAATTTTAGAACGTTATAAAGTGATGATTTTTAACAATGAAATTAGACTTTTTGTTTTTAATGATGCTGAACAAAAAGTAGTTGATTATGAGTTTTATTATTTGTTAAAATATTTTAAAAATTATGGACTTGATAATGTTACATTAAAAACAATAATTAGTGATAAGGAAGTTGATATAAAAGCTCAACATGAATCGGAATTCTCGGTTGCCCAAAGTCTTAATACCGCTAAATCTTTAGAAGAATATCAAAGAAAAATGGCTGAAGCTGAAACTAACAATTCAAAAATTGAATATAAAGGTTATGTTTATAAGGATAAAGCTGAAGTAAAACTAGAAGATATTCCTTTAACAAGCATGGAAGTTGCTGAATTTAAACAAATAAATGGTACTGTTAAAGTTAGTACACGTGGTGTCATCGCTAAATTTGAAAATAAAGCTATTAAAAGCAAAAATGGTAAAGAATATAATTTGTTTACAGGAATTATTACAAATTATAAAGATTCAATTATTATTAAAAGATTTTATAAAGAGTTTGAAAAAGATATTTTTGAAAAACAATTAAAGGTTAAAATTAATGTTGAAGTTACCGGTACTATTCAATGGGATGATTTTGCTCGTGCTGTTGTAATTATGTGTGATAAAATAACTATTTGTGGTGAAGACACATATAGAGCTAGATTTGATGGACAAGATGAAAAAAGGGTTGAACTTCATGCACACACAAAAATGAGTGTACTTGATAGTATCTTGAATGTTGAAGAATATGTTGAACAAGCTAAAAGATATGGACACAAAGCTCTTGCGGTTACCGATCATGAAAATTGTCACGTAATGCCGGAATTTTTTAAATTAGCAAAAGCTGCTGGTATAAAACCAATAGCAGGATTAGAGGCTAATTATATAGATGTTGATGATATAAAAATTGCTCTTACTAATGAAGATATTCCATTACAAGATGCAACTTTCGTAATTTTCGATATTGAAACAACAGGTTTATGTATTAATTTTAACGAAATAATTGAAATTGGTGCGGTAAAAGTTAAAAATGGATTAATCATTGATTCTTTTTCTGAGTTTGTTAAACCTGAAAAAAGAATATCTGATTACATTGCTAATTTAACTGATATTTCTAATGATATGGTTTTTTCATCATTATCAATTAAAGAAGTACTACCTAGTTTTAAAGAATTTATACGTGATTCTATTTTAGTTGCTCACAATGCAAGATTTGATACCGATTTTATATATGAAAAAATGCGTAATTTAGGCATTTTTGAACATCCATATCCATGTATCGATACAATTATGGTTGCTAGAGCAATTTATGCAAATCAAGGTCTTAAAAGATTTAACTTAGGTGCTCTTGCTCGATTTTTAAAAGTTGAAATTGAACAACAACACCGAGCTATTCATGATGCAAGAACTACTAATAATGTTTTTATGAAAATGCTTGGTGACATTACTGATTTAGGAATTACTAATTATAAAGATTTGAATTCTTTAATCGATAAAAATCAAATATTCCGTTATGTTTTTCCAACTCATTTAAATATTCTGGTAAAGAATAAAGTTGGATTAAAAAATATGTATAAGATTATTTCTGATTCACAAACAAAGCATTATCAAAGAAATGCTAGGGTTGTAAGAGAAGTACTAGAAAAGTATCGAGATGGTATTTTAATCGGTAGTGGTTGTGTAAATGGTGAAGTGTTTAGAGCAGCATTAGAAAAAACTGAAGAAATATTGCGCGAAAAAGTAAAAATGTATGATTATATTGAAGTACAACCACCTTCATGCTATTCTTTTTTGTTTGAAAAAACTCAGGATGAAGGTGCTAATGAATACATTTTGGATACTATAAAATTAATTATTAAGGTAGCTAAAGAAGAGAATAAAATTGTTGTGGCTACTGGTGATGTTCATGAACTGATTCCAGAAGATTCGGAATTTAGAAAAATATATTTAGATGTTGCTAGACCTAATGGTGGTGGACCTCATGAACTTGCTGGTTATGAACAAATTCCTGATATGCATTTTAGAAATACGTCGGAAATGCTTAAAGAATTTTCTTTTTTACCTGCTGAATTAGCATATGAGATAGTTGTTACTAACACCAATATTATTAATGACCAAATTGAAGAGTATGATTTATTTCCAAAAAAATTGTTTGTTCCTCGTGACGATTTTAGAAAAGATTACGGCGTTCCTTCCATGAAACAAGCCATATATGATTTATGTAATAAGACGTCACATGAAATGTATGGTGAAAATGTGCCTAAATATGTAGAAGATCGTTTAAACAGGGAATTAGATGCAATTATTGGTCATGGTTATTTTTCTGTTTATTATATTTCCCATTTGTTAGTTAAAAACTCGAATGATAATGGTTATGTTGTTGGTAGTAGAGGTTCAGTTGGATCTAGTTTAGCGGCGACGATGATGAAAATAACAGAAGTTAATTCTTTAACACCTCATTATGTATGTCCAAAATGTCATTTTACGGCTTTTAAGTTTTCTGCTGAAGAAAAAGAAAAATATCCACAACCACATGTTCCTAAATATTTGGAAGACATTTTATCAACAGTTGGATGCGGTTTTGATTTGCCTGTTCAAAATTGTCCAGTATGCAATACCATTATGAAAAGAGAGGGCATGAATATTGCTTTTGAAACTTTCTTAGGATTTACTGGAGAAAAATGTCCCGATATTGATTTAAATTTCTCTGGTGATTATCAAGCTAAAGCTCATTTGTTTACACAAGAGGTTTTTGGTGTGGAAAATGCCTTTAGAGCTGGTACGATTACTACTGTTATGGATAAAACCGCATATGCTTATGTTAGAGATTATTATAATGCTCACAATATTGTAAAAAGACAAAGTGAATTAGAGAGATTAGCATTATTTCTTGCTGGTTCTAAGAAAACTACTGGTCAACATCCAGGTGGTATTGTTGTTGTACCTGATACTATTGATATTTATGATATAACACCAGTTCAATTTCCACCAGTTACCGAAAAAGATGACTTAAGTCAAATTGTTTGGCGTACAACTCATTATGATTATCACACTTTTGAGGCTAATTTATTAAAGTTAGATATTTTAGGTCATGATGATCCGACTATGATTAAGAAATTAATGGAATATGTGCATGCTAATTATAATGAATTTGGATTTGATAAAGTTGAAGACATTCCTTTTGTGGATGATGGCGTTATTTCACTATTCAGTTCTAAGGATGCTTTACATATTGTCGGTGATGATGTTGATTCTTTAAGTAGTGGAACAATAGGTTTGCCAGAATTTGGTACCAACTTTGTTAGAGGAATGTTAGAAACAATTAAACCAAAAACATATAATGACATTATAAAAGTCTCTGGTTTATCACATGGTACAGATGTTTGGAATGGTAACGCTGAAGCTTTGGTTAAGGGTGCATTGCCACAATTTCCTCAAGTTGAATTTAAGGATGTAATTGGATGTCGTGATGATATTATGATTTATCTAATTAATATTGGTGTTGAAGCTGCTGATGCTTTTAAAATCATGGAAGATGTACGTAAGGGCCGTGGATTAAAGGATAATCAAATTGAAAATATGAAAAACCATAATGTTCCTGATTGGTTTATTTGGTCATGTAAGAAAATTAAATACCTTTTTCCGAAAGCTCATGCCGTTGCCTACGTTATTATGTCTCTAAGAATTGGTTGGTTTAAAGTTCATCATCCAATATATTATTATGCTGTATATTTTTCTGTAAGGGCTAAAGAATTGGATGCTGAAGTCTTTGCAATGGGAAAAAATGCTATTCGTAATCGAATATTAGAAATTGAGAAAAAACAAAAAGAACATGAAGAAGTAACAAATAAAGAAGAAAATCTTTACGATGAATTAAAAATTGCTTTAGAAATGGTTTTAAGAGGTTATTCTTTTAAACAAATAGATGTTAATAAATCTTTAGCTACCGATTTTGTTATTTCTGATGATAAAAAATCATTATATTTGCCTTTTTCATCAATTGCTTCTTTAGGTGAGGCTGTTGCTAATTCGATTGTTGAAGCTAGGAATAAATCTCCTTTTACTTCAAAAAAGGATTTTGAAACAAGAACATCTGTAAATAAAACTCAATTTGCAAAATTAAAAGTGTTGGGTGTATTTGATAATTTACCGGATGATGATAATTTATTCTAGCATTATTGGAAAATAATAATCGAATTTATTAGGTATGTTTAAAGACTTTGAGCTTTAAACATACCTTTTTTTAAAAATAAGTACATTTTATATGACATTTAAACGTTTTCATGATATAATTAAATTGCTGTAAAGGCTTTCAGAAACTAATACGAGGAGGAGAAAAGTATAGTATGAAAAAAGTTTTTGCGTTAATAGTAAGCATACTATTAGTGTTAGGCGTTTCTGCTTGTAAAGAAGAAACACCAAAATTAAGCCTTGACAAGTCATCGGCGACCCTAGAAGTTGGTGAATCTTGTTATATAGGCATTAAGGCTGTAGGTATGTACAATCCTACTTTCATCTATGCAGTTTCAAATGAAAATGTTATAGATGTTAAAGATGGAAAGATTACGGCTTTAAATGTTGGCGAAAGTGATGTTACTATTAGTGTTAAGGATTCTACTGTAGAAAGTGTTAAAATGCATGTAAGAGTAATTGACAGTAGAAAATTAGAGATAACTGCTAATAGTGATAAAGTATTTGAAGGAAAAACTCTTATTTTAAATTTAAAGAGTTCTGGTAATATAAATTTAAGCGCTGAGAGAGTGTGGAAATCAAGCGATGAAAGTGTTGCAACTGTATCTGATGGTATTGTTACAGGTATTAAGGCCGGTACCGCAACAATTTCTGTAGTTATTGATGGAATCAAAGCAGAATATAAAGTAACCGTAGAAGTAGAACCGGAAGCTATATATTTAAAAATATCTGGTGCGCTTGAAGTAGAAGAGGGCTCAACTATTGAATTAAGTGTTCAAACCAACAGTAAAGAAGAAATTAAATGGTCATCAAGTGATGAATTAATAGCTACTGTAGAAAATGGTAAAGTTACTGGTATAAAAGAAGGAACTGTTGTTATCAAAGCAATGGTTGAAGGTGTTGAAGATAGTATTACTATTAATGTAAAGAAAGTAACTCCAGACTTAAAAGCTCCTGAATTTGTCTTATCTGATGGCGTTGCAGAAAAGAATTTCTTAAATTGGAATAAAGAGTTTGATCCAATGAAGGGAATTAAGGCTATCGATGATATAGATGGTGACATTACTGCAAATGTAAAAGTTGATGGCACCGTTGATAATAAAACATATGGTTTTTATAATTTAGTATATACAGTAAGTGATAAAGCTGGTAATATTGCTACATTTGAAAGAACTATAGAAGTAGTTTGGAATTATGATGTAACATTTATTGGTCATGCCGGATCTTACTATGGATTAATGAATTCAGAAGAAGCGTTCTTGTATGCAGTACAAGTACTTAAATATCAAGCTTTAGAATGTGACTTAAAACAAACATCTGATGGTGTTTTTGTTATGAGCCATAATGATACATTTGGCGGATATACAATTGCATCTACACCTTGGAGTGTTTTAAAAGATGTTGAAGTTACTGATACAAGAAATTCAGGATATCCTGGCCAAAATGGTTCAGTTACAAAACCTTCATATACAGCTAAATTATGTACATTAGAAAGATATTTAGAAATTTGTCGTGAATATAATGCTAAAGCTGTAATTGAAGTAAAATCATCACCTGGTATTACTAACTCTGACCAATCAAGAATGTCTGCTTTAATGAAAGCCATTGAAGATGCAGGTATGCGTGAAGATACAATTTTGTTAGGTTCACAATATAATTGTTTAATTTGGACAAGACAAAATGGTTATTCAGATGTAGAATGTCAATATTTAGTAAATTCATGTGAAAGTGAAACATATTTAGAAAGATGTAAAACATATGATTTAGATATTAGTATTAATGTAACTGGTACTGCAAGTAACAGTGATGAATGGTTGGCAAAATATAAAGAAGCTGGATTAAAGATTTCTACGTATACATTTACGCAATTTGTTGATTACCCAGAAGTACAAAAATGGATTGATAAAGGCGTAGATTATGTTACATGCGATTGGCACGTAATGAGTAATTTAAAACTTCCAGAATCTTCTAAAGATCCAGTAACTAACATTACGCATACGGTTATCTTTAAAGATTATGATGGAAAAGTTCTAAAAGTTGCAAAAGTAAAAGATGGAAGAACTGCTGCAGCTCCTACTAATCCAACACGTTTAGGTTATAATTTCATTGGTTGGGATAAAAGTATTGTCAATGTAAAAGAAGATTTTGAAGTTACTGCCCAATATGAAATTTGTCATTATTCTATTACTTATGAAAAAAATCTAGCAACAATTATTAAATCAAGTTGGGAATCAAAAGAAGCATTTGTTGGCGAATTCTATGGCGATTTATACAATTGGTTTATTGAAAACGCTAGTTATCTTAACGAATTTGTAAAGGTAGATAATGGAAAAGTAACAATTACTAAAAATGGCGTTACTGTTAACTTTAGTAATGTTAATGAATTAATTGCAATTGACATCTATGATTTTGAAAAAACTGTATCTAATTTTATTTATAAACCGGTTAGTAGAAATGCTGATGGAAGTTGCGTAATTGAACATTCAGAAGCATATTTCTTAAATAGTGAAAAATATCGTGTTAAGTATCAAGCTTTAGATGCATGGTTTTATAACTGTATTAAATCAGCATATCCTGCATATGATGATACTTATACACCAACATCAGCTGGTAAGATTCAAATAATGTTTAGATTCCATCAATGGGCTAAGGGAACTAGTATTGTTGCTTTCAATAATTTACCAAGTAAGTATATAGTTAAAGAAAATACAGATGTTACAGCTGTATTACCAACTAATCCAAATTCATACACTGTAGAAGATGAATTTGATTTACCACTTGCATCAGGAAGTGTTAAATTCTTAGGTTGGTTCTTAGACAGAGAATGTACAATTGAAATTAACAAAATTACTAAAGGCATGACTGGTAATATCATTCTTTATGCAAAATGGGAATATACTGCTCCTATAGTAGAATCTAATATAACATTTGTACTAAATGATGGTTATTTTGAAGAAGGAACAGAGGTGCCTACTAAGTATGAAGAAGGAAAAGAATTAGTACTTCCAACACCATTAAAAGATGGTTATACATTCCTAGGTTGGACACTTACAGCCCTTGATGAAAATTATATTACTGTAATTCCAGCAGATTTAACTGGTGATGTTACTTTGTATGCTAATTGGAAAGAAAATATCGTAGTAGTTGAAGAAATTGTTGTAGATCCAAATGGAGAATATAAAACTATTGCCGATGCCTTAAAAGTGGCTACCAAAAATACTAGAATTATTGTCAAAGCCGGTACTTATAGTGAAGATTTAACAATAAATCTTGATGGTATTACTCTAATTGGTCCTAATAACAAATTATCAGGTATGAATAGTAATAGAAAAGATGAAGCTGTTATAACTGGTAAAATTACTTTAGAAAAAGGTGTTAAAAACATTTCTATTTTAGGATTTAAACTAGCAGCTACAACAGCATTATACGCTATTGATGAAAATGAAAATATCAATGTTTCATATAACATAATTGAAGGAACAGCTGATAAAGCTGGCTCAAGTTCGGCCGGTTATGGTCAACTTCATTTCCAAGGTACTTCAAGTAATTTAGTAATTGAATATAATAAGTTTAATTTATTATCGAAATTTAATTATTATTCGTGCGTATATACATTAGGATTTGTAACAAATGCTGAAATCAATTATAACTATATAACTAATAATTGTCCAACATCACAAAATGTTTTTGGCTTTTGGTTAAAAAATGCTGCTGGTGTTATCAATATTAACAACAATGAATCATATCGTTTCGCTGGAGATTATTGGACATTCTGGGTAGGACAAACAAGTCTTGCTGAAAATACAAAGATTTCAATAAATGATAATAATTTTGATAGCGATAGTGCCTCTAATGCTCAATGTGGTATAGCTGTTCACAATGCTAAATATGATTCTATTGAAATCAATTATATTGGAAATACTTTTAGTTATACTAAGGATACAATATTTAGTATTCAAGGTGCATCTACTGCTGATACAACATCAAAACCTCATGTTAAGATTATGTATAATAAGATTCTAAATACTTCTGCAAGAATGCGTTTCTGTATAAATGATGCTAATTTCTATTTTGGTAAGAATTATACAGCTATTGCTTATTCAGATCAAGGTACACCTAATATTAAAGCTGCTGAAGCTGCTAAGGATGATTTCAAATCACCAATGGAATTGGACGAAGCTTACGAAGAAACAAAGATGTGTGCTATCAATTATGAGCTTGATGGTGGTATTTTAGGTGAAGGCTCACCATTAAAATATCAACCTGGTTATGCTCTAAGATTAGTAGATCCTGTAAAGGATGGCTACAAGTTCTTGGGATGGTCATTAGTAAAAGGAAGTAAAGACTATATAACCATTATTCCAGCTTCTCAAACTGGTGAAATAACTCTTTACGCAAATTGGAAAGAAATTAAACCAGCGTTAAAGGTTGGTCCAGGCCTAGACTATGAAACTATTGAAGCTGCTCTTGCTGCTGCTACCGAAGGAGATACAATTGAACTTGTTGCTGGAACATTTAAAGGTGCGACAATTAATAAATCAGTTACTATTATTGGACCAAACACTTTTGTTAATCCATCAAAAGAAACACGTGCTGCTGAAGCTATTATCAATAGTGATTTAATTATTGAAGCCAATGATGTAGAAATTAATGGTGTTTGTTTGACTGGTGAAGCAAGAATTGTAGGTTCTGCCGCAATTAGTATTGAAAACTTAAGTGTTAAATATGTTTTAGTAGACAAGTCAACTGTTAATGGTAAAGATAATGCTGCTTATTACTTCGTTCCAAATGATAATGTAATATATAAGAATATTTCAATTACTTATTCAAGAACTAATGCTGGTAGTGGTAGACAAATGATTTTATATGGATATAATCTTGAAAACTTAACAATTTCTGATTGTGAGTTCTATGGAGCATATTCTACATATAATGATGGTATTAAAATTAACAACGCTGGATTATTCGGTGTCAAGGGTGAAGTAAAGATTACAAATAACTCATTTGATGGCTATCAACAATACACTATTTGGTTGATGAGTTATGGAGCAGGTAATTATGTTATTGAAAATAATAAATTTAATAATATCGGTGTAGCTGCTTATCATCCAGCTTTAAGAATGGATTCTTATGTTGATACCGAAACAGATAAAGTAAATGTTAGTTTCTGTTTTAACACTATTACAAAGGGCTATATGTTTATAAGATTTGAAGAATCTAAGGCATTAACAGGAGATAATACAACCGTAAATGTAAATTATAATTTATTAATTAATTGCTCGGATGCAGAATTCTATATTAAGAACTCTAATCCTAGTGTAAAAGTAAATGGTGATAACAATTATTATGGTACTCCAAATCCTAGTGATAGTAAATTTAAAAATGTTACTTCACATGATAATACTTATGCTTCACCTGAAGATGTTCCAACAATTGATGAAATTAGAGGTGGTGGAGAAGTGGAAAAAATTTATTCAAAGATTAATTACGTTTTAAATGGCGGTGAAGTAATTGCTGCAAGCCGTTATTTAGAAGGTGTTGGTTATGTGCTTCCTATTCCTACAAAAGTAGACTTCAAATTCATTGGCTGGAGTTTAACAGAAGGTGGAACAGAATACATTACAGAAATATCTAAAGATATGAAAGGTGATGTAACCGTTTATGCTAACTGGGAAGAAATAGAATTCTTTAAAATAACATATGTATTTAATGGTGGTTATAGTAATGAATCTATTTTTGAAAATCGTGGTGATGCACCTCATTTTGATATAAATAACTTTAATTATAACAATGGTACTTTCTGGAGTGGAAGATATACTACAGATATATTTATTGGTGATCCTGGTAGTGATCCTGGTGCAACATTCTCCGATCGTATTTATATTGCAAAGAATAAAGATACAGGTTTATATGAAATATTGGATATTATCGCAACAGGTGGTTCTAAATGGGCTGAAGGAGCTGAATATGTAATCACAATTTCAAATTCATATGGTGGATATTATGCTAATATAAACCCAATTACAAGAAACCTTAAAAAAGGCTTCCATGTCGTATTTAGTGGTGACTTTACAACAGCATCAGCTGATAACCCAATTACCGTATGTTTCTTTGAAACTTTACCTAAGGGCGCAGAAGAAGTAACTGTAAAAGTTTCAACGGTTGATTCTTTACTTGTACCTGGTAACTTAGGATTCACATTCCTTGGATGGTTTGATAAAGATGGTAAAAAATACAACAGTATTGATGATATAAAAGAAAGTATTACTCTATATGCAAAATGGAAAGCAGTTAATCCAGTTACTTCTATCTTAGTTGAAGATATTTGTGATGAGTTATTTACTGGTCAAAAATATCAAATTAAGGCAAAAGTACAACCAGATGATGCTTATTTCCAACAATTGTATTATACTTCATCAAATACAGATATTCTTCAAGTTTCTACAACTGGAGAACTAACAGCTATTAATGAAGGTAAGGCTACAATAACAATAACTGATTATATGGGCTACTTCAAATTTGAAAAGGAAATTGTAGTTTATTCATTAGATACAATTGATGCAACATTTGAAGATGGATACATTGGTGTCTTAAAACCAAATGAAGTTGTTCAATTATTTGTAAAAGCTTATGGAAAAGATGTTAGCAAAGTAACATTCAAATTTACATCTTTAAATACTGATATTGCTACCGTTTCGGAAACTGGTTTGATTACAGCTGTAAAAGATGGTTATGTTGATATATTAATTACGGCTGTTGGTATCGATGCTAATTTAACAATTGGTGTTAATGTAAAAACATTATCTAATGATACAGAAATAGATAAATTATTATCATTACTTGTAATGTCAAACTTCCCAGTGGTAGAAACTGGAAATGTAAGTTTATACAATGATGGTCGTAAAAAAGTATTTGTTCCTGTATATGGAAGCGTAAATAGATACTTATTTGATAAGTTTACTGTAGATGAAACTTACTATGCAAATACTGAGAAAAATCCAAACAACCATCAAAATCGTCGTTCAACTGACCAAATAGAGTTTGTAACTGTTCATGATACAGCAACATTAACTGGTACAGTTGTATCCATTGCCCAAGGTATGTCAAGTGGAGAAACATCAATTCACTACACAGTAGGTAATGATGCTATTTATGGTGTTGTTCCAGAAAAATATATTGCTTATCATGCTGGTGATGGTACTAAAGTTGCCTTTACTTGGACAAAGACAGACGCTAAAGCTACTGGCAATGTAGCTCCTGAATTTGATATTGCTCAAGCAGGTGGTTCATATTATTTAACAGTTAATGGTGTTTTAACTAGTGTTGCTATACCTAAAGTTGATAATTTAGTTCCAACAAAAGATCTATTAACTCGTCTTGGTCCTGTATGGAAAGTTGAAAATGGATATTATTACGTAGGTGGTCCATTATGGTATTCTGAATACGGAAGATTCGGATCAAAAGGTGGAAATAATAATTCTATTGGTATTGAAATGTGCGTTAATACTTCCGGTGATATTTATGATACATGGCAAAGAACAGCTCAATTAGTTGCTGATATCTTAATTAGAAATAATCTTGATACTACACGTGTAAAACAACATAATACTTGGAGTGGTAAAAATTGTCCTCAATGCTTAATTGAAGGCGGTTATTGGCCTGAATTCATGAAGATGGTAGAACTTCAATATGAAATTCAAAAGAACTACAAGGATGCAACTATTTCAATTCAATCAAATAATCCAGAATTAGTTGACAACACTGGTCGTGTTATTTCTCATCCAGAAAAGACGACAACTGTAACTTATACATTAACAGTAGAACTTAATGGTGAAACTCGTAAAATAACTTTATCTAATGTAATTCCTGGTACTACTACTTGGGAACAATGGGATGGTACTTATTCTGCAAGTACTGTTTGGAATAATGGCTATTTTGCAAGATAAAATAATAAATCATTAAATAATAATGTAAATATTTAAATAAAACGGCTATGACTTTATAGTTCATAGCCGTTTTTTTTAAATATTTTGTTATGGTTTAAATATTCTTGTTTATGCATAAAATATATTGAGGTATGCAAAGTGATGAAATCAAAAATATTTAAACTAATAGAAGTATTGCTTATAATGCTAATTATATTGCTAGCAACAATACTTTTCAATAAATTTTCTAAGATATTCTTAATTTTATTTAAGGTTTTTATTCCTTTTTTAATTGCATTTACTTTAAGTTTTGTTATTCAGCCTTTAATACAAAAATTAGAAAAAATTGTGCCAAAAAAAATTGCTAAAGTTTTAGTAATAGCAATTTTTATAATAATTATTTCATTATTTCTATATTTTTGTATTCCTTTGATTGGTAAACAATTGACAAAATTTATAGAACAAATACCTAAATATGTAAATATTTTAATTGATATGTTTAATAATAAATTTAGCTTTTTACCATCTAAATTTTTCTTATCTGTAGATAATATTTTAAGTATTATTACTAAGTATCAAGAAGAAATATTAAATAAAACTATGAGTATTTTTGAATCGATTATTTCCTATTTTATTCCATTAATTATAACACCGGTTTTATTTGTTTATTTTACATTTTATTACGAAGATATTGAACATTATATTAAAGATAAATTTTGCAATAAGCCCGCTATTTATAATGCTTTAAAAGAAATAAAAGTTAATATGTTAATATATTTTAAATCATTTTTTATAATAATCGCATTATTATCGTTATTATCTACGATAGCATTTACGTTACTAGGATTAGATTATACTTTGATATTGGGTTTAATAATTGGAATTACGGATATTATACCTTATATTGGCCCTTATATCGGTGGCTTTATTGTCTGTTTATTTGTTTTGTCTTCAAACCCAAATTTATTCATATATACGCTAATAATTATCATAGTTTTGCAGACAATTGAAGAGAGTATTTTAGTTCCAAAAATTCAAGGAAAGGCACTAAAAATTAATCCGATTTTAGTTATCTTTTCTGTGACTTTGATGGGTAAATTATTAGGAATTTTTGGTATGATAATTGCTGTGCCAATAATTCGTATCGGCGAAATTGTTATAAAAACGGCCTTTTTTTGCAAAAAAAGATAATTTTAGTTTACAAAAAAATCTTATTATGATATAATAAGACTGTATTATTATTAAAAAATAATAGAATATAGTTTAAGCTAGAGAGAAGGAGAAAATGTATGCTAACTAAATCTCAAAAAGTGGTAATGTATATAATTGGTTGCGTTACTATCGTTCTTGGCATTATAACATGTATTCCATTTAGAACACTTACATTTATAAATTCAAATGCGAATATTTTTGTTATTGAAAATGTTTTGAAATTTATTGTATTTCCTATTGTAACGTTAGGATTAGTAGTTTATCCTAATATTTTGAAATACAAACAAATTAATGCTAATGAAGAAAGATCAAAAACTATTAATGTGCTTTCTTATTTACCAATCTTAGTATTAATTAGTTCATTGCTTGTTTTTGTCTTACACACTTTGACTTTTAAATATTATCCAACTGCTGTTTCAACACACAATGTTTTAGTTGCGATGATTACTATTTATTTAGTTATGTTAATTTGTGCTATGTTTTGTTATGACAAAATTACAATGATGTATAAGAAAAATGGTAATATAATTATTGATGTAATCACAGGTGCTTTACTTGTTGTATTCGCAGTATTATCATATTCTATAATTAGACCATATTGTAATTTGTATAAAGGTGAAGAAGATTTTATATTTACTGCATCTAATTATGATCCATATTTATTAGGTCTTTACATTTATTTGATTATTTTCACAGGAATTTACTTATGGAAATTAATAAGACTTATTAATACTGAAGAAACTTTAGTTTGTATTACTAATCCATCTGCTTCTGATACTGAAAAAATGGTTGGCGATGCTTATGATGCCGCATACAATGATGTATTAGATGATTTATTGAATGAATATGAAGAATTCTTCTCTAAAGGTGTTGAAGAAATTGCACCAGTTGAAAAGACTAAAGAAGAAGAAATTAAAGAAGTTGAATATAGTGAGAAAAAACGTACAGCACTACAAGAACTTGAACAACTTAATAGTTATTTAGGTGAAACTGATAGCAAAAATACAGAAGAAATTGCTGCTAAAGCTGAAGAAATTCGTTCACAAATTGAACGTGAGAAAAACTCATTGGATGGTGAGCGTGCTGAACTAGAAGAATTAAGAGAAAAATATTCTAATGAAGTAGCAACTCTTCAAGAACAAGTAGATAAGATTGAGGAAGAAATGCAACCTCAAGAAGAAGAACCTGTTGAAGTTGTAGAAAAACGTAAAGTATTGAAACCTACTTGTGACCAAATGGTTGCTTTTGCTGAAACTCTTCGTGAAGAAGATTGGCAAGAAAAAGGCGAAATCAAAGATGGTATTGGTCAAATTCGTTACTTTAAGGGAAAATTGTTATTCTTGATTATTCAAGGTACTAAAAATGATTATCGTATTACTTTCTTAACTACTGAAAAGAAATGGCCAGTATTATTAACAAGCGTTAAAGGTATTAATGTTCCTAAAAATGCTAAAGGTAATAAATGGCTTAAGTTTGTTAACAAAGGAATCAGTGAAACTGGTGTTGTTAAAGGCTTGATTAGAGAATCTATTAAAGGTGCTAATGAAGAAATTGAAATGATTAAGAAAGCCAAAGAAGAAGCTAAAGCTCGTAAACTTGCTGAAAGAAAAGCTCAAAGAGAAGCTGAAAAGGCCGCAAAACAACAAAATTCTGAAGAGCAAACTAATTCTGAAGAACAAGCTATGTAGAAAGGAGTAAACGAACATGTTAGAAAATAAAAATCGTAAATTATTATTAATTTTATCAATTGTTGGCGTAGTAATATCAGCAATTGTTTGTGTTCCATTTACTGCTTCAAAAATTTGTTTGTTTGAAATAATATTAAAATATGCTGTTTTTGGCTTAGCTGTTGCTGGAATTACAATTTATAGTGAAATTATAAAATATCGTGATTATACGCCTACGAATAAATTTACTGTTGTTAGTTCATACGTACCGCTATTTTCGTATGTAGCTGCTTTATTGTTTGATACAATTTTAAATGTTGCAAGATTTGGTAGTTTATATTCAAATTTAAAAGCTAACCTATTATTAATATGTTGTGCAGCTATTTTAGTTTTAGTTGTATTCTTATCACATTTATTCTATAATAAAGTTCCACTATTACGTAAAAAAGAAGCTATTATGACTGATGTAATATTTGGAATTTTAGCTATAGGTTATTTGGTTGTATCGATTTTAATTGCTAGTGATGCATATGCTAATAGTACACAAATTGCAATGTCAACAGTAGTAAAAAAATCTAATGTAATGTATATAATTATCCCTTTAATTTTATCAGTTATTATTGGTGGTATTCACTGCATGCTATTAAAGATTTCTTATGATGCTGATGAAACTCTTAATCCATATAGTGTTGAAGATTTATATGCTACATGGAAAAAGAATCTTGATAAAGAAAATAAAGCATATTCTGATGCAAGAAATGATATTTTAAACACATTATATGAATTCAGTACTAATCAATTGGGTATTGAAAGAGTCGATAATGAAAAAATGAAATTGGCATTATCTAAGAAAGAAAAAGAATGTGATAAACTTGTTAAGCGTGTTGATGTTCTTGAAAAGGAACTTGATGATGCTCTTGCGGTAATATCTGCTGCTAAGGATAAGATTTTTGAAACCCTTCAAAAGAAGGCTGAAGATGATGGTGAATTAATTTTAACTTCTCTAAATGATTCTTTAAATTTAATTCAATCTGAACGTAATACAGTTAAAGAGTCTAAAGAAAAACTTGTTAGTGAAAATGATTCATTAATTAAAGAATTACAAACTAAGATTGATACATACAATAAAGAAAAAGCTGAAGCTGAACAAAAAGAAAAGGAAGCTCAAGAATTAGCTAAGGCTGAAGCTGAACGTCGTCAAAGAGAAGCTGAAGAACGCGAAAGATTAAAGAAACCAATTGAACCTGCTTTTTCGGAAGTTGCTTTATTTGGTAAATCAATTGGTGCCGATCGTGATGACATAGAAGTTGTTCCAAATGATAAACAAACGGCTTATCGTTTCACAGCTCATGGTAAACAATTCTTAAATATTCAAGCTACTAATAACGATTATCGTATTTTCTTCTTAGCCAAGACTGATGAAATGCGTGATTTATTATACAAATACAATAGTGTAATTAATTTTGATCGTAAGTATACGCAACCTGTATCAAAATTTGAAACTAATCAATTAAAAGCCATTTATCGTGGTGATGAAACTATTAGTTTTGAAGATTTGAAGCCATTGATGATTCATTCTTTGGAAAACTTACTAGAAAGCGAAGAAGCAGAACGTTTAGCAAAAGAAGCAGAAAAAGCAAAACGTGAAAGAGCTATCGAAGCCGAAAGAGCTCTTCGTGAAAAAGAAAGAGCTGAAGAAAAGGCTCGTCGTGCTGAGGAAAAGTTGTTAGCAAAAGAAGCAGAAAAAGAAAATAAAGAAGAGAATAAAACTAATGAACAAGTAGAAACTCCTAATTCTAGTGAAGAAGCTGCTTAATATAAATAAATCAATGATAAAAGATTAGTAAATAATTGATACTATTTAGAAAGAGACTGGTTGCTGAAAAGTCAATAGTTAGATTATTGAAGCTCCTTTTTAGAGAGATTAATAATCTCCGCTTGTAGCGTTAAAACTTTAAAAGGTGTACATTTAATGTAAATTAGGATGGTACCGCGAAATTAATTCGTTCCTAAAGTTTTTTTAGGAACGAATTTTTATTTTAGATTAATAAATGGAGGAAACAATGAAAAAATTAAAAGGATATGAAATTAGACAAATGTGGCTAACTTTTTTTAAGAGTAAAGGCCATGAGGTTATTGAGAGTGCTTCCTTATTACCACATGATGACCCGACTTTATTATGGATTAATGCTGGGGTTGCACCACTAAAAAAATATTTTGATGGTAGGGAAAAACCTAAAAATCCGCGTATGTGTAATGCTCAAAAATCAATCAGAACTAACGATATTGATAATGTAGGTCGAACTTCTCGTCATCATACATTCTTTGAAATGTTAGGAAATTTTTCAATTGGAGATTATTTCCGTGATGAAGTTATAACTTGGGCATCAGAATTACTATTTGATGAAAAATGGTTTGGTTTTCCTAAGGACAAAATTTATATAACATTTTATCCACAAGACAAGGCTACTCATGATAAATGGATTGAAGTTGGTGTAAGCGATGACCACTTAATTCCTTTAGAAGGCAATTTTTGGGAAATTGGTGAAGGACCATGTGGGCCTGATACAGAAATTTTCTATGATCGTGGCGAAAAATATGATCCTGAAAAAATGGGAATTAAATTATTAAAAGATGATTTGGATAATGATCGATATATTGAAATTTGGAATATAGTTTTTAGTCAATTTAATTCAGTAATTGGATTAGATCGTAAAGATTATCCAGAACTTCCAAGTAAAAATATTGATACAGGTAGTGGTTTAGAACGTTTAGCTTGTATTTTCCAAGAAACGGAAACAAACTATGAAACTGATTTATTTTTACCATTGATTAAATTTATTGAAAATTATACTGGTAAAAAATATGAAGATAACAAGATGGCTTTTAGGGTAATTGCTGATCACGTTAGAAGCGTAACTTTTGCGGTAGCTGATGGTGCTAACTTATCTAATGAAGGACGTGGCTATGTATTAAGAAGGATTCTTAGAAGAGCAGTAAGATATGGAAGAAAATTAGGAATAACTGAACCATTTGTTTATAAATTAGTTGCTGTAGTTGTTGATAATATGAAGCAATTTTATGGCTACTTAGTTGAAAAGCAACCAATTATCGAAAAGGTTATTAAAACAGAGGAAGAAAACTTTTTAAAAACTTTAGAAAAAGGTGAAAAGAAGATTTCTGAAATCATTAAAACTACTATTAATAATAATGAAACTGTTATTTCTGGAAAAGATGCTTTTTTGTTGTATGATACTTTCGGTTTTCCTTTAGAGTTGACGGAAGAAACGGCAAGTGAAGCTAATTTAAAAGTTGATGTTGATGGCTTTAAAAAAGAATTAGAGGCTCAAAAGCAACGAGCTAGATCTGCTAGAAATGATGAACAATCCATGAATATTCAAAACGAAGATTATCTAAAATTTAATGAGACATCTACATATGTTGGATATGATAATTTAGAAATAGATAGTAAAATTATTGGATTATTTAAAGATGGCAAAAGGGTTAATAAAACGACAGGCGAATGTATAATTGTATTGGAAAAGACTCCTTTTTATGCTGAAATGGGCGGTCAAATAGGCGATCAAGGTACTTTAATTATTGATGGAGAGTCTTTAAAGGTTGTTAATACTTTTAAACTACCTAATGGTCAACATGCACACGTTATTTCTAATAATAACTTAAATTTAACAATAGATGAAAAAGTTACAGCCATTGTCGATAGTCAATTTCATTTTAAAGTTTGTTGTAATCACTCTGCTACCCATTTAATTAATGAAAGTTTAAGAAAAGTATTAGGCAATCATGTTGTTCAACACGGATCGCTAGTTACCGATGAACGTTTACGATTTGATTTTAATAATTATAATAATCTTACAAATGATGAAATTTTAAGAGTAGAAGAATTAACTAATGATGCAATTAAAGAAGCATATCCAGTTAATACATTAATTTTATCTCTTGATGAAGCTAAAAAAACTGGTGCCCAAGCATTGTTTGGTGAAAAATATGGTGATACAGTTCGTGTAGTCGATATGACTTATAGTAAAGAATTGTGTGGTGGTACTCATGTATCTAATACATCTGAAATAAAGAAATTAGCCATTGTTTCTATTGAATCTAAAGGTTCAGGTATATTTAGATTAGAAGCATTAACTGGTGAAAATTTATTAGAACAACTATCTACAATTGTAAGTCCAATTAAAAATGAACTAATCATAATAATTAATAAAATAAATGAAATTTATGAAAAGGCCCAAAGAGAAGGACTAGATGTAACAAAGGTTAATATTTCCATACCAACATTAGTTGGTTCGTATAGAGATATTATAGCATATAGAAAATCTTTGGAAGAAGCAAGAAGAACTTTGAAAGATGTTGAAAAGGATTATGACAATAAATATAGAAATAAAAATTCTTCAGATTATAAAGAATTTTTGAGTAAGGCTTATACTGTCAATAATAATTCAATTATAGTTGAAAAAGTTGAAAATGTAAATGTTGATGTGTTAAAAGATATTGTTGATAAAATCACAGCTGAAATTAATAGTGGTCTTGTTTTCTTTGCAAATGTTATTAATAACTCAAAAGTCATTTTTATTGCGAAATCAAAAAATTCTGATTTTAATTGCGGAAAATTAGTAAAAGAAGCTGCTTTAATTACAGGTGGATCAGGGGGCGGAAAACAAGATTTTGCCCAAGCTGGTGGTAAAGATGTAAATAAAGTTAGTGTAGCAATTGAAAAAGTTAAGGAACTTTGTAAATAATGAAGTATATTGGCTTAGATTTGGGAAATAGAACTTGTGGCGTTGCCGTAAGCGATTCATTAGGAATGATTGCTACTTCATTACATACAATTAGATTTTTTGAAAAAGATTTAGATGGATGTCTAGAAGAAGTTTCAAAAATTATTGATGAAAAAAAACCTGATAAAATAGTTATGGGATATCCATTAAATATGAATGGAACGATAGGACCTCAAGGTGAATATGTTTTGACTTTTAAAAAGATGTTAGAAGATAAAAAAAATATAGAAGTTATTTTATATGATGAGAGATTGACAACAGTTGAGGTTCAAAAAATTATGATTGCTGCTGATGTTAGTAGAAATAAAAGAAAAAAAGTAGTCGATTCTTTGGCCGCTACTTTAATTTTACAATCATATTTAGATAGTATAAGATAAAAATAAAAAGAAAGGAGTAAAATTATATGGAACAAAATGAAAACAATCGTATTGTTATTATAGATGATGAAGGTAAGGAAAGACAATGTGAAATCTTATTTACTTATAATCATGAAGAGACTGGTAAAAATTATGTTGTTTTTTATCCTGTTGATGAAGATGATAGTGAAGAAAATATGGATTTATTTGCTTATTCATACATTGAAAAAGAAGGCGGAGTAGGCGATTTGTATCCTTTAGAATCTGATGAAGAGTATGATTTAATAAATGATGTCGTTGATAGTTTTTATGAAGATCAATTAGCATCTGAAAGTGAAAATAACAATTAAGATGTTAAAAGGCTTTGTTGAACAAATTTCTTGTAATCAAGAAACTAATGAAAAAAACGCATTGATTAGATTAGAAAATCATTCTGCGTATGTAGTTCCTTTGGAGTTACTTCCAACTAATATTGAAGTTGATGATTTTATAATTATTGATAATGGCAAAATTTCTATAGATCCAGATACTGATGACAAAAAAGAAGAAATAAAAAAAGCTATAGAAAAACTTTTAGCTAAGTAAAAAAAAGTGGTTTTTGATCTAACCACTTTTTTTGTATACATTTTAATTTTCATTATCATTGCATTTGTAAATGATAAAATCTGCTATCATATCAAAAATTTTTCCATTCTCTTCATCAATTTCAAAAATATCTTGATGGTATTTTGGTTGAGCAATTGGTATTTTTGCTATAAGCTCAGTATCTAAGTCTTCAGCTACTTTTTCACCACCACCAGTACCAAAAATATATTCTTTTTCCTGATTTAAGGGATTTATAAAATAAGACATATTTTCGATTACACCTAATAATTCATGACCAAGTGTTTTTAAAGCAAATCCAGCTTTTACGGCAACATGACTAGCAGATGGATGAGGTGTTGTTACGAGTAACATTTTTGTTTGAGGAACAATGTTTTTTATATCTAAGCTAACATCACCAGTTCCTGGTGGGAAATCGATGATTACAAATTTTGTATCATCATGCCATTTAATGTCATAGAAGAAGTGACTCAACATGCTATTTAGCATACCACCTCTCCAAATTACTGGTTGACTTTCATCAGTAAAAAATTCAGTTGAAATAATTTCAATACCATCTTTTTCAATAGGTAAAATCTTTTTTTCTTCATTATAAGAAGGTGTGCGGTGAGGAACTTCTAAGATAGTTGGAATACTAGAACCATAGATATCAGCATCAATAATTCCAACGTGCAATCCCTTTTTCATTAGACGATAGGCAATATTAGCAGCCACACTGCTTTTTCCAACTCCGCCTTTACCACTAACTACACCTATAAAGTTTACTTTCTTTTTTGTAATGCTTCCATAAATTTTTGATTCTTCAACTTGTAGACGAAGGCCTTTAAATTTACAATCAATTTTGACAACTCTAGCAACATTTCTTCGTAATAAAGTTTCATTATCGCCACCAAGTTTACCAATGCTTAAAATCATTGTTACAACATCATTTTCTTTATCGTAACCCAAATGTTTTATGCCATCACTTTCTTTTAGGGTAATGCCTAGAGTAGGATCAATAATATCTTCAAGTTTTGTTCTTAATTCTTCAATTGTCATTTTTGTCTCCTTTCTTAATTGGTAATTGATATTCATTATATATTAGATTTTTATCATTTGTGATAATACTATACAATTTAGTTGCTTTGAGCTCAAATTGTTTGATTTGTTCAACATCACTAGTTGGTGTTTTTTCAGCATATCCAGAAAAAATTTGTTTTTTTATTTCCGTATTTAATCCTTTTAAATAATTAAATCCTAAAGTATCACTGCCTAAAATTCTAAAATAAGAAATTTCTTTTTTTAATTCTTTTATATTAAGTAAATTATAGATGATATTTCTTCTAAGCAAGGAATAACTATATTTTTTATTATTTAAACTAGTTAGAAAATTATCAAAGTTAGAATAAAAATCAGCGTTTTTAGCAATAAATTTATTTATTCCTTCAATGTCATAATAATCATTTAATATTTGATATTTATAATTTATTATTTTCATTAGCCTACTTTCAGCTTTTTGCAAATCAACAATGTTTTCTGGAAAAGGTAAATAACCACTTGTGTCTAACTTACGTTTAATAGATTCTCTAATTAAAGTAGCTGATTGATAATAATCGGCATTTCTAGAAATAAGGCTTAATTCGATTTTTAAATTATTCTTTTTAATATATGAAAAATATTGAAAAGCAAGAGTAAAATTAGGCGAGTTATACAATTCAATCTCTTTTTTGTTAATATTCAGTTGCATCAAAGTATCAGTAAAAGCCTGTTTATAGGATTTTCTTTTCTCTAACATTTGTTTAAACGTATTTTTGAAATATTCTTGTGAACAAATTTCATAAAGAGATTCAAAATTATGAATATTAACATCTTCACATCCGCAAACAATTCTGGTGACTCCTATTTTTGATAGTATATTAACAGCATTACTAGCAAAATAGTCACCACTTTGGACAGCTAATATTGTAGGCAATTCAAATACCAAATTGCATCCCGCTTGTAATAGATATCTAGTTTTATCGAATTTATTGATAACTGATATTTCTCCACGCATTGTGAAAGAAGTTGAAGTTATGGCAATAATTATATCAGGATTAAAGTTTTTCTTAATTTGATTAAGAAGAAAAAGATGTCCATTATGAAGAGGATTGGTTTCCATAATAACGCCTATTATTTCCATACAAACTTTTATTAGTACTGGTGATGTACCAAATTCCTTTCTATTAAAACAATTATTATAGTAATTATCAATTATTACTTATATAATTATACTCTAATTTTGCATTTTTTGCAAATAAAGAATGTTATAATATATTAAAAGGAAGGGTGTAAATATGAAGAAATACCAAAAAATGATAAAATCTAAATATAATAATAAAAATGAATTATTAGTTTGCATATGTCCAGTCAGTACAATTTCAAAAATTTGGGAGTCTATTTTAAAAAAACATTTGTCAAGTTACATTGATATTGCTATTATAAATCAAGTTGAGATAAACAAAAATTCTGTTTATCCTCAATTAATTTATATTTTAAATAATCAAGAGATGTTGAAAACTTATGGATATCTAAATCCGATGATGGTAATACAAAAAATTGAACAAAAAAAGTTAGAAATGATGCATTAATTAAATTAATTATAAAAATATTAGTTAAATTTCGAAAAAGAAATTTAACTTTTTTTATTGTAATATTAATTGAGGTGATAAAAGATGTTAAAAAATGGATTTACATTAATTGAAACTTTAGTAGTAGTAGCAATTTTGTCAGTTATAATAATTCCCCTAACAATATTGATAAGAAAAGCAATTATTATGGGTAATGAAGGTTATGTAAATTTTGAAGTTATTAGTAATGAATTATCATTTATTACCTCGTTAGAAAAAACATTTGCAAATGAAGATTCAATGGTGTATTTAATAGATGATGAAGATTGCACCTTAATAAATGAAAGGGTAGAAATAAAATTATTAATTAATAATAATTGTAAAATTAACGAAATTGAGTATAAAGTGATTTTTAAGGGGATAGAAATAAACAAAAATTTTATTGTATTATCATTTGACATAAATGACAGACTTGTAAAAATGATTTTTAGGAGTAGACTATATGAAATACGTGATGGTTAAAATTTATGACGTTCAAAAAAATTTTGGTTTGTGTGTACAATATTTAAGGATAAAAAATAATTTGAAAATAATTGATCGTGAAATATATAAAACTTTTCAAGATTATAAATCGTTAAAATTATTTCTTAATGAATACCCAATTACGATTGAATACGCAAAATCAAAGATATTAATAACGTATATAAGTAATGACGTTTTTGTAGAAATTATTAATCATTCAACCGATGTAATTAACAATAAAGTTGATTTAAAAAAGAAGATAGAAGAGTTATACCCTAATTATTCTTCTAGATTCGAAGTAGAATTATGCATTTCAAATTTTGGTACTAAACAAAAGTTATATTTTGGAAAATTTCTACCAAAGAAAAAAATGCAATTAATCAAGGAAAATTTTGAATTTATCAATAATCAAAAGGTATTCATAGATTTTGATTTTAATATTTGTCAAAAATTTTTAACTAAACACAAAAATTATTTTTTTAAAAAAAGGGTCTTATTAATTCAATGGGATAACGAACATCTACGTGTTTTAGATATAGATAATAGTAATTTAATCAATTATCTATTAATTGATGAAAAAGAAGAAAATTTTGAACAATTAATTAGCTGTGTTTATGAATTAATGAATAAAAGATACGATGAAATAATTATTGATTCTGATTTTAAAAAATTTATAAAATTCACAGAAAAGTGGCCAAACTTGAATTTTGTATTTATTGAACATATTGATAAATTAAGAAATTTTGATGAAAGAAAAATAGTTTATGCTTCAGTTAATAAATAAATGTAAAAGGGGATTTACGATATTTGAGAGTTTAATTGTTGTGGCAATAATTGGAATTATATCGATATTATTCTGTTGTTTAATTGTTCAAAACAAAAGAATGTATAAACAAAATATTCAACAAATGGAATACATAATATTCATCCAAAATAATTATGAATTATTTTCAGCAGATCCATTTAATTATAACAAAAATGTAGAAAAAATATATCATGGTGTGTGGAAAGAAAAAATATATAAATTTACTGAATATCCTGACTTTAGTGTAGAATTGATAGAAAACCAAAATAATATTATTTTAAATATTTTTTATCAAGGGGGAAGAATAGAAACATGGCAAAGAAGTACAAAAAAGGAAGTATAATATATTTAGCAATGATTTTAATTTTATTAATATCATTAGTAACATATAGTTTGTGTTATTTGCAACTTGCAGTTAATAATAGAATATCATCATTAAATAATTATGTAACTGAATTACGAGAGAGTAAAGAAAAAAAATATATTGAAGATGAAAGTGCAAAACAGGTGGAAGAACAAATTAGTATAATGGATCAAAGGATATACGACTTTTGTGTAGGTAATGATGATGAAACGATGAGGAGAAATTAGAAAATGAACAAATATTATTTTGTCGCAAAGTCTGTTAATAATGAAAAGTTTAGAGGATATATAAAAGCTGAAGATGTAGAAACACTAAAAAAAATAATAATTGAACATAATTATCAATTATTAAAATACCGATTAATTAAAGAAAAAAAACAATTTATTACTTTTTCGAATATCAAAAAAACAGATTTATTATACTTTTGTGAAAAATTAAAAATGATAGTATCGACAGGAATTTCTATAAGCGATGCATTAATTTTATGTTCTTCATCAATTACTAATCGACAGTTTTCTAAGATAATAAATGAAATGGGAAAAGAAATTAATAAGGGCAAGTCATTGTCACAAGTAATAGGTGAATATCCAAAGATTTTTCCTAGTTACTTTAGAACAATGATAAAACTAGCGGAGATGAGTGGCAACTTAAAATCCGTATTAGACCATCTAATCAATCACTACCGTGATGAAATTCAATTGAGAAAAAAATTTTTTTCTTCATTGTTTTATCCATGTTTATTGGCAATTTTATGCATTGCTGTTATTATTGTTATATGTAAGGTTATAATTCCAACATTTGTTAATATTTTTACTGAAATGAAAGTAGATTTACCTTTAATTACAAGAATTATGATTGGCATATCTAATTTTGTTAATCAATATGGGGGATTCATTGTTTTGTTATTAGTAGTTATAATTATTGCTTTTATAATATATTTTAATACATCCAATGGAAAAATAGTATTGGATAAAATTAAATTAAAAATTCCTGTTTTTGGAAAAATTACTACTTCTAAAATTGCGACAAGTTTTTGTCAATGTCTGTACATTCTTTTAAATAGTGGAATTCCCATAATTGTTTCCTTACAAACAACTTTGAATTTAATTGATAATAAATATGTAAAAAAAAGATTTAATTTTGCATTAGATGAAGTTAAAAGAGGGGGTAAATTATCTTCAGCTTTGTATACAATGAATGTGTTTCCCATTTTATTGATAGAAACTATAAGTATTAGTGAAAGAACAGCAAGTTTAGAAAGTTCATTGCTAAATTTAGAACATATTTTTTTCGATGAAACGCAAACAAAATTACAAAGATTTTCAAGTTTAATAGAACCTACATTTATTTTAATAATTGCAAGTATTGTCGTTATTTTGATAGCATCTATTTTTATTCCATTATTTTCAATGTTAGATAATATAGGTGGTATGTAATGATAGCATTTAGAAATGACCATAAAAAATATAATTTTGACTCATCTTTAAATTCAATATTACCATTAAAATTTATTTTTAGATACGGTTGTATACCTTATACTAAAGTAGAAAATTCAATTTTGATTTTAGTTAAGAGAGAGTTTGATATTTTTAATGTAACAAAAATTAATTTTTTTATAGAAGAAAATATAGATATAGAATTTATTTCAGATGAAGAATGGAATGAATTATATGATTTATTATCACTTAGTTCACAAAAAACAGCTGCAATAAACAAATATGAATTTGAAAGTAAAAACAATGAAAAGCAATTAATCATTAAAGATGAAGTCAATAAATTTTATCAGGCAGAAGTAGAAAATGCTCCCATAGTAAAAATTGTTGATTCAATAATTTCAGAAGCAATCGTTCTAAAGAGTAGTGATATACATTTTGAACCAATGGAAAAATGTATTCGAATTCGTTTGAGAATTGATGGAAAATTATTGGAAAAAACCAATTTACCAATTTCTTCACTTGAAGAAATTGTATCTAGAATAAAAGTAATTGCAAACTTAGATATAACAAAAAAATTAATTCCTCAGGATGGAAAAATTAGATATAAATATGAAGATTTTGATTATGATTTGCGAGTTTCTATTCTACCAACTATATATGGGGAACGCATAGTACTTCGAATTTTAGATTTAAATAAAGGAGCTTATAAATTAAACGAATTAGGATTTTCAAATATTGCATACGATAAAATTGTAAAATTAAACAATGAATCTTCAGGATTGATTTTAGTGGTAGGCCCAACAGGAAGTGGTAAATCAACATCATTACAAGCTTTTTTAACCAGTAATATTGAAAAAAATGTAAATATTATAACGGTAGAGGATCCGGTAGAATATTCAATTATTGGAGCATCGCAAATTCAAGTTAATGATGAGAGTGGATTAACTTTTGCAAATTGTTTGCGCAGTATTTTAAGACAAGATCCTAACATTATTATGATTGGGGAAATCAGAGATACTGAAACTGCAAAAATTGCTTGTCGTGCCGCAATTACGGGACATTTAGTTTATTCAACGTTGCATACTAATACATCAATGGGGGTAATTAGTCGATTATTAGATATGGATGTTGAGCCTTACTTACTAGTAGATGCATTGAAGGGAATAATCTCTCAAAGGTTAGTTCGTTGCTTGTGCCCTAGTTGTAGAAAAAAAGTTACAATTAGTGATGCAGAAGCAAAATATTTAGGAGTTGATTTAGGTAGCAAAATTTATAAATCTAAAGGATGTCCAAAATGTAATATGACCGGATATAAAGGTCGTCAAGGAATATATGAAGTTGTCATGATTGACGATGATTTTAGAGAGTTAATAATCAATAAAGCTCCAATCTCTAAATATTGGAAATTATTTTCAAAAAAACAAAATGAAAGTATTTTTGAAAATGGTAAAAATTTAATTTTAAAAGGAATCACTTCAATTGAAGAACTTTCTTCAATAATTGATGATTAGATTTTATGAAAGGAAAAAAATAATGAATAAGAAATTAAAAAAAGGATTTACTTTGATAGAAATGTTAGTCGTTGTAACGATTATAGGAATCGTTAGTACAATTTTGTATAGTAGTTATACAAGATATGTTAGAGTAACAAAATTTACTGCTGCTACAGCTGAATTTAAAGAAATTATCAGTTGTTTTGAAACAGCAATGGTATCAAATTCAATGAGTGGAAGAACTGAAGGGGCAGAAATTAATTTCGAAACATTTCAAAATTTTGATGAATTAATGAAATTAGATTTGAAAGAAGCATATGAATATATTAGTCCTAATGTTTTACCAGCTAGTGCAGTTTTAACGGTAGAAGATAAAAAAATCCATTATATAAATAATGGCATAGAAACGGTATACGATCCTGCAAAAAGAGAAATTGTATCGCAAAGCGTGTATTAAAATTAAGTGTCAATCAAATTTTGATTGACACTTAATTTATTTATATAATAGATTATCTAAAATACAATAAGAAATAAATGCTTGTACCAATTGTAGTTGAAAATTAATTTTTAGTACCTCATTCTTAGACAATGATGAAATTGTTATTTCTTCGCCAGTTGCAATATTAATTGTTTTAACTTCACAATTTATTGGCAAATCTGGATAAAAAGAAGATTTTATTAATATATCATTGCCATTGCTCAATCCATCATTTAAACCACCCAAATTGTTAGATTTTAATTTAATCATATCATTTTGATAATAAATTTCATCAATAATTTTACTTCCAAATTTATTAGATAAATTATTAATACTTCCAAATTCTACACTAAAACAATTTGGTATTTGAAAAAGTAAGAAACTAAATTGTGAATTTAATTTTTGAAAGGGGATATTACCAATGCCTATAGGAAGATTTTTAATTACCGTTTCAATTGTTCCGCCAATTGTGTCCTTTATGGCCTCTGTTTTTTTAATTAGTTGTTTCATTAAAGATTTTGCTCTTGGATCAATGATAGGAAAACTATCTAATTCCATAATATTTTGTTTTATAGTATCAATTTCTAAATCACCTAAAGAAAGATCATTGATGTCTTTTAATCGATAAATATGTGAAAAAACATCAATATTTTTTGTTTTTAGATATTCTCTACAAATAGTTCCGAAAATTATAAATAAATAAAATATTTCATTGGGGTAAACAGTATCATACTTTAAATGCGTCTTTATGGCCATAGCTAGATCCTTTGTATTTGGTCTAATTATTTCTGGTTTGTGTTTAATAATATTTTCTAATTTGTAAATTATTTTAATTGGGTTATTTGTGGTAACATTATCAATCAGACCAGCTGATATATTATAATTTTTAGTAATATTATTATTTTTAGAAGCATTAATTAGAGCTAGATTGATTTTTTCAAAATCAATCATAAAATTAGGTGGAAAATTATAAATTATTATTCCTATGCAATTATTTATATCTTTTGGAATTACTTGTAATTTAATTTTTAATCCAATGTTTTCCATTTTATCACCTCATCACTAATTATAAAATATATCAATTGAAAAAAATGTAACTTTATGATAAAATTAGAATGAAAGAGGTAAAAAATGAATGGTATTATAGTTGTAAATAAGGAAAAAGGGATGACTAGCCATGATGTTGTCAACAAAATTAGAAAAATATTCAATACCAAAAAAGTTGGTCATTTAGGTACGCTTGACCCAGATGCTGAAGGGGTGTTGGCAGTATGCATTAATGATGCAACAAAATTAGTTCAATTTTTAGAGAATGAAACAAAAGAATATATTGCGGGAATTAGATTAGGAATTGGTACGGATACCTATGATTTAAGCGGAAAAATTACTAACGATATGTATGTAAATGATATTAATGCAAATACTATTGATGAATGTTTAAATTCATTTTTAGGAAAAAGTATGCAAATGCCTCCAATTTATTCAGCAATTAAAATTAATGGAAGAAAATTATATGAATATGCTAGAAATAATATTGATGTTGAAATAAAGCCTCGAAGCATTAATATTTCATATATTGAAAGAACGTCCGCTATACATCGTAATGAAAAATATTTAGAATTTAATTTTAAAGTGATTGTATCAAAGGGAACTTATATTAGGAGTCTTTGTAAAGACATAGGTGAAAAATTAAATTATCCTGCTGTTATGTCATCACTTTTAAGAACAAGAAGTGGAGTTTTTAAAATTAATGATGCATCTACTATTGATGAAATTTCTTCTGGAAAATATAAACTGTATTCTATGGAAGAAGCGGTTATAAATATAGCATTGCTTACTGATTCAGACTCTGTGAAAAAAGCATATCATGGAATGAAAATTTCTAAAAATGTTGTTTTTGAAAAATATAATGATTATCCTAATTTAGTTAGAATCATGGATAATGACAAATTAATTGCTATTTATGAATATGATGATGTTATAAATTGTTATAGGGCGGCTAGAGTATGGAACTAATATCTTTTGATGATTTTTCGAAAAAGTATTATAACATTAAGTTAAGTATTTATTTAACATCAATTAATGAAATTGATATTAGTAAACAAAATGTAGTTTATGAAATGACACATCTTGCAAAAAATAAAGACACAAAAACTGCAATTGTTTGCTTAGATGAAAATAATTTTCTAAACAAAAATAATAATTATAGAAATAGGTTAAAAATTGATTTAGAAAAAAAATTAGGATTTTTAGAAACTGATTATTTAATATTTATGCCATCAATTAAGAAAATTGATGAATTATTAGCAAATGATGATTTGAAGAAACTTTGTATTATCGACTTTTTTGTTGATAATGAGTTTGTTTCGAACAATCTAGTAAAATTGTTAAATACTTTACATGTTTGTTTACATATAAAAAATGCTATGGATAACAACAATAAAAAAACAATTTTAAATTATTTAAATAATGGCGAAATTGAAAAAGTTAATGAATTGTTAGGTTATGAATATTATTTTTATGGAGTTGTAGTTTGTGGTAAGCAAGTTGGTAGAACCATTAACCTTCCAACAGCAAATTTAGACATTGGTGATGTTGCTGTTAATTTAAAAGAAGGGGTTTATGGCGTTAAAGTAATGTGGAATGAAAAAACATATTTAGGAATGATGAATGTTGGCCACAATCCATCATTTAATTATCGCTATAATGAATCTATAGAGGTTAATATCTTCAATTTTGATAAAAATATATATGGTTCCATTTTGAAGGTAGAATGTTATTTTTATATTAGAAATGAAATTAAGTTTGCTAGTAAATATTTATTTTTAAAACAAATTGAAAAAGATAAAGCTAATATAATTAATAGATTTTCTCAAATAACTAAAAATATTGTTTAATCAATTGCAAAAATATTAAAATTGTTGTATAATAATAGTGACCTTCTACTTGGTTGTTCGAAACTTCCGACGTACTACTAAGTGTTGGGCTAATTAATAAGTAAATTTAATATTTACTAGTATAGGAGGAAATTATGGCTTGTATTACTAAAGAAGAAAAAGCCGCAATTATTGCAAAATTTGCGCGTGCTGAAGGTGACACTGGTTCTGCAGAAGTTCAAATTGCTATTTTAACAAGTGAAATCAACAAGTTAAATGAACATATGCGTTCTCATCCACATGATTTCCATTCTCATCGTGGTCTAATGATGAAGATTGGTCATCGTCGTAACCTTTTAAATTATTTAAAAGCTAAAGATGTACAAAGTTACCGTGAAGTTATTGCCAAATTAGGTTTAAGAAAGTAAGGCTAAAAGGGCATTTGATATGCCCTTTTTGACTTATTTAAATAATTATGTAATAAGTTATTTTATTAATAAATGAAATATTGAAAGGAAACAAAATAAATGGAAAAACATGTTTTTGAATACTCTCAACGTGGTAGAAAATTTACAGTTGAAATTGGTGAGTTAGCAAAACAAGCCAATGGTGCTTGTCTAGTGCGTTTTGATGATACCGCTGTACTTAGTGCTGCTGTTGGTAGTAATCAAGTTATGGCTACAGACTTTTTCCCACTTACAGTTTTATATCAAGAAAAATTATATGCTGGTGGAAAAATTCCTGGGGGCTTTTTAAAAAGAGAGGGACGTCCTACTGAACATGAAACTTTAGTATCACGTTTGATAGATCGTCCAATTCGTCCTTTGTTTGCGGATGGATTCCGTAATGAAGTTCAAGTAATTAATATGGTAATGAGCGCTGATCCTGATTGTTCACCAGCTATGGCTGCAATGTTAGGTTCTAGTATTGCATTAGGAATTTCGGATATTCCTTTTCAAGGCCCTATTGCCGGTGTTGTCGTTGGTCGTATCAATGGTGAATATATTTTAAATCCTACAGCAGAGGAATTAGAAAAATCAGATATAAATTTAACAGTTGCTGGTACAATCAAAGCAATTAATATGGTTGAAGCTGGAGCAAAACAAGTGTCTGAAGAAGATATGTTAGGTGCATTAGTATTTGCTCATGAAGAAATTAAAAAGATTTGTGCTTGGGAAAATGAAATCATTGCTGAAGTTGGCAAAGAAAAAATTGTTCCTGATTTATTCAAAATACCTGAAGAATTGGAAGAAAAGATTCGTAGTTTTGCTTTTGAAGATTTAAAAACTGCTATTTCAACATATGATAAACTTGAAAGAGAAGCTAACATTGAAACTGTAAATGAAAAAACCAGAGAACATTTTGATGCAATATTTGCAGAAAAGAATTTTGATTCTCAAACTCTTGCTGAAAATCAAGGCTATGTAAATATGGTTCTTGAACATATGCTTGCTGAAGAGGTTAGACGTCTTATAACTGAAGATAAAATTCGTCCTGATGGTAGAGCAGTTGATGAAATAAGACCACTTTCTTCAAGAGTAGACCTATTTGAAAGAACACACGGTTCTGCTTTATTTACAAGGGGACAAACACAAAGTTGTTCTATCGTTACTTTGGGATCATTAACTGAGTTTCAAATAATAGATGGTTTAGGCGTTGAAGAAAGTAAGAGATTTATGCTTCATTATAACTTCCCACAATTTGCTGTTGGTTCAACCGGTCGTTATGGTTCTCCTGGACGTCGTGAAATTGGTCATGGTGCTTTAGGAGAAAGAGCTTTGTTGCAAGTTATTCCTAGTGAAGATGAATTCCCTTATACAATAAGAGTTGTATCTGAAATTTTAGAATCAAATGGTTCATCCAGTCAAGCTTCAATTTGTGCTGGTACTATGGCTCTTATGGCTGCAGGTGTTCCAATTAAGGCTCCAGTCGCTGGTATTGCTATGGGATTAATCAGTCAAGATGATGAATGTTCTAAATATACTATTTTGACAGATATTCAAGGCTTAGAAGATCATTATGGCGATATGGATTTCAAAGTTGCTGGTACTAGAAATGGTATTACTGCTTTACAAATGGATATTAAGTGTAAAGGTATAACTACCCAAATACTAAAAGAAGCCTTAGCACAAGCTCGTAAAGGTCGTATGCAAATCCTTGATCATATGATGACTACAATTTCTGAAGTTAGACCTAATTTAAGCAAATATGCTCCAAAGGTAAAAATGATTAAGATTGATCCAGAAAAAATTAGAGAAGTTATTGGTAGTGGTGGAAAAACTGTTCAAGATATTATTGATAAATGTAATCAGGTTAAAATTGATATTGAACAAGATGGCCGCGTATTTATAATGCACTCTGATGAAGAATGGATAAATAAAGCTGTTGAAATGATTGAAAATATTGTTAGAGTCCCTGAATTAAATGCTATTTATCCAGCTAAAGTAATTAAAACTCTTGATATTGGTGCAGTTGTTGAAATATGGCCAGGTTGTGAAGGATTAGTTCATATTTCTAATCTTGCATGGCGTCGTGTTGCTAAAACAGAAGATGAAGTTAATGTTGGTGATGAAATAATTGTAAAATTAATTGAAATTGCTCCTAATGGCAAACTTCGTTTCTCTAGAAAGGCTACACTTCCTGCTCCTGAAAAAAAGAAATTTGAAGGAAAGCATAATAAAGAAGATAATGAAACACCTAAAAAATTAGGTGAAGATGAAAAAACAAATGATGAAGTTAAGGAGAATAATTAATAGATGAAAATAGGTATTACATCCGATTGTAGTTCGGCCTTAGAATATGCTCCGTTTGAACATAAAGTAAAAATTACAAGAACAACTATTCATTTTGGTGAAGAAAATCTTGTTGACGGCGTAGATATTACTGCAGATGAATTTTACAAGCGTCTTGTTAATACTTCTGATGTTCCTTCTACAAGTGCTCCTACTCCAGAAGAATTAATTAAAAGAGCTGATGAGTGGAAAAAAGAGGGATGTACAGATGTTATACATTTTCCAATATCTTTTGGATTATCTAAATATGGAGAAAATCTTCTTGCAGTAGCAGATGACTACATTGAAGGAGTTAATTATCACGTGTTTAATTGTCACACTGCGTGTATAGCCGAAGGATATTGTGCTCATTATGCTGAAATATTAGCTAATAAAGGTTATAATGTTGATGAAATTTTTGCAGAATGTCAAAAGATGACTGATCAAACTGCTGAATATTTTATTGTTAATGATTTAAAATATTTAGTTAAGAATGGAAGATTGAATGCTGCAAGTGGTTTTATTGGATCTTTAATGAAAATTAAGCCAATTTTAAAATTAGGCATGACTGGTACTATTGATGTATATCAAAAGGTTCGTACACACAATCGTGCTATTGAAGAATTAATTGAAATTGTTAAAAATGATACTAAGGATGCAAAAGAAGTAATTTATTTAGTACAACATAGTAATTGTTTAAGTGATGCTGAGGCTTTATTAGAAAGAATTAAACCTATTTATGCTCACAATGCTAAGAAATTTACTCTTTCAGTTGTTCCACCAACTATTGGTTGTCATGTTGGAAGTGGTATCTTAAGTATTGGTTATATTATTTTAGATGGTTTGAAAGAAAAATTAGATTAATCATAGTAGATAATCGAGCGTATTTATACGTTAGGAAAGTCCATACTAACACGAACTGTGATGTTCGTAGTGTTTGTGCATAATTAAAAAATAAGTTATGGAACTATTAATTTAGTTACGGCGAATGAAACCTAAAGCTTAGCCATGGTGTAATTCATAAAGTGCCACAGTGACGATTCTTTTGGAAACAAAAGCGTGGAACGGGTAAACCCCACAAGTTAGCAACCCAAATTTTGGTAGGGGCATGACAATTAGAAGAATAAGAATTCATAATTGTTACTTAAGAATTTTTTCTTTTGAGATAAATGATTATCCCTTTTTAAATAAAAGGACAGAATATGGCTTATTCTATGATTAATAAATTAACTGTAAGTATTTTATGTACTTACAGTTCTTTCTTAAAAATAGGAGGAAAATTTTCATGGTTATTAAAAAAGCAGAATATGTTACTAGTTGTGTAGATAAAAGAAACTATCCTAATGTTAATTTACCAGAATTTATCTTTCTAGGTAGAAGTAACGTTGGAAAGAGTAGTTTTATTAATGCTCTAACAAATCGCAAAAATTTAGCTTATACATCAAGTAAACCAGGTAAAACATTGACACTTAATTTTTATAATATTAACGATACTCTTTATTTTGTTGATGTTCCTGGGTATGGTTATGCCTCAAAAACAATTGGTCAACGTTTGGATTTTGGAAAAATGATTGAAGAGTATTTAACTTCTCAAGCATTACTTAAAAAATGTTTTTTATTGGTAGATGCTAGACATAAACCTACCGATGATGATGTACTAATGTACAATTATTTATTACATTATGATATTGATGTAGTTATTATTGCTACTAAATGTGATAAAATACCAAAAATACAATTAAATAAACATCTAAAAGTTATTTTTGAAACTCTAAACATAAATGACTCTAAGATTTGCGTTCCTTTTTCATCAACTACAAAAATGGGTGTTGAAAAAGTATGGCAATTAATTGAGGAATCAATATAGTATAAATAATGTTTTTTAAGATGATAATCATATATCATCTTTTTTATTTTCTAATTTCTATTTTTCATTATATTTTACTTTTTTATATCATATAATTTTAATGTGTGGAGGTAAAAATATGAAAATAGAAAAACAATTTACTAAAAATATTAAAATTAAAGATTTAGCATTTTTAAATGAGTTGGGGGCTGAAATAGTTGAATTTTACCCTAAAAATGATACATTAACTGGAAAATTATATGTCACTGGTAGTTATAGATCTTCTAAAACTGAAATTGATAAATTAATCAGTGAAGATATCATTTTTAATATTTTATTAGATAGTAACAATATTAATATAATTGATGTCGATTGTGATAAATTTGATTATACAATAGTTGAAGGTCAAGGAATATCAATAGAATATAATATTTCAATATCTTACGAATTAGAAGAAATTGGTGTAACCGATGGCTTGGAATTGCCAAAAACGGAAGTAGAAACTCAAAATGAACGATTAGAAAATATAACTAAAGATGAAATAGATGAAAATGAAGTAATTGATAATAAAACTGAAGTTATTAAAGAAAAAATCACATCAGAGATAGAAGAAAAATTATCATCAAAATTAGAAGTTATCGATGATAATTTACCCTCGGAACAAGAGGTAACTAGAAATATAAAAAATGTAACATCTACTATAAAAGTGATTTATTATAATAACGAAAAAGAAATAGATAAAATTTCGCATGACTATAATTGCTCATTGGAACGATTATATAAAGAAAATAAAAATAATAATATGGAAAAATACCATAGATTAATTATTAGTAACGTTGATGCAAGAAAGAATTAGAGCTTTAAATAAAGCCATAGTTGAATATTATGATGTTCCGCTTACTATATTATCAAAAATAAGTAAAAAAAGCTATCAAGCTAAAGATAATGAAGGCAAAGAATTTTTTTTAAAAATTGCACCATATAATTCATTAGAAAAGTATCAATTTTTATCTGGTTTAGGCATTGATAATGTTTTATATCCTGAAATGAATTCTCAAAATCAGTTTGTAACAAGAAGTAATAACTATTCTTTTTATATTACACCTTATTTTAATGATAACAGTGTTTTAGATGAAATGAAAGCTGAAAACTTATTAAGAGAATTAAATAATTTGCATAAACAAACTGTTATTAAGAGACAATTGTCCGTGCGTTTAGCTAGACCAAAATTTGAAGAAATTACCAGTCAGTTAGATGCTCGTTTTAAAGTGATTGAAAACTATGTACGAAGTTTAGAATCAAAACCGCTTCAAGAATTTTCAATGGCGATTTTAGGTAATTATCAACATATATTAGATGCCAAAAAAGAATTAATTAGATTACAAATGAGAATAATAAGTAGTATTAAAGGAAGAGAAAAAATCGATTATGTTTTTGTACACAATCGCCCTAGTATGGATCATTTATTGAATGTTAGAGGTGTAAATTATTTAACAAGTTTAGAAAATGGAAAAATTGGAATTAGCAGTTTAGATTTAGCTAAGTATTATATAGAAAATGAGGATTTGAATATCAATTTTCATGAATTAATAGTGAATGGTTATTTTAATGGTGAGAATAATTTCTATTACGATTATTTTAGATTTCTCGTGCTCTTTATAAATATAAAAAAATTAGTTGTTTCTTCAGATTATTATGCCACCGCTCAAAGTTTTAGCAATGTTTCTAAAAGTATTCAAAAATATTTTGATAATTTTTTAGATAATAAGGAAGATATTAGTGATGAGAATGATTCCTTCAATAATTAAAATAACTAGATTAGCACTACCAAACCAAAATAACGTTAAAAAGCATTGATACACAAAGATGCAAATTAAAAAACTTCGTAATTTGCAAAAATACATTTTCATTCTTTTTAAGAATCCTTCAAATTTTCCACGCATTGTTATCACCTACTTTATTATATGATAAATATTGAAAAATGTCAGAAATTATAAAATTATTGTGTAAAACTTATAAAAAAATATATAAAATATGGTATAATTATCGTTGAAATCATGAATGAAGAGGTGACAATTGTATGTTAGCTAGCAAAATGCTTATTGCAACATTAAAGGAAGCACCAAATGAAGCTATTATTTCTAGCCATAAACTTTTAATTAGAGCTGGTATGATTAGAAAATTGGTTTCTGGTGTTTATAATTATTTACCATTAGGTTTGAGAACATTGTATAAAATTGAGAATATTATTAGAGAAGAAATGGATAAAGCAGGTTCATTAGAAATTCTATCATCTGCCATTCAACCAAAAGAACTATGGGTAGAATCAGGAAGATGGCAAAAATATGGGCCAGAATTAATGAGATTTAAAGATAGACACGATCGAGAATTTTGTCTAGGTCCAACTCATGAAGAAATTTTTACTGATTTAGTACGCAATGAAATTAAATCACGTAAAAATTTACCAATATCTTTATATCAAATTCAAACAAAATATCGTGATGAACTTCGACCTCGATTTGGGTTAATGCGTGGACGTGAGTTTATTATGAAAGATGCTTATTCATTTGATATTGATGAAAACGGCTTAGATGTTTCTTATAAAAATATGTATGAAACATATGAAAGAATTTTTGATAGACTTAGCATTGATTATAAAATTGTTTTGGCTGATACTGGCGCAATAGGTGGTAGTGGATCTCACCAATTTATGGCAATTAGCGAAGTTGGTGAAAGTGATATTATTTATTGTGAGTGTGGGTATGCTGCTGACCAAGAAAAAGCTGTTAGTAAAGTTGAGGATTTTAAAAAAGAAGAGCAACTTGAATTGGAAAAAGTTTTAACACCAAATCAAAAAACTATTGAAGAAGTATCTAATTTCTTAAATGTTGATCCTAAAAATGTTACAAAATCGATGATGTATGTTGATATGGCAAATGATAAATTTGTTGTTGTACTTGTAAGAGGTGATCGCGAAGTAAACGTAATTAAGGTTATAAATGCTTTAAACATTGCTGAACATGAAATTAGACTTGCTACATATGATGAAATCATTTCCATGGGTTCAGTTGAAGGATTTATTGGTCCCGTAGGTTTAAAAAATGTTACTATATTAGTTGATGAAGAAGTTGCTGCTATGAACAATATCATTGTAGGTGCCAATGAAAAGAATTATCATTTAAAAAATGCTAATTATGGCCGTGATTTTGATGGAACTGTTTCTCAATTTAGAGCAACTGTTGCCGGCGACATTTGTCCTGTTTGCGGAAAAAAATTAAAAATGGAAAGAGGAATTGAAGTAGGTCAAATTTTCAAATTAGGAACTAAATACTCACTTCCTATGCATTGTACATATCATGATGAAAATGGAAATGAAAATCCAATGATAATGGGATGTTATGGAATAGGTGTTACGCGTACTTTATCTAGTATAATAGAACAACACCATGATGATTATGGTATTATATGGCCTTTAAATGTAGCCCCATATCACGTTGTTATTGTCCCTATTAATTATAATGATGAAGTTATGAAAAAAGCTGCTAATGAGATGTATGAAAAATTATTATCATTTGGTGTTGAAGTTATTCTTGATGATCGAGATGCTAAACCTGGTTTCAAATTTAAAGATTGGGAATTAATTGGTATTCCATATATTATTACTATTGGTAGACTTGCTGGCGATAACATTTGTGAATTTAAGACAAGAAGCACAATGGAAAAAGAAGAGCTTACATTTACTGTAGCAATTAATAAAATTGTTGAAGCTGTAAAGAACATAAAATAATTTAAAAGGGCAAAATTGCCCTTTTTTATATGCAAACTAGATAAATTAATGTAATAGCAATGATTTATCTTTATTGTTATGGTATAATAAAAGATAATAGAAATTAAATTATGAGGATAAAAATGTTGAAGATAGGTGAATTTTTTAAACAAGATATTAACAACGTTTTTGATGAACGTTCTTTAATAATGAATAAAAATATTATTCCATTGTTAAAAGTAAAATATATCAGTATTACTAACGAAACTTTGTGTAGAGCAGTAATTATTGAAGATAATGAATCTTTTAATGTTGTTTTCAATATGAACTCAAAGAGGTTATACAATTGCACCTGCAAAGATGAAAATTGTGCTCATGAGCTTTTTGCTTTTCAGTATTTTAAATACAAAATATTTGATATAAATCCCGAAATAGTTCCTTCATTTGAAGAAGTATATATGGATTTAACCTTAAAACTTGGAAATAGATTCGTTCTATCATCATTAACAGCAGATAAAGTTGCAAATGTTTTAGAAAATTATTTTTTACAATTAAAACAATTTATTGATAGTGGAAATTATAGTTACTTTTATGCTATGGTTATTAATTTAACACTTGTAATGAAAGAATTGTTCAATAATACTAAGATATTATATAATTTAGAAAATATTATTGAAAAAATTAATAATTATATTATTAATAATATCCTTATAAATGCTGATGATTTAATAAATATTTATAAGGCTTACAGCATTAAATTGTCTAATAGTTTTAGTTTCATTGAGATATTAAAATACTTTTTTAGCTGTTATTTAAAGAAAAAAGAACTTTCTTTAGATATTTCTAATTATCAAGATATTATAAAAGTTATCAATTATTTAAACGTAAAATCTAATTATTATGCGTTATCTATAAGTTCGTCAGAAAATATGCTTGATAGTTTTAAAAAATATTGTTCTTATATTGATAATGATCAACACACCTTTGATTTAGAAGATTTAGAGTATTGTGACGAATACACAGTTTTTTATATAATGTATAACGCCAATCTAAAAAATGATTATTCACTTGTATATGAATATTTGAAAAAAAGAGAAAATAGATATCCGTATGATGCATATATTTTTACTACTATTTTAAAAACATATTGTTTATATAAGGAATTTGCTAATGCTAAATTAGTATTTTATAAATTAGTGTTTATTTATAATCTAACCGTTGATGATGTATTATATTTATTAGAACAATATCCTAGTCTTATTAATGAAGAATTTTTAATAGATTTTGGTGGTCAACTTTTTAACAATGTAAATGGAATGAATATTTTATTTAAATTAACGAAATATAAAGAACTTGATTTATTTAGACAGGCAGCTAAAGATTTTTCAAACTTTAATCGTAATTTTTTAGAAAATATAAAGCAGGATCAAGGGCAGCTAGCAATTATTTACTGTTCAAAAATTAGATCACTTTACCTAAATAAATATTATTTATCAAGTGATGATGTAAAAAAAATATATAATTATATTGACTACTTAATTAAAACCAATAATGGAATTTATTATGCTATTGAAGTTGTTAACGATATGGAAAATAACATTTATGGTAAGGGATTTTCAGAAATTAAAGATCATTTAAAGAATTTACTAGGAGAATATATAAATGCTTGAAAAAATTTTATTGCCTAAGGATTCATCTTTCAAAAAGATTAACAAAACTATTACACCTAATTTTTACGAATTATTTAACACGTTTTATAGTTTTGAAGTTACAAAAAATTCAAAAAATCAATTTAATCGTATTGTTAGAATTAATTCAAAATTTAAACTTTTTAATAACACTAATAATTCGCTAAGTTTTTCTTATAACTATTTAACTAAAAAATATACATATAAATGTATTTATTGCCAAAAATATTTTAATACTTCTAATAATGTTTGTGCCCATATTATAAACATTGTCGATAAATATAATGATTTTTTTACGCTTGAAGAACTTGAAAATAAATTTTCTAATCTTGAAGAACAAGAAAAAATAAAAGAACAAAACGAAAGAAAAAAGTATAATCAAAATTTAATTAACGATTTTATTACTAACGATTCTAACAACATTATTAGATTATCGTCTTTAGTACACATTTACCCAACATTATCTAAACATGTTAATGAATATTCTATTGATATGTATTATTTATCTTTAAAGGTTGGTATTGACAAGACTTACATTGTCAAAAATATTCAAAATTTTATTGATTTAATTATAGACTCTAAATCCTATCGTTATGGAAAAGATCTAGAATTTAATCACAATATTAATAATTTTGATAATAAATCAAAGAAAATTATTAATATGATTTCAAACAATAATCAAACTAGCAATAAATTTTTAGAATTAAATTTTTCAAACATTGATACACTCTTTGATACTTATAAAGATGATTTCATCTTTTTTGATTTTATTGAAAAATTTATTTATGTTTCACTTGAGCCCTTAGAAGTAAGTATTGAAATGGTAGACAAAAAATTGATTTTAAAAGATTTGATTAATCCAATTTATATTAGAGGATTAGAAAATGATTATATAATAAACAATGAAAGAGTATATACAATAAATTGTACTCCTGAAGTAAAAAAACTTATTTATTTTATCGTTAAAAATAAAGATTTTTCTTTTGAATATGTTGAAGATGATTTCTTTAAAAACATTTATTCAAAATATGCAGATGATATCATTCCAACTGATGATTTCAAAAAAAGATTTGATTTAAAGACTTTAAAAATTAATAGTTATTTTGATATTACTGATGACAAACTTACATGTCAAAGTAAGTACTATTTGAGTGAACAAGAAATTTCGAAAGAAGAGCTTGATCAAAGCCAATATACTTATAAGAAACTAAATAATTATGATGATTATCTAAATGCGTTAGGTTTTGAAAATGGCAAAATTGAAGAAATGTCTAAAATAGTAAACTTTTTATCGGCTGATTTAACGGAACTTAAAAAGATTTCTTCAATATATTTATCAGAAAATATTAATAAAATGCAAGTTAAACGACTTAATAAAGTAACTTCAAGACTTGGTTATAATACTGGCATGTTAGACGTATGTTTTAAAGATTTGGAATTTAGTGATGAAGAATTGTATAAAATAATACAAGGCATGAAAAGAAAAATTAGATTTATAAAATTGAATGATAATACAATTTTGGATACTAATACAATTGAAAGTAAGAAATTTTTTGACACTGTTACGGAGTTTAATTTGGATCCTCATCATTTAAAGGAAAATCAAAAAGTTCCGTTATATCAAAGTTTAAAATTATTATCTAATAATGAAGAATTTGTTGATTATACTTCTGATGAAATATTAAAAAATATTCTATTTGATATTTCACACTATAAAGAATTTGATGTTAAAATTCCTCAACAATTACTTCCTTATATGCGTAGTTATCAAGTCGATGCTTTAAGATGGCTATCAGTACTTGCAAAATATAATTTTTCAGGCGTGTTGGCAGATGATATGGGATTAGGAAAATCATTAGAAATAATTTCTTTAATAATTAATGATTCTACTTCAAAACCTAGCTTAATCGTATGTCCTAAGAGTTTAGCTTATAATTGGAAAAATGAATTTTTAAAATGGAATACTAACCTTGAAGTAATTAATATTACAGGATTTTCTAATGATAGAAAAAGAATAATTAATAATATCGATTGTGACAAAAAAATTATTTATATTTCTAGTTATGATTCCTTAAAAAATGATTTAGAAAATTATAATGATAAAAAATTCCGTTTCATGATTTTAGACGAAGCTCAAACCATAAAAAATCATTTGACACTAAAAGCTCAATCTGTTAAAAAAATTCAATCAGAATTAAGATTTGTTTTAACAGGAACACCAATAGAAAACACGGTTGTTGATTTATGGAGCATATTCGATTTTTTAATGCCCAATTATTTATATAATTATGCCAATTTTAAAAAACAATATGAAAAGGAAATAACTATTAATCACAATAAAGATGTGATTGATTCGTTAGTTAAAAAGATTACACCGTTCATTTTACGTAGAACTAAACAAGATACATTAAATGATTTACCGGAAAAAATTGAATTGATAAGATTTGCTGAAATGGATGTGGAACAACGAAAAGTATATGAGGCACAATTGCTGTCTACAAAGGATGCTATAATTAATAAAAGTAATAAAATTGAAATATTATCTTGCCTTACAAGATTAAGACAAATATGTGTTTCTCCTTCATTATTCATGGATAATTATTCTGGTGAAAGTGCCAAAATTGAGCTATTAATTTCTTTATTAAATGAACTGATAGAAAATAATCACAAAATTTTAGTATTTAGTCAATTTACAAAAAGTTTTGATTTAATATATAAGAGATTAGAAGAAAATAATATAGCCTATTTTACACTAACGGGAAAAACGGAAGCTAAAGATCGCGTTGAGATGGCTAATAAATTTAATTCTGATGATTCGCAAGAAAAGGTGTTTTTAATATCTTTAAAAGCTGGTGGAACTGGCTTAAACTTAGTAGGCGCCGATGTCGTTATCCATCTTGATCCTTGGTGGAATGTGGCTGCGGAAAATCAAGCATCAGATAGAGCTCATCGAATTGGGCAAAAGCGAGTCGTTAATGTTATTAAAATTGTATGTGAAAACACAATAGAACAAAAAGTGCTTGAACTACAAGAATTAAAAAAACAAATAATAAATGATGTTATCGCCAATAATGATGATAATATTGTTAAACTTTCTGATGATGATTTAAAGTATCTATTATCATAAAAAAATATTATAATATAATCATTATCATTTTATATGACTAAAATTTAAAAATTTGGTATAATATTACATATAATATAATAATTAAAAAAGGAGTTGTAAAAAAAATATGGATCCACTGGTCCCCTCGTCGTTACTTAATACTTTTGTAACTTATACTATGGCTTTAAAAGCTGCTGATGCATCTAAAATTATCATTATAATTATTTGTATTATTCTTGGTGCTTTTTTTGCCGCTGCTGAAACTGCATTATCTCAATGCAATCGATTTAAAATAGCTGCTCGTGCTGAGGCTGGTAATAAGAAAGCTAAAGTAGCTATGCGAATTCTTAATAAATTTGATAACTTTATTGTCAATATTTTGATTTGTATAAATGTTGTTCATATAGTTCCATCTTCATTGGCCACAATCTTGCTAGTTAGTTTGATGCCAAATAATTCTGATGTTGCTTCATTGATTTCAACAATTGGAATGACACTTATTATATTCTTTTTTAGCGAAACACTTCCCAAGGCTATTGCTAATGTAATGAGCGATAAAATGGCTGAGGATGTAGCTATTCCAATATATTTTATAGGAATAATTCTTACACCTATTTCTTTAATTTTCAGATTTTTTGTTTTTTTCATTAAAAAAATATTTAGAGTTAAAGACACAGAAAATCAAATAACTGAAGATGATTTTCAAGATACAATCGAGGACATTGAAGAAGAAGGAAAAATTGATGCTGAAGAAAGTGATTTGATTCAAGCTGCTGTTGATTTTGGTGATTACACCGTTATGGATGTAATGACACCAAAAGAAAAAATGGTTTGTTATGATGCCAAAAAATCTTCACGTCGTGATGTTCTTAATTTTTTAGAAAATGTAGAATATTCGAGAGTTCCTGTCTATGATGGAGATGTTAATAATATTGTTGGAATATTACATGTTCGAAAATACTTGCTAGCTGTTAAAAAATCTCGGAGTTACTATTTTAATTTTTTGTCGATTTTGACACAACCAATTTTTGTTAATGAAAAAACTAAAATTGATGACATGGTTGATTTATTTCAAAATGCTCATACGCATATTGCTATTGTTAAAAATAGTGCTGATAATTCGGTATTAGGTATGGTTACAATGGAAGATGCTATTGAAAAATTAGTTGGTGATATTGATGAAAAAAATCCTCCTAAAGTAAAATTGCAAGGAGGTAATAAATAATGATTATTAGAATAATTCTTGTTGTTATCTTTTTAGTTTTGTCGGCATTTTTTTCTGGTGCTGAAATTGTATATTCTAAAGTTAATAAACTTAAATTAGAGCGTGATATTGAATCCGGTGATAAAAAATCACAACGTGCTTTAGATATTGCCAATAATTATAATCGTACTTTAACAACAATTTTAGTTGGTAATAACCTAGTTAATATTGCTATGTCATCTGTTTCGACCATTTTAGCGTTAGAATTAACAACAAACATTGAAATAAGTGAAGGTACTTTAACTACTTTAACAACAGTTGTCGTTACTTTTATTGTTTTAATATTTGGCGAAATTCTGCCTAAAGCTTTGTTTCAGAATTATAGTTATTCACTTTCAAGGGCATTTGCTCCTATAATTAAATTATTTTTGATAATTTTCTATCCGATTGTTTTTGTTGTCCAAAAGGTTATTAACAAAACTATTAAAGTTGTAAATAAAACTACTTCTGAAGATAATGAAAATGATGATGATACTGTTGATGACGAATTAAAAAATATGACTGATGAATTACAAGAGAATGGATCAATTGATGATGATGATGCTGAATTGATTAAATCTGCTATTGATATTATTGACACTACTGCTGTTGAAATTATGATACCGCGTGTAGATGTAATTGCTTTTAATATCGATGATGATTTTGATAGTATTGTTAATTCTCCTGACTTTTTCAAGTATTCTAGGGTTCCTTTATATAAAGATACTATTGATAATATTGTTGGTATTGTTAATACAACAATAGTTCTAAAAAAAGTTTTAAATCATCAACAGGTTGATTTAAAAGATGCGTTATATGAGCCCTTGTATGTTCATAAAACAATGCAAATTTCTGAAGTGTTAAAACAATTAAAATTAACTCACAAACATCTAGCTATCGTATTAGATGAGTGGGGAGGTTTCATGGGAATATTAACAATGGAAGACATTTTAGAGGAATTATTTGGCGAAATTTGGGATGAAATTGATACAATAGATCCTGAATATGAAATTATTGGTGAGAATAAGTATGTAGTAGATGGAGATATGAACATTTACGATTTATTTGATTTATTAGATATCGATTATCATGATTTTGAATCTGACTATACAACAGTAGGCGGATGGTGTATCGAAAATCTAGAAAGATTCCCATTACCAAATGATAAATTTGAATTTGATAATTTAGAAGTGACTATAATTAGTGTTGATGGTAGACGTGTTGATAAAGTTGAAATTCTAGTAAATAATAAATTAGATGAAGAATAAAATTGTTTATCACCATCCAATAAACTAAATAATTATAATATAATAAACAATATAAATAGAAGGCTTTCAGTATTTTTTGAAGGCCTTCTATGACTTTATTACAGTAAAGATTATAAATACTCAATGAAAAATGACAGAAAAAGAAAAAATGTTGAACAAATGATGTATGATGCTAACAATGATAAAGAACTGTTATTAGAAAGAAATATAGCAAAAGATTTATGTTATCAATTTAATCAACTAATTCCATCTGACCAAAAAAATCAAAGCCAAATTATGGTGAGATTACTAGGCAAAACTAATGGTTCCTTTGTTATTCTTTCTCCTTTTTGGTGTGATTATGGCTACAATATTGAAATTGGTGAAAATTTTTTTGCAAATCATAACACAATAATACTTGATGCAGCCCAAGTTACATTTGGTAATAATGTTTATATTGCGCCTAATTGTGGTTTTTATACTTCTAGTAACCCAATTGATTTTGAACGTAGAAATAAGGGATTAGAATATGCCTACCCTATTACAGTTGGTGATAATGTATGGATTGGGGCGGTGTCCAAGTTATGCCTGGCGTAACGATAGGTAGTAATGTTGTAATTGGTGGTGGTAGTATCGTTGTTAATGATATACCTAACAATTCAGTTGCTGTTGGTAACCCCTGTAAAGTTATTAGAAAAATTACAGAAGAAGATAAGAAGAAGTGTTGGAATAGATAAATTCTAACATTTCTTCTTTTAAAAATAATCATTAACAAAAATAAAAATTACTCATAAAATAAAATGGTGATAATATGATATTAATTATAGGTGTTAATGATTATAGAATGATAAAATTTGTTAATAAAAAAATTATTCCATTAAAACAAAAGTATAAAATTATTAATAAAATGTGCATGCTAAAGTTTATAAAAGAACCAGTTGATATTGTGATTCCTTTTGGATATTTAATGAATAATGATTTAGTTAGCAATACTCAAGTTCATGTTCCAGAACTTCTAATGACACTCACTGTAAAATCTATTAGCTATTATAATTTTTATAATGAAAATAAATTAATAAATTTTGCAAAAGATTTTAATATTCCTATTTTTAAGGAAAAGCATTCTAATTAAAATTTGTAATAATTTTGCAAAAAAACTGAAAATAGTGTATAATATCTCTAGTGAGGTGATTTTATAATGTCATTAGTTATTTCATTAGTTATTCTTGGATTACTCATAATACTTTTTGTAAAAGAGTTGAAAACAAAAAATGATAAAGATGTTTTTATGAATATGGTAATTCCCGGGGTAGCAATTATAGCTTCGTTAGTCAATTGGTACCAAACAAAGTTTTCTTTCAAAGATTTAGATAGTATAGTGTATATTTTTGTAACTATCATTTCGATTGCTTATGTAATATTGTTTTTTGTACGCTATTCAAAAATTGATAAAAATGAATCTACAACTGAACAAGATTCTCAAAATAACGAAAATAACAAATAATTAATTTTTAGCTAAAAATTGATTTATACGACGACGAAATAAAAAAAATGTATAATTACCTATCTCAAGTTCTTTAAGAGAGGTTAGAAAGAGAAATTGCTATGATTCCTTCAAGAGATGAATTATTAAAAAGACAAAAACAAATTAGAAATTTTTCTATTATTGCACATATTGATCATGGTAAAAGCACCCTTGCTGATAGAATACTAGAAGCAACAAAAACATTAGAATTAAGAGAAATGAAAAATCAAATTTTGGATTCAATGGATTTGGAAAGAGAACGTGGTATTACTATAAAATTAAACGCAGTAGAATTAGAGTATAAAGCTGATAATGGTGAAACTTATATTTTTCACTTGATTGATACACCAGGACATGTCGATTTTTCCTACGAAGTATCAAGAAGTTTGGCAGCTTGTGAAGGAGCTGTTTTAGTGGTTGATGCTTCTCAAGGAATAGAAGCACAAACTCTAGCTAATGTATATTTAGCATTAGAAAATGATTTAGAAATTTTACCAATGATTAATAAAATAGATTTACCATCGGCTGAACCAGAAAAGGTTAGAAAAGAAATTGAAGATGTAATTGGTTTAGATGCAAGCGATGCGGTTTTAGGTAGTGCTAAAGAGGGTATTGGTATTCATGAATTAATGGAACAAATAATTGAAAAAGTTCCTTGTCCAGAGGGTGATCCTTGTGGCCCTGTTCAAGCTTTAATTTTTGATTCCTATTATGATGCTTATCGAGGAGTAATTCCTCTAATAAGAGTTTTTAAAGGTACCATAAAAGTTGGCGACCACATAAAAATGCATAATAGTTCTGAAATTTATGAGATTACAGAATTAGGGGTTACAACACCGAAAGAAAAAAGAAAAGAATATCTATCTGCTGGAGATGTTGGTTGGGTTGCCGGTAGTATTAAAGATATTTTAACAGTTCGTGTTGGTGATACCATGACCACTGTCGAAAACGAATGCAACGATACGTTGCCTGGATATCGAAAGATGAATTCTATGGTTTTTTGTGGCTTATATCCGGTTGAGACCAATAAATATGATGAATTAAAAGAGGCTTTAGAAAAACTTAAACTTAATGATGCTGCTTTGGTTTTTGAACCAGAAACTTCAAAAGCTTTAGGTTTTGGTTTTAGAACGGGATTTTTAGGCCTTTTACATATGGATGTTATTGAAGAAAGAATTGAACGAGAATTTAAAATACAATTAATAGCTACGGCACCAAGTGTTGAATATCACGTTTATTTAACTAATGGTTCGATGTTAAAGATTGATAATCCAAGCGAACTTCCTGATCAAACTTTAATTGATCACATTGAAGAACCATACGTTCATGCAAATTTAATGCTTCCAAAGGAATATGTTGGACCAATTATGGAAATTTGTCAAAATAAACGAGGAACATTTGTTACCATGAGTTATATTGATGAAAATAGAGTATCATTAATTTACGATTTACCACTTTCGGAAATTGTATATGATTTCTTTGATCGAGTAAAATCTACATCGCGAGGATATGCATCTCTTGATTATGAATTGGCTGATTATCGAAAGTCTGATTTGGTAAAGATGGACATTTTGTTGAATGGTGAAAAAGTTGATGCTTTAAGTGTTATTATTCATCGTGATTTTGCATATCGACGTGGTCGCCAATTAGTTCAAAAATTACGTGGCCTTATACCTCGTCAGTTGTTCGAGGTTCCTGTTCAAGCAGCTATTAATACTAAAATTATTGCGAGAGAAAATATTGCAGCACTTAGAAAAGATGTTTTAGCAAAATGTTATGGCGGTGATATTTCTCGTAAACGTAAACTTCTTGAAAAACAAAAAGAAGGCAAGAAGAGAATGAAACAAGTTGGTTCTGTTGAAGTTCCTCAAGAAGCCTTCCTTGCTATATTAGAATTAGATGATGATTAAAGGTCCTTTAAATAAGTTGGGGGTTTTAAAAGAATAGCCTTTAAATAATGTTGGTGTTTTTTAACCTTTAAATAAGTT
>CAKONV010000012.1 GCA_934098295.1 uncultured Bacilli bacterium | reverse complement strand
TGATGAAACATTTAACAATAAGATTACCCAAATAACAAATGGTTCTACTGGCCATATTAACTTATACGCAAAATGGGTAGCAAATAAATATACAATTAAATATGATGCTAATGGCGGAACCGGTTATATTAGTGATTCTCTTCATACATATAATCAAGAAAAAGCATTAAATAAGAATACATTTGTAAGAACTGGTTATACATTCCTTGGTTGGTCAAAAGATAAGAATGCTAAAACAGCTACATATACTGATATGCAAAGTATTTATAATTTAACGAGTGAACCAAATAAAACATTTGTGTTCTATGCCGTATGGAGTGCTAATACTTATACGATTAAATATGATGCTAATGGTGGAACCGGTTATATTAGTGATTCTCTTCATACTTATGATGTATTAAAGAGTTTAAACAAAAATAATTTTGTAAGAACTGGTTATACTTTCCTTGGTTGGTCAAAAGATAAGAGTGATAAAACGGCTACATACAAAGATATGGAAAACGTATCTAACTTAGCAACTGAAAATGGTAGTGTTGTTACTTTATATGCGGTATGGAGTGCTAATACTTACACAATTAAATATGATGGTAATGGTGCTACATCTGGTCAAATGGAAAATTCTACACATGTTTATGATATTTTAAAGAACTTAAATAAGAATAGATATGAAAAGATTGGTTATACTTTCCTTGGTTGGACAAAGACTAAAGGATCTAAACAAGTTGATTATACTGATGAAACTGGCGTTATTAATTTAGCAACAGAAAATGGTAGTGTTGTTACTTTATATGCGGTATGGAGTGCTAATACTTATACAATTAAATATGATGGTAATGGTTCTACATCCGGTCAAATGGAAAATTCTCATCTTACTTATGATGTAACTTTCCGTTTAACTAAAAATAGTTATTTACGAAAAGGATATACATTCCTTGGTTGGTCAAAAGATAAGAATGCTACAACACCAACTTACCTTGATGAAACAGTTATTGTTAACTTATCAACAACACCTAATGATGTAGTTGTTTTATATGCGGTATGGAGTATAAATACATATACAATTAATTATTATTTAAACGATGAACAAGATAGTGCTCATCCTGCTGATAAGGTTACTAATCCTTTAACTTATACTGTTGAAGATTACTATATCTTAAATAATCCTACAAGAAAATATTATATTTTCCTTGGTTGGTATACAGAAAAAGTAGGCGGAAATAAAGTTACAGAATTAAATAATAGTGTTGGTAATATGAACTTATATGCTCATTGGCAAGAAGAGGTATTTATTGTTACAGTTTATGATGAGTCAGATGGTAGTTCAGAAACATTTAATTCTCGATATGGTGAAATTGATTTATCAGTTAAATACAATTATAACTCATATAAATATAATGTTACATGGGTAAACGCCGATGGTTCTAGTATAAATGCTACGTACGATAATATTACTAAGAAACTTTCTAATATAACTTCTAATATGACCATTAAGGCAATAAGAACCGATCGTTATTTCAATGTCAATATCATCTATAAAGATAAAGACAACATGGCAACTCTTGCAAAATTCGAGTTTGTGAATGAGATTGCTGGAATAAGTTTAGATCATATTAAATGGGGCGATAAGATTGCTGGACTATCTAGACAGATTGTAATAAGAAGTGGCAACTTAAATGTCTTCTATATGACAACTTTCGATGAAATAAATTGGAATTATATAACACCATTATACGATAATAGTAACCGTAAAGATATAAACGATAATATGATTTTCCATGTTGATAATGACAAAGATGAATTGACAATTATTGTTCTTTGTGTTCAACCATCCGCAATTGTTAGTGATTCGGCTATTGTTGAAACGGATAACTTTAATTACAAAGAAGCTATTTTCTTTGAAACTGTTGATGAAGCTTTCACATATTGTGCAGGTCAAACAAAAAATTTATATTTAAGATTATTTGGTACAGCAAATTATGACAGTAAAACAATTTTAGCTGGCGATTGCATAACTAATCAAACAACGATAAATGCTTATAACTTTAATAGTGGAACATACAACTTTACAACTTCAAGTTATAAAATTGATCTTAAGAATAATACGCTAACGAAGAATATCAATATGCCTGCTAATGTTAAGATTATTTTACCTTACAATAGAAGTGATGTTGAAAATGATGGTTATATTAATTTACTTAATACGAAGAAGACTGCCTATAGTGCTGTTCATTCTATCCTAAAAATCGCTTCCGGAGTGACTTTAACTATTAATGGTAATTTAACCGTTGGTGGTGAAATTGTTGGTAGTAATTCTTACGTTAAATCTCATGGATTCTTGATGAATGATGGTAAGATAATAATTAATTCAACAGCTAGCTTAAATGCTTGGGGCTTTGTTGGAGGAGCCGGTAGTATCGAAACCGTATCGGGTGCTGTAATTACTGATGTATTGTGTATATACGATTGGTACGGAGGTAGTGATGCCGCTGGAAAAGGTAGTGGAAAGATTTTCCCATTTGAAAGTTATTCTTTCCATAATATTAGTTGTAAAACAACCATAGTTTATGGTGCTAAGTTTGATGTTTGGATACAAATTTACGCTAATGAAGCTTGGATTCAAAAATCATTTTTATGTATGATTGGTACAGGAGGATTATTTGAACTTACTTCACCTACCGCTTATGTTGTTCATAGCGCTGAAGACACTTATAATACTTTAAATCAAACTACTGGTGCTATTTCTTTAGTAGATTCTGGTATGAATTCATCATTTACATCTAAACATCAAGATATAACTCAACGAGAAGTTTTAGATATTTATGGTAATTTTAAAGATAACTATATTTCATTTAAGGTAAGTAGTTATGAAATAAGGACTAGTGTACTAATGGCTATGCCAATAGGCTTTATGCGAATCAACGTAAAGAGCGGTAATGGTATTTTGAAAGAAAATTCTTACAAGTTCTTACCAGGCTCATCACTTACGATTGATGAAGGTGCAAGTTTGACATTTGATGATAACACTAATGTTATCTTTAGTGCCGATTATGCTGATAATTATAATTACTATGCTAGTAAACGTAATTTCGACTATAATAAATATATATCAGGTATTAATAATCCGAGTTCATATATTTATAATCATAGAATGTGGTATGCATACTATAATTATTGTATTAAGTATAATACTTCAACAAAAGCTTTCGAAAATGTTACTAAACAAACACCAAGTGTATCGTTCGGTGCTGAATGTATTGTTAAAGGAACATTAGTATCAAAGGGAAGTATTGGTGGTAATATTTATAAATATTCGAGTGGTAACATTGCGATAAATAATAAATCAGCTAAAGTATTGAATATAATCAAAATAATATATCATAAGGGTGGTTCAGATGTTGAAACTGTTGAAACTATGATAGAATTAAACCTTATCAATAAATAAAAATAAATAAAAAGTAATCAAGTTTTTTCTAGTCTTGATTACTTTTTGTTTGTTATATAATTACATTTATGGTATAATAAGAATAGAATAACTAAATGTATTAAAATTAATTGGAGGAAGGTTATGCAGAAAAAAATAAAGATTTTTCTAATGTTATTTAGTATACTTGTGATATTTGGATTAACATCATGTAAAAAAAGTGGCGAATATAGTATAAAATACGTTGTCGATGAAGGTATTATGCCGGATGTTTATGCCACAAAATATAATGAAAATGATTCTGACATATCGTTACCAGCACCTTCAAAAGAAGGTTATACATTTGGAGGCTGGTATGATAATCCTCGTTTTTTAGGTGCCGCAACGATTAAAATTACTAGTGGAACAACTGGTGATTTAACTTTTTATGCTAAGTGGGTGGTAGCTACATTTAAAGTAGAATTTAATATGAATGGGCATGGAAAAGATATTGATTCACAAATGGTTCAATATGGTCAAAAAGTTGAAGTTCCCCCTGTTCCAACAGCTACTGGTTATACCTTTGTTGGTTGGTATATCGATGCTGCTTTAAATATCAGTTATGATTTTTCAAAAGAAGTAAAAAGTGAAAGAACCTTATATGCTAAGTGGGAGATTAATAAATATAATCTTACCTTTACAGTAGATGGTAAAACTTATGAAAGTGACGAAAAAGAATTTGGCGAAAGTATAAAAGCTCCTAAAGATCCAAGTAAAGTCGGTTATACTTTTATTGGTTGGGATAGTGAAATTCCTGCTAAAATGCCAGCGAAAGATTTAAATTTCAATGCTAAATGGTCCCTAAATAAATATAAAATTAATTATGAATTAGATGGTGGAATTCTTGATGGATTATATCCAACTACTTATACAATCGAAGATGATGATATTACCCTTCCAGTTCCTTTAAAAGAAGGTTATACTTTCCTTGGCTGGTTTGATAATGTAGATTTTATAGGGGAAGAAGTTACAACTATTAAAAAAGGTAGTACGGAAGAAGTTACCATTTATGCTAAGTGGTGCATTAATACATTTACGGTTGATTTTAATTTATTAGGACATGGTAGTGAAATTTTAAGTCAAAAAGTGAATTATGGTTCTACTGCTAAAATGCCTTTAACGCCTAGTGAGGTTGGTTATACTTTTTCAGGTTGGTTTACTGATGAAGAATGTACAAGTGCTTTTAATTTTAATATTTCAATAACGAGTGATTTAACGTTATATGCTAAATGGGAGATTAATCAATATACTTTATCATTTGATACTTCCGGTGGTAGCATTATTGATAAGATGATTTTAGATTATGGAAGTCCTATTGATTTAACTAATTTAATACCTACAAGAGATGGTTATTCTTTTGCTGGTTGGGGTGACGATGTGCCATCAACAATGCCAGCTTACGACTTAACTCTAAAAGCTGAGTGGAATATTGTTACTTATCAAATAATGTATTTTGTAAATGATGGTGTTATGCCAGATAACTATATAACAAGTTATACAATTGAATCTAATTCCTTTGTTTTACCTTTGCCTACCAAGAATGGATATCACTTTGATGGTTGGTATGAATTAGAAGATTTTACTGGTTATGTTGTCAGTATGATAGCTAAGGGTACTTGTGGTACGAAAGTGTTCTACGCAAAATGGACTTTAATTAATTATAAAATTACTTATTATTTGGATGGTGGAATCAATAGTTCCTCAAATCCCGATACCTATACAATTTTATCTAGTGATATAAAGTTAGAAAGACCTACCAAAGCGGGATTCACCTTCATTGGTTGGACTTCACCTACTTTAGATGACTTAACAATGGATGTAACAATTAAAGCTGGCTCTACTGGTGATATCTTCTTTACCGCTAATTGGGGTCAAGATACTTATACAATTACATATCATGTAAATGATGGTATTATGCCAGATGAATATCCTACTTCTTTTAGAGTTGATAGTGATAGTTTTAGTTTACCATTACCAACGAAAAAAGGATTTACTTTTGGTGGTTGGTATCAAGATTCATCTTATCTTTCAAATCCTATGTATAGTGTTGAAAGAGGTACTTATAAGAACTTAGAGCTATATGCTAAGTGGAATATTAATTATTATAAAATTACTTTTGATACTGCAGGTGGAAATCAAATTTCTTCCTTAACATTTGCATATGATTCTTTAATTGTTTTACCAGATAACCCTATCAAAGATGGTTACAAATTCCTTGGTTGGGATATTGATGTGCCTGAAAAAATGCCTGATTATGATTTGAATTTAACTGCTTTATGGAGCATTATCACCTATACAATTACTTACAATCTAGATGGTGGAAAAATTACTGGTAAATATATTGAAAATTATAATATTAAATCTTTAGATATTATTTTGCCAATACCTTCAAAAGAGGGTTATAAGTTTGATGGTTGGTACTTAAATCAAAAATTTGATGGTGAAGCTATAGAAAAGATTAAAACCGGTAGTACTGGAAATCTTGTTTTATACGCAAAATGGAATGTAGATAAACATACAATTACTTTTGATAATAACGGTTTAGGAATTGCCCCTGAACTTCAAATTGTTGATTATGGTAGTAAGGTTGTAAGACCTAATGACTTAGTTGAAACAGGATATACATTTGTGGGTTGGTATCAAGAAAAGACTTGTATCAATGAATATGATTTTAATACTTTAGTAACCAGTGATTTTACGCTTTACGCAAAATGGGAAATTAATGAATATAAAATCACTTTTGATACCTCTGGCGGTACTCCTATCGATCCAATTGTTTTAAAATATAATAGTACAATTCTGTTAAATGTAAGTTCTACTAAAGATGGTTATCGATTTGATAATTTTATTGAAGAAGTGCCTGAGAAGATGCCTGCTCATGATCTTAAATTAACAGTAAAATGGGATTTAGTGACTTATAACATTACATATGTATTATCTGGTGGTGAAATTGAAGGCGAATATGTAAAAGACTACACAATTGAAACGCCTAATTTCTTCTTACCAGTTCCTCATCAAACCGGTTATAAGTTTATAGGTTGGTTTATTGATGAAGATGGTTCTACAAATGCTATTACCGAAATTCCTTTAGGAACTTTTGGTGATTTAACATTGTATGCTAAATGGCAAATAAATGGTTATAAAGTAACCTTTGTTGATCTTATGTTAAATACGAAAACAATTGTACAAGTAGTTGATTATAATACGCAAGCTAAAATGCCAGTGATGGAAGAAGTAGCCGGATATACATTTGATGCTTGGTATCAAGATTCTAATCTTACTAAAATATACGATTTTTCTACTTTAGTAACAGAAGATATAACTTTATACGCTAAATGGAATTTAAATGAATATACTTTAACTCTTTTAGTTAATGGTGAAGTATATTTAAAAGTTAAAAAATTATATCTAGCTAATATTGAAAAAATTGATGATCCAATCGTTACTGGTTATAATTTCATAAAATGGGAAAGGGAAATTCCTGCCACTATGCCAGCTAGTGATTTAACAATTGAAGCTGTTATGGAAGAGGTTATTTATACGATTGAATATGATTTAGATGGCGGAACTAATGACTTATCTAATCCAAAAGAATTCACAATTAATACACCAACAATTATTTTACTAGCTCCAGTAAAAGAAGGATATAGTTTTAAAGGTTGGTATGATAATGTTGAATGTATAGGCGCAAGTATTGAGCGTATTACTACCGGAACAACTATGAATATTAAGTTATTCGCAAAATGGGAAATTAACCAATATACACTTACATTTATTGTTGGTGATGAAGTGTTAACCAAGATAACTCAAGATTACAACACGGTTATTACTAAGCCAGATGATCCTACTAAAACCGGTTATACATTTATTGGTTGGGATAAAGAAGTTCCAACAAACATGCCAGCTTGTGATATGACTTTTACAGCTCAGTTTGATATAATAACTTATGCGATTACGTATGTTTTATATGATGGTAGTTTTACGGGAAAATATACTAGTAATTATACTGTTGAAACTCCTACTTTCAAATTAGAAAATCCTACTAAAACGGGTTACACCTTTATGGGATGGTATAATAGTGATGACTTTAATGGTAATGTTATAACGGAAGTTAACAAAGGCACAATCGGTGATTTAACTTTCTACGCAAAATGGCAAATTAATACTTATACGATAACTTTTGTTAATACTTATGAAAATGCTGGTAAAGGAACTTTACCACCAAGTCAATTAATAGAGTACGGATCTAAGGTTAAAGAACCTGCTGAATTAGTTTGTACTGGTTATACTTTTGATGGTTGGTACTTAGATTATAACTGTTATAACTTATATGATTTCGATACTTTAGTAACCGGTGATTTAACATTATATGCAAACTGGATTACTAACACCTATACGATTAAATTTATCGTTGATGGTGAAGTAAAACGTATGATAACTCAATATTATGATACATTAATTCCATCAATTGATGATCCGGTTCTACAAGGATTTACGTTTGTTGGTTGGAATCAAGAAATACCTCAAAGAATGCCAGCTTACAATATGGAAATTACGGCGATATTCAAAATAAATCAATACACTTTAACCTTTATGGTTGATGATGATGTTTATATTGAAATTAAAGGTGATTATAAGAGTAAAGTAACAATTCCTACACCACCGGTTAAAGAAGGTTATAAATTTATGGGTTGGGATCAAGAGATACCTTCAAGAATGCCAGCTTATAATATGACTTTTAAAGCTATATTCCAAGAAATTGATAACATTAGTGGAGTGATGAAAGTAGATATTGTGGTATTTAAAAAAAAGGATTTATTTAAATAAAATCAAATTATTTATGTGGATGAGATTCTATTAGTCTTATCCACATTTTTTTAAAAAATTAATAATAAATTAACATTTATACGGTAAAATAATAATATGAAAAAGAGAATTTGGAATGAAATTTTAAAACTAATAGGTCTTGATAAAAATCCTATTGATAAACAAATAGAAACAACCAAAATTAAATTAAATGATTTTTATATTGGTTATCAACACTTTGTTATTTTAGAATTAATAGGTGATGATTTGATTATTTCTAATAAAATAATTTCTTTAATTGTTAAAAATCATTTAAATATCTATTGGTTTCCTTCCTATCGTTTATTAGAAGAGAGTCAAGATTTACTTCAAAACAGTAAAAACGAAACCCTATTTGTTTTAATCGGCTGAATAAAAGAAAAGATATAAAAGCCTTTACAAAAACTCTTATTCATGGTAAAATAATATTGTAAGGGAAGCTTACAAAAGGAGGACTTTATATATGAAAATTATTATTAGAACTAAAGGCTCAGTTAAAATGTCCGATTCCGTTAAAGATTATATTAATAATCAAGTTATGGAATTAGATAAACTTTTTAATCAAAGCGAGAATGTAAATGTTAATGTCCTTTGTACGGAAAAAGATCAAAAGTACCGAACAGAGATTACCATTGTTTTAAAACATGTTATTTTGAGATCCGAGTGTAATGGTGATACTTTGTATGCTTCAATTAATCTAGCTGTTGATAAAATTGAACAACAATTAATCCGCCACAAAAAGAAAGTAAATGATTTTATTAGAAAACGTGATGGAATTGCTCAATATTTTGTTGAGAAAGAAAAAGAAGTTGAAGAAGAAGAACCAAAGATTAGAGTTAAGAAAATTGATACTATGGAAATGACAGTTGATGAAGCTATTACGCAAATGGAATTATTGGATCATGAATTCTTTATGTTTAAAAATGAAGAAACACATACAATTGCGGTCGTTTATAAACGTAAAAATGGTGGATATGGACTAATAGAATCAATAGAATAAAGTTAAAAGGCTATTTATATAGCCTTTTTAACTAAAGAAAAGGGAAGATTATGAAATTACCTAAAGTTATGATTTTTGATGTGGGCGGAACTTTATTGGATACAGTTAAGTTTTCATTTGAAGAGGGATTAAAGTATTTATATAATGAAGTGATAGCCAAAAAAGAATCTTATGAAGAATTTTTATTCTTTTACGAAAGATTAGAACAACAAATTAATTTAAGAGAAATATCATCAATAGAAGTATCTTTTTTAAGTTTACTAAAGTATTGGTATTTTATATATGGAAAAGTTAGCGATAAGAATGATGAAAAAATCGAATGTGAATTTGCGGAAAGAGTATATCAAACAACTTCCGCCCCCCATGTTAAAGCTTTTTTAGAGTTATTAAAGGAAAAAAAAGTACGATGTTTTGTTCTTAGTAATAGCATGTTTTCTAGCCATGAAATAGAAAATGAACTTGAAAAGAAAGGCTTAAATAGCTATTTTGAAGAAATTGTATCTACCGCCGATTATGTTTTTAGAAAACCGAGTGATGCTATCTTTTTAATGTATATCAAAAAATTACTTCTTGAAGGATATTCCTTAGAAGATATTTGTTATATTGGTAATGAAAAAATAAAAGATATTGATCCTCCCCTTTCTTTAGGTATCAATGCGATATGGAGAACCAATACTTCTTGTAAAACAAAAACTTATATGGAAATAAAGGAATATCAAGAACTAATTGATATGTGGAAATAAAATGAAAAATGATTATCAGTTATTTTGTGAATTGTTAGATAATATAAAAAAGAGTAATAAAAAGCCAACATTGCTATTGCATTCTTGTTGTGGACCTTGTAGTAGTTACGTTTTAGAAAAATTATTACCTTATTTTAAGATTACGATTTTTTATTATAATCCTAATATTTATCCTAAAGAAGAATTCTTTAAAAGATTAGATACACAAAAACAATTATTAAAAGAACTAAATGAAGATATCGATTTAATTGTGGAAGATGATGATCACCAAGTTTTTTTAGATGCTATTAAAGATACTGAATATTTAAAAGAAGGTAGCAAAAGATGTTACCTATGCTATGAATTTAGAATTAAAAAATTAAGTGAAGTAGCATCAAAATTAAATTTCGATTATTTTTCTACCGTAATGTCGGTAAGCCCTTATAAAAATAGTTTATGGATAAACGAACTTGGAAAAAAGTATGAAAATAATTCTTTGTTCTTATATTCTAATTTTAAAAAAGAAGAGGGTTATAAAAAATCAATTATTCTTTCAAAGGAATATCATTTATATCGTCAATCATGGTGTGGATGTGAATTTTCGTTAAAAGAACATGAAGAAAAAATTCAAAACATGAAGGAAAATTGATGATAACGAAAGGAGATAAAAAATGGCATATACAATAATTACAGATTCCGCTTGTGACCTTTCTATGAATATTTTAAATGAGTGGAAAATAAAGTGTTGTCCATTATCCTTTCATTTTGAAGGTGAAAGATATTACAATGAATATTGTATGAACAAATCTGTTTTTTATGAAAAATTAAAAAAAGGTGAAAAGGTACAAACCGCTGCAGTTTCTATCGATTGCTTTGAAGAAATATTTGAGTCAGCTTTAGCTATAGGAAATGATGTTTTGTATATTGGCTTTTCTTCTAAACTTAGTGATACTTATGCTAATGCACTTAAAGCTAAAGATGAAGAACTAATTAAATATCCTAATCGAAAGATTATTTTGGTTGATTCTTTATGTGCTTCTTCAGGATTAGGTTTATTATTATATTTAGTTTACTTACAAAAAGAACAAGGAGCAACAATCGAAGAGGCTAGAGATTATGCACTTGATACAAGACTATACATATGTCATTATTTTACGGTAAAATCACTAAGTAATTTAAAAAATGGTGGTAGAATAAAACCATTAGCGGCTATATTTGGTAATTTATTTAAAATAAAACCAATTATGCGGGTAAATGATGAAGGATGTCTTGTTCCTTTCTTAAAAGTATTAGGCCACAAAAAATCATTAGATACGATTTATTCATATTATGAAGAAAACAATTTAAAAAATAAAGAAAATTATGTTTTTATAAGTCATGCTAATGCAGAAAACGAAGCTTATAAAATGAAAGAAGTTCTAGAAAAAAATTATAATGCTAAGGTTATTTTAGTTAGTGAAATTGGTAGTGTTATTGGGACCCATTGTGGAGAAGGCACTTTAGCAATCTTCTTTTTAGGCAAACATAGGTAAAAGTAATGTAATGATTGCATTACTTGAAAAAAATATAAATTTATGGTATTATAGAATAAGAAAAAACATGAGGTGAAATTATGGGTAAACTATTTAAAAAGTTATTTGATCCATCATATAAAGAACTTGCAAAATGTGCTAAAATTGCTGATCAAGTTATAGCTTTAGCAGATAAATATAAAGCTATGAGTGATGAAGAGTTAAAAAATCAAACAGTTATCTTTAAAGATCGACTAGCAAAAGGTGAAGAATTAGATAATTTAATGGTAGAAGCTTTTGCTGTCGCAAGAGAAGCATCTACAAGAGTATTAGGACTAACTCCTTTTAAAGTTCAAATTATTGGTGCGGCTGCTATGCATTTTGGTAACATTGCGGAAATGAAAACTGGTGAAGGTAAAACTTTAACATCAGTTATGGTTGCTTATCTTAACGCTTTAACGGGAAAAGGTGTTCATATTGTTACTGTCAATGAATATCTTGCTAGCCGTGATGCTCATGATATGGGACAAGTACATGAATTTTTAGGATTAACGGTTGGTTTAAACTTACGAGAATATGATAGTGAACAAAAACGTGCACAATATGCATGTGATATTACTTATTCGACTAATAATGAATTAGGATTTGACTATCTTCGTGACCATATGGTCGTTTATAAAGAAGATATGGTTCAAAGACCTTATCTTAATTTTGCGATTGTCGATGAGGTCGATTCGATCTTAATTGATGAAGCGAGAACACCATTAATAATTTCCGGTGGAGCTAAAGATGGACCTAATTTATATGAACAAGCTAATACTTTTTGTCGCCGTTTAGTTGAAAATGAAGATTATGAAATCGACGAAAAAGCTAAACATGTTTCTTTAACCCCTGAAGGTATTTCAAAAGCTGAAAATTATTTTCATTTAGAAAATCTATATGATATAAGTAATGTTGAATTATTACATCGTATAAATAATGCCCTAAGAGCTAATTTCATCATGAAAAATGAAGTTGATTATGTTGTTCAAGATGGACAAGTAATCATTGTTGACTCCTTTACTGGTCGTTTAATGCATGGTAGACAATGGAGTGAAGGATTACATCAAGCTGTCGAAGCTAAAGAGGGCGTTGAAATCAAAAAAGAAACTAGAACTTTAGCAACAATTACTTTCCAAAATTATTTTAGAATGTATTCTAAACTTGCCGGTATGACTGGTACCGCCAAAACGGAAGAGGAAGAATTTAGAGATATTTATAATATGTTAGTAGTTGAAATTCCTACTAATGTTCCAGTTATAAGAATTGATGATTCCGATTTAATTTTCTTCTCAGAAGAAGCAAAATATGAAGCTATCGCCAAAGATATTAAAGAAAGACATGAAAAAGGTCAACCAATTCTAGTTGGTACCATATCAATTGAAACAAGTGAATTATTATCATCAATTTTGAAGCGATATGGAATTCCTCATAATGTATTAAATGCTAAACAACATGCTAGAGAAGCCGAAATTGTATCACATGCTGGTGAAAAAGGTGCGGTTACTATTGCCACAAACATGGCTGGTCGTGGTACCGATATTAAACTTGGCGAAGGTGTTGTCGAACTTGGTGGTCTAGCCGTTTTAGGAACTGAACGTCATGAATCCCGTCGTATTGATAACCAATTACGTGGCCGTAGTGGACGTCAAGGTGACCCTGGATATAGTAGATTCTATTTATCCACCAAAGATGAATTACTTGTCCGTTTTGGTGGCGATCGATTAGAAAGAATGTTGATGCTTGCATCAATGAAAGGTGAAGATGGCCAAAAATTACCTATTTCATATAAAGGTTTTTCAACGGTTGTTGAAACTGCTCAAAAGAAAATTGAAGGTCAAAACTATGATCGCAGAAAAAGTGTTGTTGAATATGATGAAGTTTTAAGAAAACAAAGAGAAGTAATCTATGGTCAAAGAAATGACATCTTATTTTCTGATGACATTGAACCAACAATTTTAAAAATGATGGATAATGTTGTTAATAATGTTATACCTCAATTTGCGTTAGAAAGTGATCCAACGCATATTGATTCAATTCGTTTTATGAAAGAATTCGTAATGCGTTTCTTCGATCAAGGATATATTATGATTGCTTGTCCAAATTGTGGAAAAGTACAAAGAGTTCATGATGGAGTTCCAACTAAATGTACTAATCATGAATGTGGTGTTATCATTACCGCTTCAAGAAAGAAAGAAACCGATGCCCAAAAAGCTATCAAAGATACGGTTGCTTTTGAAGAAATTGATGGTAAAACGATTAGCGAAGTTCAAGATTTTATTTTAAACATTTTTAAAACAAATTTAGCTTCTAAAAAAGCAGATGCATTAGAAGAAAACTATAAAGAATTCTTAAAACGCAATTTATTAATGGTTGTTGACCGTCATTGGATGGATCATATTGACCAAATGAGTACTCTTCGTCAAAGTGTTGCTTTACAATCATATGGTCAAGTAAATCCTTTAAGAGAATACCAAGAAATTGGTTTTGAAATGTTTAACAAAATGATTTCATCAATTGAAAGCGAAGCAGTAGGATTAATTAATCGTAACTACATTCCTTCTAATATGGGTCAAAGAGAACGTGTTGCTAAGATTGTTGGTACTTCTGGTGGTAGTAGTGATGATGATGGCAAAAAGAAACCAGTAGTTAATAAAAATAAAAAAATTGGACCAAATGAACCTTGTCCATGTGGTTCTGGCAGAAAATATAAACATTGCTGTGGACGCAAATAATAAAATTAGCCTAAATGAAATACTTTAGGCAATTTTTTAAAATTATTGGAGGATTTTATGGAAAAATATGAAATTGTGAAAGCACGAGATGATTTTTCAAAAAGAATAAACGACATAAATAAACTTATTGAATATGATAAGTTAGATGAACGTATTAGCGAGTTAGAAAAAGAAATGAGTAAAGACGACTTCTGAAGTAATCAACAAAAGGCATCTTCAATTATTAATAAAAACAATGGTTTAAAAGAATTAAAAAGTACTTATTTATCTTTAGTATCAAAATTAGAAGAAATTAATATTGTTTTAGAATTAGATGAAGAAGACCTTTTTGAAGAAGTTGAAAAAAACATAAAAGATTTAGAAAAAGCTTTAACAACATTTGAGACAAGATTATTATTAAATGATGAATTTGATGAGAATGATGCTATTTTAGAACTTCATCCTGGTGCTGGTGGTACCGAATCTCAAGATTGGGCCTTAATGTTATTTAGAATGTATAAAAGGTATGCGGAAAGAAATAACTATAAAGTTGAACTAATAGATTATGAAGAAGGTAATGAAGCAGGTATAAAGAGTGTTACTATTAATATTAGTGGAAAATATGCTTATGGTATGCTAAAAGGTGAAAGTGGTGTTCATAGATTGGTAAGAATATCACCATTTGATGCTGCTTCAAGAAGACATACATCCTTTGTTTCTTGTAATGTTATTCCTAATATTAATCAAGAAATTGAAATTGAAATTAAAGATGAGGATTTGCGAATAGATACTTATCATTCTAGTGGTGCTGGTGGTCAACATATCAATAAAACTGATTCGGCTGTTAGAATTACACATTTGCCAACAGGAATAGTTGTATGTTGTCAAAATCAAAGAAGTCAAATTCAAAATCGCGAAAAAGCTATGCAAATTTTAAAAGCCCATTTATATCGAATGGAAAAAGAGGCTCAAGATAAAAAGAAAAAAGAAGCAGCAGGAGAACTTTTGGAAAATGGTTGGGGTAGTCAAATTAGAAGTTATATCTTACACCCATATTCTTTAGTAAAAGATCATAGAACAGGTGTTGAAAGTACGCAACCTAATGCGGTTTTAGATGGAGATTTGGATGCTTTTTTAATAGGCTATTTACAGTGGATAAAACAAAAGAGATAGGTGTTTAAATGGAAGAAAAACTTGTATGGATTGAAAAAGTCGTTAAAAAAGGTAAAAATTATCTAGTATATATAAAGGATGAAGAAAATCCTCTTACCTTCAATGAAGATCAAATTGTCAATAATCGAATCATTAAAGGTAATTCCTTTTTAAAGAAAGATTGGAAGAAAATAACTGATTCCTTAGATCAAGGCATGGTTTTAGATAAAACGATGAAATATATTGATTATAAGGTAAGAACTGTAAAAGAGATAGAAGATTATTTAGATGAAAAAGGGTATGATGAAGCATTTATAATAAAAATTGTAAAACAATTAAAACAATTGAAATTTTTAGATGATGATCGTTATACAAAGATTTATTTAGAAGAAGCAATTAAAAATCAAAAAGGACCTGTTTATATTAAACATGATTTAATGACAAGAGGAATAGATAATGATACAATTCTAAAGTATTTGTCAACCTATGATGAAGAGTTGATTTATGATAATGCGTTAGATATGGCAACAAAAACTTTAAAAACTTTAAAAGGCTTGCCGATAAAAAAACAGAAAGAAAGCATTATGACTAGACTATTAAGAATGGGTTATGAGTATACTACTGTTAATAAAGTATTAAATGTTATTGAATATAATGAAATGGACAAGGAAATTTTAAAAGCAGAATACGTTAAATTATTAACTAAAGAATTAGATAAAAATCAGATAGTAACCAAATTACTTCAAAAAGGATATGAATATCAAGATATTAAAAACGTAATTAGTGAAAATTAAATAACTTAAAAAATAATAAAAAACAAATCCCCTTCATAATATTTAAAGGGGATTATTTTTATGAAACCAAAGAAAAAATCACAAGGTATTAGAAATAATAAAGAACTTGTTAAAGAAAACTTGTTAGAGAAAAATTTAAAGAATGAAATAGCTAGTGAAATAAAACCAAAGAAAAAATAATTTAATTACTAGACAAAAGGTAAAAAAGATAGTATAATGAATGCGTATCTTCAGGGCAGGGTGTAATTCCCGACCGGTGGTAATAGTCCACGAATACAATAAATTGATTATTGTATATGATTTGGTTAGATTCCAAAACCGATAGTTAAAGTCTAGATGAAAGAAGAAAACTTAATCTTTTTTAAGCTTTCCATGCCACTTAGTTGATAAGTGGCTTTTTTTTGAAGTATACAGAAGGAGTAGTTTAAAATGAAAAAGAAACAAATTTTTAATTATCTAACAAAGATAGCTATTTTTTCAGCTCTAAGCTTTGTTCTTTATTTATTTCCTAAATTTCCATTGCCATTTTTTCCATCATTTTTAGAAATTCAATTTTCTAATTTACCGGTAATATTAAGTGGCTTTATTTTAGGACCATTAGGAGGATGCTTAACTGTACTTGTAAGGTTTGTCTTAAAATTACCATTTTCTTCAACAATGTTTAGTGGTGAAGTTGCAGATTTAATAATTGGTATTTCCGTTGCCCTTACATCTAGTATAATTTATAAGTTAAATAAAACTAAAAAAGGAGGAATTATCGCCCTTGTTGCTTCAACGGCTGTTTGGGTTGTTGTAAGTGTTATTTCCAATTACTTTATTAATTTACCATTTTACATTCAAGTAATATTTGATGGTAACCCTGCTCCCCTTGTTAGGATGTTGAGTACAGTAATTAAAGGGATTAATGAAGATAATTTATATGAATATTATATTTTATTTGCGGTAATACCATTTAACCTATTACTAAGCGTGCTTGTATCAATTATTACCTTTTTCTCATACAAACGTTTATCAGTGATTTTTAAACATGATTTCTTTAACATTAAAAAAGAAAAAGTATTAGTAATTTGTGATTCTTTTAAAGGCTCTTTATCATCAAGTGAAGTTGGTAAGATTATTAGTGAAGAATTAAATAATAAAAAATACCATGCAGAATATCTTGCGATAAGTGATGGTGGTGAGGGTTTCCTTGATGCTTTAAAACAAGGGAAAAAGGATTTAACGGTTAAAAATGTTTCCACTGTTAATGCTATTGGTAAAGCTAAACAAAGTATTTATTTATACGATGAAACGACTAAGACAGCTTATTTTGAACTTGCCTCTTATGTAGGAATTATTGACTTGGATAAATCAGAACTTTCGCCATTTGAGGCTAATACTTATGGATTAGGACTTGTAATGAGAGAAGCCTTAACTAAGAATGATATCAAAAAAATTATTTTAGGTATCGGTGGAAGTGCATCAACGGATGGTGGTAGTGGCATGTTAGAAGCATTAGGCGTAAAGTTTTATGATAAGAATCATCAATTGATCACAGAACTTAATAATGCTAAATTAGCTACAATTGACAGTATTAAGTTAGATGAATTCACTAATTTAATCAAAAATATAGAATTTGTTACCTTAACGGATGTTACCAACCCCTTACTTGGAAAACTAGGTGCATCTTACGTGTTTGGTGCTCAAAAAGGAGCTTCCGATACCGATATAGTAAAGATGGAAGAAAATATGCAACATTATGCTAATGTTTGTGAAAAAACTTTAGGTAAATCATTTAGTAGTAAAGAAGGTACTGGTGCTGCTGGTGGGGTAGGATTTGCGATGGCCGCTTTCTTATCATCATCAATAAAATCAGGAATAAAAACTCTTCTTGAAGAATTAAAATTTAGTGAATATGTAAAAAAATATGATACGATTATTACTGGTGAAGGCTGCCTTGACAGTCAAAGTTTATCAGGAAAAGTAATATCAGGAATTTTAGAATATAATCCTAAAAATGTTGCTTTTGTTGTTGGTGGTAGTAAACTTGGAAGTATGGTTGAAGGTCATAAAGTTTATAGTGTTGTGCCAACTGTTGCTACATTAGAACAATCACTAGCTGATCCAGAAAAATATTTGCGCATATTAATAAAAGAATATTATAAATAATATAAAAATTAAAAGGCCACGATGATGGTGAAATATAGATTCATCGTGGTCTTTTTATATTGTGTCTTTTATCAATATTTGAATAATCAATAATCATGAGATTTTAGAAAAATAAGTGTTTCAAGATTATTGCTTTTTTTTAAATTTTGTGATAACATAATAGTTAAGGAAAGGATTGGTAAATTATGAAATTTATGAAGAATAAAAAACAAAAACGTAAAGAATATTACGTTCATCAAATAGTTAGAGAAGAATCTAATTTTAATAGTCAAAATGATACGGAAACGATTATACCAATTGTCAATAATAATAAAAAAACCCCAAGCTATGCTGAAAGCGTTGGTTATCATATTCCTCCTAGTCGTTACGATGTTTTTCGTAAAAAGACTAAGGAGCCTATTAAGGAAGTAGTAGAAGAAGAGAACCCAAAAACTAAAGTGGAAGTGGTAGAGCCTTCTAGAAAAGAAAATAATAACCAAGAAAGCATGGAAGATGATTATTATAGTCAAATGGCTGACCAATATCAAGAAATCAATGAAACAGTTGTTACTAATGTTATAAGCGAAAAGGAACTTAGTGAAGAAGTTTTAAAACAAGAAAAATTGAATAATAAAACCCCTATTGTTAAGCCTGCTATTAAAACAAGTCCTACTTTTGTAGAAAAGCCTCAAGCTAAGGAGAATGAAGTAACGACCCCAACGATTAAAAAACGTCGTCACAAATATGTAAAACCAAGTTTAGATTTATTAGTAAAAGGAAGTGGAACTTCTGAAGGCGATGAAGCTTTCGCTAAAGAAAAACAACAAAGAATTGATCAGATACTACAAAAATTTGGTATACATGCTCATGTAGCAAAATATATATTTGGTCCAACAGTTATCGAATTTTTGGTTGAATATGATAGCCTTGATGATGATGTTAAAAGTATTAGAAAGGCTGAACAAAATTTAGCTATGTATTTAGCATGTTCTAATATTCGTTTATTAACACCGGTTCCAGGTATGTGCTATGCCGGTATTGAACTTCCAAGACCAAAGGAATCAAGAGGAACTGTTTATCTTGGTGATATGCTTGCGGATAAAAGATTTGCTAAACTAGATATGAAATTACCAGTAGCGGTTGGAAGAAATAATTTTGGTGATAATATTTATATCGATATTTATGATATGCCTCACGGCCTATGTGCTGGAGCTACAAAATCTGGTAAAAGTGTTTGTTTGAATGCTTTTATTATGAGTTTAATTTATCGTTTATCACCAGATGATGTTAGACTTATTTTAATTGACCCTAAGTTTGTTGAATTTGGCAAATATTCTCAAATTCCCCATTTAGCTGTTCCTGTTATAACCGAGCAAGAATTATTTGAACCGGTTGTATGTTGGCTAACGGATGAAATGGAAAGAAGATATAAAATTCTTCAAAAGAATGACTGCGTTGAACTTGCCGAATTAAACAATGTATTAACAGAACGAGGCGAACAAAAAATTCCTTTTATTGTAATGATAATGGATGAATTTAATGATTGGTTTATGGATGCCTCTAGTACTGTTGATAATTGCATTACCAAATTGATGCAAAAAGCTAGAGCAGCTGGTATTCATATTATACTTGCTACGCAAAGACCAAGTGCCGATGTTATCAAAGGTGCTATTAAAGCTAATATTACTACGCGTTTGGCTTTTAGAGTATCAAGTTTTGCGGATTCTAACGTTGTTTTAGGACAATCATCAGCTGAAAAACTAGAAGGTAGAGGCGACATGATTCTAAGACATAACGGCCAAGAAGATATGCGTTTACAAGGTGCTTTTGTTTCTAATAAGGAAATAAAAGAAGTTGTTCAATTCTTAAGAGATAATAATGAAGTAGATTATATTGTGACAACTGAAGAATTACAACAATCAAGCGTATCAAGAGGTAGTGGTAATGGTAGTGAAGAACCAAACATTGGTAGAAATGATGAATTATTTGAAGAAGTAGCTCATTATGTCGTTGTTAATCAAAATGCTTCGGTTAATCAAATGCAAAGAATTCATGGTACAGGCTTTAATCGTATGGATGCCATTTTTAAAGATATGGAAAAATTAGGTATCATTAGCCCAGCTATTCAAGGAGCTAGGAGAAAAGTACTGATTAATGAAGCTGAGTTAGAACAAATCTTGAATGAAAAGGTAAGGTAGAAAAATGATTGATGAAAAAGAACAAGAACAAGAAAACACGATAGAGACACCTCTTCCAAATGATGAATTGTTGGAGCTTGAAGAAAAAAGTAAATTAAATAAAAAGCTTAATAAAAAAATCATCTCGCGTTGTTTGATTTTTATTCTTTGTTCCCTATTATACTTATTAATTTTAGTTGTTAGAATTAGTGGTAGTGGTCATGATATGCAAAAACAATTTATTCATTCTTTTGTTAATGCTATTATGTACGTTTCCTTTGCTGTTTCTATAATATGCGTTATTTTTCTACTTTTATTAAGTTTTTCAAATAAGATTAGGGAGAAAATTGATAAAGTAAAATTAAAAACAAAAAAGGTGCTATTTACGATTCTAGATTACGCTGTTATTTTTCCTGCTTGTGCTACGATTGCTAGTTTTTGTTTTGCATTCATATTTTCTTTTGCGATTGTTGATGGTGAAAGTATGTTGCCAACAATTCAAAATAATTCAACTGTTTTTGTGTCTTATTTAGAAAAAGTAGAGCGCTTTGATATTGTTGTTGCCTATATTACTGAAGAAGATAATACCGTTGAAAATCTTTATGGTGGCACTTATCCTGAGTATTACATTAAAAGAGTAATCGGCATTCCCGGTGACAAATTAACTTGGCAATCAGGTGTTTTAACAATAAATGATCAAGTAGTTGATGAATACTACTTTGATGATGCCACTAAAAACTCACATCGCCTTGATGGGGCTTATCGTGATTTTGATGGTACATTTAAGTATAAATATAATGGAGAAACCTTAACATCGCTTATTATTCCTGAAGGATATTATTTCGTTATGGGAGATAATAGGAGAGTTAGTAGAGACTCAAGGGAAGTTGGATTAATTCCTAGCAAGAATATTGAAGGAGTTGTCAAGGTCGAATTTGATGGACTATCTATAAAAAAAGTAAAATAAATAGAATGAATGACTTAAGTCATTCTTCTTTTTGAAAATAATGAAAGAAATAATAAAATATGAAAGAAATAAATAATAATACAATAAATTGGTTCCCCGGTCATATGGCTAAGGCTTTAAGGGAGATGGAAGAAAAAATCAAACTAGTTGATTTAGTCATCGTCCTTTTAGATGCAAGAATTCCTTATTCTTCATTCAATCCTGAATTAAAAAGGCTTTTAGGAAATAAAAAAACATTATATGTTTTAACAAAAGTTGATAAAGCTGATAACATAGAAACAAACAAATGGCTTTCTTATTATGGCAAAGATAACATGAGAGCTATTGGTGTTGATGCAAGAAATAGTGCAACCTTAAAAGTAGTGGAAAAAGAAGCAACTTTATTGTTAAAAGAAAAAAGAGAAAAAGATGCTAAGAAAGGATTAAAACCACGTCCAATTAGAACGATGATAACTGGTATTCCTAATGTTGGAAAATCAACTCTAATTAACACTCTTTGCAAAAAGAAAGTTGCTCAAGTTGGGGATAAACCTGGAGTTACTAAAAGTCAACAATGGACAAGAATTAATCAAAACTTAGAATTATTAGATACACCTGGAGTGTTATGGCCAAAATTTGAAGATAAGAAAGTTGCAAGCAATCTTGCTATAACTGGAGCTATAAAAGATACTGTTTTATCGCTAGAAGATGTAGCTGTTTATTTCTTAGATTTTTTAAAAGAATATTATCCGAATCGTATTTTAGAACGTTACCAAGTTGAAGAGTGCGAATTAAGCGTTAATACTTTAGAAAAAATAGGAGAATCATTACATTTTTATTTAGGTAATAAAGATGTTGATTTAGAAAAAACCGCTCAATATCTTTTACAAGAATTTAGAAATGGTTATTTAGGAAAAATTACTTTAGATCGGATAAAATTATGAAACAGTATAATAATTATGATATTGAAGAAAGATTGAATTTAGAAGGCTACACACTAATAGCTGGTACTGATGAAGTTGGTAGGGGTCCTCTAGTAGGACCAGTTGTTGCGGCAGCAGTTATTATGCCAAAAGGTTGCCATATTGATGGTGTAACAGATTCGAAAAAAGTATCTTTAAAAAATAGATTAATATTGAAGGAAAAAATTGAACAAATGGCAATAGCTTATGCAGTAAGCTTTGTCGATGCAGAAACTATTGATGAAATTAACATTTATGAAGCTAGTAGACTGGCTATGATGAATGCCTTAAATTCCTTAAAAGTTAAACCTGATTATGTACTAAGCGATGCAATGCCTTTAAATCTTGAACTTCCAAGTGAGGCTATAATAAAAGGTGATGAAAAATCTTTTACAATTGGGTGTGCTAGTATTTTAGCTAAGGTAGCAAGAGATAATTATATGGAGTCTTTAGATAAAGAATATCCTGAATATAATTTTTCTAAAAACAAAGGTTATCCAACTAAAGAACATTTTTTGGCTTTAAAAAAATATGGCGTATTAAAAGAACATAGAAGAAGTTATAAACCGGTTGCTAATGAACTAGCAAAAGGTAATATTTATGAAAAAAATAAAAATAATTAACATATTTTTATTTTTTTTATTTATAATAAATTTAGATAAACTTGAAAAAATAAAAATAAAAGTTATCTTTTAAATTGACAAGAATATATTTTCCTTGTATAATCATTAAGCGAAATGTGAAAGGTAGGTATGAAAATATGGATTTGTTAATTGTTGAATCCCCTGCTAAATGTAAAACTATAGGTAACTATTTGGGAAGTAATTATATTGTTGAATCAAGTATAGGCCATATCCGCGATTTAAGTATCAAAGGAAAAGGTGGTTTTGGTGTTGATATTGATAACAATTTTGCTCCTGAATATGTTATATTAAAAGATAAAGTGGAAATAGTTGAAAAGCTAAAAAAGCTTGCAACCAAGGTTGATCACATTTATTTGGCAACCGACCCCGACCGTGAAGGAGAGGCAATTAGTTGGCATTTAAGTGAAGTACTAGAGCAACCTAAAAAACGTTTTTCAAGAATTGTATTTAACGAAATTACTAAATCAGCAGTATTAAAAGCTTTAGAACATGACCGTGATATTGATATGAATCTTGTACATTCTCAAGAATCAAGAAGAATATTAGATAGAATCATCGGATTTAGATTATCAAGTCTTCTTCAACAAAAAATTGGATCTAAGAGTGCGGGAAGAGTACAAAGTGTAGCTTTAAAATTAGTAGTTGATCGTGAAAAAGAAATACAAGCATTTAAAAGTGAAGAATACTGGGATATTTATGCTTTACTTTTAAAGAATCAAGATGGAGCTGATTACCATTTAAAAGCAAAACTTGTTGGCTATAATGATAAAAAAATTGAAATTAGTAATGAAGAAGAAGCTAATAATGTTTTAAATAATTTAAATAATCACTTTGTTGTTTCTAATGTTGTAAAGAAAAAGAGAAATCGTGCTTCTAAACCACCATTTATAACTTCAACTTTACAACAAGATGCTGGTGCAAAGTTTAATTATAATGCTAAAAGGGTAATGTCTATCGCTCAAAAGCTATATGAAGGTATTGAACTTGGCGATGAACGTATGGGTTTAATAACTTATATGCGTACCGATTCAATTCGTTTAAGTGATGAATTTGTTGAAGATGCCAAAAACTTTATTATTGATAAATATGGAAAAGATTATTATAAAGGCGTAAAGAAAACTGGTAATAAAACTAAGAATGTTCAAGATGCCCATGAGGCAATTAGACCAACGCATGTTTCGAAAACTCCTGAAAGCGTAAAAAAATATTTATCACTAGAAGAATATAAAATTTATTCCCTAATTTATAATCGTGCCGTTGCCTCATTAATGAGTGATGCCATTTTGGAAGATACGAAAGTTGATATTGTTAATAATGGCTATTTATTTAATGTAAATGGTGAAGTAACGATTTATGATGGCTTTTTAAAGGTTTATGAAGAAACAAGCATTGATGTTAATAATGATGAAGAATTTGAAAAATTACCACAACTTGTTCCAAATGATGAACTATTTAAAGAAGATGTAATTAAAGAACAAAAATTTACCTTACCACCTTATCGATATACAGAAGCTCGTTTAATAAGAAAAATGGAAGAACTTGGAATTGGTCGTCCATCTACTTATGCACTTACAATGGAAACCTTAAGAGCAAGAGCTTATGTAACCATGGATAAAAAATCTTTTGTACCTACACCGCAAGGAATTTTAACTTCTGAACAATTAGATTTATATTTTAGTTCCATTATCAATGTAAAATATACTGCTGAAATGGAAACTAATCTTGACTTGATTGCGGAAGGAAAAGTAGTTTGGTACGAAGAATTAAGAAAATTCTATGATCAATTTGCACCATTGATTGAAATAGCTAGAGATAATATGGTAAAAATTTATCCTAAGAAAACTGATGAATTTTGTCCAGAGTGTGGATGTCCATTAGTAATAAGAAGAGGACCTTTTGGCGAATTTACAGCTTGTTCATCTTATCCACATTGCAAATATATAAAGAAAGCTCCTAAAAAAGAAGTTGTTCACACTGGCGTTAAATGCCCAGTTTGTGGTGAAGGAGAAATAGTAGAAAGAACAAGTGGTAGAGGAAGAAGCAAAGGAACTATCTTTTATGCTTGCGATCGTTATCCTAAATGCCGTACAACTTATTCAGGAATTCCTAATGGTGAAAAATGTCCAGTTTGCGGTGGACCAATGATTACAGTTGGTGATACAGTTAGATGTGGTAATGAAAAATGCAAAACAAATGTAGCTTTAAAAAAGGCATTATTACCTTCTAATTGATTATTTCGACAACATTTTATCAGCTTTTAACCGCTAAAAAAGTAGAACAAGAAATATTTTTAAAAAATTTACAATAATTTACAAAAAAAATGAGTGTTTCTCTTGCATGACTTTTTAATTTGTGATATACTATTACTGTAACCGATTGTTTTTCCAAAGTCAACAGATTTTGGTTTGGTTACAAAAACATATCCCCTATAATTATGTGTAAAACACATAAACCCTTCCTGTTAGGCGGTTTACCGCCTAACTTTTATTTTTACCCAAAATTAAAGACAAAAACAACAAAATAAGTAGTTGAACGAAAAAAATATTTTTCCTTGAAAAAAATGCATATATAATGTATAATATATACTAGTAGATTAATAATTATGATAATGAATAATATAATAAAAATAGAGAGGTAAAAATGGGATTTTTATTTGGCAGAAAAAAGAAACAAACAGAACAAACAAAAAAATATAATTTAGGGATGAAAAAAACAAGAAGTGGCTTGATTAGTAGATTAAAAGCGGTTTTGTCCGGTTATAGTCAAATCACTGAAGATTTGTTTGATGATTTAACAGATATTTTTATAATGGCTGATGTTGGCGTAGAAACAACTTTATCATTTATTGATTCTTTAAAGGCGGATCCGAGAGTTAAGGAATGTAAAACCACTGAAGAACTTCAACCTATAATTGTTGACAAAATGTTTGATTTATATTTAAAAGGAGAAATAGTCAATAACAACTTAAATATTCAAAAAAATGGTTTAAGTGTTTTCCTTTTTGTTGGTGTTAATGGTGTTGGTAAAACAACAACAATTGCAAAAATCGCTAATAAGTTAAAAAATGAAGGTAAAAAAGTTTTACTTGCTGCTGGAGATACTTTTAGAGCTGGTGCGGTTGATCAATTAGAAGAATGGGCAAAAAGAGTAAAAGTTGATATTGTTATAAAAAAAGGAGCAACTGATCCTTCAAGCGTTATATATGATGCTTTAAAAAAAGCTAAAGATGAACATTATGATGTTTTATTATGTGATACAGCTGGAAGATTACAAAATAAAGCTGGCTTAATGGCCGAACTTGCTAAAATGAATAGAGTCATTGAAAGAGAAGTTGTTGGCGCTCCTCATGAAACACTCCTAGTAATCGATGCAACAACTGGACAAAATGGTTTAAGCCAAGCCGAAGCATTTATGGAAGTTACCAATGTTACTGGTGTTGTTTTAACAAAACTAGATGGTACCAGCAAAGGTGGAATTGTTCTAGCTATTAGAGACAAATATAACTTACCAATAAAAATGGTTGGTTTGGGTGAAAAACTTGATGATTTGGAATATTTTGATTTAGAAGATTATATTAATAGCTTATTTAATGAGGATGAATAAGAAGAAATGATAGATCAAAAAGAACTTGATAAAAAAACGCATTATACGGTACTATTTTCTTACTATCAATCATTACTTACCGAAAAACAAAAAGATTTTTTTATTAGTTATTATGATGAAGATTATAGCTTATCAGAAATTGCGGTAGCTAATAGTATTAGCAAAAATGCAGTTTGGGATGCTTTAAAAAAAGTAACTTCCCAACTTGATGAATATGAAAAAAAATTAAGACTGTATCAAAAAGATCAGTTTATTAATGAAAAGTTAAATAAATTAAAAAATCATGTTGATGAAATTGGATTAGAAATTATCAATCAACTAGAAGAAAGGGAATAAGAATGCCTTTAGAAACATTATCTGAACGAATTCAAATGAGCCTTCGTCGTTTAACAGGACGAGGAAAATTAAATGAAAATGATATAGATCTTGCCATGCGCGAAATCCGCGTAGCTTTATTAGAAGCTGATGTAAACTATAAAATTGTTAAACAATTTATTGCTGATGTAAAAGAAGCATCATTGGGCGAAAGAGTAATGAAGTCTTTAACACCTGGTGATCAAGTAGTGAAAATTGTTTATGAAGAACTTGTAAAATTGATGGGAGATGCTGCGGTTCCTATAAATCTAAAAAAATCGGGATTGAGCATCATATTAATGTGCGGTTTACAAGGTTCTGGTAAAACAACCCATGCTGCTAAACTTGCATCTTATTTAAGAAAGAACAATCATTTAAAACCATTATTAGTGGCTTGTGATATTTATCGACCAGCTGCTGTTAATCAACTTATGCAACTTGGTAGACAATTAGATGTTGAAGTTTTCCAAATGGGCATCATGACAAAGCCTCAAGTCATCGTCAAAAAGGCTTTAGAATATGCTAAAGAAAATAATTTTAATTTAATGATTATTGATACGGCTGGTCGTTTACAAATAGATGAACCTTTGATGCAAGAATTAGTAGACATTAAAGAAATCGCCTCACCTGATGAAATATTACTTACTATCGATGCTATGACTGGTCAAGATGCCGTTAACGTAGCTATGACATTCCATGAAAAATTAAATGTAACAGGATGTTTACTTACAAAATTAGATTCTGATACGAGAGGTGGAGCTGCTTTATCCATTCGTTATATGACTAATATTCCTATTAAATTTGTTGGTGTTGGTGAAAAAATGGACCAACTTGAAGTTTTCCATCCTGAAAGAATGGCTAAAAGAATTTTAGGAATGGGCGATGTAATTAGTCTTATTGAAAAAGCAACTGCTAATATTGATGAAACTGATGCTATGAAAATGGCTGAGAAGATGCAAAAAGGTATCTTCACTTATAATGATTTCTTAGATCAAATCAAAATGATTAAAAAAATGGGCTCTTTAAAAGGCTTATTAGGATTGATACCTGGTTTAGGCTCAAAAATTAAAAATATTGATATTGATGATAATCAATTTGCTTATATTGAAGCTGCAATTGGCTCAATGACTAAAGAAGAAAGAAAAAATCCGGATTTAGTTGCAACTAGTTTTTCTCGTAAGAAAAGAATAGCTGATGGTAGTGGTAGACCATATCAAGAGATTAATGCTCTTACAAAACGATTTGAAGAAATGCGCAAACAAATGCGTTCTTTTGCTGGCATGAGTGAGGAAGAACTTGCAAAGACAGCTAATAGGGGAGGTATGCCAATAAAGGCTCCTAAGGTAAAAAAAGGTAAAGGAAAAAATAAAGGAGGCTTCCGTATTTAACGGTTCCTCCTGTTTATTACATTTTTAATAATTTTAATGCTATTTTGATAGCATCACTAATTGTTGTATCTTTTTCTAATTTAAGTTTTTTAGTGACATTTTTGATTTCCGTATTGTTATATCCTAAAGATTTTAAAGCTAAACTAATTTGTTCAATTCTTTCATCGTTAGGATTATTATCAGTACTATCAAAGTCAATTTTGCCCTTTAAATCAAGGATGATTTGCTGACTAAGCTTATTTCCAATTCCGGGAAATTTAACGAAAAATTTAGCGTTACTTGCTTCCACTGCTTCTTTAATATCACTACTGGTACAAGAAGCGAGAATCGCAAGAGCTCCTTTAGGACCTAATCCTTTAACACTAATTAGTTTTTCGAACATCTCTTTTTCATTATGATTGTGAAAACCATATAGTTCAATGGCATCTTCACGAACAGCTTGATGAATAAAAAGAGTAATATTTTCGTTTAAAACAAATGAATAAGGATTAGCAACTTTAACAAGATATCCTACCCCATAAACTTCGATTGTTATGTGGCTAGCATTAATTTCAGTTATTTCTCCTTTAAGATAACTATACATAAGAAAGATACCTCCAATTTTAATAAATTAATTATATCACAACAATATCAAAAATGCAAGGAAAGGATAATTAGTATGGAAAAAGTAGTAGACCAAAAAATGATCGATGGTGACGAAATAGAAGTGACTTTGCGACCACAACTATTAAATGAATATGTTGGTCAAGAAGAAATAAAAGAAATGTTAAGAGTATATATCACAACTGCTAAAATGCGTGAAGAACCTTTAGATCATGTTTTATTATTCGGCCCTCCCGGACTTGGAAAAACAACTTTAGCTCATGTTATCGCTAATGAAATGGGACACGGAATTAAAGTAACAACGGGACCAGCTTTATCTAGACCTGGCGATTTGGCTTCAATTCTAGCAGAACTTGAACCTGGAGATATCTTATTTATTGACGAAATTCATAGATTACCAAAAGTTATGGAAGAAATGTTATATTCCGCAATGGAAGATTATGTAATTGATATTGTAATTGGTAAAGATACAGGTGCTTCAACTTTAAGAATGAATTTACCACCATTTACTTTAGTTGGTGCTACAACTAGATTTGGTGACTTAACAGCGCCAATGCGTGACCGATTTGGAATAATTCATTCTTTACACTATTATAATAAAGATGAATTATCCACTATCATAAAAAGAACTTCGAAAATATTAAATTATAATATAGATAGTGATGCAACATTGGAACTTGCTAAAAGAAGTAGAGGCACACCAAGAATTGCCAATCGTTTATTTAGAAGAATTAGAGACTTTGCTCAATATGAAAAACTAGAAACAATAACCAAAAAAGTTACAGATTATGCGTTAGAAAAATTAAATATTGATAAAGCAGGATTAGACATTACGGACCGTAAATACTTAGATGGCTTAATAAATCGTTTTAAAGGCGGCCCAGTTGGTTTAGAAGCTTTAGCTGCTACTATTTCTGAAGAGGCAGTAACAATCGAAGATGTGAATGAACCTTACCTTTTACAAGAAGGATTTATTATAAGAACACACCGTGGAAGAGTAGCTACGGATAAAGCCTATGAACATTTAGGAATTAAAAGAGGTGGATTATTTTGAAAATTGAAGATTTTGATTACTATTTACCCGAAGAACTTATTGCTCAGACACCTTTAGAGGATCGCAGTTCTTCTAGACTAATGGTTTTAGATAAAAATACAGGTGCTATTTCGCATCATCATTTTAGTGACATTCTAGATATGCTTACACCAAATGATGTTTTGGTATTAAATGATACTAAAGTTTTACCATCAAGAATTTATGGTAAAAAAATAGATACCGATGCTAACATTGAACTATTATTACTAAAAGAAGTAGAACCTAATATTTGGCAAGCTTTAGTAAAACCAAGTAGAAGAGTAAAGGAAGGTACTATAATATCTTTTAATAATGGTAAATTAAAAGCGGAATGCATAAAAAAAGAAGATGAAGGAATACACTATTTTAAAATGATATACGAAGGTATTTTCCTAGAAATATTAGAAGAAATTGGAACAATGCCTCTACCTCCTTATATTCATGAACAGTTAAAGGATGGAAGTAGATACCAAACGGTTTATGCGAAAGATTATGGAAGTGCCGCTGCTCCTACAGCTGGTCTTCATTTTACAAAAGAACTACTTGCAAAAATAAAAGAAAAAAATGTTGAAATTGAATATGTTACTCTAAACGTTGGTTTAGGAACTTTTAGACCTGTATCGGAAGAAACGATTGAAAATCATAAAATGCATACAGAAAAATATCATATGAGCAAAGAAGTAGCGGAAAGACTAAATCTTGCCCGTGCGAATGGTAAAAGAATTGTGGCGGTAGGAACGACAAGTACAAGAACATTGGAAAGTATTTACACAAAATATGGAACTTTCAAAGAATGCTTAGAGGATACGGATATTTTTATTTATCCAGGATATAAATGGAAAGCAGTTGATGCTTTGATTACTAACTTTCACTTACCAAAATCAACTCTGGTAATGCTTGTATCAAGTCTGGCTGGAAGAGAAAATATTCTTAATGCTTATAAAACAGCTGTAGAAGAAAAGTATCGTTTCTTTAGTTTTGGCGATGCCATGTTTATAAAATAAAAATACAAACAAAATTTTAGAATGAACCTCTTAAGTTTAATAAGTATAATTGCTTGAAAAAATTAAGAGGTTTTTAAATTAGAGATTAAATAGTCATTAAAAAATCTTGTTACTATTTAGTCTTATTATTTGCAATTAAAGTAATTATTTGTTATAATAATATACGATATGAAAACGTTAATAAAGAATTTTATAAGGAGATTATAGCAATGAGATTAACAAATGAAGTAGAAAAGACAACGAAGACAATCACCGTTGAAGAATATAGTACTTTTAATGGTTTATTAAAATCACCTAAATTATTCTATTTATTAATTGCCTATACAGCTTTTATTGTAGTTAATGCTGTACTTGCAATATTAGATAGAGGCTATGTCATGGGCATTATAAGCCTTGCTTGTCAAGGATGCATATGTGCTGCTATGTGGATTTTTAGAAGTGCTAATTTGAAGACTAATGAAGAAAAATTTAGTACTAAGGGTACAACCTTATTTCAAACAGCTCATGCTGTTAAATATGTATTTTTATTTGTAATACTAGTTGTACTTTTAATAATGATTATTCTTGCTTGGATTAATGCTGGCACTAATGCTAATCAAGCTATTAGCGCATTAAAAGGAACTACCCAAAAAGAACTACTTGTTGCGGCTAAAAAGGCAAAAACAGCTACATTCTGGAAGTATTTTGGATTAACTATTTTCTATTTAGTATTCATGGTAGGCGTTTGTGTTTACTATAAAGCTGTTATGTGCTATGTTGATGGTATGGTTAAATATCAAAACAAAGGAACTCATTGTTGGAATGATTTAAAATTCTTGAGTATTTATTTGTTTGTAACAGCTGGTATTTGTGTAGTTATGGATGTGTTAATCATGACTGGTGTTGTTGAAAAAATGTTTAAATTAGTTTCTGATGTTGATTATTCATTGCTAACAGGTGGTTTGGGCATTTTCTCATGTATTGGTAGATTATTATTTGCAGCTTTATGTGTTTGTACTGGTTTAGTATTATTAAAAGGTTATAAGACCCTATCAACTACCAAAACATACCATGAAGAAACTATTGAAGTAGAATAATTTAACTTAAAAAAATAAAATGATTCCGTCTTTACTCAAGACGAAATCATTTTTTATTTATCTTTGTCCTTATCATCTTTATTAACAGAAGCTCCACAAGAAGGACAAATGAATTGATTTTTTTCTAAATATCTACCACAATATGGACATCTTTTAATTTCTGCTTTTTCTTTTTTAGTAATATTGGTAAAAGCTTCATCAAGATTATCATTTTTATTTTTTAAACTTTTAATGCTGCCTATAATGATAGAAACACCTACAAAGACAAAAAGTATACACATAAAAATAGGAACATAACCGAAAGATCCCATTCCTATAAAGCCAATATTAGAAAAAAAGGCTCCAAAAAAAGATAATGCCATTAATGTCCAAATAACCCCAAATACAATCCCAAATATTTTTGCACCTTTAGGCGCTTTATTCATAAATTCACCACCTCGATAAAAAGTAGAAGTTTTTTTAACAATGGGAGTACCATCTTCATTAACTTCAGTAGAAGTAAAGGCTCCGTTTGAATTGTCTTCTTTCTTTTTTTTAGGCTTTTGAGTAAAATATGTAATTAGGATTACGATAAAAAGAACAAAGACAATTGGCAAAATATTAAAACCTAGGCCAGCAAATTTTTCTCCCATAATAGCTACAAAAATTAAAATTATTAGAGCTGTTATTACTAAACTAAGATTGTTCTTTTTCATAAGTTAAATCCTCCGTATCTATTAATATATTAGTAATTTTTTTAACAATTAAATTATATCATATTGCTGGATAAAAATCAATATTTAAGAAAAATGTTCATAAAAAATATTTGAAATAAATTTTGTAATAGGAAAAAATTAAAAAACAAAGTAAATAATTTTTTAACAAATGTTACTTTTTTAGTTTAATCTTTGCAATAAAATTTATAATATGGTATAATAAAAAATAGAAAGAGATGGAAAAAAATTCCATGTTTTTAAGCACTTTATTAGTGGAGGAACGAAATGGATAAATTAGGTATTTATTATTTCCACCAAGGTACATCTAATCAAGCCTATGACTTGTTAGGAGCTCATTATACGCCTGATGTTACTTCATTTTGCGTTTGGGCACCTAATGCTTTAGAAGTTAGTGTGGTTGGCGATTTCAATAATTGGGATCCAAAAGCTAACCCTATGCAAAAAATTAATAATGAAGGGTTATATCAAACATCAATTAATAATTTAAAAGAATTTAGTTGCTATCAGTATGCGATAAAGAGTCGTGATGGCCGTTTGTTTTTCAAAAGTGATCCCTATGCTTTTCATAGCGAATTACGTCCTGCTTATGCTTCTAAGATATTTAATCTTGATAAGTATGTTTTTAATGATGAAAAATGGATGGAAAAAAGAAAAAAGAGGCAAAATTATCATTCACCTCTAAATATTTACGAACTTCATTTAGGATCTTGGCGTCGCTATGCAGATGGTAACTTTTTTTCATACAAAAAGTTAGCTAAGGAAGTTTGCGAGTATGTAAAAAAAATGGGATATACTCATATTGAATTGCTACCAATAGCTGAACATCCTTTTGATCCTAGTTGGGGCTACCAAGTTACCGGTTATTATGCCCCTACTTCAAGATATGGTACACCAGATGAACTTATGTATTTTGTAGACTATTGTCATCAAAATGATATAGGGGTTATCTTAGATTGGGTTCCTAGTCATTTTGGAAAAGATGCTTTTGGTTTAATTGATTTTGATGGAGAACCTTTATATGAACCATCTTCAATTTATAAAAAAGAACATAAAGAATGGGGAACAAGATGCTTTGATTATGGTAGAACGGAAGTTCAAAGTTTTTTAGTATCAAATGCTCACTTTTGGTGTCGAAAATACCATTTTGATGGATTACGAACCGATGCTGTTTCTTCCATGTTATATTTAGATTTTGGTAGAAAAGATGGTGAATGGCAATTAAATAATCAAGGTAACAATTTAAATCTAGAGGCAATTGCTTTTATTAAAAAAGTAAACAGTAGTTTAAAAGAATATGATTCTTCCTTGCTTTTAATCGCCGAAGAATCAACAACGTACCCTAATATTACTACTCCTACATCTTTAGGTGGATTGGGATATGATTATAAATGGAATATGGGGTGGATGAATGATACTCTAAAATATATAAGCACTGATCCACTTTATAGAGGAAGCAACTTAAACTTAATTACTTTTCAGTTGACTTATATTTTTAGCGAACATTATATTTTAGCTTTATCCCATGATGAAGTTGTTCATTTAAAAAAATCTTTAATTGAAAAAATGCCAGGAAGTTATGAACAAAAATTTGCTGGTGTAAAAACTTATATGACTTATGTTATTACCCATCCCGGTAAAAAATTATCTTTTATGGGAATGGAATTTGGACAATTTAGGGAATGGAATGAAGAAAGAGAATTGGATTGGAGTTGTTTGCAGTATGAACAACATCAATCTTTAAAGAAATATATTGCCGATTTAAATCATATATATAAAAAGTACTCCTGCTTATATAATGATACTTTAGAATGGAATGGTTTTAAATGGGTTGTTGTAAATGATCAAACAAATAGTGTTTTTGCTTACTATAGACGTGATAGAAAAAATAAATTATTAACTATTCTTAATTTTGCATATGTTGACCATGAAAAATATAATTTAGAAGTTGAAAATGGTGTATATAAAATTATTATTTGTAGTGATGATTTAGAATATAGTGGCAAGAGAAAAATGAAAGACTATAATTACTCAGTAAAAAATGGTAAATTAATAATTGATTTACCAAGTAATGCCGGAATTATTTTGAGAAAGGAAGAATAGAGAAATGTATAATCATAAAAAGTGCATTGCAATGTTATTAGCTGGTGGACAAGGAAGTAGATTAAAGGCTTTAACAACAAAGGTTGCAAAACCAGCGGTATCCTTTGGTGCCAAATATCGAATCATTGACTTTACATTATCAAACTGTGTAAATTCAAAAATTGATACGGTTGGAGTTTTGACTCAATACCAACCGCTAATATTAAACGAATATATCGGTAATGGACAACCATGGGATTTAGATAGAACTTTTGGAGGTGTTCATGTTTTACCACCATATCAAGCTAAAAACTCGATGGAATGGTATAAAGGAACAGCTAATGCAATTTATCAAAATATTAATTTCATTGAAAATTATAATCCTGATCATGTTTTAATTCTTTCAGGAGATCATATTTATAAGATGGATTATCAAAAGATGTTAGAAGATCACATTAAAAATGATGCTGATTGCACAATCGCAGTATTAGAAGTGCCAATTGAAGAAGCAAGTAGATTTGGTATTATGAATACTGATGAAAATAACAGAATAGTAGAGTTTGAGGAAAAACCTGCTCATCCTAAAAGTAATAAAGCTTCCATGGGAATTTATATCTTTAAAAGAGAAAAACTTTTTAAATATTTAAAAGAAGATGCTAAAGATAAAAATTCAAACAATGATTTTGGTAAAAACATTATCCCTAATATGCTTAATAAACACGAAAAAATGATGGCATATCCATTCAAAGGTTATTGGAAAGATGTTGGAACAATTAAGAGTCTATGGGAAGCCAATCAAGATTTATTAGGTGAAAATCCTGCTTTTGATATTTATGATTCTTATTGGAAAATATATTCAAGAAATATGGGTATTGAACCACAATATATAGCTAGTGGGGCAAAAGTAGAAGAATCGCTAATCACTAGTGGTGCTAAAATTTATGGTACGGTAATTAATAGTATAATTGGCTCTAATGTTGTTGTTGGTAAAGATGCTATTGTTCGCGATAGTGTAATATTTGCTAATACTATTATTGAAGATGGAGCTGTTGTTGATTACAGCATTATTGATGAGAATGTTCATATTGGAGCTAGGTCTTTAATAGGTGCTCCAAAAGCGAATAATGTTGATATTACGGTAATTGGTCGTAATTATGATGTAATAAGTGAAACAATTGTTCCTCAAGGCGAGAATTTAGAAGATGAAAGTGAGGTAAAATAAAATGTCAGCATTAGGTATTATTTTTTCTAATATCCATAATGAAACTATCGATGAATTGACAAGAAAAAGAACATCAGCATCCATTCCTTTCGGTGGTAGATACCGTTTGATAGATTTCACCTTATCCAATTTTGTAAATGCAGGAATGAGCAATGTTGGCGTATTAACTCAAAAAAATTATCAATCTTTAATGGACCATGTAGGCTCAGGTAGAGATTGGGATTTATCTAGAAAAAATGGCGGATTAATTATTTTTCCACCATACAGTAGTTATCGTAGCGATTTCCTATATGAAAATCGTTTTGAAGCTTTAAAAAGCGTTATTGGCTACGTCAGCAAATCAAAAGAAGATGATGTTGTACTAACAGATTGTGATAGTGTTAATGTTATAAATTACAATGATGTTTTAGAAGCCCACTTATCTAGCGGTGCGGATATTACGATTGTTTATCAACAAAAGAAAGTTACTGAAGATTTAAAATCACATATGACAATAAATTTAGATGAAACTTCAAGAGTTACAAGCGCTACTTTAAAGGCAAAAATAGATTCTTTAGCTAATGTTTCTTTAAATGTATGGGTAATTAAAAGAAGACTCCTTCAAACTCTTTTAACCGATGCGGTAACAACCGGGGCTACAAGTTTTCAAAGAGATGTAATCTATGCTAATATTAAAACTTTAAAAATATATGGTTATAATTACCAAGGAATCTATTTACATATGAATTCAATGGAAAATTATTATCACGGTAATATGTTATTACTTAATAAAAATATTCGTCAAGAATTATTTGGCAATCCTGATTGTAGAATTTATACAAAGGTTAGAGATTCGGCTCCAACTAGATATGGTAAAGATGCTCAAGTTAGTAATAGTTTTATTGCTGATGCTTGTGAAATCGAAGGTACCGTTATAAATAGTATTTTATTTAGAGGCGTAAAGGTGGAAAAAGGCACTGTAATATCTAATTGCATTTTGATGCAAGATACAATTGTTGGTTCCAGTTGTAAATTAGATCATGTAATTACGGACAAGAATGTATCAATTAGAGACCGTAATGTTCTTAGTGGCTGTGAAAAGGTACCATATTATCTTGGTAAATATGCTACTGTTTAAAAAGTATAAAAATATAAAAAAATAAAAAATGGAGGAACTAAAAAATGAATGAAAAGAAAAAAATCGCTTATGTGGCATCAGAGTGTCAACCATTCTTCACTTCTGGTGGTTTAGGAGAAGTTGTAGGTAGCTTACCTAAAAAAATTGTTAAAGCTGAAAAAAACACTTGGGAAGTAGATGTTTATCTACCTCTTTACAGTACCATTTCTAAAGATTTTGCCAATAAGTTAGTATATGTTGGGCAAACAATTGTTAATCTTTCTTGGCGAAAACAATACTGTGGAATTTTTAAATATGAAGACGCTGGCGTAAAATATTATTTTATTGATAATGAATATTATTTTAAAAGAGAACGCTTCTATGGTTATTTTGACGATGCTGAACGTTTTGCTTTCTTCAGTAAGGCAGCTATTGAAGTAATGATTTATTTAAATGAAATTCCTGATATCATTCATTGTCATGACTGGCAAACAGGTTTAGTTTCTGTATATTTAAGAACATTGTATTATAATTATGAATTATTTAAAAATGTAAAACGAATTTTTACCATTCATAATATTGAATATCAAGGCATTTACCGCAATGATCATGATATTTTAGAAGATGTATTTGGCATTAGTAATAATGATGCTTATTTATTAGAATATGATGGAAATATTAATATCATGAAAGGTGCTATGGAATGCTCAAATGTTGTAACAACAGTTAGCCCAACTTATGCTGAAGAAATTAAAACTAAAGAATTTGCTCATGGTCTAGAAAGTGAAGTTACTAGAATCGCTGATGAAGGCAAATTATGTGGAATTTTAAATGGCATTGATACCCTTTTCTATAATCCTAAGAGTGATAAAGCTTTATTTAAAAATTATGATAAAAAAGATTTTTCTGATAAAAAAGTAAATAAGATGGAACTTCAAAAAATGCTTGGCTTACCGGTTGTAGAAAATGTTCCTTTAATTGCGATGATATCAAGACTTGTATGGCACAAAGGTTTAGATATTTTAAAAGCTTCATTTGAAAAACTAATGGAAATGGATTTGCAACTTGTTGTTTTAGGAACAGGTGACTCTTATTATGAGGGCTTTTTAAAAGATATGGAATCTAAATATAATAATCGTTTCAAGGTTATTTTAGCTTTTAATCAAGATTTAGCTCGTAAAATATATGCCTCAAGTGATTTATTTTTAATGCCATCAACAAGTGAACCTTGTGGCTTAAGTCAAATGATTGCGTCTCGTTATGGTAGTATTCCTCTAGTTAGACAAACTGGTGGATTGAAAGATAGTATTATTGATTTTTCTTTAAAAAATGGTAATGGCTATACTTTCTCCGGTTATGATGCTAATAGTTTAGTAGAAATGGTTCAAAGAGCTATCAATGATTATAAATCTGATGATTTTAATAAAAAAGTTCAAAAAGTTATGAGTGTTGATTTTAGTTGGTCACAATCGGCAAAATCATATATTGAAATGTATAAAAAAGTATTAAATTAAAAAAATAAATAATAGATTGAATCATATATAAATGAAAATTTTATATATGATTTGATTTGTAGGGAGGTAACCTTTGATAGACAGTACTAAAAGTATAATCAAGAAAAATATAGAAGATAAACTTACACGTTACTTTGGTGTCGTACCAACTGATGCTTCACAAGATCAGTTATATAAAGCTGTAAGTATGACCGTTGTCGATTTGCTTCTAGAAAAAAAGCGAGAGTTTAATAAAAAATTAAAGGAACAAAAAAGTAAAAGAGTCTATTATTTGTGCATGGAATTTTTATTAGGTCGTAGTTTAAAAACCAATTTATATAATTTAGGGCTAGTAGATGAATACACTAAAGCTTTAAAAGAAATGAAAGTTGATTTAACTAGCTTATATGAAATGGAACCTGATGCTGGTCTTGGTAATGGTGGTTTAGGCAGACTTGCTGCTTGTTTTATGGATAGCCTAGCTAGTCTAGAATATCCAGCTATGGGCTTTTCTTTACGCTATGAATATGGTCTTTTTAAACAAAAAATCATTGATGGATGGCAAACCGAAATGCCAGATGTATGGTTACCAGGTGGTGAGGTTTGGCTTACACCTCGTAGTGACCGTGTCTTAAAGGTACGTTTTGGTGGTTGGGTAAGTCAAAGAGAAGAAAACGGTCATTTGGTTACCGACTATCATGATGATACTGTAGTTGAGGCAATGCCTTACGATTTATTAATTTCAGGGGCTGATTCGCAAATTGTATCAACATTAAGACTATGGCGTTCAAGAAGTATTAACACTTTTGATATGACTTCTTTTAGCCAAGGTGATTATGAAAAAGCCATGGAAAAGAATAGTCAAGCTGAAGTTATTACAAAAGTTTTATACCCATCTGATGATCATACGGCTGGAAAAACGTTAAGATTGAAACAACAATACTTTTTAGTTTCTGCTTCCATTCAAAACATTGTAAATGATCATATTAAAAGATATGGCGATATTAGAACGTTACCTTTAAAAGCTGCTATTCATATTAATGATACTCATCCAGCTCTAGCAATTCCCGAACTTATGCGTATTTTAATGGATGATTTAGGACTTGGTTGGGATGAGGCTTGGTCAATTGTAACTAAAACTGTGGCTTATACCAATCACACGGTTATGGCTGAAGCTTTAGAAACATGGAATGAAGATTTAGTTCATCGTACAATTCCTAGAATATACCAAATAATTTTAGAAATAAATCGTCGATTTATGGAACAAATGTGGGCATTATATCCTGGTGATTGGGATCGAATTAATAAATTATCATTAATTGGCGATAATCACATTCGAATGGCTAATTTATGCGTGCTTGGAAGTCATTCTGTAAATGGCGTTTCTGCTCTTCATAGCGATATTATCAAAAGAAGTATTTTTAAAGAATTCTATTTATTAGATAAAAATAAATTTACAAATGTAACTAATGGTATTGCCCATAGACGTTGGCTTAATCAATCAAATAGACGCCTGGCTAAGTTACTTGATGAAAAAATTGGTCATGAATGGTATATGCATGCAGACGAATTAAAAAAATTTAGAGCATATGTGGATGATGAAAAAGTATTAGAAGAACTTGTAAAAATCAAATATCAAAATAAATGCGATTTTGCCAATTGGTTGTACAAAAAACAAGGAATCGTTATTGATCCATCAACCCGTTTTGATGTTCAAGTTAAAAGACTTCATGCTTATAAAAGACAATTATTAAATGTATTAAAGATTATTTATTTGTATAATATTTTAATAGAAGATCCTTCAGCCGATGTTACGCCACAAACATATATTTTTGGTGCTAAGGCTGCTCCAGGATATTATCATGCTAAAGAAGTAATTGAATTAATTAATTATATTTCTAAAGATATTAGCATGCACCCAGAAATTAAAAAGAAATTAAACGTCGCCTTTATTGAAGACTATTGTGTTACTACTGCCGAAATGTTAATACCAGCAAGCGAAATCAGTGAACAAATCAGTTTAGCTGGATTTGAAGCTAGTGGAACTAGTAATATGAAATTCATGATCAATGGTGCTGTTACTTTTGGTACCATGGATGGAGCTAACGTTGAAATTTGTGATTCTGTCGGCTCTGATAATATATTCATCTTTGGTATGAGTGCTAAAGAAAGCGATGAACTATTCAAGAATGGATACAATTCAACTTATTACTATAATAATAATAAAGATTTAAGAAAAGTTGTTGATCGATTAAAAGTTGGTTTTGCCGGTAAGAGTTTCCAAAATATTGTAGATTATTTACTTACATCCTCAGGAATTGCTGACCAATATATGTGTTTGGCCGATTTTGAAAACTATATCGAAGTATATCATAAAATGGACCAAATATATCGTGACCAAAAGAAATTTCAACAAATGTCAGTTATAAATATATCGGAAGCAGGAAGATTTGCGGCTGATCGTAGCATTGAAGAATATGCTAAAAATATATGGAATTTAAAAAAATTAAAGTAGTTGTAAAAAATTTGACTAAAAATGATAAAAAGTAGTATAATAATAGAGATTTAAAACTTAACTTTTTATAAGACGGAGGTTATTATATGGCAAAAATTAATAAAGTAGCTGTACTATCATCTGGTGGCGATGCTCCAGGAATGAATGCTGCGATTAGAGCGGTTGTTCGTTCAGCTCTTAGTCATAATTTAGAGGTTTATGGAATTAACAATGGATATCAAGGCCTTGTAAATAATGACATTTTTAAAATGGATCGTGGTAGTGTAACTAATATTTTAAATCGTGGAGGCACAATTTTAGGAACAGCTCGTTTACCAGAGTTCGCTAAAGATGAAGTTGCAGAACAAGGTGCTTCCAATTTAAAGAAATTGGGAATTGATGCATTAGTAGTAATAGGAGGAGATGGAACATATCATGGTGCTTTAAAACTATGCAAATTAGGCATAAATTGCGTAGGTTTACCAGGAACTATTGATAATGATATTCCAGCAACAGATTACACAATTGGTTTCCACACTGCTGTCAATACAGCTGTTGATGCCATTGATAAATTACGTGATACTTGTAACTCCCATCATCGTTGCTCAGTAATTGAAGTTATGGGACGTTATTGTGGCGATATTGCTTACGCTGCCGGAGTTGCTGCTGGTGCTGATTTAATTGTTACATCTGATGATCGTATGAGTGATGATGAAATCGTTAAGTTCGTTGAACACGCCAAAGAAGAAGGCCGTAAACGTTTATTATTAGTTATTACTGAACATATTACGGATGTTGCTGCCTTAGCAAAACGTATTAACAATGAAACAGGATTTGATTCTAGAGCTACTATTCTTGGTCATATCCAACGTGGTGGTATTCCTACTCCATTCGATCGTATTCTTGCAACTCGTTTAGGAGATGCTGCTGTAACTTCTTTACTAGATGGCATTAATGGTGAATGCATTGGCGTTGTAAACAATGAAATTGTAACGACACCATTTGATAAACTTTTCCAAATGAAGAAAAATGTCTTTAGAAAATATGCAATAAAATTAAATTCAGATGTTAGATAAGTTATATAACATTAATATTAAAATACGGATTCTTTAAAAAAATCCGTATTTTAATTTTTATTTAAAAAATAAATAATCAGAATTACCTTTTTTCTTTCTTTTTTTACTTTTTAATATTTTAAAATATTAAAAAAGGGGAAAAAAGAAAATGAAAAAATATTGGTTGGTTATTGTGTTTTTTACTTTTTGTGTGATTATTTCCAATCGGCCTATTAGGGCTATGGAAGAAATAGATGCTTATATTGTTTATGACAAAAAACAAGTTGAAAAAGGTGATTCCGTAGAAATCGCCATTGATTTACCTAAATTTGCTGGTTTAGTAGAAGCAATCGTAAGGTATGATTATAATAAAGAATTATTAACACCTAAACAAATTGAAGGTAACTATTTTTATTTAGATAGTCATTCTATTTTTAATTCTTTTGTTATGAACAAATTATATAATGAAAAAACATTATATGTGGAAATGATTAAAGATGATATAAGCACAGGATATTATTCGAGCTATAAAAACAATTTATGTAAAATAACTTTTATAGCCAATAAAAAAATTGATAACATTACAACGTTATTTGATTATCAAAACCTTCAAATTTATTTATTTGATACAAGTCATAATCTTATTGAGTATAGAATAAATAAACAAGAAAAAATTAAAGGAAGTTGGATAAATGATAACCTAAAAATTGATGTTTTTACAACTCTACCATCCTTAGAAGAGGTTTTTACGGTTGAAAATAGACAAAAAGAAGAATATGTAACTTTTATTGATAAAACTATTGATACCAGTATTGTTAGCACTCAAATTCTTCAAATTGGCGTCTTTGATGTTATTACGGGAGATTATATTAGCTATAGTATTGTTGTGAATGTTGTTGATAGTATTTCACCAACAATTATTGGCTTAAATGAATATACTGTTTATGATACGGATTTAGACAATATTGATTTTTCTTCAAGTATTGAAATAAGTGATAATTATGATCATAACATAACACCGATAATTTATTATTATGATGAAAATGATAAAAGAATAAGCTTAAAGGAAGCAATCGAAAAATTTAAAAAAGATTATGTTTTAATAGTCGGTTATGTAGCTATTGATTCTTCTCAAAATAAAACCGAAGAATTTTTTCAAAAGTATTTACTTATTGATACGACCAAACCGGTTGTTACCGGAATTGAACAAATTATCATTGATGATGTTGATTTGTTAAAAGTTGATTTTACTACGTATTTTCAAGTGTTTGATAATTTAGATACTAATCCAGCCCTAATTCTATCTTTTTTTAGTGAAGAATATGAACCCATAAATGATATAAAAGATTATTTAAACATCAATAATTTTGTGAATATTGAAGTAAGGGGAATTGATAGGTTTAATAACGAAAGTGAACCATTTTTAACAATGGTTAAACTTAAAGATACAACTCCACCGACAATTGAAGTTGATGATAAAGTTTATATTAATGATGTTTTAGTAAATGTAGAAAATTTAAAAAAGCTGATAAAAGTAACAGATAACGATTCGAGAACTTGTAGCATAGATTGTAAGTATTATATCGAACAAGAAGAAAGTGAAGAAGAATTTATTAAACAGATAAAATCGGGAAAAAATGGTAAAATAATTTATGCTGTTAAAGACTATACAGGTAATATGAATACCAAAGAAGTACAAATTTTTTGTGTAGATACTACCCCACCTATAGTGGAGTTAAACATTCAAAACAACGAAATTTATGAAAGCTTAGATATGATTACTTGGGAAGTTAAAGATAATTTTTTAGGAGAAGTAAAGGTTGAAACTTATTTAGATCAAGAGCGATATTATTCAAAAAATGTTAGTAATGGCAAACATCAATTTGTTCTTATTGCCACTGATGAGAATGGTAATATAACAAAAGTTGAATGCAATTTTATTGTTAGTGATGCTAATTTTATTGGAAATGTGATAAGAGGCAACATTCAAATAAAGAAAATGGTTTATGTTTATGTAATTTTAGGAATATCAATTGTTTTAGTTATCGTTAAGATTGTTTTAATGAGAAAAAAACAAAAAGAAAAAGAAAATAAAATGATTGAGTAATTAATCACTTTGCTTTAAAAAAAGAAGTATTGGTGGTATAATAAATCAGATGAAAAATTAAAATACAATAGAGGTAGAAAAAAATGTGTAGAAAATGTTATGTAACAACCCCAATTTATTATGCAAGTGGTACTCCTCAATTAGGAAATAGTTATTCTACGGTCGCTTGTGATGTTTTCGCAAGATTTAATCGTTTAAGAGGATATGATACATTCTTTTTAACCGGCATGGATGAACATGGTCAAAAGATTGAAGAAGCTGCTAAAAAAGCTGGTAAAGATCCTCAAACTTTTGTTGATGAAGTAGCTAACAAAACAAAAGAAATTTGGAAAAATTTAAATATATCAAATGATTACTTTATTAGAACTACGGATAAAAATCACGTCAAAGCAGTTCAAGCTATTTTTGAACGTATGCTAGCTAATAATGATATTTATTTGGGCTCATATACAGGAAATTACTGTGTTTCTTGTGAAACTTTTTTCACAAAAACACAATTAGGTGAAAACGATACTTGCCCAGATTGTGGTAAACCAACCAAATTAGTTTCTGAAGAAAGCTATTTCTTAAATTTAAAAAAATATTCGGTTAGATTATTAGATTTTATAAAAAATAATCCGGATTTCATTGTACCTGAAACAAGAAGAAATGAAGTTATTTCTTTTATTGAATCGGGATTGGAAGATTTGTGTGTAAGTAGAACTAGTTTCAAATGGGGAATTCCTGTTTCTTCTAACCCTAAACATGTTGTATATGTATGGATTGATGCTTTAGCTAACTATATTACAGCATTAGGATATGGTTCTAGTGATGACAGCAATTATAAAAAATATTGGTTAGAAAACAAAAATATTTATCATGTAATTGGTAAAGATATTTTAAGATTCCACGCTATTTATTGGCCTATCATGTTAATGGCCATTGGTGAACCAATTAATTTTAAATTAGTTGTTCATGGTTGGATCTTAAATAGAGATGGCAAAATGAGTAAATCTAGAGGCAATGCTGTTTATCCTGAAGATTTATATACACGTTATGGAAGTGACTCGGTACGTTATTATTTGGCTAAGGAAATGCCTTTAGGTAATGATGGCTTATTTAGTTATGATCGTTTTATTGAAAGATACAATAATGATTTAGCTAACGATTTAGGAAACTTGGTTTCAAGAACGGTTGCTATGATTGACAAATATTTTAATGGCATTATTCCTAATCCAACTGCAAAAACAAACTATGATGAGGCATTTGAAGAAGTTATTAAAAATTCTATTGAAACAACTATTAATGAATTTAGTAAATTCCATTTACAAACGGCCATTGAAGCTACTTGGGCTTTAATTGATAAAGCTAATAAATACATCGATGAGACTGCTCCTTGGACGCTTGCTAAAGATGAAACCAAAAAAGGTGAACTAGCTAGCGTTATGTATCATTTAGCAGAAGCATTACGAATTTGTGCATCTCTAACGGCTCCTTATCTTGTTGAAACTTCCCCAAAAATATTAAGCTCTTTAGGGTTAAATGAAAAGGCTAGTCTTGAAAAAATAGAATTTGGAAGAAAGTATGATGGAAAAAAAGTTCAAAAGAGTGAAGTTTTGTTTAAAAGATTAGATATGGAAGCAGAACTAAAATATTTTGAAAATAAAAAAGTTCAACCTTCTTCAAAAAAAGAAATAACAAAAGAGACAATATCTATTGATGATTTTTCTAAAGTAGAATTGAAAGTTGGAGAAATAATAGAATCTAAACATATAAAAAATGCTGATAAATTATTAGTTTCTCAAGTTAAAATTGGTGATGAAGTTAGACAAATTGTTTCGGGTATTGCCAAATACTATGATCCAGAAAAACTAGTTGGTAAAAAAGTAATTGTAGTAACTAACCTTGCACCTGCTAAAATTAGAGGCGTTGAATCAAATGGTATGATTTTATGTGCAACATCAGGTGAAGAGTTAGAACTTTTAGAAGCAAAAAATGCTAAAAGCGGTAGTATAGTTCGCTAGGAAAATGAATATGTTTGACAAAAAAGAAAAAAATCATTATACTAATTTAACTCCAGAAGAAGAAAAAAAAGATGAGAATCAAAAAAGAATTAAAGCCTACGTGGAGGAAATTGTTGGTTCGATTCTATATTCTTTTTGTGTTGTTTGGCTTTTACAACTTGGCGGTTTTTTCTCAGGTGGGGCAACAGGATTATCACAATTAATAGTTAGCCTTATTGAAAAATTTACGACAGGTGAAGCCGTTAAAAATTTTGCTAATAATAACCTTGGTACTGTAATTCTATTAGTAAATGTTCCTTTGCTTTTTATTGGTTGGCGTGGCGTAAGTAAAAGATTTACAATATTAACCATTATTTCCATTCTTGTTCAAACAATTGTTATGAACATTTTAAGTACCTATACTGTCAGTCCTTTTGTATTTATCTTAGGAGAAAATGGTTCCGGTATGGGTGATGGCTTAATTGATATGATTAGAAATGGAAGTTTTACAATTTTGAAAAATCCGACAACCATTGCTGCCCAAGAAGCTTTTAAGGCTAATATGGCTCCTGGCACGAAACTATTGCTAGCTATTTTCGCAGGACTTACAACGGGCCTGAGTGCTGCTATGTGCCTTCGTTTGGGAGGTTCTACCGGTGGTGTAGATATTATTTCTAATTACTTGCATGTAAAAAAACACATTTCTTTCGTAAAGGTTCAAGACACAATTGACGCAACAATTATTACCGCATCAGCTTTAATTAGTGTTGAAAATGTTTTGTATACCCTTGTTCGTCTTTTTGTTTATTCATCAACGATAAATTCATTTTATAAAATATATAAAAACAATCGTATTGAAATTGTTACCGACCACGTTGAAGAAATTAAATCCGTTCTTTTAAAGCATTTCCAACATGGATTAACAATTTATAAATGTGTTGGTGGCTTTACAGATGAAGAACACTATACTATTGTAGTATATGCATCTAATTTTGAAATTAACAAATATATTGGCATCATCAAAGAAATTGATAAGAATGCCTTTATAACAGTTATTAAATCAAAAATAGAAAAAAGTAATTACAATCAAAAACCGATATTATAAAATACTAGAGGATGATTATTTTTATCATCCTCATTTTTGTTAGATACAATATTTATAAAAAAAAGTTATTTCTTTGACTTTTAATATAAAAAAGAGTATAATACATATGATACATTAGTCGATAGAGACTTTAAACCCACAAATGCCCTTCAAATAGAGGTAAAATCTTATTTAATATGGAGGAATTAAAATGCGTTCTACTTATATGAACACTACAGAAAAAGCTAGAGCTGATCGTAAATGGTATATCGTTGATGCTTCTAGTCAAGTATTAGGCCGCTTATCAACTGCGGTTGCAACAGTATTAAAAGGAAAACATAAACCAACATATACACCTAATATTGATGGTGGTGATTATGTTATTGTTATTAATGCTGAAAAAGTTGCTTTAACAGGCAAAAAATTATCAGATAAAAAATATTATCGTGCTAGTCAATATGCTGGCGGTTTAAAATGCCGTACAGCTGGTGAAACTTTAGACAAATATCCAACTAAAGTAATTGAATTTGCAGTAAAAGGTATGCTACCAAAAGGTAAATTAGGTGCTGATATGTATAATCGTTTATATGTATATGCTGGACCTGATTATGAACAAGTAGCACAAAAACCTGAATCTTTATTAGAAGCATTCCCAGGAATGTTTCAAGTAGATGTTAAGTAGGAGGCAATGGACATATGGCAGTTACACAATATCAAGCAACTGGACGTCGTAAAAGCTCTGTAGCTAGAGTACGTTTAGTTCCAGGAAACGGAAAATTTGTAGTTAATGATAGAAACTTTGCTGAATATATTACTTCAGCAGCAACTCGTCTTGACGTTCTTCAACCTTTAACACTTACTAATACAGGTAGTCAATATGACGTTTTTGTTAACGTATGCGGTGGTGGTATGTCAGGTCAAGCAGGTGCAATTCGTTTAGGTATTGCTCGTGCATTACTTTTAGTAAATCCTGATTTCCGTGGTCAATTAAAGAAAGCTGGTTTCTTAACACGTGATTCACGTAGTGTTGAACGTAAGAAATACGGTCTTAAAAAAGCTCGTCGTTCACCACAATTCTCAAAACGTTAGTCGAATTAAATTTAAGACCACAAACGATTTGTTTGTGGTTTTATTTTTAAAAAAGTGAGGTATAAAAATGTTTGATAAAAACAAAATTAAAGTATATAATTCATTAACAAACTCTTTAGAAGATTTTAAAACTCTCAAGGAAAATGAAGTATCAATGTATGTATGTGGACCAACTGTTTATAATTATATTCATATTGGTAATGCACGACCAGTAATTTTTTTTGATACAGTTAAAAGATTTTTAAAATACGTTGGCTATAAAGTTGTTTATGCTTCTAATTTTACAGATATAGATGATAAAATCATCAAAGCAGCCAAGGCTGAAAACTTAGCAGAAGAAGAAATTGCTAAAAAATATATCGCTGCATTTTTAGATAGTTGTAGTAAATTGGGCTGTGAAATGGATGTTATACGTCCTAAAGTTACTGAAAACATACCAGAAATCTTAGATTTTATAAAAAGATTAGTAGATAAAAATAATGCCTATGTAGCTGGCGATGATGTTTATTTTAGAGTTAAAAGTGACCCTAAATATGGTGTTTTAAGTAATCAAAAATTAGATGAATTAGAAGTCGGTGCTAGAATTGATGTTAATGATTTGAAAGAAGATCCTCGCGACTTTACATTATGGAAAAAAACCAAAGATGACGGCAAAAAATGGGATAGTCCTTTTGGAGCTGGACGTCCAGGATGGCATACAGAATGTGTTGTCATGATTCATAAAATATTTAATGGTAAAATTGATATTCATGGTGGTGGTACTGATTTACGCTTTCCTCATCATGAAAATGAAATAGCTCAAGAATATTGTTTATATAATGATTATTTAGCTTCATATTGGATGCACAATGCACGTCTTGACCTTCATGGTGAAAAGATGAGTAAATCCGTAGGAAATGTTATTTGGCTAAAAGATATTTTAGAACAATATCCTCCACAAGCCTTTCGCCTAGCTATTCTATCTAATCATTACCGACAAGTTATCAATTATCAAGATGATCTTATGAAACAAATGAAGGGCGAATGGGAAAAAATTGAAAAAACTTATATTAGTTTTTATCGTAATCTTGAATTAAAAGATGCTTTAGATGGTGGTACAGTTTTGCCAATAATGGATGACTTTTTAAAGGAAATGGCTTATGATTTTAACACATCTAATGCTTTAGTTCATTTATATGCACTAATGAAAGAAATGAATAAAGATTTAAGAAATAATAATTCTGAACTTTCATTATTACAAAATGAATTCAAAACCTTTAAAGATATGTTATATATTTTAGGTATAAATGTTGATTTAAAACCATTAACTATTGAAGAAAAAGAACTTGTTAAAGAGTGGCAAGAGGCAAGAAAAAATAAAGATTTTCAAAAGGCTGATGCTGCAAGAAATAAAATAACAGAATTAGGAATTCGTCTTTAATGAAATATGAATTATTGAACGGATCAAACTTATCCTATATTGGTGATGCTTATTATGAATTGGTTATCAGGAAATATTTGTTAGATAAAAATATAACTAAAAGCAAAGAACTTAGGAAAATAAGCATTGAATACGTCAGTGCTAGTGCTCACAATAAGATATACGAAGGCTTAAAGGGTGAACTTAATGAAGAAGAAATAAACATTTTTTCAAGAGGAAAAAATGGTGCTTCTCACAACCACCGCAAAAATGTTAATCGTCATGAATATAGTGTTTCTAGTGGATTTGAGGCCATAATTGGCTATTTATACTTAAAAGGTGATAACCAAAGACTTTCGTATTTGATTAATAAAGCCATTATGATTGTGGAGAATAAAATATGATTATTTATGGGAAAAATATGGTGCTAGAAGCACTTCGTAATAAAGATAAAATAAAAAAGGTTTATTTAACTAAAAACAATTTGGATTTAATTGAAAAATATAAACAAAAGATTTCGAAAATTCAAATTAGTAGTATAAAAGAACTAGACATGCTAGCAAGTGGCAATCATCAAGGTATCGTTGCGGAAGTAGAAGAATATGGCTACGTTTCCTTAGAAGAAGTTATAAAAAAGCATAAAGATGATAAAAATGTTAGCTTGGCTATTTTAGATGGATTAGAAGATCCTCATAATTTAGGTGCTATCTTAAGAAGTGCTGATGCTAGTGGCATTGATGGGATAATTATTCCTAAAAATCGTAGTGTTCAATTATCATCAACAGTTGCAAAAGTATCCACAGGTGCTATTGAATATGTCGATGTTATTCAAGTTGTTAATTTGGTTAATACTATAAAAACATTAAAAGAAAATGGTTATTGGATAATCGGTTTAGAACTTGATGGTTCGGTTGATTATAGAAAACAAGATTACACTGGCAAAATTGCAGTAATTATTGGTTCTGAAGGAAGAGGAATATCCAAACTTGTAAAAGAAAATTGCGATTATTTGGTTAACATCCCTATGGTAGGGCATGTTAATTCACTTAATGCTAGTGTTTCAGCAAGTATTTTGTTCTATGAAATTTTAAGGAATAGGGAGTAAGAAATGGAAAAAAGAGGGGATTTGTACAATTTTTATAAATACAATGATTATGAACTTTTATATTTAATCGACATTGGTAATGAAGATGCTTTAGAAACTTTAGTGTGGAAATATGGCTATTTAATTAAATCGAAAATTAATAAAATGAATATTCCCCAAGTTTTAAGAGATGATTTCTATCAAGAGGGATGCATCACATTATTAAAGTCTGCAAAAATATATGATCAAAATAGTAAAGTGTATTTTACGTATTTTTTTGATTTAATATTAACAAGAAGATTTATAAATCTTTTAAGAGAAAATAAAACAATGATGATGTGTGAGTATCGAGATACCTTTGATGATGTTTCTGATAATATGATTTTAAAAGAAGATGACTATTTTAATTTGGACTGTTTAGAATTTAACTTTACCGAATTTGAAAATTTAGTTTATCAAAAAATATTTGTAGAAAATAAAAAAATCATGGATATTGCGAAAGAATTAAACACTTCATCTAAATGTATTTCTAATGGAAAACAAAGAATTATTAAAAAGATGCGTAGGAAACTCAAAATTAATAATAATTAATTATATTGTTTGACATTTCAAACATTTTTTGGTAAAATTTATAAGGAATAGGTGGCAAGTTATGAGAGAAAAGATAATTTTAGTATGTGAAAATTGTTTGTCACGCAATTATACTACAAAGAAAAATAAATTAAATACTACGACAAGGATGGAAATCAAAAAATTTTGTCCTCGTTGTAATGCTCATACAATACATAGAGAAACTAAGTAAAGGAGATAATTAGTATGGCAGAAAAAGAAAAGAAAAATAGAGTCCTTCAAGCTATTGCTCATGAATGGAAATATGAAAATTTAATTCTTGTTGTTCTTGCATTGTTTGCAATCGAACTAGGTGTTTTATTACTAGGCGGTTATTTAACAATTGCTTCATCAGCATTTTTAATTGGTGAATATTGGAAAGTATTTGCATGGGTTCTTGTTGTTTTAGGAGCTTTATCATTAATATTTGCAGTTTCATCATTTTACCGTCCATCAATTGCTGAAATTAAACACGTTAGTTCGTTAAGTAGAAAAGAATTTTTTGGTAATGTTTTAATCGTTATTGTCTTTTCTGCAATTTTAGCTTTATTATTTGTTGGCTATGATGCATTAATTGAATTGGTACTTAATCTATTTAAATAAATAAAGGTAACAAACTATGGATTTTGAAATGGAAAACATGCGTGCTTGGTATGTTGTGCAAACTTATTCTGGTTTGGAATATGCAGCTAAGAGAAATATTGAACAAAGAATTATTTCAATGAATATGCAAGACTATATATTCCAAGTATTGATTCCAGAACGCTCACATGAAGAACGTAAAAAAAATGGTGAATTAAAAACTGTTACGGAAAAAATCTATCCTGGATATCTATTTATTGATATGATTGTTACCGATGATTCTTGGTTTATTGTTCGTAATACCCCAATGATTACCGGTTTCTTAGGTTCTAGTGGTGGTGGTGCAAAACCAGTTCCCCTACCTAATGATGAAATAATTCCAATCTTAAAAGAATGTGGTGTAAAAATTGAAATTGATGTTCGCTTCAAAGTTGGTGATACTGTAAAAGTAATTTCAGGAACTTTTGCAGGCCAAGAAGCAGTGGTTGAAAGCATTGATGCTGAAAAACAAATTGTAACAATCCTAGTTGATTTCTTCGGTCGTCAAACCCCACAAGAATTAAGATTCGATGAAGTAGAACCATTAAATTAACAAATAAAAGAAGAACTATTTTAGGTGGTTCTTCTTTTTTTTAAAAAAATAAAACAATATCAAAATTAGTTTATTATTTTCATTATAAAAAGATTTCATTTATGATATAATATTTAGTATGAGAGGAAAGTAAAAGAAAATGATGGAACAAATACCAGAACTATTTGATGTTGCAGATAGACTATATAATAAGATGTCTCTTTTTGTAGAGAAAATGTATAATTTTTTTGAAAGTGATAAGGTCGACCATACAGAATTATTTGTTAGTTTAGATCACTATATCCAAGCCATATTATTAAAGGTTGCTATGGCAGATGAAAAATTGTATGATGTTGAGCTATCATTTATAAAGAAAATAGTTGATTATGATGACTTGTTCAAATCTATTTCTTTTGATGATAATAAAAACTTAGAAACTGCTATTGCCATTGCTGATGAAGAGCTTGAAAAGGTACCTTTGTTTGTTAAATTATCCGTTTATTGTGATAAAAAAGTTGATTCACTATGCCAAGTGATAAAACCTACATATTGCCAAGTTATCTATGATAATTTAAGAAGAATTTCTAATTATCTAAAATATGTGGATGGGTTTGTACTTGAAGTAGAAGACAAAGTGGGAAAAGATGTTTTAAAAACGATAATTGAATATTATAAGAAAAAATATGTAAAATACGCACCAGAGCGTAGAAAAGATTAAAAAGGAGAAGTAAAAAAATGACAAAAGTAATTAATTATGAAAAAAAGTATTCGCATCAAGTGTACGAATTGTATTGCGATTTCCGCAATGAAGAAGATTTTTTCTTAGAGTATACTTATGAAGCTTTTTGTGCTCACCTATTTGGTAATCCATTTTATAAAGAAGAAGGAACTTTCGTTGCTTTAGATGGCGATAAAGTTGTTGGTTTTGCTAGCGGATTAGTTCGTGATATGGATGAAGGCAATGAAAAAGCTTCTGGTTATTTACATACTATTTTTGTTAAAAAAGAATATAGACGCCAAGGAATTGGTTCATGCTTAATTGAAAACGTTGAAAAATATGTAAAAGAACATAATCGTAGTAGCATTCGTTTTGTTTTCTTAGGACAAATTAATTGGCCTTGGTACATACCTCATACTGATCATCATATGCATCCTGGTATGCCTTGTGCAAGAATTAATTCAGAATTCTATATTTTCTTATATCATCATCATTACTTTGTAAATAGTATTCATGAAGGATTCCACCTACCACTTGCTGAATACGAATTACCTCAAGCTGTTGTTGACAATATGGCTAAGAATGCTGAAAGAGGACTATACGTTGAATTATATGATCCTAAGAAGCATTATGGAATTGATGAATTTTGTGAAGTAATTCAAAACCCAGGTTTTGCTGCATCTATTAAAAATAACCTAAAGAAAGAACAACCTCGTCCATTCTTAGTTGCTTCTCACAATGGTAAAGTTGTTGGTTGGACTGGTGCTATGTATGTTGAACCAACAGGAAGAGGCCACTTAGATGGAATCTGTGTAGATCCAAATGAAAGAAAATCTGGATTAGGTAAAGCTCTATTCTGCTATTTATGCAAATACTTAAAAGAAATGGGTGCCACTTATATGACATTCTTCACAGGATTAGATAACCCTGCTCGTTATATCTATCTATTCGCAGGCTTTAAAATTGCTCAAAGCTTTGCTGATATGAAAAAAGAATTAAAATAAAAACTAAATTAATAAACCCTACTTCTTGATGTCTATGCTAATAATCAAGAAGTAGGGTTTTAATTATTAATATTAGAAAAATAACCATAATATTCTAATCTACCAATATAGATGTTTCATGCAAAAAAATGTTAAACGATTGCATTATATTATATATTATGGTAAAATCATGAATATAACAAATAGAAAACAAAAATTCTTAAACTTGTATGGGGATACTTTTATAATAGACTAATTGTAAAAATACTCTCCATAATTAAGGGGGGTATTTTTAATTATAAAACTAAAAAAAGGGGGATGGACTAATGAAAATATATTTGTTCTTTTATAAATTTATCTTTATTTTCTAATTGGCATAACACTATTATGCCGCATTTAAAATAAAAAGAAAAAAAGGAGCTTATACATGAAAAAACAAAGAAAAATTTATTTCACTACTAATGCAAAACATTTAGGAATATTTGCAAAAATAATAATTATAGTTCTTGTTATCGGAATTTTTTTTAGCAATATAAACTTTGCTGCTTTCGCCACATTGTTACCACAAGAAGCAAATAATGTCGAAACAACAGAGGATGTAACAAGAGATTTATCAAAATTAAAAAGAATAAAAGAAGTAGAATATTTAAGAACGCCAGATTCAAAGACATATTTAAAAGAAAATGGACTACTGGAGACTGATGTATATGGTGAAAGTGTTCACTATTTAGAAAATGGTGTTTATAAAGAAATTGATAATACTTTAGAATTAATAAGTAATACCTATGTTAATAAAGCGAATAGTTATTTATTTAGTTTACCTAAAGTATTAGACAATAATAAAAAAATATCACTTAAGTATAAAGACAAAGAGATTAAATTTTATTATGATTATAGTAATATTCATGGTATAATTCAAAATAGTATTTCAAGAAATAAGACTAATTTGAAAGATGAAATTTCATATCAAATTAGTAATAATGAAAAACTACAATATATTTTAAAACAAAATTCAATCAAAGAGAATATAATTTTAAATAATTATGTAGAAAATTATTCATACTCATATTTTATAGACACGGCATTAAGGCTTGAAAGAATAGGAAATGAAATGCATTTCTTTGATGGCCTAGAAGAAATATTTATGATGAATGAATATTATATGTTTGATGCAAATAATCAAAAATCAAACGATATAAATTTCGACATAGAAGTTGTTGATAATACTAAATATAAAATAACCGTAATTCCAAGTAGTACATTTTTAATTGATGCTGCATATCCAGTGGTAATTGATCCAGAAATTAATTTAATGGATGGTGGATTGATGGAAGGAATTGCACGTGTTTATTCAGTTGATAAAGAGAAAAATACTAGTAAAATTATGTTTGATAATAATTTTACTATTGCTAATAGAGATGCATCAACTAGTAATGATGATTTAGTTGTAAATTTGGATATTTGTATTCCAAGACAATACTCACCATCAATTGAAAATATAATAACTAAAAACCAACTAATGTATGCGGATATTACTTTAACAACTTTATCGACAAATGCAACGAATGATACAAAAGTAAAAATGAAATATGGCAACTATTTAGTTGACGAAGTTATTTTTCACAATTCAAATCCTTTCAAACATAAGTTTAATATAATAGATGTATTAAATGAAAAAATAGAATCATTTACAACTAATGATATAAAAATGCTATTCGAATTATATATTGAAGGAGAAAGTAATACAGAAGTAACCTATTCCTTAGGATGGGATTTAGGAGGAGATAAACCATTAATTACTTTGGGATATCTAGATGATGCTGGTTTAAGTGATTATTATACTTATGAAGAACTTCCTCTAAATAATGAATCTAGTATATATTTAGCTCATAATAGCGGTAACTTAACTTATCTTTTTAATGATTACATAGATAACAATTTGCTTAATCTTTCACACATATACAATGCAAACAGAAAATATAATGAAAGTATTTATGGAAATGGATTTAATATAAGCTATAATGAAGAATTAACAGTTAACTATTCAAATATTGTTTTAACACTTGGAAGTGGTAGTAAAGTGATATTCAACACAACAAATAAAGAAAAAACAGAATATATAGCAACTGATGGTAGTGGTGACACATTAACAAAAAGTTTAAACCAAAACAATGAAGTTATGGGCTATGAAATCGCAAGTGAAGGCGGAATTAAATTATATAATAATATTGGTAAACTAATTAAAATATATATTGATGAGACTGAAAGAGAAGAAGGCGTTTGGATTAGCAATGCTAAGCAAATAACTTTTTCATACGATGACAATAATGTTTTGAAACAAGTTATGGACTCATATGGTAATAAAATAAATTTTACTTATAATACTATTGCTAATGATCCAAGTGATTCACAAGTTGGAATACCATATCTTGCATATATTGAAGTATATAAAATGGATAGTGAACAAAAAATCAATTTAGTAAGTAGAGTTGAATTTGAGTATATGCAAGGTGCTTTAATTGCAATAGGTAATTATAAAAACAGTTCAAGTGCAGAGTATACATATTTTAATTATAATAGTAAAGGTCATATAGAACGCATTTATAAAAATGGAAATGGTTATAATTTTACTTATGATAATAAAAATAGAGTACTAAAAGCCAAAATTTATAGTGCAAGTTTTACTAATGGAGATTATATAGACTTTACATATAGTAAAAATGGAAAGAAAACAATTGTAACTACTGGAACCGGACAAAAGACAACATATACATTTGACAATTACTATCACACCAATTCTATAGAAGATAGTAATGGATATACAACGTTTTATAAATATGAAGATATATTTTTTAATGAAAATGGTGATACTATAACTTCACCGAATTACAATAAAAATCATGCTATAAAAGTTCAATCCAATAGTTTTAAAAACGTAATAAATCCAATTGTAAATCATGGTTTTGAAGTTATAACAAGCGGTAGTATTTATGGATGGACAAAAAATGTTACTAGTGGATCAAGTGCAAGTATTGAAACAAATTCATATTTATATGGTTCAAAAGTATTAAAAATTTATAAATCTACAAGTGGTATAGCCCAAGTTTATCAATATATTGATGTTAAAAATGGAACTGAATATATAGTAACAGGATATATAAAAAATGTTAATAATAATGGAACTGGAGCATACATTGATATTTCTGGAATAAATGGCACAATCGGCACAATACAAAAAAGTGGCAATATAAAGAATTCAAAAGATTTTTGTAAGTTTGAATACAAGTTTAAAGCAAATTATACAGGAAAAGCTAGAATCACACTTGTCAATGCTTCATCTGGTTATTCATATTTTGATAACATTCAAATAAATGCTAATTATATAGATACTAGATATAATTATTTAGAAAATTCATCATTTGAAAATACTGATATTGGTTCTTGGAGTGGAATTAATTACAGCATTATATCAAATAATGATAAATTTGATGAAAATTGTGGTAAAAAGTCATTAAAACTTTCAAAAAATGGTACTATTAGGCAGACTATAAATTCTCCAGGCTCAAAAGGTGATACGTTTGTGTTTGGTGGCTATGCATTATATGAAAATTATACTGGTAATGTAACTATAAGATTAACTTTATTGAAAGAAAATGGCTTTGAAACAAATGTTTTTACGTTTGAAAACTCTGATATAAATGCCAACTATATGATGGCACGTATCACCGCAACTGAAGACTATCATTCTATTGATATAGAAATTACAAATAATTCTTCTAGTAGTTATGCATATATGGATAATATTGCAGTTTACAAAGAAGGATATGGGGTAAACATTACCTATAATGATGATGGAAACATAGTAGAAAAACACGATGAAGTAACAAATCAAACAATAAAATGTGGATATAATGGTGAAGGTAGATTAGTAAGCATTGTAAATATTACAGATCCAACTGCAACTAATTCAAATATTGATACAACAAGTATTGATTATGACGTCAAAGGTAATATAAGTTCAATTACTAATAAGAACATTACATCTAGTTATATTACTGATAGTTACGGTAATATAACAAAAATTGAATCTGAAACTTCTGATAGTGATATAAAATACTACTATGGATCTACAACATATACACCTGATGGATTATATCCAAAAACAGAAAAAGATGTATTTGGCAATATTACTACTTCGACGTATGATTATATAACAGGACTAGTTACAAAAATTATTGATTCTGATGGTGTATTTAAAGAATATGAGTATGATAAAAATGGTAACATTACTAAATTTATCAATGGCAAAGGAACAGATAAAAGAACTATTACTTACACATATGATACACAAGGAAATATTACAAGTATAACAAGTGAAGGCTTAACATATACTTTTACATATAATAGTCATAACGATATTAAGACTATTTCAGTTGGTGGGGAACTATTAGTTACAAATAACTATCAAAATGAGTCTAGTTCAAGTGAAATATATACAGGTGATATTGAAAGTGCAATTTATAATTATGGAACAATATATTTTGAATATGATGAAGAAAAAAGAGTAAAATCAATTAGCGAAAAATCAAAAAATGGAGAACTTTTAAAAGTATTAGAATATACATATAATGATTATTCAGAAATCGCTTCATATACTGATTATAAAGAAGGTGTAACATATTATTATAACTATGACTATCAAAATAGATTGATCAATGTTAATGCAACAAATGGAAATACTATTACTTATGAATATGATGAAAGTAGTAGACTTATTAAGAAAACAAATGTTAATGGCAGCAGTATATACGAGTATGACAATATTTATGTAACTAACGAGAAAGGCGAAGAAATAGCAATTGATAAATTGCATAATGAAAACTTATCAAATATATTTAACATTAATTATACATATTCAAACGACTCTTTTACACAACTAGAAACAATTAGTTATTTTATTCAAACAAATGCGATAAATAAAAATTACACATATGAAACAACCATACTTGATGGTACAACTTATTATACAGGAAGAGTGAAATCATTTGAGTATACAAGTGGAAACAATCAACTTATGAAGTATGTTTACGCATATGATAAATACAATAATATAACAAACATTATGGGATATGAAAATAATGTCCTTGTATACCAAGAGGATAATGCTTATGATATTTATAATCAATTAATAACACAATATGTACTTGCTAAAGATAAAGAAATAGGAAGTGAATACTTCTATGATTCTAGAGGAAATATTTCTGGATATTATGCATTAGACATTAGAAGTAATCAAGTAATATATAGTTATAATTTTTTCTATAATCAAAATGGCAATAAAAATAAACTAGTTAAAGTAGAATCAAACACAACAGGTGAGGAATATAATATAGAATATTCAGCAAACGGTGAACCTAGTTTATATCTTGGATGGACAATTTCCTATGATATGAAGAATATAACTACTGTTTTAAATAGTAATTATGAAATTAATTATACTTATAATGCAAGTGGCATAAGAACTTCCAAAGTACTAACAAAAAATAATAGTACAACAACAACCGAATATATTTTAGATGGAACAAATATTATTAAAGAAATTAGAAGTGGTGAAAATAATGCAACCTTACAATACTTCTATGATTCAAATAATGAAATTGTTGGATTTACATATAATAATGTTAAATATTTATATTTAAAAAATCTTCAAAAAGATATTATAGGAATTGTTGACAGCAATAATAATATTGTGGTAAAATATTATTATAATGCATATGGAAGAATAATTAATAAAGTAGATACTTCAGGAATTAATTTAAGTGAAATTAATCCATTTAGATATCGAAGTTATTATCAAGATGATGAAACAGGATGGTACTATTTAAATAGTAGATATTATGATGTTGAAACATTGAGATTTATAACAATGGATGATGTTAATTATCTTGGTGCAAGTGGAAGCGTATTAAGTTATAATCTTTATAGTTATTGTGAAAATGACCCAATTAATAAAGTTGATTATAATGGAAATGCTGCAGCGGCTATAATGGTCTCTAGTTCTGTGCTTTCAACATTTATTAGTTGGTTAGGAACCATTGGGGGAGTAAATTGGTGGAATCCTGTGGGATGGATAATTGCTGGTGTTATTGCTTTAGGAGCTATTACTTATGCAGCGGTCAAATTATATAATTCTTGGCAAAATACAATTTCAAAAGCTGATGCAAAAGTCAAATCAATTGTTACTAAAAACTCAAAAGCTAGATATTGGAGTGCAAATTTAAAAAATGGCTATGTTGATATAGGAAAAGCATTAACTTATAAAGAAGCAGTTAAATATGTAATTCAAGGAAAGAATATTTTTACAGTTACTAGTGGCGAGGCTTATGCAGTTGCAATTGCTGCTGGTGGAACACCCAAATCAGTAATTAATGAAATAAATAAAGGAAAGCAAAATACAAAAGGTTATTATTGGCACTATCATGTTAATAGAAATCATAAGGCTCATATTTGGTATTTATTTTGATTGGAGAATTTAATATGAAAAAATATTTCGAATTATTAGACTTATTAATTAGTGTTTCTGATTGTGTTGCTTTTGAAGTGGAGGCATACGAAAATTTGAATTTTAAAATTACTGAAGAAGAAATCATTGATCTTTTTAATAAGTACGTTAAGAATTCTTCAACTAATTTTAAAAATGAAGAAAAAGAATATATTAAATATAAGAAAAGAATCATGAGAAATGAAGAAAATAATAAGAAGCAAATACTTATGTGTTTGAACTCTTTTTCTAATATAAAAAAAGAGGTAATATTTAAATATTTAAGCTTTGAATTTGGTGCAAACATGTATTCACAAGAATCAAGAAATTTGATTTTAGGCTTTAAAATATCTGATAATGTAAAAAAATATTTACACAGCGTAAAAGATGTATTCGCTTGGAAAGATGAAAAATTAAGCAATATTACTTTTTTCAGTAAGGGAAAATGCATCTTTCAAGCAAATTCACGTGACAATATTATTTTTGTTTCTGATAAAAACATTTTACAAGAATTAGAAAAGCTAAATTATTTATGTTATTATAAATCTAGCAATGAATTCTATAATATAAGCTTTCCATATGATATTAACGATAATAAAGAAATTATAATTTAACATATTTATGAAGGCTATATTGTTGCAAAATATTATGATACAATTATTAAAAGGCATAAAGAAAACTATTTTGACACAAAAACGTCTTATACCAGGGTAAAAACCTGGTATTTTATTTTGTTGCATTTGATATTACAATTTGCTCAATTTGCCCTTAATATATAGCTATTAGAAAAAAACACATAACGTTGTCAATAACTTTGCAAAATGTCCTAAAAAAATTTAATCATAAGCGTAATCTTCGGTGCGTTTATTGCTAAGAAGA